>CAYJKC010000017.1:0-40410 GCA_964370675.1 uncultured Desulfovibrionaceae bacterium
CCGACACGAGGATTTTCAGTCCTCTGCTCTACCAACTGAGCTACCGCGGCGACACAAGAAGCTTTTACAGAAAGTAAGTCTTTTTAGCAAGCTTTTTTTTATAAAAAAATAAATTATTGTTTTTGTTTAATAAACTACACTGTAAGACATGACTTCTGGGCGATGAAAATACAATTCAACACGCCTGTTAAGAACTTTGTTAACTTCATCATCATTGGGCGCAAAGGGGCGGGTATCTCCGTAAGCAACTCCTCTTAAGCGTGTAGGCTTAATACCTTGATCAATTAAATAACGCACAACTGCCGCAGCGCGTGCTCCAGATAATTCCCATACAGATGGATATGGTGCAGAAAGTTCATTAGCAGAAGCATGCCCACGCACCACCAAATAAAGATTATATTCATTCAATATGGCTACGGCATCTTCTAAGATAAGTTTTGCAGCATCACTAAGGATTGCAGAGTTTGGCTGAAACATTAAGCCAGAATGCACGCGCAATTGCACCCCTACATCATCAGCACTAACCCCTGAAGAATCTTGAGGAACAGCGTCTGCCATGAGCATTTGTTTAATTTTTTGAGCTATGGCATAATGTGCTTTTTCGGCTTCAGAAATAGTTTGTACTCTGGTGTCTATTTTATCAGTATTTTGAATAAAGGGGTTATTGGTAACTGGTGAGGTAGCACCAGTTTCCATATTACTTTCACCTGCAAAATAAGCTGCTAGTCCGGCTTTAGTTTCAGGTGGAGCCATATTTAAGACCCAAAGCAAGAGAAAAAATGCCATCATTGCCGTTACAAAGTCGGCATAAGCTACTTTCCATGCACCGCCCATATTATACTCCTATAATGCCTTAACAATCATTTTATTTACCTTTTAGGGATTCTTCCATTTCAGAAAAAGTGGGTCTAAAAGGGTTTGGAATGGCGCGTCTACCATATTCCACAGCCATGAGCGGTGTGGAACCACGAATGGCAGCGGCAACAGCTTCCTTAATGGAATTATAGTAAAAATGTTCTTCATGGGCGTGATTTTCAAGTTTTGCTCCCATGGGACCAAAAAAACCATAACATAATAAAATACCAACAAATGTACCTACAAGTGCTGCAGCAATATAGTGTCCAAGTACTTCTGGTGGTTCGTTAATTTTACTCATGGAAAGTACAACACCAAGTACACATGCTACAATACCCATACCGGGCATGGATTCAGCCATATGTGTTACGGCATGTGCTGGTAGTAGTTCTTCTTCATGCATAGTGTGCATATCAATAGCCATGAGGCTATCAATGTCTGCTGGATCGCCAGTAGTTAAATAAACCCGTAAGGTATCACCAATAAATGTAACAGTTCTTGGTGAGCTTGAAATGGTTGGGTATTTATTAAAGATGGCACTGGATTCTGGTTTTTCTACGTCACTTTCAATACTAATTACACCTTCACGGTGCATTTTTGAAAAAAGAGCATAGAGTAGACCTAGGGTCTCTAAATATTTTTCCTTACTTGACCCAGGGTCGCCAAAGATATGTTTTAGGCTTTTTAAGATAAGCTTCCAAGTGTATTTAGTTTGAGAGGCAAAAAAAGCCCCCATACACGCACCAAGAATAATAACATATTCCGCTGGTTGGAATAATATAAGAAAGTCGCCCTTAGCCATAACATAACCGGCAACAACACTTCCTATAACAATGAGTAAACCAATAATTATGTACATATTTTTCCCAAAAAAATTACAATCTTTAGCCTATTTGTATAAGTCATATCGAAAAAAATAAAAAAATCTTTAGCCTTGGGGAAATTTGCTTATTGATGCTCAGGCAAAATCATACATTATATAAATATACATCAAATAAAAAATTGCAATATTTTGTTGTAATAATTATTACTTAACCTAAGTTAGTTCATGACGCAAGTTTAGACTTTTTAAGCAAATTGTAAGTCTTATCCTTTTTACTTGGTGTTTTTTAGCTTAAATCTAATACATGCTAAAGTGTTTTAAGCATCTTTTGGGCAAGGTCTATCACAGTATATTCATGTAAGGCATTGTTTTCAAAAATATTACATGTAGTGTTGTTTAATTCTTCTTGCGTAAGACGGTTTAAAAAAGGGGCTATTTCAAGCGGGTTTAGCATGTTTTTAGGAAATTGCATTAATGCCCAAACAGCCATGCCACGGCAAGCTAGGTCTTGGTCTTGTAAGCCGCGTATGAGCCAAGGCACAACGCGCTCACAAAGCTCAGGGCGTGCTAAAGCAAAGCGACCTATAGCCCAATAGCAAGAGCGACGTAATATATCATGGTCACAGTAATTATCGTCACGCCCTGTGTCCATAATATATGATAATAGTACGGAATGAAATTCCTTAGCCATGCGCGGACATTGTGCCAAAGTTTCGGCAAAAGCTTCTGGTATGCCCCAGCCAATATTGCCTGACTCTTCATTCATTTGCCACAGAAAACGGCGCACAAGGTTTCTTGCATCTTCTGCTTTTTCTACACATAAAATATTAATGCACATGCCAAGAGCAATGGCTGCTCTATGGGTCATAGAATCACCAAGTAATAGAAATGAAAAGAGTGGACCTGCAGCTTGGCGTGGATTTAAAGTTTCAATACTATTTAATTGTTCATGCCAATTTTCTGCTTCTAACCATTGGCGCAAAAGTTTTTTATGATTTTGTAAACGTCCCATGCAGAACCTCTTTTATTATTATATTTGCAACTTATCGTGTTTTTAATTGTTTTTCAAGATAATTTTCCTTTACCTTTTGGTATTGAGGATGTAATTTCTTGTAGCAAAAATTTATTTATGAGGAATTTGCCATGACAAAAGATTTATTAAATGGTCTTAAACCCACTTTACTTATGGGCCCTGGTCCTTCTTGCGTATCTGATGCTGTATATGCAGCTCTTGGAAAACCAACTATTGGTCATTTAGATCCATACTTTGTGGAAATTATGGATGCAATTAAAGATCAATTACGTCAGGTTTTTAATACACATAATAGCTTAACCATGCCCATGTCTGGCACTGGTTCAGCCGGCATGGAAACTTGCTTCGTAAACCTTATAGAAAAGGGCGACAAAGTGCTAGTGCTTACCAATGGTGTATTTGGTAAGCGTATGCAAGATGTTGCAGCACGTCTTGGAGCCAATGTTGATGCTTTGGAAATTGCTTGGGGTGAACCCGTATTACCTTCTGAAGTTGATATTAAGCTTAGTAGTGGTCAATATGACATAGTTGCCCTTGTGCATGCTGAAACTTCCACAGGTGTTGTTTCTGATGCTGCTGCTATTGGTAAAATGGTTCATAATCACGGTGCGTTATTCATTCTTGATTGTGTGACTAGCCTTGGTGGTATGCCTGTTGAGCTAGATGCATGGCATGTTGATGCGGCATATTCTGGTACACAAAAATGCTTATCCTGCCCTCCAGGATTAGCACCCATAAGCTTTTCTGCTCGTGCCATGAAGAAGCTACAAGATCGCAAAACAAAAGTTCCTAACTGGTATTTAGATTTATCTCTTATTGCATCTTATTGGGAAGGAACAACTCGTACCTACCATCACACAGCACCTATAAATATGGAATATGCTCTATATGCAGCCTTAAAGCATGCCTTGGATGAAGGCTTAAGTAATGTTTTTGAGCGTCACAGACAAATGCATCAATTACTTGTAGATGGTCTTGATAAGCTTGGATTAGAGATGTTAGTACAACCTCAATATCGCTTACCTATGCTTAATTCTGTGAAAGTTCCACAAGGTGTGGATGAAGCAGCCATTCGCAGCCGTTTGCTAAAAGAATTTAATATTGAAATCGGAGCAGGCTTAGGTCCGCTAGCTGGTCAAATTTGGCGTATTGGTCTTATGGGTCATACAGCTTATAAGCACAATGTAGAACGTGTGCTTGAAGTATTAGCCAAGGTTTTATAGTTTAATTAAATCATTTGACCCACTTATGATAAGTGGGTCAAATGATTTTTAGTGCCGACTATCTAGTTTAATTCTTAGTTAATATTAGTCTTTAATTTCCCATTAATTTGCAAGAAATATTAATATAAGTGCCAATAATAATATGGCATAGGCTCTTTTGGTTCTTAGTGCCAATATGGCACCCATAAGGCTTGCTGCATAAAGTATTGTCCAGCTAAAGTTTTCAATGTGCAGATTAAATTTTAAGCTGATTATATCAAATAATAAGTATAAAATGAAAAACAAAACTATATAAAGGGCAGAATAAATTAAGATAAATTTTGTTAGTGACTTGTAAATAATTTGGCTTGGATGCATGCCAGTTTGAGGATTTGCAGTCCATTTTTCCACACAGCAAATATAGTTATTAGCTTGCTTTCTTTGGAATAATTCTATTTTTATAGTAGTATATGCAAGACTTAAACAAATGAGAAGTGGTATGGCAAATTGGCTTGGATGTTGCCAATTAAATATTAAAGCCATGGGATATAATAACAAAAATGACAAATTACCAGAGGGTGGAATGATAGCACCAAGGCGCAAAGCATCAAGCCAAAATAATTCAAATACAATACCAAGAGCTAAACTAAATTCTAAATTATTAGTAATAATGCCTAAAAAAAACGCTACCACAAGAGGGCGATCGAAAAGACCTATGCTAACACTGCAGCGTGCAAGGCTTGTAAGGACAAAAAAAAACAACTAATACTTGCTAAAAAGGTGATGTCATAATTCATGCAAGCCTCGTGGTTTTTCTGTGGGTATAGAGCGAAAATCAATCATGTATTGTTCATTTAAGCTTTGTAAAAATTCAAATTCGGCATCAGTTACTGCCACATGGGGTAGTAACTGTTTTTTATTAGCTCCAAAGTGTAAGTTACCAATGTTAATGCGTGAAATGCTAATATCATATTTTAGTGCTTGGGCTAAGTCTTGGCAATGTTCTAGCAAGATAAGAATTTTTTCATTTGGGTAATAACTTATTATTTCAGGTAACTGAGCTATAGTTATAAAGTGTACATTAATTTGTTTTGGTATGGCTAGGCAAATTATTTGTTGCCGCAAAGCATCACTTGCAAGATCATCATTGGCAACAATTAATTGCTTGGCATGCAAAAAGGGTAGCCATGCCTCAATAACTTGCCCATGTACAAGGCGGTTATCAACACGAAATAATACCATAACAGCTCAATTACTTACCTAGCATGCTTCCAGCTACCACAATACCATTCTTACCAGACTCTTCGGCAATGCTTGCAAGCTCAGTTAAATCCTTATTGCGTGATGTAAAAACTTTCAAAATCATGGGCAGGTTAACACCAGTTATAACTTCTACTTTGTGTTTAGCAAGTAAAGCTAGGCTTAAATTGGTTGGAGTTCCACCAAACATATCTGTGAGGATAATAACTCCAGCTCCTTTATCTAGTCGCGCTGTGGCATCTTCAAGGCGACTTACGGTTTCGCTAACTTCAAAGGCTGCATCTATGCTAATGGATGTACAATCGGTGAGTTGACCTAAGATAAACTCTGCTGTGCGCAGTAGTGCTGCAGCATAATCTCCGTGGGCTACAACAATAATGCCTACTTGCTTGTTATTATCTTGACTCATATTTTACTCCTTATCCTGCTATCAAAAAATATTTTAACCAAGGCTTAAATGCCTATGCTCAAGTGAAGTTGCATAACCAGCTTGTTTTATAACCTTACACATCTGTTCTGCTGTGGCAACTGAGCGATGTCGCCCACCAGTACAGCCAAGAGCTAAGCTTATCCGATAACGCCCTTCATGTGCTATATGTTCAAGAGTTAATAACATAAATTCAGTAAACTTTTGTAAAAATTTTTGCTCTGATTTTTTACCAAAGACATAATCAACTATGGCTACATCTTGTCCAGATAAAGGTCGTAATGATATGTCGAAATAAGGATTAGGTAAGAAGCGTAAGTCAAAAACAAAGTCTGCTTCCTTTGGTATGCCATACTTAAAACCAAATGAAATAATATTCACTTTTAGAGAGCGCATGGTTCGCCCAAGCTTACCCCAGCGATCTTGCAATTCTCTGCGTAAGTCATGTATGGAGTATGTACTAGTATCAATAACCATATCAGCCATTTGCCTTAAAGGAGCAAGTAGCCTTTTTTCAGATTCAATGGCTAGCTCAAGACCCATTCCTTGGCGTTCAAGCGGGTGTGGGCGCCTAGTGGTAGCATAGCGGCGCATTAATTCATTTTCTTGTGACTCTAAAAATATAATGCATGGTTCAACATTTTTTGCCCAAACATCTTGCATGGCTTTGCTTAAATCATCGGCAAGATTTGTATTGTGCAAGCTAATACCAAGGGCAACACCATTAAAATGGCGCATGGAGTCACGTTTTATAAGGTCTACCATGTCATGCACTAAGGTTATTGGCAAACCGTCGACAGTAAAATAACCTAAGTCTTCAAATACTTGTAAAGCTGTGCTTTTTCCAGCACCAGAAATGCCTACAATAATAAAAGCTTTTAGGGTTACTTTTTCAAGCGACATAGAATATTCCCACGATAAAAAAGGGTATTGCAAATAGATTTAAATTATTTACAATACCCTTCTTCATAATTATATTAAATGATTGGGTCAATTAATCCATATTCGCCATTGCTACGACGATACACAACATTTATGCGTTGATTTTCTGCACTTAAAAATACAAGAAATTCACTACCCACAGATTCAAGCTGCAAAATAGCTTCATCTAAGGGCATGGGCTTTGGTTCAAAGCGTCGTGTTCCAATGCTACTATCTTCTATTTCGCCGCCAAAATTATAAGTAAATACTTGCACCTTAGCATCGCGAGCTTGTCTTAGATGCTTTTTTTGCTTTGATACATGCTTCTTGATTTGGGCTTCAAGCTTATCAAGTACAAGGTCAATGGATGAGTACATTTCTTCGGTTTGCTCAGTAGCTGTAAGGGTAAGCCCTTCACCGTTAACACGTACATCACACTTATGGCGGAACTTATCAACACTTAAATGCACTTGCACATCAAGACCCGAGGCTTTGCCAAAAAAACGCCCAAGTTTTTCAAAACGGCGTCGGGCATACTTTTTTAAATGATCAGAAGGTTCAAAGTTCTTGAAAGTGAAGGATATATTCATTTAGTTCTCCTTAGTTCAAGGTCAACACAAAATTGTGCGGACACCCACCACTACCATAATTCAAATGTGTTTAACACATTAAATATGCTATATTGCTAAAAATGTTCTTTTCTTTTAGACGATGAAGCAATGTCCATAGCTGTTCTATATTTTGCCACAGTACGCCTTGCAATGTTTACTTTCAAATGATCTTTAAGCATTTCACCAATGCGTTCGTCACTAAGTGGGTTTTTAGGATCTTCTTCTCCAATAAATTTTTTAATGAGGGCTTTAACACTTTCTGAACCCACTTGACTACCATCATCAAGTTCCAATGCACTGTTGAAAAAGAACTTTAGCTCAAAAGTTCCATGCGGAGTTGCCACGTATTTATTGGTAGTTATGCGGCTAACAGTTGATTCATGCATGGTAATATCATCAGCGATATCTTTCAAAATAAGCGGAGCAAGTTGAGTTACACCTTGTTCAAAGAAAGGGCGCTGATATTTAATAATACTCTCAACTACTTTATACAGAGTTCGTTGCCTTTGGTAAAGACTTTTTATAAGCCAAGAGGCAGCGCGCATTTTTTCAGAACAATATTCTTTTTCACTCTCAGGTAAGTGAGACAAACTATCATCTTGCAAAGTGCTTGAGAGCTGTAAATGTGGTAATCCGTCGTCATTTAAGATAATAACAAAATCTTCGCCATACTTATAAACAAAAACATCAGGGCTCACAAAGGTTGGCTCACCACCTCCAAAGGATGCCCCAGGCAGCGGTTCAAGTGACTGGATTATATCTAAATATTCTTTTAAATCTTCAAGATCTAATTGGTATTTGCGCATGATAGGCTTGTAGCGCTTGGCTTCAAGGTCTTCTAAATGTTCCGTAACTAGGGCAACCAAGATGGGATCGCGGTCATAACGCAAGTTACGTAACTGAATCATAAGACATTCTGAAGCATTACGTGCAGCAACTCCCACTGGGTCGAAAAATTGTACAGCATTTAAAACTTCTGCAACTTCATCTTCTGAGGCATTACTCATTTCTGCCACATCGGTTAGGCTTGCCTGTAAATAACCTGCTGATGAAAGGTTACCAATAATGATTTCACCTATATCTTTTTGGCTGTCGGTAAGTGAAGATAAACGTAATTGCCAGAGCAAATGCCCTTCAAGGGATGGTTTTTCGGCATAGCGCGCTTCAAATGGATTAGAATCGTCTATGGCCTCATATTCGCGTGGTTGTAGATTGCGGGGTGTGCTAGCAAATTCGCCAAGGTAGTCTTCCCAGTCGGCTTCTTTAGCTAGCTCTTTATCATAAACTTGTTCTTCAGAGCTGTTAGAACGAACTTCAGCACTTTCATTATCAAAGCTTTCTTCAAATCCTTCTTCAAGAAAAGGATTTTCCAAAAGTTCTTGTTGAACTGTTTCTACCAGTTCTAAGCGTGAAAGCTGCAAAAGTTTAATAGCCTGCTGCAGTTGTGGGGTCATCACAAGCTGCTGAGCAAGCTTCATTTGTTGCCGAAGCTCCAATGCCATAGCTTATTCCTTTTGTCTATAATAGTCCTTACAAATATTGTGCCATAAGCAAGCAAGGTATGCAATATATAATAATGCAATTTATGCCTTTATAGTGATGTCATGTTAAAATAATTTAAATTATAGGGTATTATGATACATACTCTGCGCTTTTTTATTTAAATTCTTGACACAAAAAAGCTAGAAAGTCATATTGTATTAAATGTTCTAAATTACAATGTGTGTTATAATAATGTGTTATATTGCTATTTCTAAGCAGTTTTTTTGCTTTGTCCTCGAAGTACGGATATAGATTTATTATGGCACAATTGAAAACTGGAATGACTTTTGCAAAAATCAATTTGTAAAATATTTTGTCGTTAATTTGACAAAATATTGGTGAATAGTTTGGCAAAGGTCTTATAAACAAGTGATAATATGGAGTGTTTATGAAAAAAATTGTTATATGCCTCATGTTCACTATGCTAATGACCTTTGGTTTTAGTGTAGGTATGGCTAAGAAAAACCCTGTTACAGAATTAACTGGTGAGGTGTGGATTGAGTCAACCAAGGATAATAAATTGGCTCTACTTTATGGGGTAGAATGTGCTGTAAGTATGGAATATGTCACTGCAAAATATAAAGCAGAACAAGGTGGAAAAAGCACTAAGCACCAAGATATTGTAGATGAGCTGACCCCTTTTTCAAGAAGTTGGATCTTAGCCTTTTCAGATGCCAAGCGCGAAAAAATAGTAGAAGAAATTGATGCATGGTATGCCAAAAATCAAGATAAGTTAGATATACCAGTATTTAATGTTGTTTGGCATGAAGTCATAGAACCTAAGTTAAAAACGAGGTAGAGTATGAAAAAAATTATGGTCGTTGGAGTAATTGTATTAGCGTTGACTAGTGGTTGTACCAATATGTCAAGAACTCAACAAAGTATGTTAAGTGGTGCTGCCCTTGGCACGGTTAGCGGTTTAGGTATTGCAGCCGTTTCTGGTGGTAGTGTAGGGCTTGGCGCAGCTTTAGCTGGCGCTGGTATAGGTGTGCTTGCTGGGGCTGTGGTTGGCAGCGAGCGTAATTGGTAAAATGTTAAGGGTTTTTAATCCTGAAAAGCATATAACATTATAGAATAAATATGATGTTATATGCTTTTTCAGAATGTGATATGCTTAAATTTTATTTGAAAAATAGAATTTCTTGATAGCTTGGCAATGCCCATAAATCGTCAGCTACGACAATTTCAAGTTCGTCTGCCCATTTGCGTACTTCTTGCATGCAAGGTATGACATTTTTACAATAAAATTGAGCTTGAGCTAAAATATCGCTTGATTTTTTCTCTGCATTGTTAATTTGTTTTTCTAGTTTTAATACAGCATTTTGCATTTTTTCTGTGCAGTGAACAACCATATCAAGAGCTTGAGTTTCATATGTCTTATTAATGGCCTTAAGGCTAGCATAGCTTGATGCTAGCTGCCCTTGATAGCGCACGGCTGCAGGATAAATAATGGTTTGAGCCATGCGTTTAGCTAATATGGCTTCAGTGCGAATGCTTTTGCAATATTGTTCAAGATATATTTCTTGACGTGCCTTTATTTCTGCTTTGCTCAAAATATTGTTACTTTCGTATAGTTCAATAATTTCTGGCCATGCAAGAGCGGTTAAAGCTTCTGGTGTGGTGCGTAAATTTGGTAAACCTCGGCGAGCTGCTTCCTTGTGCCAAATGTCTGAATAACCATCACCATTAAATATAACTGCACTATGTTCTTCCATTACATCTTGAATAAAGCTTTGCACTGCATCGTTAAGATTTTCTTTTTTACCCTTGCAGGCTTTTTCTAAATAGTCTGCTGCGTATCCTATGGAATCTGCCATGATGGCATTTAATGCAGTTAATGGACCTGCTGCAGACATACTTGAACCAACAGCACGAAATTCAAAACGATTACCTGTAAAAGCCACAGGGCTTGTGCGGTTTCGATCACCTGGATCTGCTGAAAATGCTGGCAAGGTATCAACGCCCACATGCATCATACGGCTTTCTTTAGCTCCTTTAATGCGCCCAGCCCTAAATTGCTCAAAAACATCAGCCAGCTGGTCGCCAAGAAAAATAGACATAATGGCAGGAGGCGCTTCATGCGCACCTAAGCGATGGTCATTGGAAGCAGTTGCCACTTTAGCGCGAAGTAGAGCGCCGTATTTATGTACGGCACGAATCATACAAGCGCAAAAAACCATAAATTTTGCATTTTCATGGGGGGTGTCACCGGGGTCAAATAATGAGCCAAGCTCTGAATTGCCTATGGAATAATTTAAATGCTTACCAGAGCCATTAATGCCGCTAAAGGGCTTTTCATGTAAGAGACATTTTAATCCATAACGCTTTGCTACTTTACGTAACATGGTCATAATTATATGATTATGGTCAACGGCAAGGTTGCCTTCCTCAAAGCGTGGAGCAATTTCATATTGGCTTGGCGCAGCCTCATTATGCCTTGTCATGACTGGTACACCAAGTTTATATAGTTCGCGTTCAACTTCCATCATAAACGATAAGACGCGTTGTGGTATGACTCCAAAATATTGGTCACTAAACTCTTGCCCCTTGGCAGGACGCGCCCCAAAAAGAGTTCGTGCTGCCACATGTATATCTTGGCGGGCAAAGTTAAAATTGGCATCAATTAAAAAGTATTCTTGCTCGATACCTGCATAGCTTACAATGGGTAAATGTGAATGCACATCAAAAAGAGCTAACAAACGCTTTGCTTGGCGATTAATGCTTTGGTTTGAGCGCAAGAGGGGAGTTTTTTTATCAAGAGCAATGCCCGTCCAAGATAAAAATACTGTGGGTATGCATAAAAAAGTACCATTGGGATTTTCCATTATATAAGCAGGACTTGTTACATCCCAAGCGGTGTATCCACGCGCTTCAAAAGTTGAGCGCAAACCGCCTGAAGGAAAGCTTGATGCATCTGGCTCACCTTGAATAAGCATGGAACCAGAAAAAGCTGCCAACACACCACCATAACCGTCTGGTTGAATGAAACCATCATGTTTTTCAGCGGTAGTTCCGGTAAGCGGATAAAAGATATGTGTAAAATGTGTTGCACCTTTTTCTATGGCCCAGTCTTTCATAACCGAGGCTACAGTATCTGCAATTTCTGGATTTAAGCGTTGTCCAAAATCAATAGTTTGGCGTAGGGCTTTGTAAATGCTTTTGGGCAAACGTTCCCGCATGGTTTTGTCATCAAAAACATTGCACGCAAAAATATCTTGGGGTCTGGTGTCGCAAAAGTTCAATGGTGCATGCGTTGGGCGATAATTAGTTATGGCTTGAATGGCATTGTTGCGGGCATTGTTTGAGGGCATTCTAAACTCCTTTTGGTTTCTTTGCTCACAAACTATATAGAAAAGACAGACTGGCGTAAAGAAATTATGATTATGCTTATTATTTAAATTTTTGTATATTTTTAAATTTTAAAAATTTTTTTGTATTAAATCAATCTATTAAGTTTTAATTTTTTATGAGGATCATTTATTATCTAATTTGTATAAAAATTAGATATGGCTGTTTTGTGTTGTAATAGCATTTTACGAGTATAATTTGTGGATTAATATTTTATTTTGTAAATATTGTTCATAGAGTAATTTATGTTAATTAATCTTGTAATTATCTAATTTATAAGATTATTTTTTAAAAAAGCTTAGCTGCGTATGGTGTCATCTATTACTTTTAAAAATTAATATAGACTATTCTGTTTGTTTTGTGTACTGTGTACAGAATCTTAATATGAGGAGAACTTTTTTATACAAAATTGGTTTTTTGTATTGCTAAGTGTGCAAAATATGTTAGGATAGCAATAAGTACTCTCATATAATGTTTAACTTAATTTAAGGGGTTTAATTATGGTTAACTACACAAAAAAGATGCCGACTTTGGATGATGTTCGCACAAGCTTAAAAGAGCATCATGCTTATTCCGGAGCTGAACGAAAAAAAGAATTCTATTATAATCCAGTATGGATTGTGGACACTTCCCGTGAGTGGGAGAGTATGTTACATCTTGGGCGATATACAACGTTTAAGGCAAAGGAATATATTCCTCCTTCATTAGAGGGGCAAAGTGGTTTTTATTATCTGAAATATGGAAAAGTTAGAGTAGTACATAATACCGATAGTGGTAAGGATGTAACGCTTTATCACCTAGGTGAGGGAACACTTATGTATGATATGACTGTGCATGAATATAGCCCTCATTATTCTATTTATGCCATAACACCGGTTGAGGCATACTTCTTTCCGGAAGTACTTTTTTTAACAGAAAGTTTTGCTCAAGAACAACCTCATTTATTGCTAGGTTTAATTAGGGCTCAATCTTTAAAGAATATGTATTATATGCGTAGGATTGCAAGTATTGCTGGAGGTAATGCTTTTGCTAATACTTGTAAGCTTATGCTTGAATTATCAAGAAGCTATGGCAATGCATTAGAAGTACCGCTAGGTGTAACACATGAAGAAATTGCTTCATTGCTTTGCGTGCGTCGTAGTTGGCTTGGAAAGATTTTGCGCAGGCTTAAAGATGAAGGTGTCATAACCCGATGCACGAAGTCACGCTTAGTTATTGCTGATCTTGATAAATTAGCTGCATATGCAGCAGGATAGTTGAAAACTATTAAAAATAGTTTTCTGAGATTACCTTTACTCCGCTCAAGCTCTATAGCTTTGGGCGGAGTTTTTTTGCACCTACAAAAAACTTCAATCTGAATCACCTAATTAATTATATATTATTCTTAATGTTAATATTTACTTACATAAACTTTGTAGGTAGTATGCCTCATGCACACAAATTCCATGAATGTTGTACAAAAGTTTTTTTTCTTTTTTAGAAAATATGGCTTATTATTTGCGCTTTTAAAGACATGGTACTTTTGTCTACGTTCTTTGTATATGTTTTTTGGCAAGTTTATGCCTGCGCATTTAATGCAAAAACTTTTTACTACCAGTGTTGTTCACTTTGCTTCTAGTGTATCCAAATTTTCAGTGGCTTCTTCAGCAAGCTATTTTGATTCTGCATCTTTACATACACGTCACCATATTTCTGATTATGATTATACGTGTATTTATGGACATGATGTCAATTTTACCAATGCGCAATGTGTTATTGTAGCGCATTGGGACCCCCATGGAATAGTTGACCCCTATGTGGTGCATCAGTGTCGAGAATTTAAAAAAATGGGAAAAAAAATTATTTTAGCCTCAGCTCATCCCATTAATAGCTGTGAATGCCTCAAAGATTGCAGTAGCTGGTGTGATGCAATAATTTTCCGCCAATGCCAAGGTTATGATTTTACCTCATGGAAGGCTGCCTTACACTGTTTTCCTAGTGTATTAAATAGTAAAGAACTTCTTTTAACCAATGATAGTTATTTTGGACCTATTTATAGCTTTGATAAAATTCATGCGCGCATGGCAACAGTGCCATGTGATTTTTGGGGCTTAAATTATAGTTTAGAGATAGCACCTCACTTACAAAGCTTTTATCTGGTTTTTAAGCCACAAGTATTACAGCATGAATGCTTTACAAAATTTTTTGATCATGTTGGTATGGATAATGGTAAGGACGTTGCTGTGGCATATGAAGTGTCTTTAGCGCTTTGGCTTGAATCTTATGGTTTTACAGGTGCGGCATATTGCACTTTGAGGTCTTGGTGCAGGCTACAACACAACTTAACCGTGGTAACTCCTAAGATTTTAATTTCTTATGGAGTGCCTTATTTAAAGCGTAGTAGTCTTTTTATAGATGGGGGTTATGCTGAATATTTATCCATTAGGAGGAACTATCAATCAGCATATCCTTGGCAACTTTTGGATAATTACTTAATAAGAACTAATGCAGATAATTTGTCATCATATATTAAATAAAAGTGTTTTTAACAGGACATTATGCTTATTAACTATTATTATAAAAGTTTTTTAAATGCCTCATGGCGCACAGGATCAGCATATTCAGAGCTTAAAAAATCATCTACAATATTGCCATTATCCAACACTAAGATACGTTCACATAGCCTTAATACTGATGGCAAATGATGCGAGATATATAATAAGCTTATGTGTAAATTTTGCTTTATATCTTCTAGCATATGCAAAGTTTCTTCAGCCACAACGCTATCAAGGTCTGTTAGAGGTTCGTCAAGAATTAATATTTTGGGCTTAAGAGCTAAGGCGCGCGCAATACACAAGCGTTGAAGCTGACCTCCACTCATCTGGCTTGGATATGCCTTAGCATAAAATAAGGGTAGTTGAACAATATTGAGCAATGTTTCTACTTCTTTAGCTTCTTGATTTTTATCTTTAAATCCATGGGCACGTAGTGGTTCCATAAGAATATCATGCACGCGCATGCGCGGGTTAACTGCCATACGAGGGTGTTGAAAAACTGCTTGAATGTGTTTGCGCCAAGCTCTTGCATGAGGGTCAATGGTTTGATTAAATACTTCTATGTTTCCATGATCTAGTGGTTCAAGAGCCAAAATGGCGCGAACTAAGGTGCTTTTTCCTGCTCCATTATGACCGACTATACCCAAGTTTTGTCCACTTTGCAGCTTAAAGCTAATATTATTTAAAGCTAAAGATTTGGCATAGGTTTTTGTAATATTAGCGCAAGATAGTATAGTAGTGTTATCTTGCACATTCAGAGGTATATTTTTTTTGATATTAATATCTTGCGTTGCTTGGAGTAATGCCTTGGTGTAAAAATGTTTGGGGTTTTCCATAACTTCTTTCAATGCACCATATTCAACTATTTGCCCTTCATGCATTACAGCAAGCTCATCACCCATAAGCTTTGCATAGCCTAGGTCATGGTCAATATAGAGTAATGCAAAATTATATTTTTTTTGCAATTGCTTAATGAGTGTTAGGTTTTTGAGTTTAGATATAGCATCAAGTCCGGCTATGGGTTCATCAGCTATGATACAACATGCTTGACCACTTTGTACTTGAACAATTGCCATGGCAATCATAACCTTATGCAGCATGCCCCCACTTAGTTCAAAAGGATAACATTTTAAGATATGTTCGCCTTGCTCAAAGCCTACTTCCTGAAGGACGTTTAGCATTTCATATTGGCTTAGGGCTTGTGCCATTTGAAGAGTATGTTCAATGGTAAACAGGGGGTCAAAGCAATCTGCAGGGTTTTGCATAATTAAGGCAGGGCGTTTGCCTGCCATAAAAAAATGTTCAGCTTTGCTGTAAAGATTAGTATTTAAAGCGTTTGCAATGGCCATGCTGGTAATAGACTTACCAGAGCCGCTTGGCCCCATGAGGGCTATAGTTTTACCAAGTTCCAGATTAAAGCTAACATTTTGTATTAAGGCTTTATGGCTTGCTTGTACATACACTGCAAGATTTTTTACTTCAAGGGCAAGCATTATATATCCCCTTGGCGTAAATGGGGGTCAAGTTTATCTCGAAGGCTATCGCCCAAGAGGTTACAAGCAGCAGTAGCGCAAAAAATCATTAGCCCAGGATAAACCATAAGCTCAGGATGGGTGCGCATAACATTACGCGCCTCAGCAATCATGACACCCCACTCAGGCGTAGGTGGTTGTATGCCAAGCCCAAGGAATGATAAACCAGCTACATGTAAGAGCATATGCCCCACATCAAGGCTTGCTAAAATAACAATTTGCACTAGAACAGTTGGTAAAATGTGGCGTGTCACAATGCTTAGTTTGCTAAGCCCCATGGATTTTGCTGCTATGACATAACCTTGATTTTTAAGACTTAAAACATAACTGCGTACTAAACGCGTATACCAAGCAAGGTGGGTAACGGCCGTTGCTATAATAAGATTTAGCAAACCAGGGCCTAATATGCCAATTAGAAATAATGCCAGCACAATAGTAGGAAATACTAGCATACCATCGCAAATACGCATAATAACCGCATCAAATTTTCCACCTATATATCCGCATATGGACCCAAGTATGAGGCTTAAGACAACAAGTAAACTAAGGATACAAAAAACTGAGCTTAAAGAATAGCTTGTGCCTACTAATAGTCTAGAAAATACATCACGCCCCAGATGATCTGTGCCAAGAAAATGCTCTGCACTGGGTGGAAGAAGTTTGTTAGCTATATCTACTAGGGTGGGATCATATGGTGCTAGTATAGTGCCAAAAAAAGCACATATTACCAGTGGAATTAGTATGCATAAGGCTGTGATTATTTTAATATTCATTAATATGACCCATGGGCTTTAGTTATTTTTATACGAGGGTCAATTTTAGCATATAATATATCAACACCAAGATTAAGAAATACAAAAACTACAGCCATAACTAAGGTAAAAGCTTGGATTACGGGGTAGTCATGATTATATATGGCTGTAAGTACATATCTACCAACACCTGGCCAGTTAAAAATATTTTCTACAATAACCGCTCCACCAAGCAATTCTCCAAGATGCATACTAAGAGTTGTAAGCACAGGAATGCAAGCATTGCGGAAAATATGTAGGAGAATTTTACTTTTAGGTGCGCCTATGGCTTTAGCATAGATAACACTGCGGCTATGCATATGTTCAAGCATACTGGCACGAACTAAACGTGCATTTATGCCTATGGACATAAAGGAAAGTGTTAGCACAGGTAAAATAAATGAAGTTACACCATCTTTACCCATGGCAGGTAAAAAGCCAAAATATTTTGAGAAAGCTAACATTAAGATGAAACCAAGCCAAAATGAAGGAGTGGACACTGCACTAAATGATAAAATGCGAATAATATAATCTGGAAATCTATCCTTATAATAGGCACTTATAATGCCTAGGGGAATACTTATCACTGTGGTTAGGCAAATGGCAAAAAAGGTTAGTTCAAGTGTTGCTGGCAAGAAGTATAATATCTCATCAAGGGCAGGTTTTGCACTAACATACGAAAGACCCATATTTCCTTGCAAAGCAGCCATGAGCCAATCAATATATTGTTGCCAAAGAGGATTTTCTAAACCAAGATTTAGGCGTATTTCACTTAAAATTTGCTCCGTTGGCGGCAGACCGGAAATGCGGGCATAGGCAAGAGCAGGATCTGTCTTCCCAAGGCGCAAAACACAAAAGACAAAGAGTGATATGCCCAGTAATAAGGGTATAAGAGTTAGCAAACGCCGCAAAATAAAGCGTAACATTATTATGGTCTTTGCAATGTGTTAAACATAAGTTCGTAAGACACTGGTGCAAATTCAAAATTTTGCAATAGTTTTTTCTTGAATATTGCTTTGTCAACACTGTAACTTAGGGGTACATATACCACTTCTTCATGTAAAATGCGCCATATGTCATTAAAGCTTGTTTTTAATTCTTCTTCTTTGGTGGCAAAAAGAGCGTTTTGTATGGACATATCTAACTTTGCCTTATTTTTAAGACCAAGTTGGGCTTGATATTCAGCATGCCCCGGCACACTCATTATGCCAAGGTAAGAAAATGGTGCATAGGGTGCGCCGCTGGAATTGCAAAATATTAAATCAAAACTACCATCCACTTGTGATTGCATAAAACTGACTGGCTCTTCTCCAATAAGCTTAACCTCTATACCAACTTGAGCCAAATTACTTTGTGCAGTTTCGGCGATAGCACGCATAATGCTTTCATTAGCAATAAATTTTAAATTAATTTGTAATGTTTTACCATCCTTGGTGCGAAACTTATCACCAGGCATAAGTTTCCAACCGGCAGCATCTAGCGTGGCTGCAGCTTGCTTTGGGTCAAACGTATATGGAGTTAACGGGACATCGCAATAAGGTATGCTTTTGTGCATAAGAGTTTCAGCAGGTAACTCTTGATTTAGTAATATTCCAGAAAGTATGCCCTTTCGGTCAATGCTTTGCACAATGGCTTTGCGCACAGCTAAATCATTAGTTGGAAATTTGGCAGTATTCATGGCCAAAAGGCGCGTATTGCGGGCCTTAGAACTTAAGGATGTATATGCATCATCCTTAACAAGCATGGCATAGGCTGTGGGACTTATGTCTGCACTGCCATGATCTCCCATGGCTGTGGCTATGATATCAACACTTTCTGTCTCAAGAGCCAAAGCACGTGTTTCTACGTCAGGAATGACTTTGACTAGGATATTTTTCAATATAGGTTTTTTGCCCCAGTAGTGCTCATTACGTTCAAATTTATCGTATTCTCCCTTACCACTTTCAACTAAAATCCATGGTCCGGTACCTACAGGACTTACAAATTTTCCTTCTTTATCCATGGCTTTCGGAGATAAAAAACGTAGAGGGCGCACAAAAGTTAGTTCTTGCAGTGTTGCCTTATATGGTCTTTTTAAATTTATTTGCACAGTGTATGTGTCTAAGGCTTTATAAGAATCTATTAATTGCATAAGAGTTAACCAAGAATGACGCTCCTTATTGGCAAAAACTGCGTCAAGGTTTTTTACTACGGCATTAGCATCAAAGGCAGTGCCATCAGAAAATTTTACATCTTCACGTAGTTGAAAAGTATATATTTTTTGATCAGGTGAAATAGTCCATGATTTAGCAAGATAGGGTAAAATTTTGCCGCCTTCGCCATATTGTACCAATGGCTCATAAACCAAGGCTTGAGCAAACATCATATTATTGCCATAATCATGGGGATTAAGTGGACCAACATTGGTACTCCAAGCATAAACTAATGTGTTTGCATCTTGCCCTTTGGCAGCATGAGCAGGGCTAACATTTAATATGATACAACTAATTAATAAACAGTAGCTTGCAACAATTTTTAAATGACGCATGACAGTCCTTTTTGTTAAGTTAGAAAATATTTTTTCTGAATATACATAAACGGTATGGGCGTGTCAATTTTTTAAAATCGTGCTACGATTTCTTGTGCATGTTCTTGCTGCTTGGTTTTATGCAAAAAAATAATCACTTAGCAATAAAATTTACCTTGCCAAGTGATTATTTTTTTAAATATTATGTAAAAACAAATTTAATCAGTGTTTTCTTATAGATAAAAATTACTGTATTCTTCTATGCTTTAAGTTAACTCCAGCATAAATAAAATATGTGTGTTCAGCAAGATTCATGGCCCTTCTCCAAATTCTATTAAGGGAGCGACTAACTAAAATAATATAGAAAGCACTTTGTGGCTCAGCACCATTCTCAAGGAAATTCATTAGGTTGTGCATGATACGTACATCAAGCAAGGCAGCATCATCTTCATATTGACGCACTTTAAGAGCAAGCTCTGGGCTTGCCTCTCGAAATGATTCTATGGCATCAGCATAGGTTTTGCGTGTGATATCCATGAGGTGCTTTATGTCATCATGGAAAACTGTTAGCTTCATATCTTCCATGAGTAAGGTGCGTTCTGCCATACTGGCGGCTTCGTCCGCAATGCGCTCAAGGTCTACAACCATGCGTAAAGCACTAATAACAAGGCGTAAATCACCAGCTACAGGTTGGGTGCGCGCAAGTAAACTAAGAGCTTTTGCATCAATTTCATTTTCAAGCTCATTAATGGCTGCATCACCATCAATAACGGCACTGGCACGCCCTATATCGCCCTCACAAAAGGCCTTGCATGAGTCATCAAGAGCAATACCAACCATGGCAGACATAACCAAGAGTCTGGTACGCAAAGTCACTAACATCTGTTGTAATTGATTTTCGAATGCAGCCATTAACCAAACCTCCCAGTAATATAGTCTTCAGTTTGTTTGACATTGGGTCTTGTAAAAATAGTTTCTGTTAAGTCATGTTCAATGAGTTTACCCATGTAAAAAAATGCTGTATAATCAGAAACTCGTGCAGCTTGTTGCATATTGTGGGTAACAATAATAATGGTTAGCTGATGTTTTAATTCATGTATGCCTTCTTCAATTTTTTGCGTGGCAATGGGGTCAAGGGCTGAAGCTGGTTCGTCCATTAATAATACTTCAGGCCCAACGGCAAGAGCTCTTGCAATGCATAATCTTTGTTGTTGCCCACCGGATAATCCAAGGGCTGAGCTATGCAGCCTGTCTTTTACTTCATCAAAAATTGCAGCGCGTTGTAGTGATTCTTCTACCATGCCAGCAATTAGCGATTCATCCTTAATGCCATTGACACGTAAACCATAAGCCACATTTTCAAAGATAGTTTTAGGAAATGGATTAGGTTTTTGAAAAACCATGCCTACTTTACGCCGCAATGCTACCACATCGGCTTGACCTGAGTTAATATCTTGCCCATCTAAGGTAATATTTCCCTTAACTTTTGTTCCGGGAATAAGGTCATTCATACGATTAAGACAGCGCAAAAACGTACTTTTTCCGCATCCAGATGGACCAATTAATGCTGTAACTTGATTTACGGGAAAGTCAATACTTACATCATATAAGGCTTGAGCTTGTCCGTAAAAGAAGTCAACGTTACTAGTGCTAAGTTTGTGTTGTGTTGTCACTTTACATCTCCAAGGGCAGTGGGAATGGTAAAATAAAATACTGTAGCGTATTCATTTGTTGGACTCTCTACCCAAATTCGTCCTCCAAGACGCTCAACAGTATGTTTACAAATTGCAAGACCAAGACCGGTTGAGGCATGGCTTCTATGTTTTTCTACACGATAAAAACGCTCAAAAATGCGGTCTTGATCTGGTTCTGGAATACCAGGACCATTGTCACATACTGCAAAACTTATCATAGATTTTTCATGATAGTCTTGCAATGCTTTAATGAGCACTTTACTATCTTTGGGGGCATATCTCCCCGCATTTTCTAAGAGATTTCTAAAAATTTGTGTTAAATGTTGGCTGCTTGCCATGATGTGTAAATTTTCATGCACTTGTATGTCAAGCTGAATATTTTGCAACTCAAATTGCCTACGGCATAAACCAATGGCTGCATTTATGCTTTCCATGACAGGTATGGGTGTAATTTGCATGGGCACATCACCACTTTCAAGCCTAGCTAAAGCTAAAAGCTCCTCTACCATACGCGCAAGATATGTTCCATTTTTATGGATAATTTCTGCAAAACGGCGTGAATTTTTGGGTAGTTCATCAAGTTCGGTTAAGGTTTCAGCATAACCTTGAATTGCTGTCAGTGGAGTGCGCAGCTCGTGTGATACATTGGCTACAAAATCACTACGAATGCGCTCAAGGCGAATTAAACTTGTAATATCGTGAAATACTATAACAGCACTAAAATTTTGATTTTTACTACCAGTACCGGTGAGCTGCACAGAAAAAACACGCTCTGTTGGCAATTCTAATTGCAGTGGTCCAATATTCAAGTCTTCGCCATTTGCTTTGGCACTTTGCACAATATCCTCAATGGCTTTTTGTAGTGTAGGAATGGGGATTACCTCCATTACTTGTCTGCCTTTGGCATTCACAATAGCTGGAAACATAAGGCTTAATGCCTGATTATAACGGCGTATGCCCCCGTTTGGTCCAAGCACTAAAACTCCTTCATTCATAGTGTCAAGAATACTTTGCAATTGTTCTTTTTGATCTTCTGTAGTTCGAATTTGACCCTCAATTTGGGTTGTCATATGATTGATTTGTTCAGCTAGTGGGTTAAATTCTTTGTTAGATAGGCTATTTAAACGTCTTTGGTATTTGCCTCTGGCAATATCTTCAATAATATTTTTAACTTGGCTGATATCTCGTTTAAGTGGTAATGCAAGAATATATGAAATAAGTAATGCCAAAGAACATATTAATATGATAATAAAAAAGATAATCTTTGGCTGGGTGAGCATAAATGGTATATAGCTTGCGGGTGAGGTAGATATGCGCACTATATTATTATTGTTTAAGCGCACAGCGGCAAATACCGTATAATTATTGCTAATATCATCATGGCGAATATGTGTACCTTCGCCAATTGTTATTGCCTGTTGAAGCTCTGGTTGGTCAGCATCATTATGAGCAGGTGAAAACTCCTTGCTTGGTACATGGCTATCATCTAGCAAATCACCTTGGGGAGTAAAAATGCTAATGCGTTGATTATCAAGGCGAATATTGCTAATTTGTTTTGTTTCTGACTCTGGCAAATTGTTAAAGATATGTGCTATTATTCTTGCCTCACTTAAAGTTTGCGTACTTACTTCTTGTAAAATGTTTTCTTGCAAACTAAGTCGCACATAGAGCGCAATAATGCAAAAGGCTAGTAAAAAGCCTCCTACTATGTTTAGAAATGATTTGTTAAAAAAAGGCATGTTGTTTATTAATCCTTAGTTTATTATGCCTTAAAGCGATAGCCCACACCGCGTACGGTTTCGAGGTTATCAGCATGAGTTCCAAGTTTTGCGCGCAGCCTGCGCACATGGGTATCAACTGTGCGGGCATATCCTTCAAATTGATAACCCCACACTGTATTTAAAAGTTGTTCACGGGTGCGCACTGTTCCAGCATGGCGCATAACATCTTCTAAAAGACGAAACTCTGTGGCTGTTAAATCAACACTTGCATTATTGATGGTCACGGTATGTGCTGCAGGTTCTAAGCAAATGCCATGTTTTGAAAGAGTTGGAGCCTCTGTTGCATGAGTTTTACGACGCAAAATGGCTCTTATGCGCAAAATTAACTCACGCACACTAAAAGGTTTTACCAAATAATCATCAGCTCCAAGCTCAAAACCCACAATGCGGTCTACTTCTTCACCCTTAGCTGTAAGCATAATTATTGGTATATTAGATGTTTCTGGTTTTCGCTCAAGCTCTTTACACACTTGAAATCCATCCTTACCCGGCATCATAACATCAAGCAAGATAATGTCTGGCTTATGGCTTTGCGCAAGCTCAATACCCTTGGTTCCATCTTCTGCTTCTAGGGGAATAAATCCTTCACGCTCTAAGTTAAAACTAAGCAAATCACGAATATCGGCTTCATCTTCAACAATTAGAACTGTGGCTTTGCTCATGCTTTTATCCTCATGGCTTTGGTTATATCATAATTAAAATGCACTTAGCTTAGACTCAATAGTTAGTGCTATTTTTTTATATAGTAAGAAGAATTGTATATGTAGATGCTTTAGGCATGTACACAATAAACTTTGTTTATCCCGATAAGCATAGGTATTCTTTTCGGCAAATACATGTTATAATTGTTACAAAATGGTGACAAAAAACATTTTTTTTATGTAACCACTCTTTCTAATTTTCGTCATATTATCGTAACATGAAAAGGGCATAAACACCTTGCTAGCACGAAGTCCTTAGGTCAAATGATCTTGTGTGACAGAGTAATTGTGAATAATTTTAGATTTTTGTACGTATTTTGTAAAGCAAAAATCATAACAAAGGTCAACAAACCAAAGAATAAGACTCACATAGGTGATGCTTATTTCATTAACCAAATGAGGAGTATTAAAAATGAAGGTTTCTCGTTTTATTTTAGCTGCTTTACTAAGCCTTAGTTTAGCAAGTCCAGCTTTGGCTGCTGGTGAAGTTGTAATTAATGGTTCAACCACAGTTCTTCCAGTAGTACAAAAAACTGCTGAGGCATTTATGGAAGAAAATCCCAGTGCCGTAATTGCCATTTCTGGTGGCGGTTCAGGTAATGGTATTAAAGCTATTATTGACAATCTTTGTGATATTGCCATGGCTTCACGTGATATTAAATCAAGTGAAGTTAAGCTTGCTGAATCTAAAGGCATTAAACCAATGCGTCACGTTGTAGCAGTTGATGCATTAGTGCCTGCTGTGCATCCTTCTAATCCTGTAACAAATCTTACCGTTGCTCAATTAGCTGATATTTATATGGGCAAGGTAAAAAATTGGGAAGAAGTAGGCGGACCTGATGCTAAGATTGTAGTTATTTCTCGTGATACATCTTCTGGCACCTATGAAACTTGGCAAGAAAAAATTCTTGGTAAAAAGCGCGTATCTCCTGCAGCTTTATTGCAAGCTTCCAATGGTGCTGTTGTGCAAGCTGTTGCCAAGAACAAAAATGCTATTGGTTATATTGGTTATGGTTATGTTGACGGCAGCACTAAAACCGTTAGCGTTGATGGTTTTGAAGCTACTGCAGAAAATGCTCTATCAGGTAAATGGCCAATCGCTCGTGAACTTTATTTATTCACCAATGGCGAACCACAAGGTCCTGCTAAGGCTTTTATTGATTACCTTGTAGGAAGCAAGGGGCAAGCCCTAGTTAAAGAGGTGGGCTTTATCCCCTTGTCTAAATAAGCTGACTAGTGTATGATTGGCTCCTCTAAGCAAAGAGGAGTCAATTATCAAATTATAAAGTCATTTATGAGTATTTGATTTGTGTTGATTTAATCAACACTTTTGACTCTCCGTACTATAATTGTGCTAATATAAATACTTACCTTGCCTTAGGATGGATATGAAAGAAAGAGTTATACACTTTTTACTGGGCTTGGCAGCGACCTTCTCCTTAGTTTCATTATTGGGCATTATGCTCTTTTTATTTTATGAAGGATTGCCCATATTTGATACTGTTCCTGTAACTTCTTTTCTCTTTGGTGAGTGGTGGTATCCCACTTCTGATCCCCCTGATTTTGGTATTTTCCCGCTACTTATGGGGTCATTTGCTGTAACCATAATGGCCTCATTAATTGCTGTTCCTTTAGGAGTGCTTACAGCTGCCTATTTAACAGAAATTGCTTCAAGCTCTGTGCGTCGAGTGGTTAAACCCTTTGTTGAGTTGCTTGCAGCGTTACCTTCTGTTGTTATAGGTTTTTTTGGTATGGTAGTAGTGGCTCCACTTTTACAAGATTACTTAGGGGCAGCTACGGGCTTAAACTTATTTAATGCTGGTTTAATGCTTGCTTTTATGAGTGTTCCTACCATTTGTTCTGTGGCAGAAGATGCACTTTTTGCTGTGCCTGTTGCTTTGCGCGAAGCATCACTTGCTCTTGGGGCCACGCGCTGGGAAACAACCATCAAGGTGGTTTTGCCAGCGGCACTTTCTGGCATCGGTACAGCCATCATGCTTGGTATGTCCAGAGCCATTGGCGAAACCATGGTTGTATTAATGGTGGCAGGTGGAGCAGGGCTTATTCCTACTTCTATATTTGATCCAGTAAGACCAATGCCAGCCTCCATTGCCGCAGAAATGGCAGAAGCTCCCTATCGTGGAGAGCACTATTTTGCACTTTTTGCCATTGGCATGATGCTTTTTCTTTTTACACTTTGCTTTAACATGATTGCCCAACATATTGCTGAAAAGCATAAGCAAGTGGGCAGCTCGAGCCTGTGAGGTTTGCATGAAGTTTGCTGTATCTAGTAATAAACGCTTAATGCGTGAACGCTATATGTTTGGTATATTGCGCCTTGCAGCCATTATAAATGTTGGTGCATTGCTTGTCATTTGTGTATTTCTAGCTGTACAAGGTCTTCCTGCCATTAGCTGGGAATTTTTAACCGAGCCGCCTAAGCGCATGATGACTGAAGGTGGTATTTGGCCATGTATTGTTGGAACTTTCTTGCTTTCCATAGGTGCCATATCCATCTCATTTCCGCTTGGTGTAGCCTCTGCCATTTACTTGCATGAATATGCAGGTCGTACAGCTTTTGCTCGCTATATTAGGCTTGGTGTAAATAATCTTGCTGGTGTGCCTTCGGTAGTCTTTGGTCTTTTTGGTTTAGCATTTTTCGTAACCTTTATGGGTATGGGTGTAAGCTTGCTTGCTGGTGTTTTGACCCTAGCTGTATTATCCTTACCTGTAATTATTGGCACTGCTGAAGAAGCTTTGCGCACAGTGCCAGACACATATCGTGAGGCATCTCTTGCACTTGGTGCTACTAAATGGCAAACTATTTCGCGTGTGGTTATGCCTGCTGCAACTCCTGGCATGCTTACAGGTGCTATACTTGGTATTTCTCGTGCTGCTGGTGAAACGGCGGCTATTATGTTTACTGCTGCAGTTTTTTATACTCCAAAAGAGCCTGATTCCATTTTTAGCTCAGTTATGGCATTACCATATCACATGTATGTGCTTGCAACGGCCGGTACCGAAATTGAAAAAACGCGCCCCTTGCAATATGGTACAGCATTAGTGCTCATATTGCTTGTACTTGGTATGAACTTGGCTGCCATTTATTTACGTGACCGTATGCAAAAACAACGTTAACTCTTCATAAATTAAGGTAAAATGTTTATAACTTTGCGAGATAGAATAAGTAGAATTATATATTTTTAATTAGAAAATTATAGAAAATAAGGCTTGATAAAGGTTTTTCGCGATTTGGCACTTACAATGTGTTCAATATCACGAAAGTTTATCAAGCCTTATTTTTTTACATATCAAAGGCAAAAGTAGGCAAATCGGAATCACCTGGGTATTGCATATCTAAATTGCATTTTAATATTGAAAAAAATATTATTACATTTTATCATGAGGTAAATAGGAGTTGTGCGCATGTATATAATAAAAAATTGTTTATTTTTGTTTGTGTTATCGCTTTTAGTATCTTGTGCAAAAACAGATGTTTCGGTTATGGATAGTAGTGCTGTGGGGCATAGTAATATCCATGTGGTTTTTGTAAATGATTCTTTGGATGACCACTTAGACGTTGGCACTTATTTTATTGAAGCATTCCAAGATTATGGTGTTTCTGCCAGTAGGGAAGCCCCTGAACAAGAAGCTCCTAGCGAAGGTACTGGCAGCGGCTTTGTTGTGGCAGATGGATATTGGATGACTAATCATCATGTAATAGATGGGGCTAAAAAAATAACTATTAGTGTTGCTGGCTCTGTTCATCCAGCAACAGTTGTAGATAGTGATAAGCACCTTGATCTTGCTTTATTAAAAGCTTCCACTGTTGGTTTGCGTCCCTTTGAAATTAGCGAGGCTAAGCTTGGGCAAGATATTTTTGCCATAGGCTATCCCATGCCAGATATTCTTAGCAGTAAAGCGCGTATTACCTCTGGTCTTGTATCTAGCTTAGAAGGGCTAGAGGGCGATGGTAATAATATACAAATTTCTGCTCCTATTCAGCCAGGAAATTCTGGTGGACCCGTAGTATCAAAGGATTGGGACGTGGTAGGGGTTGCTGTAAGTACTGCTTCTACCTTAAAAATGGCAACGCGCTCAGGAACCATTCCACAAGGGCTTAATTTTGCAGTATCTCCCAATCACGTCAAAGGGTTTTTGGTGCAAAATGGTATTCAAGCACAAGGTCCATATGTAAGCAGTATGGAAGAAGCCATTGCCAGTAGTGGACTTATTTGGAGCGGTCAAACTGAAACAAAAAGTCGAAAACGCACATACTTAGCAAAGTATAGTTATACTGTGTTATGGGACAACTTACATTATCATATCAGGCTATTAACCGTAAGAATTGTGGATGCACAAACTGGTAAGACCATTGTAACTTCAAGAACGAAAAGCCCCAATTTGGGTGTGGAAATCCCTGTAGAGCAAGCTGCTAAGGATATACTTAAAAAACTTGGGCTTGTTAGCTAAATTTATGCCATGACATTGATGTGTCATGGCATTTTTTTCATTGCTATGCTTTTTGCTGCACAGCCCATAGAATGCGCGTGCTGTGTTCAACCTGATAGCTTTGTTCATTTAACAAGTGCCAGCCAAGTTTATCTAGCTCTTTTATGGGTGCAGGCTCAAGGCTTAAAAATATGACTTTCCCTAAAGGGTCCATATGGTCTTTAATTAATGAAAGAACATCTTTCCAGGGCATAAAGGCTCGACTTATCACCATATGCGCCGGTTTTATCTGTGTGAAAAACTCCTCTGCTCTGCCTTGAAAAACATAGGTTTGGTTAAGTTTTATTCTGGTCAGTACAGTTTGTAGAAAAAGGGCTCTTTTTTCACGTGCTTCAACAAGATAATAATGTCCCTCATCCCAAAGCATACGCAATACAATACCAGGCAGACCTGCCCCAGCTCCTAAATCCCAACACATGGGCTTATCAGCCAAATTTATTGATTTTAAAAAATTGGCTACATAAAATGAATCAATTAAAAGCTTTGTTAAGCAATCTTGCCAATGTCTAGCACCTACAAGGTTCATGGATTTATTCCATTGCATAAGCAAACTTAAATATAATTCAATACTTGGCAAAATTTGTTCAGGGACGTGTACACTTAGTTTGTCACAAGCTAATTTTAATGTTTCGGTATTGAGAGGCAGTATGTTTGACTTTGCTTTTATCATTGTGTTTATTAAATAGTTATTGGTTTATTATAAAAAAAAATATTTCTTCATAATTTTTAAGTAGCTTGGCAAAGCTAACTTTTCAGTGCTGAATATCATTTTTATTTTTTATATAGTAAAGTTCTAGGCAAAATACGTTTGCAATCTACACAATACCTCTATAATTCAATACTTGCAAGCATACAAAGACTTGTATATATTGTCGGGATAATTTTTTAAACGGAGTTTTTATGTCAACTCTTGCATTATTGTTTCCTGGTCAAGGCGCGCAGGAACTTGGTATGGGGCGTGATCTTGCTGAGCATTCTAATGATGCCATGCAAATGTGGAAAAAGGCCGAACGCATTAGCAATTTACCCTTACGTGAAATTTATTGGGATGGTGATGATAATGCCATGGCAGACACACGTGCTTTGCAACCTGCCTTAACTGTTGTAAATTTAAGTTTGTGGCAAGCTTTGGCTGGGCGTTGTAAACCCATGTGTACTGCTGGTCATAGTCTTGGTGAATATGCTTGTCTTGCTGCTAGTGGTGCATTGGATTTAGATAGTGTGCTTGAGCTTGTAAGTTTGCGTGGTCAACTTATGGCTGAGGCAGATCCAGCAGGTGTTGGGGCCATGGCTGCCGTGGTGAAGCTTGACCTTAGCACGGTGCAAACCTTGGTGGAAGAAAGCGCTAAAGAAGATCTTTTGCGTATTGCCAACTATAATACTCCAGCACAGTTTGTGGTAAGTGGGCAAAGTGATGCTGTTAATCGAATTTTAGGTCTTGTGAAAGAACACAAGGGCCGTGCCATTATGTTAAAGGTTAGTGGTGCTTTTCATAGTCCACTCATGCAAGAAGCTTCTGCAGAGCTTGGGCCGCGTTTGCAAAAAGCTAATTGGCAAAATCCGCGATTTGCGGTTTATTGCAATGTTCATGGTAAGGCTGTTACCGATGCTGATAGTTTGCGTAAATGCATGGTTGAGCAAATGACATCATCAGTGTTGTGGATAGATACCATGCAAAATCAATGGCAAGATGGTGCACGTAGCTTTTTGGAAGTTGGTCCAAAGGCTGTACTATCTAAAATGGTTGCCCCATGTTTAAACCCTGTTACCGATGCAGAAATTACGACCAATTGCATTAGTAACCTTGAACAAATAAACTCTTGGGTTTAAGTAGGTTAATATAGATGCAAAGTGTGTTGATTGCTAATGCATTACAAAAGATAGTTGAAGATATGGGGCTTACTTGGTCTCCAAAAGTTGTTATTGAACCACCACGAGATACCAAGCATGGTGGTGATTTTGCAGCTAATGTGGCCATGGTTTTAGCAAAGGATGCCAAGATGGCACCACGTGCTTTGGCTGAAAAATTGCTTGAGCCCATTAAGGCTTTGGACTTTGTGGCAGATGTAAGCGTGGCAGGACCTGGCTTTTTAAATATAACTCTTTGCCATGAAGTTTGGCATAAGGTTATTATGGATATTGAAGCACAAGGTCAAAATTACGGTAAGAATAACCTTGGTCAAGGTAAAAAAACTCAAGTAGAATTTGTTTCTGCTAACCCTACCGGTCCCTTGCACATAGGCCATGGCCGCGGAGCAGCCGTGGGTGATAGCATAGCCCGCATTTTGCGCTTTTGTGGTTATGACGTGCAGACAGAGTATTATATTAATGACGTAGGCATTCAAATGAATATTTTAGGTCTTTCAGTGTGGCTGCGTGCAAGAGAGCTTAAAAATTTGTCTGTTGAATGGCCAGATCAATATTACCGCGGTGAATATATTATTGATATTGCAAAAGAATTACTTTTAGAGCAAGAAAACTTATTAGACCTTCCAGCTGAAGAAGGGCAACATATTTGTTATAAATATGCTATGCAAAGTATTCTTGATGGCATAAAGCAAGATTTAATGGATTTTCAGGTGCATCATGATGTGTGGTTTTCAGAAAAATCACTTGTAAATCAAGGTGCTGTTGAGCAAAGTTTTGCAAAATTAGCTAAGGCTCAGCTTAGTTATGAAAGTGATGGGGCCTTGTGGTTTGCTACTACGAAATACGGTGATGATAAAGACCGTGTTTTGAAGAAATCTGATGGATCATTAACCTATTTTGCATCAGATATTGCCTATCATAATGAAAAGTATGAGCGTGGCTTTGACTATGTTATTGACGCATGGGGTGCAGATCATCACGGTTATATACCTAGAATGCGCGCAGCTATTGCTGCCATAGGACGTGAGCAAAAAGATTTTGATGTGGTGCTGATACAATTAGTCAACTTATTAAAAAATGGTCAAAATATTAGCATGTCCACTAGGGCAGGCACTTTTGAAACTCTTGCCGATGTGGTTAAAGAAGTGGGCGTTGATGCCGCAAGGTTTATGTTTTTATCGCGCAAAAGTGATAGCCCACTTGATTTTGATTTAGAACTTGTAAAGCAACGTAGTATGGATAACCCTGTCTATTATGTGCAATATGCTCATGCGCGTATTTGTGCTTTATTGCGTCGCGGGGCAGAGCGTGGCATTGTATTAGATAATTCTACAGATATAAATGCACTATCTTGCCTTACGCATGTTGATGATTTGGGTCTTGTGCGTATGGCTGCAAGGTTTAGCAGTGTATTAGAGTCTGCGGCTTCTAATTTGGCAGTGCATCATATTGGCAGCTATTTATCTGAAATGGCAGGAGCTTTGCACAGCTACTATGCCAAGCATCATGTGGTGCAAGAAGAAGATATGGATTTAAGCCGTGCGCGTTTGGTGCTTTTAAGAGCTGTGGGTCAAGTATTTGCTAATGGATTGTCATTACTTGGAGTTTCTGCACCTGAAACTATGTAAGGTGTGAAAATAAACAGGTTAAAAATCATACTGGTTTAATTTGGCAGGAAGAACATGTCACAAAAAAATAAAAATGATGCTCCCAAGGAAAAAGAAAAAAAAGCTCTTACCGTACAGATTAGCTTTTCTACGGTGACTACATTGTGCGTAATTTTGCTTAGTTGCTTTTGTTTGACTTTTATCTTGGGAGTTATTGTTGGGCGTGGTGATAATCCTGAAGCACACTTGCCGGAACTTACAGCCATTTTGCCAAAGGACTCTGCAAAAGAAAGCGACTCCGAAACTGTTAAGGAAGAAGTGATTAAGTCAGAGGTGATGCCTAAAGAAGAACTTAATTATTCAAGCTCTTTAAAGGACAAAGTGAGTCCGGAGTCTGTCACTAATTCACCAACAGTAGATGTTGTCAACCCTGCTGCTCCCATAAATCCAGCGCAAACTTCAGTTACTGGTCAAGATGTAAATTCACAGACGGGGCAAATAGCTTCACCTGCAAGTGCGACTTCATCAAGTGACCCTGCAGAAGATTTATTAAAACAAGTGGTTAATGAGCCAGATTTGCAACCAGTCCCTAGTATTTTTGATTTTACATTTCAAGTGGCCACCTTTACAGATGAGGTCTCTGTAGATCGTTTGCGCGCACGCCTTGAGGGTGAGGGGTTACGCACAAAAATGGAAAAAACCGGTAAATTTTATAAAGTTATGGTACTTATGCGCGGTAGTAATGAGCAAGCGCAAGACTTGCGCAAGCTCATGGTGTCCATGAAACTTGGAGAACCACTACAACGTAGTAAGAAAGCTATTGAGCAATAAAAATGTTTATAAAAATATTGGCAAATATTGGGCAAAAAAGCTTAAGCGCACTAGCTACTATGGGTAGTTTATTGCTTTTTTTGTGTGCATCTTTGCGATATCTTTTTAACATTCCGCATTTATTTTATAAAACTTGTGCTCAAGTGTATATTATTGGGGCAAAGTCGTTATTCCTTATTTTATTAATTGGTATTTTTTGCGGCATGGTCTTAGGCTTGCAGGGCTATTATACCTTAGTAAAGTTTGGCTCTACAGGTCTACTTGGTGCAGCTGTATCACTAACCTTGATACGTGAACTTGGACCGGTGTTAACCGCCATTATGCTTACAGGGCGTGCTGGGTCTGCCATGACTGCAGAAATTGGGGTTATGCGGATTTCTGATCAAGTGGATGCTTTGGAGGTTATGGATATAGAGCCCATGGGTTATTTGGTTACTCCAAGGCTTTTAGCATCTATTATTTCTTTTCCTCTATTAACGGCAGTTTTTGATGTAATTGGTATTATTGGTGGTTATTTAACCGGTGTGCTTATGCTTGGCATTAATGCTGGTGCGTATTTTCATGGTATTGAAAGCAATGTAGTTATGGCAGATGTTATGGGTGGTTTTCTTAAATCCTTGGTTTTTGGAATATTAGTCAATACAATTTGCTGCCATCAAGGTTATTATACCCATTTACGTCGTGATAGTGTTGGACCTGCAGCAGTTGGTAATGCTACCACATCCGCAGTAGTTATGGCTTGTAGTCTTATCTTGGTGTCGGACTATGTTTTGACGTCAATTTTATTATAATACGGGATATAAGTCTAAAGCTATGCAGTCATATAATATAAAATTTCAAAATTGTAGCGTAGGTTATTCTGGTAAAAGTGTTTTAGAAAATATTAATGCTACTTTGCCTGCTGGTAAAATTTCTGTTATTTTAGGTTGTTCTGGTAGTGGAAAATCTACACTATTAAGACATATGGTTGGCTTAGCTCGCCCCATAGCAGGAAAAATATTTTTAGGTGATATAGATTTTTTTGACTTGCCAGATAAAGAATTTAAGCGTGTGCGTAGGCGAGTAGGCATGCTTTTTCAAGATGGAGCCATGCTTGGAGCTTTGAGCCTTTTAGATAATGTGGCCTTACCCTTACGTGAGCATACTAATCTACCAAGTGATGTAATAAATAACGCTGTGCATAGAGTGTTGCGCTTGGTTGGCTTGGAGGACTTTGCAAATTTTTACCCCAGCCAACTATCAGGTGGTATGCGAAAAAGGGCAGGGCTTGCCAGAGCCATTATAACAGAACCACCCTTGCTTTTTTGTGATGAACCAACATCGGGGCTTGACCCCATAACAGCCAGTCAAATGGATGCCCTTTTACTTGCCATGAAGAAGAATTTTCCTGCCATGACCATGGTTGTGGTTAGTCATGATCTTGCAAGTCTTGAGCGTATTGCGGACCATGTGTTGGTATTGCATGAAGGTGAGGCCGTTTTTTCTGGTTCTTTGCAAGAACTTAAAAATAAAAATAATGAATTTTTGAAGTCATTTTTAAGTAGAACACCCTTAGAGAGTAGTGAATCTAATTTTGAAGTGCAAGATGTGCTTGTGAGTAAGGCTCTTGAAAAGTGGATGCAAATATAGTATGTGTAATATATGGTTGATTAATAAAGTATTTTTAAAATTGGCAGGATGTAATTATGAACACACAGCGTGAGGTATTTGTAGGCATTTTTGTCTTAATTGGTCTTTTATGCACAGCATATTTGACGGTTAAGCTTGGGCGTATGGAGGTTTTTGGTTCCAATGGCTACGAGCTACAAGCACGTTTTAACTCTGTAGCTGGCCTGCGTGTGGGGGCTAGTGTAGAAGTTGCAGGAGTTCAGGTGGGGCGTGTGGCTGTGATTAAGCTTGACAACATGAGCTCTCAAGCCATTGTAACTTTATACCTTGATAATCAATTAAAGTTTACAGATGATACTATAGCATCCATAAAAACCAGCGGGCTCATAGGTGATAAATTTATTAGCCTTTCTCCTGGTGGTTCTGATATCTTGCTTGAAGCAGGCGATGAAATTAGTGATACTGAATCTGCTGTTGATTTAGAGTCTTTAATTAGTAAATTTGCTTTTGGGGGTGTATAATGCGTGCTCTTATAATTTTTTCATGGATATTAGCTCTGTGCCTTGGTATATGTGATGCAAGCTTTGCAAATAATGCGCAAAATGATGCTCGTAAGGCACTAGAAACTTCCGTTAATAAAATCATGCTTTATATTAAAGACCCAACATATCAAGATGAAAAAAACAGGCTTGAATTAAATAAAAAAATTGAAAGTGAAGTATATAGCTCCTTTGCTTTTGAAGAATTTTCTATGCGCACAGTGGGTAAACGCTGGCAAAGCTTTACACCAGAACAAAAATCAGCATTTACTAAAGCCTTTGCCAATTTGCTTTTTAGCACCTATCTTGATCGTATTGATGGCTACAGTGGCGAACAAATTGCCTATACTGGAGAAGTTAGTAATAAAGCTGGTAATCGAGTAGAGGTACGCACAGTAGTTACTTTGCAAGGTAATGTTGCTGTGCCCGTAGCCTATAGGATGCTTGTAAAGGATGAAAAATGGTATGTATATGATGTAGTAATTGAAGGTATTAGCCTTGTTAAAAATTATAGGACTCAATTTGGCGATATATTGTCAAAGGAAAGTCCAGAGGTTCTTATTGTTCGCATTAATGAGCGAGGAACCGCGTTAAGGAATAAAGCTTATGATAAAAATTAACAAATATTTAATGCACCTTATATTAGGTGCGTTTTTGTTGGTGCTTGGGGGAGTACCAAGTTTTGCTGCAAGCATTAATGTTGATGCATCAGTTGGTGGCTATGAAAAGGGGCAATTTCAAAATTCCCCAGCTATTCAGGCCCTTGAACAAAGTGAAAGTTTAGATGATTATGATAGTGTGCCAACACAAATGATTCCAGATCCTTTTGAACCATGGAATAGATTTTGGTTTGGTTTTAACGATATTTTTTATATATATGTAATGCGCCCACTTTATGACGGCTATGATTATGTAACACCTGACCCTGTGCAAACTGGTTTAAGTAATTTTTTTCATAATTTACTTTTTCCGGTGCGTTTTGTGAGTTCCTTATTGCAAGGTAAGCCCTTAGCGGCAGGAGCAGAATTTAGTAGATTTTTTGTTAATACTACTGTGGGTCTTGGGGGTCTTATTGATGTGGCAAAACATAAAAAAACTGTTGTACCACTTGACCCAACAGGTGAAGATATGGACCAAACCTTTGGTGTATGGGGCTTTGGAACTGGACCATTTTTAGTATGGCCTATAATTGGACCAAGTTCAGTACGCGGAACCTTGGGAACAATAGCTAACCAAGCTCTTGACCCAACATTTTATGTGGCAACACCTATTGCCATATCCATTATTGAAGGTGGGTTACGTTTTAATGATCTTGGGCCTGTACTTAATTTATATGAAGATTCTAAAGAAGTTTCTGTTGATCCATATATAGCCATGCGCGAGGCCTATGCAGCGTATAAAAAACAACAAATTTTGTATTAGATTTTTATTAGTACAATTGATAGCAGCTTAGAAATTAAATTTTTAGGCTGTTATTTTTTTAAAAAATTACTTAAAGCCTCAATATCTTGTAAAACTTTATGCCAAGCCGTGTGAGAGTAATTTTCATTTTGCAAAAATAAATGTGTGTAACTAGTAAATGGGCGCATGGGGGTAGATAATTTTTGCCAAAATTCAACTTCTAAGGCTTGTTTTTTTCCTTGAAAGACTCCTTTGAGGTGACGCTGCAACTCATCTCCAAGTTGGATAATTCCATGCGATAATTGTTCTACAAGGTGAGGATAGTGCTGATTAAGCTCTGGTAAATACATATTTTTTTCTGGGTTTAGTTGGTTTAGGTTGTGCCAAAACCAATCTTGCCAAAATCTTGCCAACAACTGTTTTGTACTGGGTTTTTTATGATTAATGCTTGCTAAATCATATAATCCTCTCGCATCACGTGCAGTACGGTAAATCTTTAAGTCTTTTATTTCTAGTTTGCTTAGCTGTTTAGGGTTTTCCATGATGGTTCTAGCAATAAGGGCAACTTGTTTTGGTTTTAATTTTTGCTGGCATGGTATTTTTGGGCAAGCATGCCAGCAACCAGAGCAAGCCACATTAGGTTGAACAATATAGTGATCTGGGAAAAATGGTCCTGTTTCCCATGGGTTAACCGGTCCAACAGAAATATTTAGGGTGGGTGTTTTAAGCCAAGCTGCAAGGTGCATAGGACCAGTATCTGAAGTTATAAAAAGACGTAAATCAAGCATAAAATTTGCCAAAGAATTTAAGGAAAACTTACCACAAAGTGATGCATGTTTTAAATTAGAGAGATTTGCTGCTTCTTGTCCAAGCTCAATATCTTTTGGTCCTCCAAGAAATAATGGTTGATAACCTTTGCGCAATAGTTCTTGTGCAAGGCTTGCAAAAAATTGTGGCGTAGGTCGTTTTTCTATTTCGCTTGCACCAACAAAAATTCCCACCTTATCCTTGCTTGGGTCATGCTTGGCATAATTATAAGTGCGCATAGTCTGTTTTACAACATTTAGGGTTTGTAAATCACTCCAATGAAATAAATTATAGCGATTGTTATGTACAATACTTGCGCGATATAAAGACCATGCTCCGTCAATATATTCAGAACTATCCTTCATGCGTAGCCCATAATAGTTATCTGCCCGCATTTGACCAGCAAGAACAGCCGACTCTGGTCTGTGGCTAAGATTTATGACTGAATGATATTCAACTTTTTGCAATTTGGATGCTGCATGAGGTGGAAAAAATGTGGTGCTCGGGGCAAAATCCATAAGGTGTGAAAAAAAAGTAGGTTCTGCCACTGTCCATATGGGATGCTCAGGGTAGTTTTTTTGTAAAATTCCAAGTAAAGGGAAACTTAAAATTAAGTCACCCATGCGTTGCATTTGAAGCACTAAAATGGGTTTCATGAATGTTTTTTTCCGTAAACTTCTTGCATATTGTGCAAAAGAGATTCTAAGCGATGCGCCCAAGTATGTTCTGCCAAAACTCTTTTTCTGGCATTTTTGGCAATGCGTTCGCGTTTACTGGGGTTAGCCAAATAAAAACGCACAAGGTCTGGTATTTCATCAACTTCTTTATAAGAAATAATTTCTTTTTCTGGCTCAAAAAGGGCGTCCATTTGTTCGCGCCAATCAGTTAGAACAAATGCATTACAGGCAGGGACATCAAAAATACGTTGATTTACAGCACCCTTCATCTGCTTACTAGTACAATTAAAATTTATTTCAGAAAGAGGGTAAAATTCATGCAATTCTGAATAATAATTAAGCTCTCTGTGCAAATCAAACTCTTGTTTACGTGTTTCAAAAACCATATGCCAGCCATCATCTCCGGCTATTAGGGGTTTAAATGGGAGAATTTGCTCAACACAACTGGCACGGTAAATTCTTGTGGCCTCCCAAGTAATGGCAGTTTCAAAGCCAAGACGTTTTTCAGTACTTTTTAAATCCAAGTATTTTTTATATATGTCAGGATAATGTTTTTCTACAAAAAGGGCTACAGAGTGTTCTGCACTGTGATCAAAAGCTTTGGCTACTTGTGCAAAATGTTTTAATAAATCTTGCGGTAATGGATCTTTTTCTAGGCGTTTAAGAACTTTATAATGCATGGAGTTGCCCACAAATGATATGGGGCGTTGCCATTCTTTTTTACCTAATTTATTAGGTTTAAAGTGCTCAGGGTCTGTACCGAGTGGCAAGTAGAAAATATGTTCAAAACCTTTATGGCGTAGCGAGCTTATATTGTCATAATCCCATGTAAAAATGCATACCCACGGAGTTTTTAGTTTATTATAAGCGTGTAAAATAAGGTGAGGATTATCCACAAACCATGAAGCTAGTGGCAATTGTAATTGCTCAAGTAATTCCATAAGAACGCCTTCTCTATCTACTCCTAGATGATTGAGCGTAAGTAAACAATCTGGCTGAAACTTTATAACCGCTGAGAGTAAATTTTGGATGAATTCACTACTAGCCATGGAGTCGTCTGGTACTGTGAGTAGCTCATGTTCAATATTAAGTTGCTCACAAGCGCGCGCCACTTCGCCCATGAGAAAATACTTACTGGTAATAAGCAGTACACGAGGTTTTTTATTGGCAAAACGTGGTTTTCTTGCTTTAGCCCAAAAATCAAATTTTTGGCTAGCTTCTACATTTTGACGGATATAGCCATACCACTCTCTATCAAGTCGCAAATAAAAAGGATGTGCAATGGATAAAAAGGGTAGTAGGTTATTTTGGTTTTGCCAATGAGTTAGTTGGCGTAAGACTTCATCAGCATTTTGAGCGTCAATAAAGCAAATTCTTGCCCTATCTTTGGCTTTAAGATTTAATATAACCTTGCTAATTTTTAGAATTTCAACTTCTTTATCCACAATGGCTAATGGACCTTTATGCTTGGATAAAATGAATTGCAAGGCATGACCAAGCCCTGTGCCTAATAAAACTGGCAAGGTATTTGTAAAATGAAGATTTTGCACAAAGGAAAGCTCGCGATCTGCTCCGCTTGGTCCAAGCATATAAAGCGGACCGTGAGCGCGCTCAACCATAATATCATTATCTGGGGTAAGAATGGGTTTAGTCATATTAATTAGCCCTTTGGTATATGTGGAGTGTAAATGATTTCATGATCTTTAACGTAAAATTCGACACATTGCATAGGTTCATTGATTTGTAAATAAATACGCCCAATGGCAATTTCTACACCAGGATAAATTTGACCAGCGGCAACTATCTTACATGTTTTAAGTATGTCTTGCGCCTCGCAAAGGGTATTCCAGATCAAATTACGCGCATATATATAAGCATTATTTTTTTTGCGAGTTTTATGGAGTTTTCGTGAAAGCTCATTAGCATCAGGTGCTAAATGTCCTGCAACGGCATTAAGGTGATGCAGTTTTTCAGATAGAATATCAATGCGTTGGTCAATTTTTTCTAAGCGCCGAATAAGCAAAGGATTGTAACCAAGAAAAATACGCGTAGGCACGGCTGCTTTGTTGCCAAGTTGCTTGCCCACATACACACTTTTTAAGGCATGCAAGTTGCCACCCATTAATTGATTTTGTATTATAGCATGCGTGCCAGCATAAACATTAGAATGTAATAAGTACTTAGTTACTAAAACATTTCCTTGGGTATATACTTCAATTTTTTCAGCAAATGAAAGGCGCACATTATCTACTGCCTTGATTATGCTGCTCTTTGTTGCAGCACCGCGTGCGCCACCATGCACTGTAATATTTTTTTTTGCATTGAGGTTTCCCCCCTCAACCATGCCTTTGATTTCTATATTTTGACCATAAACGCTAAATCCTGCACGCACATTACCATGCACTACAGTATCACCCACAAAGACTATGTTACCGGTGTGAAAGCTAACATCTGCATTAAGATTAAGCGTAGATTTAATAGTAATTTTTTTATCACTATATAAAGCATATCCGGCATATTTTGCTAAAAGGCGTTGTGGATTTTGCGGGTCAATGTAAGTACCGTTTCCTGCAGGAAAGGTGGCATCTTGATATATAAAGCGTTTTTCAATATTTTGAACGGTATTTAAGGGGACAAACTCCGCAATGACTTGGTCTTTTTCTATATTATGCACAAAACCTAGATTATAAAGGTCGGTTTTTTTATTACTCCCAAGCTTTGGTTGTAGATGCACCACCCGATCTGGGTCAAAATAATGCTTAAGGTATAGGGACACAAAGCCTCCGCCGTTATTAGTCATTGCTTATTGCTATTTATTGTCGAGCTTTATTCTTTAGCAAAACAACTATACGCTATTAATGTATTATGCGTCAACGCAGTCTAGCTAAGCATATAGGGCAAACGCATCTAAATTCCCCTAACTTGGTCGGCGACATTTCGCCCTTAGCACCTGCGGTATTTATGCCAAAGCGTGGTCTCAATTATAAGAGAACGCGTG
>CAYJKC010000018.1:0-39923 GCA_964370675.1 uncultured Desulfovibrionaceae bacterium
ATTTGATGAATTAAAAGAAAAAAGTAAAGATTTTATACTTGGAGTTACTAACCCAAGCTTTGAATTGTTTCTTTTGTTACATTATGAAAATTCATATAATGATAAAATTAAAAACAATGAACAACTAGCTTTAACTATGGATAAAAAATATTCAAATAGAACGTATGTTGAAAATGCGTTATTTGAATATTCCCAAATAAATGCCAAAAAAAATCCAAAAATTGGTGAGTTAGCATGTAAAATACATATTGCAATCGAGCAGGAAAAAAAGCTTAATCAGAATTCAGCCCAATGTCATGGCAATTTGACAAGTACCATAGGAATGATAATTGATACAATAAAAAATGTCTCATGCTAAAGGAGATCATTCAGCCCCATAGACTTTGTGATATAATTGAAATGAGCACGACTTCCTTGTGCAATTACTCCTTTATAAAGAGGGAAATTTCATTTTGGGGAAATCAAAATGACATAGCGTCAAAAAAATTCCCTTTTGGAAAATGTGAATCAAAATTCTATTAAATTGAATATGAATACAAAAAATTCAAATCCTCCAATACATTTTCTTTCCGTGAGTTCCAATCCTAAACAAGGATTCAAACACAAAAAAGCATTACATAGAAAAATATTTATTTTTCAACATATTACAAATCAACAAGCCATGTCGGCATAATTGTCGGTATGCAAAAAAAGTTTTGGCAGGCAGTCTTTGTATTTCAAGCGTTTAGACGCTATTTTCTAGACCTCCCCCTCCGCCATTATAAGTTTTTATAGTCCCACAATGCACATAACACATTGTGGGTCTTATCTTTTTTGCACATCTAACATTCCGCGTAGTCTCATAGACCCCCTAGACATACCGACATTTTGTAGATAAAATACAAGAAACATTTATATTTCCTACAATCATGGAAACTTGTTCAGTTGCACAACTTATCATAAAAAAGGTAAAAGCATGATTATTAGTGCCAGCAGACGTACTGACATTCCAGCCTATTTTTCCAACTGGTTCTTGCAAAGAATTAAAGAGGGATTTGTGTACGTACGTAACCCAAGGAATGCTCATCAAATAAGTAAGGTGATTCTGGCACGCGATGTTGTAGATGGCATAGTTTTTTGGACAAAAAACCCTATCCCTATGATGAATCGTCTTGATGAAATTAAGCATTACCCATATTACTTTCAAATTACTTTAAATCCTTACGGTAAAGATATTGAACCTAATGTCCCTTCAAAAGGTGATGTAATAATTCCTGCGTTCAAAGAATTGTCTAATAAAATTGGCAAGCATAGATTAGTTTGGAGATATGATCCAATCTTCCTCAACAGCAAATACACGCTAGAATATCACTATAAATATTTTGAAATATTATTAAAAAAACTTTGTTCACATACAGAAAAGTGCACAGTTAGTTTTTTAAATTATTACAAAAAAACTGAGTACAATATGAAAAATTTGCATATTAAGCACATAGAAGATGAACAAAAACATAGCCTTATTAGCAATTTTATTTCTATGGCATCTACATATGGATTGAAATTGGATACTTGTGCGGAAAATATTTCTCCAGATTTACCAAAAATATCACCTGCGCGCTGTATTGACAAAAAAATATTTGAAAAAATTTCTGGTTACCCTTTGAATATTGCCAAAGACAAAGCGCAACGCTTAAGATGTGGATGTATAGCCAGTATAGATATTGGAGCCTACAATACTTGTAAACATGGCTGCCTTTATTGCTATGCTAATTTTAATCAAATGATTGTTGAAAACAATTTCTCACAACACAATTTTGAATCTAGTGTTCTATTGGGTGAAATAAAAGAAACAGATAAAATCATTGAAAGAAAGATGAAATCTTGCCAAGACTATTGCAAAACTTTATATGACACTTAGGATATATTAACATATTAATATTTTATAAGTATTATATAAAATGACAAAACAACAGATTAAACTATTTTATTTATTTGATTTTTGCTAATTTACGCAACTTGATAATTCATAATATCATTATTGCCCTTTACACAAAATCAGAGGTAACTACCATTGGCTTATTAATTTCTCATTAACCTTTTGCGCATAACAACATATTAGATTAAAAGATATTTTTGATAAATTATAAAATGATCAATCCTATCATAAAATCAGCTATCACTGGCAATATAAACCTGGATTATGATAGCTCCACAGTAGAATATAAAATTGACCACAAAAGCATGAACATCAAGAATATAAAAACTATCTTGACATTATTAGTCTTTCAACCTTAGTCTGAAATATGATCAGTATATATTTGTATCCTTTGAATTGGATTATAACACTATTAAAGATGAAAGCTTTTTAACATGGGCAAAACAAAAATCACAGCAGGATGCGACTCATCTGAGTTTGATGCAGATACACTCTTACGCAAGCTTGAAGAAACACAACAAGCACTTCTACTCTCGCAAGCGGAGTTGGCTAAAGCGCAACAAGAGCTTCAACAATCACAGTATAACACAGATCATGCTACCACTCTGTTGCAAAGCATGCTAAAAACCACCCCCCTAGCCGTGCATATATGGTCAAGTGATTTTGTCTTACTTGATGTAAGTGATGCATCTGCTGAGCTTTTTGGTTTTGAAAACACACAGGATTTTATTGATAATTTTTTAGATACCATTCCTGAATATCAAGCGAATGGTGAAAAATCAGAAATTATTGGACCAAAATATTTTGCACAAGCCTTTGAAGTTGGAAAAATTTGTAAAGACTGGGTGCATTTACATAAAAATGGCGATGAAATACCTTGTGAAATAACTATCACCCCTGCCAACATTTGTGATACGCAAATGGTTTTTGTATTTGTTAAAGATTTACGCGAAAGAAATAGCATAGTTAATAAACTAGAAGAATCTAATACCTATGGTAAAGTCATGCTTGATGCAAGTCCTATTGGTACCATGATTTGGGATAATCAAGGTAATCCTGTGGGATGTAATACAGCCATGTATAAAACTTTTGGATTGCAGAACCAACAAGATTTTATGTTGCATATGCATAAGCTGTATCCAGAATTCCAACCAGACGGCACACCTTCTTTGCAAAAAATACATAATGAATTACATAAAGCCTTTACTGAAGGTCATACACAAGGTTTTTGGATGGGATCATCCATTAACGGAGAAGAAATCCCCACTGAAGTTATCGCTGTACGTACCAAGCATAATGGTCAAGATATGGTTGTGGTTTTTTATAGGGATCTACGCGAGGTAGAAGAAAACATCAGAAAAACACGCATTGCTGAAAAACGCACAGAGGGCATATTAAACGGCGTGCCCATGGGCATAAGCATGTTTAATGCACAAGCACAACTCATTGATTGCAATGAAGAAGCCCTGCGTATAAGTCGCTACACTTCCAAAGACGTTTTTCTTGCTAACACTATGCAAGACTTTCCTGAAACACAGCCTAATGGATTAAATTCCCAACTTTTTATAAAAGAAAAATTTTCAGACGCGACAATAAATGGGAGAAGTAACTTTGAGCTTTTGGCTTTTGATGCAAATAAGGAATTATATTATTTAGATGTGACACTTGTATATGCACATATGGATCAAGGGGATATTTATATTGCCTATTGCAATGACTTACGTGAAAATAAAAAAATGCTCAAAGAAATAGAAAGTTCAAAAGAAGTTGCAGAACAAAGCGCGCAAGCCAAGAGTGATTTTTTGGCCAATATGAGCCACGAAATTCGCACCCCCATGAATGGAATTTTAGGGCTCTTGCATATTTTATCCAACACAAAGCTTGATACAGCTCAGCAAAACTATATGCAAAAAGCACTCTTTTCCACAAAGGAACTTTTACGCATCATTGACGATATTTTGGATTTTTCTAAAATTGAAGCTGGAAAGCTTGAAATGGAAGTAACACCCTTCACCATACATAATATTTGCTCTGAACTAGAAAGCCTTTTATGTCACATTATAAAAAACAAAGGGCTTACATATCATATGGATGAGGGAAATTTTACTACCATTCCCCTGCTTGGTGATCCTTTACGCCTTAAACAAGTAATTCTCAACCTATTAAATAATGCCATAAAATTTACTGAAAAAGGCAGTATCAGCTTAGAAATACGTTGCGACAAACAAGAAGACAATACTTTAAGATGTTTATTTAAAATCACAGATACTGGCATCGGTTTATCGCAAGAACAAATACAAAACTTGTTTTCGGCTTTCACTCAGGCAGATACCTCTGTCACTCGTAAATATGGAGGAACGGGTTTAGGTCTTGCTATTTCTAAAAGCATTGTGGAAATGATGCAAGGCAGTATTTGGGTGGAAAGCACGCCTAATATAGGGTCAAGTTTTTTCTTCACTGCTATTTTTAAGCTTGCCAATGAAGATATTACCATTATGCGCAAAACCCATACCACTTCTCAAGAATACAGCTTACACTCAGGGCATATTCTCTTAGTAGAAGACAATCAAATCAATCAAATTATTGCTCAAGAATTATTACAATGCGTTGGCTATACAGTTAATATTGCCAATAATGGGCAAGAAGCTTTAGATATGATTGATAAAGAACCTTATGACATCATTCTTATGGACATTCAAATGCCCATTATGGATGGACTTACAGCTACACGAAAAATACGTCAAAAATCTCAATTTGCTACCTTACCCATCGTTGCCATGTCAGCCCATGCCATGACAGGAGACAAGGAAAAAAGCATTGAAAATGGTCTGAATGACCACATTACAAAACCTATTTCACCAGACATTCTTTATGAAACCTTGCGTTATTGGCTAGGAAAAAAGACATAGTTGAGGCTAAAAAACATTTAATATTTTTTTTAGCCTCAACTATGTAAAAATAACAACTATGTATGCGGTTTCAAATATATGTAACAAATTTTTAAAATCATAAAGTGTTAAAGGTAAATAAGTTCAATTACTACCCCACTTACCCCCTTAACTAATACATCATTTGAATTTTACGCTCACCCTAATGCCATGAACTTTAACATTTTCATGATTAAGCATTGTAATATTTTCCATACGAATTGTAGTATTATGAAGTGCAGCAATATGACGCATAATGGCAAGCCCAAGCCCGCTACCCAGCTCTTGCTGACCGGCAGGGCGATAAAATCTTTCGCCTAAGCGTGTTAGCTCATCAGCGCTTAGATGGTCCGCACTATTTTCAATTAGCAAAGTATCTTCTTGAAGTAATACTCGCACAGTTCCATATTTTGGAGTATAACGCACAGCATTATCGAGCATATTACGAAGTACAATACTCCAAAATTCAGCTAAGCCATAGCTTGATATGCAAGGATTTGTGGATTTGCATATTAAAGTAATATTTTTTTCAATGGCGGAGTCTAAAGCATCTTCTTCAGCACTTTGTATAAGTGCATTCCATGAAACAACTTCTTTGGTAAACTCTGCTGTCTCCTTAGCTTCTAAATTAGAAAGTAAAAGCAATTGATCTACAAGGCGCGAGCATCTACTGCTACTATCTAAAATTTTGCGTAAAGCATTATGGCGAGCATCAGTATCATGGATTTTCTTTTCAAGAACTTCTACTTGCAAACGTAATCCGGCTAACGGTGTACGTAATTCATGTGCAGCATTGGCTACAAAAGAGCGCTCACGTTCTAAAAGTCTTGCTGTTTTATCAAAAAGAGCATTTAATGATTGTACTAAGGGCCTGATTTCTACTGTAAGACCTTCAATTTCTAGTGGTTTTTCGTCTTGAGGTTTTCTCTGCTTTAGTTTTTGTGCTACGCTATAGAGAGGTTTTAATTCACGCCTTACAAGAAAACCAAAGCCCACAAGAAAAAACACTAAAAATATAAACCAAGGTAGCATATGACTCATGAAAATTTCAAATCGAACTTCGCTTCTCAAGTCTCGCTCATAACCTACAGCAATTCGAGTTTGATTTTGAGGATTAAAATACCAAAAAATGCGCCAATCTTCATCATCTAGTTCTGTATGTATAAATCCTTCAATTTGTTCAAAAATGAAATCATTTCCATCATTGCCGTCAAAAATTCTAGTGCCATTTTCTAAAAAAACAGCAAATGAATACATATCCGTGTCTATGTATTTAAGCACTTTTTGCCATTTTCGAGGCCATATTTCATCAAGATCATCTGTTCTATTAAATGTTTCGTTAAAGTCAATGTCTGCAATGTTTCTGGCAAGTAAAACTGCTTGTGTATCAAAAACATTTCTCGTTTGTTTTGAAGCAGTATAATAAGTGTGAGCTGCCATGATTGACCAAATAAAAATAAAGAAAATAGACACAAAGCATAAAAGCCTTGCTAGCAAGCTCCAATGTGACATTCTTTGCTTAAAAAACTGTATAAAGTTCATGATTTTTTTCCTAAAGTATAACCCACACCATGCACGTTCTTAATAAACTCACTACCTAATTTAGAGCGCAAGTGATGAATATGAACCTCCACAGTATTGCTACTAACGTCGTCATTCCATCCATAAAGTTTTTCTCGCAAAATATCTCTTGAAATAATTCTATCCTTATGCATCAAAAAAGTTTCTAAAAGAATCAAACCTTTGGGACTAAGTGTAATGGTAGTCTCTCCCTTTTTCACTATACGCTTTTGCGGGTCATAAGTAACATCTTCATGCTGCATGAGTACATGCGCCTGCCCAGCGGCACGACGCTGCCACACACGAATTCTTGCCACAAGTTCATCTAAAGCAAATGGCTTTGGCAAGTAATCATCAGCACCAAGAGACAAACCCTCTACACGTTGCGTAACTGTGCCTCTTGCTGTTAAGATTATAACAGGCAGTGTAATGCCTGATTTACGCCAGCGCTTTAAAACTTCAAGCCCATCCATGCTAGGTAATGTTAAATCTAAGACTGCCACATCATGCATATCTTCATTTATAGAATTTTTTGCAAGTTCACCGTCTTGCAACCAATCTACTGTAAAGCCCTCATTTTCTAATCCTGCAACAAGAGCATCACCGATGATTACATCGTCTTCTACAAGCAAAATACGCATACTATTTCCTTTTATAAAGCTATTGAACAGCCCTTTGCTAAAGTCAGAGTGATGACAAACCCCCTTGCGGGTGTTTGTGCTGACTTTGTCAACACTCGTTAAGGGGCTACAAGTAGCCCCTTTTAACTGTCAGCAGTTTATTGTAGTTTCTTTTGGTTTGCAAATTACTTAGCAAGACGTATAGTTTTTACATCTAGTTCAACATGACCCCAATCTTTATCAACTTCTACTACAAGCTCTACAATATCTTGCGGATTTATGGTTTGACCGAGCCAGGCATCATCATCAATTTCCACAAGACCTTGTCCGCTGCTATCTTGAAAAGTGTACATATCGTCACCTTGGTGATTTAAAATCTTACCTCTTAAAGTGACCCACGTGTCATCTTTTTGCTTTGCTGCTTCTTGAGCTGTCATTAAAACAGGACCTGGACCAGTAAACCCTCCTTGTACTGAAGGACCTGCATAATCGGCAAAAGCTTGCATGGGAACGGCAATGGTAATAATAGCTAAAATAGCTACAGCAATCATATTCTTTTTCATTGTAATCATGGTAATTCTCCTAGGTTTGTGAAAGGATTTCTACTTTTCATTAAGATAATGGAAAACCTTTCTAGTTTAATTATATGTTATCAAGTTTGTTATGCACCTACAGACTTGTTAAATAGGGTATAAAGTTTATAAAAAAAATCTCCTAAAGCGCAGCTCGTAATTTAACTTAAGCAAAATCATTAAGTATCACCTCGCTGTTTGTGTAAGAAAACATTTTTTTATTAAAAATTTATTAAGCTGAAAAAATTTTTTTATAAAAAGTTTCCTTTGGCATTAAATGAGTCAGTTTTCAAAAGCCAACTGCTTTTAAAAAGCCTGCGCCCTGTGCAAGCAATAGAACACAATAATTATTAAAAAATAATTAAGACTTACAGAAAAAAAGATTTTTATAGGTAATTATTTGAAAATAAAGATAATATTTTTTAAATATTTTATATGTATTTTCTTAAATTTGCATGTTCTAAAAAATTCTACTAAAAAACATGCTCTAGCAAAGAGTGATAAACAGACAAGACAAAAAAGATAGTTTCACTATTAATTCAATGAATAAACTAAAAAAGCATACTAAATTTGACCAGCACCATTACAATCTGGACAGGTGTAACTGTTATCACATTTGGGGCAACTTGGAGGGATGAACTTTTTTCTTCCTTCACAAAAAGCACAAGTTTGTGTTTTTCCATTATCAAGCTTAATAAACCCGCGTCCACTACAGCTCATACAAAGAATTTGCCTTTGCCCACCCCAACAAATTCCACACGATTCTCTTTTATGACCATTACATCTTGTACAAAGTGCCATACTTACTCCTTGAGCAAAAAATCATTATAAAAAATTTAAAAATTAGCGAAAGAAATTTCACTGTAAAACGACGTTTTCTGAGTTGACTTATTATAACCATGAAAAAAAATCTTTTCTTGAATATTTTCCTCTATTACAAAAGAATCATTTAATTTAAGCTCAGAGCAAAAATATATGCTAAAGGCATTGAGCTTTGATAAGTCAGTATAATTTTCTGACAATGCATCAAATATGAATTCACCATAACGACAATTATTTACATGCCCAAAAGCATCAATAAAGCTTCTTAAAACTGTACGCTCGCAATTTTTTTGGTACTCAATTTTTTCTTTAAACACAGGTGATACATCCATTTTAAATTCAGAATGAGGTTTGACAAGCTCAAAAGGAAGCTCAGCCTTGCGATATATAGCTTGTGCATCAAAATCCATCAAAATTGAATATATTGTGGCGACAAAAACTACATCTCCGCTATGGTCGCAAGCTTCAACTTCACGCCTAAAATAAATTCGCTTACGTTCACTATGCCAAGTTCTAATGTGCAAATTCGCGCATCCTTGAACATGTTTTTTTATTTGCACATGTAAGCTAACAAGCACCCATCCAAAATTTTTTTCAAGGCATGAGTTAAAGTCCACTTCATACAGTGTCAAATGTTCATCAACAACTCTGCCAATAATATGCTGATACCCATGGGGCTTGATATAACCTTGCGCGTCAAGATGAGCAAATTCTACTTTTATTTTGTGTAAGTGCTGTTGTTCTGTACTCATAAATATATCCACCTAGATAGTTAGAATTTCTCACAATATATCAAAATCATGTGTTAAAAATTAATACATTGTAATATAGTATAAGCAATACTCAAAAAATCCACTATGTCATCACCATGCAGTGTACTATTTTCATGCTATGATTATACTTAACACAACTCAAGACAAAACAAAAAAATTATTTACCAAAGCTTTATTACATTGATTTTTTTATAGAAAATTATGCCTTTATTATTAAGAACCTACATAGGACACTCAAAACACCAAAAAAGCTAAGCCCCATAAGGCTTTATATACCTTATGGGGCTTAGTTGGATTATTAAATGGTGGGTCGTGCGGGGTTCGAACCTGCGACTCTCTGCTTAAAAGGCAGATACTCTACCTACTGAGTTAACGACCCTCTTTGCGAAGCAGATATATATGCAATAGCGAAGGAACTGTCAAGAATTTAGTGCATATAATTTTCATAAAATTAAAAAATATTCTAAAATAATCTCAATTGTCTTTTAATTATTGATTTATAGGTGGTGCGTCACTGCCAGCTTGAAGTAGGGCTGCTAAATTTTGCCGTACCAGCTCTAGCTCAGATTTGCTTACCACTGGCATATCTGAGGGCTTTTCATTTTTCATTTCGTTACCTTCGGCCACAATAAATAATGCCGCTGCTGCGCGCCCCATAATGGCAAAAAAGCGATCTGGCTCCCAGCCGCGTGCCTTCACCCACTCGGCTGCTTTTGCAGAATACATAAAGTCAGCCTTACCCTCATTGATGCTTGGGGCAGTTTTATCTTCATTAGAGGCTGCCCAAGATCTAAAGCGTGGCAGTAACTCAATAAAAGACAGCAATTCTTTATTGGTCATGGGAGGTTGACCTTCATAAACTGTTTTAGCATTTGCGAGACCACCATCTAGCAACAAACATGCGCAAGCAAAAACTACCATTAAAAATAATGATTTAAATTCTTTATTATGCATAATTAATTAAACAAATATTAATAGCGTACTGCACTAAAGGTATTTAGTTTTGCCACATTATGATATGACTCAAGATAACGTAAGGTACCGGTTTTACCACGAATGACCATAGAATGAGTTATGGCATTGCTACCCTTATAGCGCACACCTCTTAAAAAAGATCCGCCAGAAATACCTGTAGCAGCAAAGAAACAGTCGTCAGAGCGAATTAACTCGTTAACTGTAAGAATTTCTCGCATATCAACACCGGCTTCAGCTATGGCTTCTTTTTCTACGTAGGATTGAGGATCAAGACGAGCAAGTATTTGTCCTCCAAGACCTTTAATTGCGCAAGCTGCAAGCACACCTTCTGGAGTACCACCTGTGCCAACCATTACATCCACTTCTGAGCGAGGGTCGATAGCCATAAGCGCGCCTGTCACGTCACCATCACCATGTAGCTGAATGCGTGCTCCAGCTTCACGAATTTGTTGAATAAGTAAATCGTGACGTGGTTTATCTAGCACAAAAACAACAAGGTCATGTAAGCTTTTACCCAAAGCCTTGGCAATGTTTTCTAAATTAACCTTAATGGGGGCATCAATATCTACTACATTTTTTGCTTCATTTGGCACCACAAGCTTTTGCATATAAAAGCTTGGACCTGGATTAAACATAGTGCCAGCAGGTGCAACACCCACAACAGAAATGGCATTAGGACGACCAAATGCTAAGAGGCGAGTGCCTTCCACTGGGTCAACGGCCACATCAATAACAGGACCAGTACCAGAGCCGACTTTCTCACCGTTATAGAGCATGGGAGCTTCATCTTTTTCACCTTCACCAATTATAACACTACCTTGAACATTTAATGAATTAAATGTAATGCGCATAGCATCAACGGCTGCTTTATCTCCTGCCTCTTTATCTCCACGACCTAACCAGCGTGCAGATGCAAGTGCAGCTGCCTCTGTAATGCGCACAAAATCAAGTGCTAAATTTCTTTCAGGGGTTTCCACTGCCATGATGCCCTCCCAGTGTCCTTCAAATAAGTTTAATATAATTTTTATACGTAAAGCATATTCTATCTGTACCGTAAGAAACAGACTATTTAATGGCGTTTATATTACGCCCCAAATAAAAAAAAAGCAAAAGTTATTTTTTACTTAATTATCAGTACATTAAAAATAAACAATTGGCATTTTAGCACAAACACAAAATAACAAACCGTTATATTAGCATTTTTAAAATAAGTATTTACTCTACATTATAGTTAGTAGCATTTTTTTATATATTAGTATTGCACCAAAACTAAACTTTAATTTTGCCTAGCTGGGCTTTCAATGCAAGCAAAGGCATCGTGGTTATGGATAGATTCAAGGCTTTGCACCTCAACCTTAAACCACGCCACTTGCTCATGAGTAGATAAAAGCATGGCTGCTGCGCGCACCACATCCTCCACAAAGGCGGGGTTAGCAAAGGCATCCTCAGTTACAAACTTTTCATCTTCGCGTTTAAGAAGGCTGTAAACTGATGAAGATCCTGCTTTTTCTGCCATTTCCACCATTTCTTCAATCCACAAAAAACCCTTCATATGAACAGCCATACGCACCAATGTACGCTGACTATGCGCTCCTTCATTACTAATGGCTTTTGAGCACGGGCAAACAGTCATAACCGGAACTTCTACCTCCAAGGTAAAAGTGAGAGCATCACCCTCCATATCACCAATTAGTTTACACTCATAACTAACAAAACCCGAAGCCTTAGATGCTGGAGCATATTTACGTATAAAATACGGGAATTTAAATATAATATGTGCCCTTTTTGCTTTTAGGCGTTTTCTCACATCTTCCAACAATATTTTCATAGACTGATAGCTAAGCTCTTCTTCAAAGTCTTCTAAAGCTTCTACAAAGCGGCTCATATGTGTGCCTTTAAAGGCGGAAGGCAAATCAACACTTACATCTACTATAGCTACGGTATGCTGCCTACCTTGGGTGCGGTCCCTAACAACAATAGGTAGTTGCAAGTTTTTAACCCCTACTCTATCAATGCCTAAAGGCACTAGGGATGGTCTGCTTTGTACATCTTCCATTATGTTAAATCCTGTCCTGTTGTAGTTATTGAAAAAGCCCCATGTTTAACTCCACGAGTAGAGAGTAATTTATGAGCAAGATTACGCACCCGCTCAATTTCAGATTTTATCACCAATACTTCAAGACAGTTATGGTGATCAAGATGCACATGTAGGGTAGCAATTATGCAATCGTGATCATCATGTTGTATGGCCATAAGCCTTTTAGATATATCACTTTGATGATGGTCGTACACCAAGGTTAAAGTACCAGCCCCTTGGGCTTTATCCTTAGTCCAATCGTCTTCTACCAAGGCTTTACGAATAAGATCCCTTATGGCCTCTGAGCGATTGGCATAGCCATTACGCTGACATAGGTCATCAAAAGAATTAAGTAATTTTTGATCGAGAGAAACACCAAAACGTGTGGTTTTAGTCATAAATTACCTACCTACATATTTCCCAAACTTGCACATTAACCGGCACAGGCTGTGCATAAATGGGTTCAATTTGTGCTGTATGCACTTTTTTGGCTTGCCACTTACGGCGCACAAGCTCAGCACTAAAATGCTCATACACTGAGCGGCAAGGTTCTGCAATCCATGCTCGGCCATGCTTAGTTAAGGCAAAGTCTAAAAATTCCATAAGACTATATGCAAATTTACGTTCATACATAATATCTGCACCCCAAAGAAACTCTATGCTATGTTTTTTGATAGCAGGTCTTCTCCAGTCCATACCTAGCCACAGTGGCCCCATAATTACTTGTCCATGGTTTACAGTATAATGTGCTGCATTGCTAAAGGTATTTTTCTTTGCATAAGACAATGCCTCAATTTCATAATCAAAAGCTAAAACTTTTGCACCTAGGGTATGACCAACCAATGCTGTTAGCCCAAGACCACACCCTACATCCAAACAAATATTATCTTTTATACTATCTTGATGTATATTTAACCACTCGGATAAGGCTATACTTGATGGCCATAGCTCGGTCCAATAAGGCAAGCGCTCATCATCAAAATCAAGGTATTCTTGCCCATGAACATGGGCTTGCTTAGTCATATTATCCCAAAGATCTTCAAGGCTTGCGGCACGATGCAAAATAAATTTTCTATTGCAAACTTCAACGGAAATCGTAGGTTTATATAGTTCTGTGGGCATATATTTTCATCATCCATATGGAGTTTAGCATGTATTTATCTTTTTATTGTAGCCTTTCTTTAGATCAAGGGCAAGTTGCAAAGCATTACTTGCAAAGCTGATTTCTAAAGCAATATAAAATAATTTTGAGCACTTTTACATAAAAGTAATGACCGAATATAATATACAAATTACATATAAATTGAGTGAAAATTAGCTGGTATACATAGTATATTACATGCACACTTGGTTGCTTGTGCTTTGTGACATATTCTGATACTTGTAACCAATTCAGCAGTTGAGGTAAGAATGGATTTTAATTACATTGATATAATCATTGTGGTGATTGTATTTTTCTTTGCCATGCGAGGGCTTTTGCGTGGCTTTGTTAAGGAAATTATTTCACTAGCAGGGATTTTATTTAGCATTTGGGCAGCCTTCACATATTATCCTGTTATTGTTCCATATTTAAATTTTTTACAAAATTCGGCTTGGCGTAATATTGGCGCGTACATAATAATTTTTATTGTGGGCATCTTAGTTGCTAATATGCTTATTATAATATTACAACGCATTATTTCTATAGCATTTTTATCATGGGCTGATAAATTATTGGGTTGCTGCTTTGGTTTTTTAAAGGGCTTGCTTATTTGTGCAATATTAATAACCATACTTCGAGCATTCTTTAATGATATAAGCACGATAGACCAAGCTATAACTATACCATATTTAAATATGCTCATGGAGTATGTGCAGACTCACATTCCATCTGACATATTTAACAATTAATTAAAGGATTGAGATGAACACTTCCGCACTTACACAATTACAAGATGTTATAGAAAAACTCATTGGCCCAGATGGTTGCCCATGGGATAAAGAACAAACACCGGAATCATTAGCTGATTATGTTATTGAGGAAGTGTTTGAGTTAGTAGATGCCATTCGCTCTGGAAATACTAATGATGTTTGTGAAGAACTGGGTGATGTGCTTTGTCTAGTTCTTTTTATTGCTAAACTTTATGAAAATAAGTCTGCTTTTTCTCTTGATACTGCCTTAAACTATAGCTCGGAAAAGATGATTCGACGCCACCCCCATGTATTTGCAGGGGTGACTTTTGCCAATATAGATGAGCAGTTAAAAGAATGGGAAAAAATAAAACGTAGCGAAAAGAAAAAAGACAACGCTATTCAGGGCATTTATGACTCACTACCTAAATCTTTGCCCCCTCTTATCAAGGCATATCGCATTCACTCAAAGGCAGCACGCATTAACTTCACTTGGCCAGAAGATCAAGAAGTGGAACAGCAAGCTGAAGCTGAATGGCTTGAATGGCTTGATGTGGCTCAAGGTGATGATAAAGAAGCACAAATGCATGAACTTGGTGATATGCTTTTTACTCTAGTGGAGCTTGGGCGACGTAAGGGCATCAAAGCCAGTGAGGCACTTGATTATACAAATTTACGCTTTTTAGAGCGTTTTAGTAAAATGGAAGCTTTAGCCCGAGAACGCGGACTTGATTTTGTAAACTTATCTCTTGATGAAAAAGACGCTCTTTGGGATGAAGTAAAGGCTGCACAAACAAAAAAAGATTAAATTTTTCATGGTGTAAGTGGAGGAAGTATGTCCGACCAAATAAATGATGAATATACAAAGAATGAAGATAAAAACTCAGCTCAAAAAACTACTCAAGATGCTGAAAATAACGTAGCTAGTAACGCTAAAGAAAATTCAGACCAGCAAGATGGTCAAGATTTAAATAAGGGTTTTAGAAAGCCTCGCGGAATTGGCTTTTTAGGGCGACGTGGCACAGCACCTATTCGCACAGGAAACGACCCCAAGCAAGATGAAGCAGCTGAAAACGCAAACAAAGAGCAAGCGAACAAAGCAGAAGATAAAGATGCAAAAGGTGCTAAAGAACCTAAGGCTGTGCCTCTAGGTCCAGCCGATAAAGCCTTTACTTTTTTAAGTAATTATCCTGCTATTTCTTGGCTAGTGTTAATTTTGCTACTCTTGTCATATGGAGCTAGTTCAGTTTGGCTACCATCAGTATTTTTTGAACCCGAATTACATTTAATGCAAGTATACTCCGACATGCAGGGCATGGGTCAATGGCTTATGCCCCCAGCAACGGAACATATAAAAACTGCTTTCCCTGTTTTTTATTGGTTTATGGCCTTAGTGGATTTGTTACCCGTTAATGATACGATTTTTTTACCATTAGTATCGCTTTTTACAGCCATTTTAGCCTTAAGCTCTGTATATATTCTGGGACTTTGTGCCGGAGTCGGCAAGCGCGCAAGTTTTGCTGCTGCACTACTTATGTTAATTAGCCCAGGCTTTACTGTGCTTAGTCATGCACTTAGCCCAGAATTGTTTACTGCGGCTCTATTTACATTTTCTCTAGCCCTACTCTGCAGAGGGTGGAGAAGTGAATTTGCAATGCTTAGCTTTATTTTTGGTTTTTTATTCTTGGCTCTAGCCAGTCTAAGTGCAGGATCATTACCACTTTGGACTGCCATAATTAGTAGTATTTTATTTATCTTTTGGCGTGGAACTTTTGGACGTGCCAATCAATTGGATGCTGTTTTAGGTTTTGGTGTATTTGTTTTAATATTTGCAGCATGGCTTGTGGTTATAATTGTTGGCGGCGGTCCTCAAGCTAGTTCGCTTAATCAGTTAATGCAAAATATAATTGCGCCATTTATGCCACCATATTGGCCATTAAAACCTACTTGGTATTATGGTCTATTAGTGCTCGCTCTTGGAGTGATGCCGTGGATTTTATTACCCATATTCTCATCATGGCTGCAAGTATTAAAGAACTCATTTTCAAATCTCAAAAGCTCACGTAAAGAAAATGCTGGCATAGCCTGGCTTTATATTTGCTTGGTGGTGGGCTGTATTTTCTTAGTACGCAGTGCTGAAACTTTACCTGCCATTATTTTATACCCAATTTTAATGGTTTTACTTGCCAAAACTCTATGTAATCTTTCAAGCCTTGGTAGCAATGTTTTCTTTGCTCTTGTGGCCATATTTGCTCTTGTGTTTGGATTTATCTGTATAGGACTTAGCATAGAAGCTACTGCCTCATTTTTATTAAAATATGCTCCAGACCAATGGGCAAGTATATTACAAAGTGCAAAGGGCTTGGACATTATTGGCGGGTTATTACTATTAGTAGCTATAGTTTTACTTAAACTTACCAAGCGTGATGCTCCTTGTGGCGCATTACTGGTACTTAGCATTTTTATGTTATTAATTGTTCAGCCATTTACCATGCTCTTGGCACCTTCACTTGTGGGTAAAACTGCTCATTACCACTCCTTTGGATCTGGCATGGGAATATTGCCCTATGGTCTTGGTGCACCAGCTCCTGTTGTTGTTCCATTAGAGGAGGGACCACATCCTGCGCCCACTCCCACAGTAGACTTTGATGCTCCAAGTCCAGCTATACCCTTAAATACTGCGCCAAATCCATCATCAGAGCCAAGCTTGCCTGTTCCAACTATGCCGTCAGAACCTAATGCCGTAGAGCCTATAACTGAAGCCATACCAGAAGAACAAGGTACGCTTGAGCAAGTAAATCCCCCACCACCAATGGACAGTGAGCCTTCAAACAGTGTAGCGCCAGACAGTTTAGTTCCAGACAGTTTAGTTCCAGACAGTGTAGTTCCAGACAGTGCTCCACAAGATAGCGTGCCAGCAGTTCAAGAGTTAGCCCCTGCTAATTCATTATAAGTGGTGCATACATAGAATATTATATTAAATATATTTATAAATTTTAACCCATAAAATGTTTAAGGAAAAAATGTATCCATTACCCATGTCTCGTGCAGCTTGGACTAGCCTAAGTGCTTTTATTAGTATCATATCTACATTATTATTATTTTTATTGGTTTATCTAAATTTAGACCGTGGATTTAATTTTAGTGATGAGGGTATGTATCTCTATTCCATTGCACACCCGCAATGGCCTTGGTCTTTACTTTCTGACTTTGGAGCATTTTTGCACCCCATATATATGGCATTAGGTAAGGATTTATATAGCTTTAGAGTGTGGACCTTCTTAGTTTTAATTATTTCAGCAAAATTATTAATCATTAGTTTTTTACTACTTTGCAAACGGCATATGCATTTACCATTTAAGCTTTGGTGTGCCATTTCATTTGCGCTATGGAGTTGTACCCTTGGTTATTATACCTATTGGCTACCCACAGCCAGTTATAATACTCTAGCCATTGTGGGCATTTTTGGCATATTAACTATGCTAAATTTTTATACATTATTATGCCGACCCTATGCCAAAGGGCATGCGCTACACCAAGGTAAATTACGTAATTACCTAATTATTACCGTACTCTTTTTCTTATCTCTTTTTGGCGTTTTAGCCTTCATTGGTAAAACTACCACCGGTGCAGGCATGGGTATTTTGGCTGCCATTTGGATACTGCTTGATAATGGCACATACCAAAGAGCTCAACGCATGCGACATATAGGTTTAGCTGCTATAATGTCACTAGTAATCTTATTTATATATTTGTTTGCCATGTCAGATGGCATTGAAACCATTAAAAAAATTATTCTCTGTGCCGAACTTTTAGATAATAGCTATGGATTTGATAAAACTTTAGCTTTTTATGCTCAATATCTTTTTCCAACTTCCTATGTTTTAGTGCTTTTAACATGGCCCATATGGGCAGCAGCTTTATGGACAACACATACAGAAAAATATCGACTCGCCCTTGGTCTTAGTGGACTTGCTGTATTGGTGGGATTGGTAACAGCTTACATATGGATAGGCAGTTATATTACAGCATTAATGCTAGTCCCTCTCACTATTATATTACTTGTGGGGGCATATTTATGGAAAGCATCTTTTAAACACTTATATTTAAGTGTGCGTCTATCAGTAGTTTTTCTTTTTTCTGGGCTCATTTACCATGCAGGCACCAATACTCCGCTAGAATATAAAATGTCTGAAGCTTTAATCTTGCCAGCTCTTGGCATTATAAGTCTTTGTGTTGGTATGGTTGCTAAAAAACGCCTAACAATTCTGCCAACTTTGGCAGTTATTCTTTGCTGTGCAAGCCTTGGGTCTTTGCTTTACTCAATTTTTGAACCCACAAGACATAATGGCAAAGCCCTATGGGAACTTAATGAGCCTGTGGTCTTGCAAGAAAATACTCGACCCATATTAGTGCATCCTGAACGAAAACTGTTTATGGAGTGGTTAAGCAAAACAGCTTATGATAATGGTTGGCAAGCAGGAACACCTGTTATTAATACATCTTATTATAGTTCTGGTAGCTTATTCTTGCTTGATGGTTATAAGATGGAAGGAGCTTGGCAAATTCAAGAGCGTTATACGCCTAAAGAAAATTATCCTATTATCTTTTCACTTGCTCCCAAGGAGTCATTACACAAAGCATGGATTATTAAACCACACAAGCATAAACCACGTTATATGGCAACATCGGTGCTGCAAGAGTTAGGCTTGCCCTTTCCTGAAGGATATGAAATGCTAGGTATATCGCCACCGGAGAGTTTAGAAGGGGTGTGGCCAGCAGAACAATATGAAATTTGGAAACCTAAACAATAAAGCAACTTAAATATAAATGGAGTGCATATGAGTAAGGCCAGTATTATTATTCCTGTATATAATGAAGAAGACAATGTAGACATTCTCATTAACGACATAACCAAAGCTCTTGATGACAAAATTGACTATGAAATTATTTGCGTTGATGATGGTAGCACAGATAAGTCATTTGAAAAACTTGAGGCCATAGCTAAAGACACCCCACGCTTAAAAGTCATTGCCCTAGCAAGAAATACAGGTCAAACTGCCGCGACTCAAACCGGTGTAGACTATGCTACTGGTGATATATTGGTATTTATGGATGCAGACCTACAAAATGACCCTGCTGACATACCAAGGCTACTTGAAAAACTAGAGCAAGGATATGACGTTGTATCAGGCTGGCGTAAAAATAGGCAAGATAACACAGTAAAGCGTGTCCTACCTAGTCGTATTGCCAACTGGATTATATCAAAAGTATCATCAGTTTCCTTGCATGATTTTGGCTGCACTCTTAAAGCCTATAAACGAGATGTGTTAAAAGGTGTGCGCCTATATGGTGAAATGCATCGTTTCATCCCCATTTATGCCGCTTGGTATGGTGCTAAGGTTGCAGAAGTTCAAGTCAATCATCGCTCCAGAAAGTTTGGTGAATCTAAATATGGTCTTGAGCGCGTGTTTAAGGTAATGCTAGATATATTGGTTATAAAATTTCTAGACCGCTACCTAACTAAACCCATATATGTTTTTGGTGGTTTTGGTATTTTTTCTTTCTTACTTTCTGTTTTAACGGCTCTTTGGGCTGTGATATTAAAGTTTTGTGGTGTCAGTTTTGTACAAACTCCACTACCACTTTTCTCAAGCATGACCTTTTTAATTGGTGTAGTTTGCGTGCTTATGGGTTTACTTGCAGAAGTTATTTCAAGAACTTATTTTGAATCACAGGGTAAGTACTCCTATGTGGTTAAACATACAGTAAATATTAACTCCCATACCGATAATCAAGTTTAACCTCCTGTTGTAAAATTATTTTAGGAAAGTCTATGTGCGGTATTACTGGTTTTTTTGGTGTCAATGATGCGACAAGTCTTGGACAAATGGTGGAATCACTGCATCATAGAGGACCAGATGGACATGGGGATTTTATATCTACAGAACAATTCAATGGTAAGCATGCTCACCTTGGGCATGCACGCCTTGCCATTGTAGACGTGGCCGGTGGTCATCAACCTTTAAAAGATAGCGCCAGCAATACTGTTATTGTATATAATGGTGAAGTATATAATCATTTAGAAATAAGGAAGCAATTAATCGCACTTGGGCATAGCTTTACAACCAGTCATTCCGACACCGAAACCGTTTTACGCGCTTTTATTGAATGGGGTCCAGATTGTTTTGCCAAATTTAATGGCATGTTTGCCCTAGCCATCTATGACTCAAAAACTCGCAGCATATACCTTGCACGCGATAGGTTTGGTGAAAAGCCTTTATTTTATTTCATGAATAATCAAGGCTTTGCCTTTGCCAGTGAATTGCAAGCTCTATTTCATTGGAAAGGCTTTGATGCATCATATAACATGGCTAACATCCAGCGCTTTTTTGCTTGGGGCTATATGCCTGCCGAGCGCACCATTTATAATAATTGCTACGCCTTAGAAGCAGGCTCTTGGTTACGTTTTGATTTAAACACCAGTGAAATAAGTACAAAAAATTACTGGTCTTTTTCCATCGAAACCGATAATTCACTCACCATTGAAAAAGAAGATCAACTAATTGAAGAACTTCGAGCACTCTTAGTGCAAGCGGTGCAAAGTAGGCTTTTAAGTGATGTACCCTTAGGTTTATTCTTATCTGGTGGTATTGATTCAGGAACTATTTTAGCCGCCGCTAGCCAGCTTCTACCTCCAGAGCAAGTTAACGCCTTTACCATTGGCTTTAACGAACCAAGCTTTGATGAGTCAGAAAAAGCTACCATCATGGCGCAAGCCTTTGGAGTAAGTCATAAATTAGAAATGCTTACCCTAGATAGTATGCGTCAAAACATTATGAATATTTTACAGCGCATGAGTGAGCCCTTAGGGGATGCTTCACTAATTCCTACACATTCACTATGCGCCTTTGCACGCAAGCATGTTACCGTTGCCCTTTCAGGTGACGGTGGTGATGAATTATTTGCAGGTTATGATCCATTTTTAGCTCTTAAACCAGCGTCCATCTATGATAAATTTATGCCCGCACCAGCTCATGCTTTGTTATTAAAAATGGTTTCAAAGCTGCCAAACTCTGACAAAAATATGAGCCTTGATTTTAAGCTAAAGCGCAGTTTAAAGGGCATGAGTTATCCAGCAGCGCAGCGTATTGCCGTGTGGATGAGCCCACTTACACCAGCAGAAATTCAAGATGCCTTTGCAAACCCGCTTAGTGCTGAAGAGCTATATGAAGATGCCATTAATCTTTGGGATAAAAACGCCCATCTGGATATAACAGATCAAGCTTTAATGTTTTTTACTAAGTTTTATTTATCCAATGATATTTTGGTTAAAGTAGATCGCGCTGCTATGATGGTCTCTCTTGAAAGCAGGGCTGTATTTCTTGATAATAATTTAGTTGATTTTTGCTCTAAATTACCACACCATTTTAAACTTCGTGGTAATACTAGAAAGTATTTGCTTAAAAAAGCACTACAAGGTTGGCTACCTGAAAGCATACTTAATATGCCTAAAAAAGGTTTTGGCATCCCACTTAATGGTTGGCTAAGAGAGCTAAATCACGATATTCAAACCCCACCGCAAATGAAGAACCATTGTTTGCAACAAATGCAAGCTAAGCATAATGCACGTAGTGGCGACTATAGGCTTTTACTATGGGCAGCTCTTGCTTTTGAAGGCATGAAAAAGGCAGAACATGTCTAAACCTTTAGCCTCTTGTAATTGTACTTCGTGGAAGGAAAAAATTACTTGTATCATTCGCACCCGCATTGGTGAGTGGGCACGATTTTTACTCATAGGTGGATGGTCCACCTTGCTTGATTGCGCTGTGTTAGCAGCCCTCACAGTTTGGGCTAATTGGAACCCTACTCCAGCCTATATTGCAGGATTTACAACATCTATAATTACAAGATATTTTATTGATCGCTATTATACTTTTAGACATAGCACTATGTTTGCAAAAATAGTCTGGCGTGAATTTTTTCAATATATTTTTTCATGCTGTTTTGCCATGACTATTGGCACAATCATTTTTTATGCCTGTATATATATTGGACTTTCCGTGACTATTTCAAAAATTATAAGCATACCCCCAGTCACTATAGCTGGCTATTTGCTCTTTAGATTTGTAGTTTTTAAGCCCAAAGAGCAAGTTTAATCCCATTGCGCATTATTGCTTTTTAGCATATAAGATTTATATTGATATAGTAAATAATTGCCCCAAGGGCTAAGGAGAATATATGACACTAAAAACCCTGATTACAATGCTTTTCTTTGTAGGATCGCTTATGGTTGTTTCTGTGCTAGATGCTGATGCAGCACGCCGTTTTGGTGGCGGTAAATCTTTTGGTAGCAAACCTAGTATGCAACGCTCAACCACAGCTCCTAAACAGCAAAATCCTGCTGTTACCCAAGGTGCACCTAGTGCTGCTGCTCAAGCTACTAAACCAGGCTTGCTTGGTGGCATGGGTGGTATGTTTGGTGGTCTTCTTGCCGGAACCTTATTAGGCTCGTTACTTTTTGGCGGTCCTTTTAACGGTGGTGGCATGATGGATTTATTGCTTATTGCTGTTTTATTATTCTTTGCTTTCAAGCTTTTTTCACGTATGCGAGGAGGGCAACGGGCATCTGCTACATCTGCCGCTGGCGGGGGTGGTGGAGCACCTTCGCAAGGTCCTATGCAGTACCAGCAGCAAGCAGGAGAGCAAAATAATCACGCTTGGGGTAACTTACAACAAGGCGAAGCAGCCTTTAGCCCACCTAAAGGTCCACCAGTACCTGAAGGATTTGATATTGATGATTTCTTAAAAGGCGCAAAGCTTGCCTTTAATCGCTTACAAGATTCATGGGATAAGCGTGACCTAGATGACATTGCCTTATTTACAAGCACATCTGTGCAAGAAGAAGTAAAAAAACAAATAGATGAAGATCCAAACCCTGGCAAAACAGAGATATTACTTAGCAATGCTCAACTTTTAAGTGTCATAGAAGAAAATGATGAACAAAGAGCAACAGTTTTCTTTGATGTGCTTATGCGCGAAGATTCAAACCCAGAAACCGTACAAGTGCGCGAAGTTTGGCATTTTGTTCGCCCCGTAAGTGGTGGAAGCTGGAAGCTTGATGGCATTCAGCAAGTGGAAGCTTAGTTTTTAAGTTGTAAATTATTAAAATTAAAAAAGGGTGTAAGGCAATGTCTTACACCCTTTATTAATTTAGGCTAATTTCATACTTTTAAATTCTTGCATTTGCTGTGTAATAGCACGCTCAACTGGCAAGCGTTCACAACTAGATGCACCATAAAAACCATGTACACCTGGCATTTTTAATAGTGCTTTTGCAACATTTTCTGGTTCATCAAATGGTCCACCATGGCATAAAACAAGAATGTCCTTACGTACTGAGCGAGCAGCTTCTGCAAGCTCCATTACTTTATCAATAGCATCATCAAGTCCCATAGCTGTTCCAGCACCAATTGAACCACCAGTGGTTAGACCCATATGTGGTACAATAATATCAGCCCCAGCCTTGGCCATGGCAATGGATTCTTCTTTATTAAAGACATATGGTGTGGTGAGAAGATCTAGCTTATTAGCCTCGGCAATCATCTCCACTTCTTTGTCATAGCCAAGACCTGTTACTTCGCAATTTTGGCGCATAATGCCATCAAAAAGACCGATGGTTGGGAAGTTTTGCACACCAGAAAAACCCGCAGCTTTAACATCTTTTAAGAACAATGGAATGCAGCGAAATGGGTCCGTGCCATTAACACCTGCAAGTACAGGTGTATGTTTTACTACAGGCAAAATTTCTCTTGCCATATCCATAACAATTTGGTTGGCATCGCCATAGGCAAAAAGACCAGTAATGGCAACACGTCCTGCCATACGATAACGACCAGAATTATAAATAATAATTAAGTCACTTCCGCCTTGTTCTTCAAACTTAGCAGAAATACCAGTGCCAGCACCGCTACCAATAATAGGAATGCCAGCAGCCACTTGTTTATTTAGTTTTTCTAAAATTTGTCCTCTAGGGATGGCCATACAAAACTCCTTTATCAACTGTACTAATAATAAGTTACAACACTGGCTTAATGTATTCCCAAAAGCTTGGTTCGTGAATCATCATCTTGTTTAAACTTTTCTGCATCACCAGTATAAACGGTTTCACCACTCACCAAGATTGTAACCCACTCTGCCAGCGCGTCAGCAACACGTATATTTTGCTCTACAAGCAATATATACATGCCACCTTTTGCCAAATCCTTACAAACATCAATAATACGCTCCACTGCTACAGGTGATAAACCTTCTGTGGGTTCATCTAATAATAGCAAGCGTGGATTAAGCACTAAGGCTCTGCCTATGGCTAGCATTTGCTGTTCGCCACCAGAAAGCAAAGTACCTGAAATATTTTTTCGCCTAGCCACTTCTGGAAACATGTCATAGACACGCTCAATGGTCCAAGCATTAGAGTCACTTACCTCACGTAATGTTAAACGTAGATGTTCATCAACAGTTAAAGATGGAAAAAGCCTTCTACCTTGTGGCACATAGCCAATACCAAGTTTAGCAATTTCATGAGGTTTTTTACCCACAAGTTCTTGATTATCAAATAAAATACTTCCACAAGATGGTGGCGTTAAGCCCATAATGGCACGCATAAGCGTTGTCTTGCCCATACCATTACGCCCAAGAACAGCAGTACATGTGTGTTCCATCTCAAATTTGCACTTGTGCAAAACATGGCTTGTGCCATAAAATACATCTATATCTTTCACTTGGAGCATAGTGTCATCCTGTAGCAAGTATTAATCATAAAGTGTGCCTAAATACACTTGCTGTACCTTTTCATTATTACGAATTTCATCTGGTGTGCCTTCTGCACATACTGCACCCTGGTGCAAGACTGTTATTCTATCAGAAAAATCTAAAACAACATCCATATCGTGCTCTATTAGCAAAACAGTTATATCTTTTGAAAGCTCAGCCAATAAACGCCGCACCACAACTCTTTCGCTTGGTGAAAGACCAGCAGCAGGCTCATCTAGCAAAATAAGCCTTGGGCGCATGGCTAAAGTCATGCCAAGCTCTAATTGGCGTTGTTGACCATGGGATAAATCACGAACTGGCACAGCTAAAACATTACTTAAACCCACATCTTCAGCAATTTTTTCTGCCCACTGCCTTTTTTCTGCATTTTTCCACCATGCTGTTAACATACCTGAAAATACAGATTCCTTGCCAGATGCTGCAAGAACAATGTTTTCTTGCACACTTAATTCCCAAAATAAACGAGAAATTTGGTATGACCGACCCATGCCAAGTAAAGCGCGTTCGCGCACAGAGGTCTTGGTAATATTATTTCCAAAAAAGTGAATAGCACCAGAACTTATTTCATATTTTCCGGTAATGCAGTTAAAAAGACTTGTTTTGCCGGCCCCATTTGGTCCAACCAATGAGCGGCGCTCCCCTGCTGCTACTGATAAATACGCACCATCAACAGCATAAACACCACCAAAATTTTTATACACATTATCCACAAATAATGCAGTTTGCTTAGATTGATCTGATAGAGCAGAATTTTCTTGGCTCATGTGCTGTCCTTTTTACAATAAACCGACTGAAAAAAACACAAAGCTCATAAGGAGAGTGTCAAAACACCCTCCTTATGAACACTTAAATGGACTTACTTCATGGGAACGTATGTATATGGTTTTACATCTTCTAACATAGCCTTAGGCATTTTGTCCCTTGTATCCGGCGGATAATCACGAGCATCCTTAGGCTGAGCCATGTATAATTTGGGCTCATATGGACCAAATTGATTTACATTTTCAACCTTCAAAAATGCTGCATTCCACATGCCACCAGCTGGATTATTTTGTACTTCGCGAATGTAAATATTATGTACAGCATTAGCATACTCATCAAGACTTACTGGTCCGCGAGGAGCTTCTGGCATGTTGGTTTTACGCATTTGAGCTATAAAGGCTGCGCGATCATTCACATCACCATTCATGGCAGCAGCAGCTTTTAAGATAAACTTAATAGACATATAGGCTTGTTCTGCCGCGGCAGCAGGGTTGCGTTTCCAGCGTTTTTGATAAGCTTCACGAAAAGCAACTGCTTCTTTAGCTGTTAAGTTATCGGCATTTTGCATACCAGAATAACAACCTTTATTGGCAATAACTGTAGGCATGGAAGGCAATTCACTTTGCTCAAAAGTGTTAGATTGACCAATTAAAGGAACTCTATCAATCATACCAAATTCTACATATTGCTTTACAAAGGAAACAGCATCAGAACCTGCTCCATTATATAAAACTGCGTCATAGCCCTTGGTAGGAATTTGTGCAATGATTGATGAAAAATCATCAGTGCCAGTTGGGTGCCAAACAGTTTTTACTTCTTCACCGCCACCACGGTAAAAACCACGTTTAAAGCCACCTGCTTGATTATAGGGATAAGAGTAATCTTCACCAATCATGTAGATTTTTTTCATACCCTTATGCTTTGCAAGCCAATAACCAAATGGGTCCATGGGTTGAGCACCTGTCCAAGTGGGACGAATGCTATTGGGAGTTGCATTACGCATGGTAATATCTTCTGGTGCAGAATAAATATACACTACAGGTACACCAGTTTTAGAGGCCCAATCATGCACTGATAGACCAGTTGAACCTGAAACAAGACCTGTAATTACATGCACATCATCTTGTTCATGCAGTTTTTTTGCCTTGGTAACAGACATTTCATTATCTAGTCTATTATCTTCAACAATAAATTTAACCGGAACATCGCCAACCTTATAATTAGCTTCTTCAAGAGCAAGAGTTGCACCTTCGGTCATCATCTTGCCAAAACCTGCAAATGTACCAGTGGTTGGTCCAATAAATCCAATACGAATTTCATTAGCTGCTGCTAGTGCTACAGAAGCAGAAAGCATTAGTACCGCTAAACTCATTAAGATTGCTTTTCTCAAAACTTTTTCCTCCAGTCACCATGACATGGTGCTAAATCAGTTACAAAGACTTGTCCTCTATCCGCTTGCTGCGTGAAGGTATGAAATCTAAAACCTTAAATAACCCCTTATCCGCTGCAAAAAGCACAATAATTAAGAAAATAACCCCAATTACACTGTTATAACGCTCAGTCATTTGACTAATCACTACATCTAAAATTACCACACAGGCTGTACCAAAAAGTGGCCCCCAAAAATAATTACTACCGCCCAAAATAACAATTAATAACACCCATATGGTTCGCTCAAGACTTAAAACCGATGGTGTGGCTACCCCTGCAAAGTAAACATTAAAAATACCACCTATGCTGGCTATAAAAGCTGCCATAACGAAGGCTACTAAACGTAGAGTAAATACTGAATAACCAAGAGCTGCCATACGTTCAGCACTTTCTTTCACTCCCCTTAGTGCAAGACCGAAAGGTGAGTCCACCAAAAGGCGCAAAAGCCCAATACTAAACACAAAAAATGTCAATAGAGTGTAATAAAATACATTGGGATCTGTAAAAAACTCCGGCGCGCGAATGCCTTGAATACCGTTAAACCCACCAAACACAGATATCCATTGATGCGCCAAAGCCCAGCAAAGTTGACTACCGGCAAGAGTAATCATCAAAAATGAAATATCAAAGGTGCGCAAAGCTATAAGACCAAACATAAGCGCCGAAGCAAGGGCAACAATTATGCCCATAATGGGTGGCCAAGGAAAAGCCCAGCCCATATTGACTCCAAAAATACCTACCATGTATCCAGCAAGGCCAAAAAAGGAAGTTTGCAACAAGGAAATCATACCCACATTGCGTACTAAAAATCCTAAACTAAATGCCAACAAACCATAAAACAATATACGCACTAAGGTTGTTAGACCATAAGCTGGCAAGAATAATGGGGCAAGTAACAAAAAAACAATGCCCAAAAGAATACATTTTTTTTCCATATTCATTTACGCACCCCTTTTTCCAAAAAGACCTTCGGGCTTAAATGCTAGAACCAACACCATGGGAGCAAACACAAAGAAGTATGAAAATTCAGGCATAAAAGCTCGAGCATATGAAAGTATAAGCCCAATTAACAAAGCTCCAAAGGCTGTGCCCTTAATGCTACCCTTGCCGCCAATGATAATAACCACTAAGGATAATGTTAAAATATTAGAGTCTACCCCTGGCGCTAAGGAGAGAAATGACCCACCCAAAACCCCGGCCATGCCGGCAAGTGCAGCAGCTAGTACAAAAACATAAAAGAATATTTTTTGTATATCTATGCCTAGGGCTGATACAGTTTCTCGGTCATCGACTCCAGCTCTAACAGCAGCACCAATACGAGTTTTATGAAGAAGTATATAGAGTAAAATACCAATAACAATACTTAATAATATAAGAAAATAGCGAAAACCAGGATAGATAAAACCAAATAATTCGATACGAGGATTTAAATAAGCTGGCACATTTAAGGTTAGGGCAAATCCACCCCAAGTGGCCAAGCTAAGGTCGGCAATAATAGCTGATAGTGAAATGGTTAATAATGTTTCTGTAAGAGCATTACCGCGCACACGCTCGAGTAAAAACCGCTCAAAAAGTATGCCCACACCCACTATACCAAGTGTTCCTGCAATTAACGCACTTAACCATGATTGGGTTAATACATACACTGAATAGCCAATATATCCACCAAGCAAATAAAAAGCACCATGCGACATATTAACAATATTCATTAAACCAAAGGCTAAAGTAAGACCACTACCAAGTATAAATAACAGTGCTGCGTGAGAAATGCCATTTAAGGTTAAAATAAAATATTGCATACTACCCTACTTCCACATATTTGTTAATTTACTTAGTCACTTAGAAATTCTAATAATTTTTCTGCCATGGCTATGGCAAAATCTTCATCATTAATATGCATATCAAGCTCAATCAACTCAACCTTGTTTTTATCAAGATTGGCTCTAATGGCATCAAACAAGGCTAATCTTGCTTCTGGTAAATCAAAGGGTTGACCCTTTGCATCTATCATGGAAACTCCGCGTAAGGGTAAAAATACTGCACCTTTAGTTGTTGCCATATTGGCTTTTTCTGCGATGATTTTGCCAAGAGCTGTGTTTTCTTCAACCGTTGTGCGCATAAGAGTGATGGTGGCATTATGCTTATAAAAAGTGCGCCCTTTAAACTTTTCAGGCACAGAATCCATAGGACCAAAGTTAACCATATCTAAGGCACCCACACTGACCACAAAGGGAATTTTAGCTAATGGTGCAGCCTCCAAGCGTTTAGGTCCAGCACTTAAAGTACCACCTACAAGCTCATCGCACCATTCAGTAGTAGTAATATCCAAAACACCCTTAATAAATCCAGACTCAATCAAGCTCTCCATGGTCATACCGCCAATGCCAGTAGCATGAAATACAAGAGGGTCATATCCAGATTTTTCTAAAATTTCTGCTGCTTTAGTTGCACAAGGTGTGGTTACACCAAACATGGTCACACCGAGTAGTGGTTTTTTATCATCAAGCTCAATCTTTGGGGCCGCTGTCATGCCGGTAATAGCATAGGCAGCATTGGTAATGATTTGTTTTGAAAATGAATTAATACCTGCAATATCAACCACAGAGTACATAAAGCATATGTCCTTACCTTGCCCATATGACTTAACACTAATATCGACAACTGATGTTACAATGACTTTAGGCATGCTTATGGGCAACATGCGCATAATAGAACAGGCAATATTTGTTCCAGCAGACCCTCCCATACCAATAATACCTACTATGTCATTTTCAATGGTCTTAGCTAACGCCGCAAGCCCTTCACACATAGCTTCTACAGCACCACCTCTGTCACCCTTGTCAACAAGTGCTTGCAAATCATACCCCGCAGCTGCTGCTACGGCATCATTTTCAATATCAGCTTTTAAAAATTCTTGTTTAAAAATACCCCCGTTAATGCACAAAGTAGAAAAACCTTGGCTTTCAATGGCATTTTTTAAAAAGGCAAACTCTTTACCCTTGGTATCAAAAGTTCCTACAATGGCAATTTTACGCATAATTATTCCTACGCTTAAAAATTATAAAAAAACCTATTATTCAAGTAGATACAAATACCATACAATATACAATTTAACGATACTGTGACTCAAACAATTTGGCAATACTTTTTCTGTGATTTTTTTGCAAATTAATGGACCTTATGGAATTCATTATTCAGGTAAGCTGTTGTGCAAATATCCTGTCTTTATACATCTTATGCAATTTTTATAAATTAGTCTGCTGTAGTGTACACTTTACATTTTTTCAAAATATTATAGAATTATATTGAATAATTTTATGAACCCTTCTTACCATTGGATAAATTTATGAATACAAGTATTGAATATAAAACCTTTATTTGGCTCTTAATACTGGTGAGCATTGCTTTTCTTGTGCTTATGTTTCCATTTTTAGGCATAATTTTTTGGTCTGTAGCTATCACTATTATTTTTTCAAAAATTCAAGATTTTTTTGTTAATACAACTAAAAGTCCTAATATGGCAGCACTGTTAACCTTACTTATTACCATAATTATTGTTGTCATACCCTTTCTTTTCCTTGCCAGCGCATTTTTAAAGCAAGGACTTGCTTTATACCAAGGATTAAATAGTGGACAAATTGATATAAATGCCTACTTTGAAAAAATAAAAACCTCATTTCCCATCGTCCAAGAATATATGACTAAATTTGACTTTGACCCTGCCTCGTTACAAGAAAAAATAACCGAAGTAGTAATTTTTTTAAGTAAGTACATTGGTCAACAAGCCGTTGCAATAGGCGCAGAAACTATTAATATCATTGCACAAATTGGTCTTCTACTCTATATAACATTTTTTACCCTACGTGATAAAGAATACATTATTAATATCTTGCATAAAGCTCTACCTCTTGGAGATCAGCGCGAGGCCATATTATTTGAAAAAATAGCTGAAGTAACTAAGGCAACTATCAATGGTAGTCTTGTAGTTGCCATAGTTCAAGGAACACTTGGTGGATTGATTTTTTGGTTCTTAGATGTACAAGCTCCCATTTTGTGGGGCGGAATTATGACTTTATTATCCCTTGTGCCCATGATTGGTGCGGGTCTTGTTTGGGTTCCGGTTGCTATATACTTTTTTGCCACCGGTGATATTAAGTCTGCTATTATATTAACAGTATTTGGAGTTGCTGTTATTGGGTTAGTAGATAATGTGCTTCGCCCCTTATTGGTTGGGCGCGATACACGCTTGCCTGACTACTTAGTATTATTATCAACCCTAGGTGGTTTTGGCTTGCTTGGTATGAATGGCTTTATTATTGGACCACTTTTAGCTGTGCTTTTTATAACTTGTTGGGATATCTTTATTCGTGAATATAATATAGAAGAAGATAGAAATTTTGGGCAAGAAGAAGGTGATAACACAGTGGTTTTAGTAAAAAATGAAACCCATGTTCAGATAAATGTTTCAGACAGTGAAAAATAGTATGAAAAATAATATAAAAACCTAAACTTTGATGTTGACAATCATTATCAATTGATGCATTATTTAGTCGTTACAAACATCCAGCATGGAGAATGTTATGGCTAAAAGATATAAGCAAACGAAGAAAAATCAACAAATTTCAAACATTAATAGCAACATGGCTAACACTTGTAGCCCATGTGATACTTGTAACGCACAATGTGTATGTGCAAAATGCCCTAAGCGCATCCTAATTGTAGGTGGCATTGAACGCATGGAGCCATTATACAGGCAACTTATTGAAGACCAAGGTCTTGTGTTTGAGTATCATGCTGGACATTTGCGTAAAGGTGGGAATAAACTAGAAAATTGCGTACAGCGTGCAGATATGATTTTATGTCCTGTAAATTGCAATAGCCATTCTGCATGTTTGCAAGTAAAGCAATTATGCAAAAAACATAATAAAAATTTACAAATTATGAAAAACTTTAGCCTAAGTGCCATAGGCAGGACCATAGGCGAACATGCTACTATGCAGTAGCATGTTTAATCTTGCATATTCACTCTAAAGGTTGCAAAGACTTTATCTATGCGTACTGTGCCTGGAGAGGCATTGCGCATAGGCTTAACATGGCGAACCTCGGCACAAACAATTTCGGCACTAGGGCTATCTTTTTGCCAGCTTTTAATCACTGCGAGTTTAGCAGCTTCATTTAAAGTAGCGTGAGGAATTTCTTGCCCTGTAAAGTGGCGACGTATAATGCAGTGTGCCCCAGGACCACCTTCCACATGCAACCATAAATCGTGCCCAGAAGCCATGCGTAATGCTGCCCAATTACCCTTTGCATCCTTACCACGCAAAATAACAAAGCCATCAACACTTTGAAAAGACTCTACTCCTTTAGGCAAATCTAAAACATGCATAGATTTATAGCTGACTTTGCTTTTTAATTCTATGCTACCCGAAAGAGCGTCATCTACTGTATTTTTTAAAAGCTGTAATTGATTGTGTAATTTTGTGCGCCGCTCTTCTAAAAATTGTAAACCGCGTCGCCCGCGTCCGGCTTTATGAAATAACATTTGCATATTTTCGCTAAGATTATAACGCGGATCAAGCTTAATAGTACCATAGCTTGGGCTTTCTATCAGTGAAAACTTTGTCTGCCCATCATATTGCCACATAATATTTTGCAAGGCTAAACCTTGTTCTTGCATGGCTACCATACTTTTTAAACGTGATTCTTCATCTTGCAATTTTAATAATAAGCGCTCCAAGCGTGCCACTTCACGTTTGTGCGGTGCAGCTAAAACTTTGCGCGTATTTTGCGCCGCAACCCCAAGCACCAAGGCATCTCCATGAATACTTGTAGCCTCTATAGCATCTTCAAAAATTACTTCTATACGCTCACCCATTAATTCTTTAGGTAAGGGCCAAGCTAAAATTTCAGCACTTTCATCTTGCCCATATACAAAGATATCGCCCCCACCCACTTCCAAATCACTTAAAAGACTTTGTTGCTCAAGCTCATCAAGGCATACTAAAACACGTCGTAAACTTGGGGTAAGCACTGGCCAAGTGCGCCAGTCTGCTTCATGTCCTTCTAAACTTGTAGGCCATGCAATATTGCTATCTTCCGGTGGTAAGTCAGGACACTTGTCAAGCAGCAAGGAAGGACCATCACGCAAATCAAGTATGAGCCATGTTTCTGGATTTTGTGCTATACCATCACGCACATTAGAACTAAATAGCAATAATAATTTTCGATTAATCCAATCAACAGCACAAGAAACTACCCTACGTCCAGCACAATACTTGCGCATACGCATAGTGGGTGCAGAGGGAGCCTTGTCTACAGTAGGTCGATCTTTGGCAATATAAAGAAATGGATTGCGGCGTGAAGCCTTGAGCACAAGATGTTTCTTGGTTTTTTGGGCGTAAAAGCTAAATACATATACTCCATCAACCGGAGATTGTATTTTCTCTAAACGCGCTCCCATTAACAATGGTACTATGCACTGACTAAGTCTTCTAAATACGTGGGCATCCATAGGCAATACAACTAAAGCCCATTAGAGTTATTACCAAAATAGTCATAACGTTCAATGATTATAAACACATTGCACAAAGCTGCAAGCCTATGGATTGACATACTAATTAATAGATTTATTAATTGCAAAACTCCTACACTATGAATTATTCACCACGTAGATGTTCGTCTTCTTCTTGCCTGCTTTTGCAAGCTATGCAAAGCCTTGTAACAGGGCGTGCATTTAATCTTGGTACACCAATGTCATCACCGCATTCTTCGCAAACTCCGTAGCTTCCATCTTCCATACGCTGTAAAGCTGCTTGAATTTTGCGAATAAGTCTACGTTCTCTGTCACGAATGCGCAAAGTAAATGCACGGTCAGACTCAGCCGTGGCGCGATCAGCAGGGTCAGCAAAAACTTCGTTACTATCAGTTAATTCTTCTAAAGTAGAGTCGCCTTTCATTTGAGCTTCTTCAAGCATTTGTTGTAAAAGTGCGCGAAAATGTTCTATATCTTTCTGTTCCATAAGTCCTCCATGCTCAAGCATGAAAATTGAATTTTAATCAAAGCATCTTATACTATTTTGAGCGTCTTGTAAAGAAATTACACCAAAACTACACACTAAAATTCATTATTAGTATCTATATGTCACTGCGCTTTTTTAAAGCAAGCTTTACTTCATCCCAACTTGGTTCGCCCCAATCATACTGACTTTCTCTGCTGGGCATAACTTCAACCTCATATTTTTTTTGTCCTTGTTTTACTGTAACCACTACTATCTCACCACTTTGTACAGCACGCGGTGAAAAAGAAGCCACAAAGCTTGCTGCATCTTTTATAATATTATTATGCCAAGATTTAATTTGTCTACCAAGAGCTAAAGGTCCGGGGTAATTTCTTAACTTAAATGTTATATCAGATGGCTTTAGTAATTTCTCAAGCTCAGCATTGCTTTTTGCATCGCGCCCTATACAAAGCCAATAGCTATCTTGAAAATCTGCACTCCAATATTGCCTACCAGTATGAGCTAAAGTAAAGTCATTATGATCTGGTGTTTTTAAGTATAAAAATGCCTTGGCATAACGTGAGGCATTTTCTTGCTCAGTTAAGCGACACCCTCCAGCAGGGGTAGGGATGGGATCTACATTATAATACTTTGCAAGCTTAAGCTGATCTTTACGACCACGCCCAGAAATAGAATGCAACTTAGTTCTGTCAACTAAGCCTGAAAGTTCTGCTCTACTAGGCTCTAGTAACAGAGCAGACAAAGGACGCAATAACATATCACCAAGCCCACTGTCACGCTTAATTACATTGAGCGTATCACGCCTTTGTGACATGGGTCTTTGCCCTAATACCTCACCAGAAATAACACATTGAACATCATAAAACTTTATAAATTCTAGCGTTTTATTCATCATTAAGATTTTACAATCAACACAAGGATTAAGCCATTTTCCAAATCCATTATTAGGTCCATCAACAATCATTTTAGCAAAATCTGCACCCACATCAACACCTTGCACATCAATATTATATTGCTTGCGCCATAGCCCAAGCTCTTGCTCCTTTCCAAAAAATGGAGTCATAAAGTGCAGGCATTTTACATTAAGACCTTGCTCTTCAATAATTTTAACTGCAAGAATGCTATCTAACCCACCCGAAAAAAGTGCTATGGCATCATATTTATTGTTCATAAAATGTTCATAAATGTCCTTTGCATTGAGGGCAAGCACTTTATGCATCATTTAACAACAAGTCTTAAAAAAGTGGGGTGTAAAATGCATACAAACTTAAGATTTTTAGCTTGTAGGTAATGCTTGCTTACTCTTGTTCCTTCTGCTAAATTTGACAGCTTGTATCTAAAAAAATTTCTTTATTAAAAAATTGCATGAGATACAAAACATGTAACCGCATATAATATAAAATATTTTAAAATTTATGTTGTTTATAGCAACAATGAATATGGAGAATTATTATGGCAAAAAAATCTACTGCATCTGCGGAAAATGCTCGCTCTGAAGCTTTAAATACCGCCCTACACGCCATTGAGCGTAAATATGGTAAGGGCGCTGTTATGAAACTCTCCGACGATGCCCATGTTAATGTTCCGATAATTCCTACAGGCTCCATTGGGCTTGATCTTGCTCTTGGCATTGGTGGCATACCACGCGGGCGCGTAACTGAAATTTATGGCCCAGAGTCTTCAGGTAAAACAACTTTAACCTTGCATATTGTTGCTGAGTGTCAAAAACTTGGTGGAACTTGTGCTTTTATTGATGCTGAGCATGCTCTTGACATGTCTTATGCGCGTCGCTTAGGTGTTAACACTGATGATTTGCTTATTTCTCAGCCAGACTATGGCGAGCAAGCGCTTGAAATTGCTGATATGCTAGTGCGTTCTGGTGCAGTGGACTTAGTTATTATTGACTCCGTAGCAGCTCTTATTCCCCAAGCAGAACTTGAAGGAACCATGGGCGAATCACAAGTAGGCGGCCATGCTCGCCTTATGTCACACGCTTTACGAAAACTTACAGGAACAATTCATAAATCGCGCACTTCTGTGATTTTTATTAACCAAATTCGCATGAAAATTGGTGTCACCGGTTATGGCAGCCCAGAAACAACTACCGGTGGTAATGCCTTGAAATTCTACTCCTCAGTGCGCCTTGATATTAGACGCATCCAAACACTTAAAGATAAAGAAGAAGCCTTTGGTTCTAAAACAAGAGTGAAGGTTGTAAAAAACAAAGTTGCACCACCTTTCCGTAGCGCTACTTTTGACATTCTTTTTGGTCAAGGCATTTCACGTTCCGGAGAGCTTTTAGACCTTGGTATTGAAGCTAAAATTGTAGAGCAAAGTGGATCTTGGTTTGCCTTTGGCTCAGAAAAACTAGGTCAAGGACGTGAAAAAGTGCGCGCCTTACTTGATGAAAACCTTGAACTTCGCATGGCCATTGAAGAAAAAGTAACCGAACATCTAGGTATGAACCCCAAGGAATTTACCCCTTCTGAAGATGATTTGGATGAGGGAATAGGCATTGCTATAGATGATGAATAATTTTTAAGCTTAAATTGTTTGGGCTTAATGCCTAGATTAACTAAGCTTAATTAAGGATTAATTGCATAAGGATTTAATATGCTAACAGCCAAAGAAATAAGACAAAAGTTTTTAGAATACTTTAAGAATGTTGAACATGAAGTAGTGCATTCTTCACCATTAATTCCACGCAATGACCCTACATTGCTTTTTGCTAACTCCGGTATGGTGCAATTTAAATCACTATTTTTGGGTGAAGAAAAACGCCACTATGTTCGTGCAACAACAGCTCAAAAATGTTTACGCGTTTCTGGTAAGCACAATGATCTTGAAAACGTTGGGCGTACAGCAAGGCATCATACTTTTTTTGAAATGCTTGGCAATTTTTCCTTTGGTGATTATTTCAAAGAAAAAGCCATTGGTTACGCTTGGGATTTTGTAACTAATGAGCTTAAGCTTAAAAAAGAACAGCTCTATGTGACAGTTTTTCGCGAAGACGACGAAGCCTTTGAACTATGGCAAAAAGTAACTGGCATTGCTGCTGAGCGCATCTTCCGCCTAGATGAAAAAGATAATTTTTGGGTCATGGGTGACACTGGTCCTTGTGGTCCCTGCTCTGAAATATATATTGACCAAGGTGCCGATATGGCATGCGGAGAAAATTGTGGCATTGGAAAATGTGATTGTGATCGCTTTTTAGAAATTTGGAATTTGGTTTTCATGCAATACGACCAACCTGGTGACGGCACTAAGGTTCCTCTGTCACGACCTAGCATTGATACAGGCATGGGACTTGAACGTGTTGCGGCTGTTTGTCAGGGTAAACGCTCCAATTTTGACTGCGATCTTTTTCAAGATATTATTCAATATGCCGCAAGCCTAGCTGGTGTTACCTATTCATTTAGCGCGCCAGACACCAATGATGTTGATACGTCTTTACGCGTTATTGCAGACCATAGCCGTGCTGCTGCTTTTTTAATTGCGGACGGTACATTGCCATCTAATGAAGGCCGTGGTTATGTGCTACGCCGCCTTTTGCGCCGTGCCCTACGCTTTGGTACCTTAATGGGTCTTAATGAGCCGTTCTTATATAAAACTGCTTCTAAAGTTGCTACTATCATGGGTGAAGATTATCCAGAGCTTGCTGAAAGCCATGACTTTATTAAAAGGGTTGTGCGTGAGGAAGAAGAACGCTTCTCACTAACTTTAGAAAAAGGCTTGCACTTACTTGAGGACGAGCTTAAGCGCATGCAAGGTGAACAAAAACAAGTAATTTCTGGTGAAATTTGCTTTAAACTTTATGACACATTTGGCTTTCCCATTGATATTGTAAATGATATTGCAGAAAAACGCCAATTCCACGTAGATGCTGATGGCTTTGCTTCTTGTATGCAAGAGCAAAAAGACCGTGCGCGTGCAGCCCAAAAAAGTTCTGGTTTACTAGGTGCAGATGGGCAGGAAATAACTGCTTTATTTGCTGCCTTGCATAATGAAGGTATACACTCTGAATTTGTTGGATACACTGAACTTATTGCCAGTTCACGCATTGTGGCTCTTTTAGATAAAAGTGGGCTTAGCACCGAAGAGTTAAAAGATGGGCAAGAAGGCTTTGTTATCACAGGACGCACTCCATTTTATGGAGCTTCAGGCGGACAAATGGGTGACCTTGGGCATATGAATACACCCTATGGTAAAGCTCTTGTTTTAGATACATTAAAGCCATTTAGTGATCTAACTGTGCACTGTGTAAAAATTAGCGAAGGAGCGCTCTTACTTGACCATGAAGTGGAGCTTCAAGTTACTACCGACGACCGTAAAGCTTCTGCCAGAAATCATACTTGCACTCATTTACTTCATGCCTCATTAAGACGCATTCTTGGTAGCCATGTGCAACAAGCTGGATCATTGGTGGATTGTCACCGCTTACGCTTTGATTTTAGTCATATTTCCGGTCTAAGCCAAGATGAACTTCTTGCCATAGAACGTGATGTAAATCGTGCTATACTTGCTAACTATCCTGTCACTGCTGAGAGTAAAAGCCATGAGCAAGCCATTAAAGACGGCGCTATTGCTCTTTTTGGTGAAAAATATGGCGAAACTGTGCGCGTATTAAGCATTGGTGATAATGATTGCAAAGAATCCGTTGAACTATGCGGAGGTACACACCTTGAGCGTACCGGCGAAGCTGGTTGTTTTTGCATTATTTCTGAAGCTGGTGTTGCCGCTGGCACAAGACGCATTGAAGCTGTTACTGGCTGGCAAGCCTTAGCTTATATGCAAAATCAACGTGCAGAACTACATGAAATAGCACACCACCTCAAAGCGAAATCTGGTGAAGTTGTGACTCGCCTGGAAGCTTTGCAAGCTGAAAACAAAAAACTTCGCAAAGATTTAGAAAAATCTGCCCATATGGCTGCCACTGATCAAGCCAAGGACATTATGTCTAAATGCGAAGAGATAAATAATATTAAATTTTTAGCTACATCGGTGGGCAATATGTCCATAAAAACTTTGCGTGAGCTTATGGACGATGTGCGCTCCAAATTAGCTTCGGGTATTGCATGCCTTGTGGCTATAGAAGATGAAAAAGTTAGCATGATTATTTATGTTTCTAAAGACCTACACCCAAGAACCACTGCCCCTACTCTTATTAAGGAAGCAGCAACATTCATAGGTGGTTCAGGCGGTGGTAGACCAGATATGGCCCAAGCCGGTGGCACCAATGCCCAAGGGATTGAACAGGCTTTAGCAAAACTTAAAGAGTTAATTCAAAATATATAAAACTATTCAAACATGGAGAATTATTTATGATTGGCATTTCAAAACTATATTGCGGACAAGTAGAACCATCTGATGCTTTGCGTTATGGACGTAAATCAGGTCAACTACCATCACATCTACTACAATTTGCAGAGGATAAAAAGCCTGTGGTGGTTTGGAATATGACTCGCCGCTGTAATCTAAAATGTGTGCATTGTTACGCAAAAGCTGTTGAAGTTGACGGTAAGGATGATATTTCCACCGAACAAGCTAAAGCCATGATTAATGATTTAGCAGCATATGGCTCACCAGTAATGTTATTTTCCGGTGGAGAACCATTAGTACGCAAAGACCTGGTAGAACTAGCTAATCATGCCACCAGCAAGGGTATGCGTGCCGTTATTTCCACTAACGGTACTTTAATCACTAAAGAAAAAGCCAAAGAACTTAAAGAAGTTGGCTTATCATATGTG
>CAYJKC010000019.1:0-39835 GCA_964370675.1 uncultured Desulfovibrionaceae bacterium
CGACCTTCGGGTTATGAGCCCGACGAGCTACCGAACTGCTCCACCCCGCGACATGTATTGCTGTGCAAGAGGGACAATATATGTTTTTGTAATTTGTTTGTCAAGAATAAAGTGTGACAATTCATAAATTTTATAATTCCTTGATAGGTTCTTGAGTTAGTTCAATTTTTTTAGTGTGTGTGTTTTCATTTTTACTAAATTTTTCTTTAATCCACATATTTATGTCATCAAGTATTAAGTAAATAGATGGCACAATGAGTAGGCAAATAAAGGTAGCGAAGAGAATTCCAAAGCCTAATGAAAGTGCAACCGGTATTAAGAACTTAGCTTGTCTTGAGCTTTCAAATATTATTGGCATAAGCCCAAGGAAGGTAGTCAGTGTAGTTAGCAAGATAGGTCGTGCTCTTTGTATGGCGGCTTGTTTTACTGCGTCAAAGGCTGACATGCCGCTACGATGGGCTTTGTTAGCAAAGTCTATGAGTACTAGAGAGTCGTTTACCACAACACCAGACAGCGCAACTATGCCAAATAGCGAAATAACGCTTAGGGAATAGCCCATAACTAAATGCCCAACAACTGCACCAACTATACCAAAAGGTATGGAAAACATGATGATGAGTGGTTGAGAGTAGCTTTTAAATGGTATGGCAAGAAGGGCATATATACCTAGCAATGCCATGGCAAGGCCAAGTAGCATGGCTGTAGTGCTATCTGCCATATCGCTTTGACGACCACCAAATTCCCATGAAAGTCCTTCATAGTTGGACATTACTTGGGGCATTATTTCTTCTGAGATAACTGTCATCATAGCGCCAGTAGCTGATGCTGGGTTAATATTTGCTGTCACTGTAGCAGTGCGACGCCCATTTGTATGTCTAATAGTGGAATCTGTCTGACTGTCATCAGTATATACAATATCGCGCATGAGCACTTCTTGACCGGATGGAGAGCGCAGAACCAATTCTTCAAACGCTGATTCGCTCATGCGATCTTCTTCTGGTAGGCGCACACGCACGGTAACTTCGCTATTGCCACGTTGTTGACGTAGAGCTGTAACACCTTCAAATGCATAGCGTAATTGGTGTGAAACATTTTGCGATGTGAAGCCTAATTGCTCAGCAAGAGGTGTTAGACGCACATCAAATTGGCGCATGGTACGGCTTGTACCAAGATCAACATCACCCACTCCTCCGTAAGTTGAGAGAATACTACCAAGGTTTGCCGCAGCTGCTTCAAGAACGCTAGTGTCACGGTGTGAAAGGCGCACAGTAAGACCACTGCCGCTACCAGGTCCACCTCTATCAGCCTGTAGTACAAGACTTTCTATGCCGTGAATAGTGCCTATATTTTGGCGCCATTGATTTGTAATTTCTTCAGTGCTCAAGGGGCGAATGTCAGGATCTACTAAATGTACAAATACAGAAATGGAAGTATCACTTACTTCTGCTTGAATACCAGTTGTTATGGCATCACCACCGTTTGCATCAGTTACTTTACGTGCTGCATTGACCATTTGATCTTTGACGCGGTGAAGTTCTTGTCTTGACATTCCAGATGGTAATGTGGCTTGAGCAAATGCATAATCAGACTCTACGCGTGGCATAAGGTCAAAGCCAAGACGACCAGAAGCCACATAGCCAGCTGTAATCATTAAAATAGTAAGTCCTACGGCTACAGTGACATATCGTTTGATTAGTACTTTTTCTATGAATGGTCCAATTTTATATTTAACAAAATTCAGGAAGTTGTCACTAAAACGACTTTGCCATGCACTAAAAGCACGAAAAGGTGCAGTGATAGCGGAGCCATTTTTATCATAAACTTTAGAGGCTTCTATATCGCGTTTTTTAAGATGACTTAAGTGTGCTGGCAAAACATAGACACTTTCAATGAGTGAGCAGGTAAATACGGCAATGACTATAAGCGGCAGAACCATCCACACCTTACCCATAGTGCCAGGAATAAAGAGCATGGGCATGAAGGCAATCATATTTGTTAGGACGGAAAATGTCACCGGACCTGCCACTTCCTTGGTTCCATTGATGGCGGCTTCAAGTGGCGTTACACCGCGTTCAAGCCATGCATTGACATTTTCCCCTACTACAATGGCATCGTCAACAACAATACCAAGGGTAATGATAAAGGCAAACATTGAGATAACATTGAGGCTTATGCCAAAGGGCATAAAAAACCAAAAAGCACCTAATATGGATATGGGAATACCAAGGCTTACCCAAAAGGCTAGGGAAGTACGCAAAAACACTGATAAACATAAAAACACTAAGATAACGCCAAGAAGGGCATTTTCTGTCATTAATTCTTTGCGTTGTTGATATACATCTGCCATGTTTTTTTGTTCATACACTCGTAAGCCACCAGGCATTATGGCATTATACTTATCCATAATTTTTAAGGACGCTTTAGCCACTTCTGTAGGGTCTTCATTACCAAGACTATAAATTTCTATGGAGAGAGCGTCTTGCCCATTAAATTCACTCCAACGTCTGGTGTCGTCAAATGTATCGGTAATGGTGGCAATATCATCTAGTAAAAGGCGGCTGCCGTCAGCATTGGTTCGTATAGCTATATTTGCGAAATCACTTGCATAGTCTCGTCTTTCGTTGAGACGCAATAATATATCACCGCTGGCAGCATTTACTCTACCGCCGCCTTGTTGTATGGCCCCTGCGCCAATGGCAGTGGACACATCTTCCATGGTGAGCCCATAGCGACGTAGAGTGTCTTGTGAGACTTCCACCCAAACTTCATAATCACGTGTATTTTCCAATTCAACTTGAGTGATGGCAGGATCTTGAATTAAATCTTCTTTAATCAGTTCAGCCCAATAACGCAATGATGTTAAATCTACATTACCAGCTATCATAAGTTCTATGGCTTCACGACGTGATGATCTTAAAGAGATAGTTGGCTTTTCAGCTTCTACAGGAAAGGTGGTAATACGGTCAACGGCTGCTTTAACATCTTGCAATAGCACATTGCCATCAACTTCGTCAGTACCTTCAATCATTACAGTAGCTGTGCCAGTGCCAATGGTGGCAGTGGTTTCTTCAACTCCATCAAGACCTTGTACTGCTTCTTCAATGGCTTGAGTCACACTTTTTTCCATTTCTTCAGGTGTGGCGCCACTAACAGTTACAGAAACGGTTACTTCTGTAATTTCAAAATATGGGAAAACCTCACGCCGCACTTGCGACGCCACTATAAGACCACCAATAAAGAGCATAACCATAAGCAAGTTTGCTGCCACCGGATTGGATGCCATCCACCCTACAGAACCACGGGTTAGCTTTTTGGGTATTGAGTTGTTAGAATTACTCATTATTATTTCCCTTTAGGTTTTGCTTTTTGTGATGCATCTTGTTTGTTGCTTTGTGGTTGGGCAATACGCACAGGCATGCCTTGTATGGGCGCACCTAGTGGAGAGGTAATAATTTGTTCACCTTGTTCTAAACCTTTAGAGACAATAACATATTGTGTATCTTTCCAAGCTACGACAACAGGTCGGATGTCTAAGGAGTAGTTTTGCCCCTGCAGAGGCTTTTTATCTGGTACAGGGCTTTGGTCTGGTACATGGCTTTGGTCTTGTGCATTTACATTATCTTGAGCAGTTGGCACAGCAACCCATACCGTATCATTACTTCGTAGTGCCACACGTGGTATTGTAAAAGTGTCAGGAAGAATGCCTGCTTGTAATTCTACACGCACTTGATCACCCAATAAAAGGTGTGGTAAATCATGTTCTAAACCCAAGGGATCTAACACAGAAACTAATAATCGTCCCATGCGTGTAGTTTCATCCAAAGAGGCAATACTATGCAACACATTACCCTGACGCATATTTTCTGTAGCCGTAAATATATTAACCTTTGCGCCATCAAATACAGATATACCAAGAGCTTGAAGTTTATCTAAGGGTATTGCAGCTTCAATGTGGTATTCGTCAGTACCTGCAATGGTTGCTAAAGTATCAGATGTTGAGGCTTGGCTACCTAATGATACATTACGCATTAATATTATAGCGTTATATGGAGCCGTAATTTTAGTTCTTTCAAGATTTAACTTGGCTTGATTAACGTCAGATTTAGCAGCTTCAAGCTCAGCTTTAGCCTGAGCTAATTGAGGTTCGCGTAGAGCAAGAGACGTGTTTTTTGCATTTTGTGGCATTAATTTTTCAAGCTGTTCAAGTTCAGAACGTGCTACACGCTGTTGACCCATTTCGAGGGTATAATTAGCTTGTGCTTGTGCCATGGTACTTTCTTTCATGGCAAGAGAATTTTGATAATCATCACTATCTAATTGTACAAGAAGGTCATCTTTTTTGACAATGCCACCTGGTTCAAAATTTTCTCCAAGTTTTTCTACCTGACCAGATACGCGTGAGCGTATGATGGTCTCTTGTGCAGCCTTTACTGTGCCAAGAGCACTAACAAATAATTCGGCATCTTCTTTTTGAGCAATTTGAGTTATAACTGTGGGGCTACTGACAGGTGGTCGTATGCGCTTTGAGGTGGGTTTGGTAACCATGAAAAAGCTTGCTATAATAACACCAGATGCAATGATAGCAATGACTAACATAGGTGTAGAAAGTTTACTAAGAAAAGATGACTTTGTTGGCGTAGATGGTTTCATATTATATTCTCAACTATTTTGGCGTGATGCTGTTGTTTTTTGCAGAGGCTGGCGCGGGTACAAATTCATTAGTTAGAGGAAATTGCAGTGAGCCAAGCGTACGGTAGAGTGCAATGCGGGCTTGCACTACAGTGGTTTTTTGTCTTGCTATGGTTCTTTGTAGGCTTTGTATGGATTTTAGCTCCACCACAAAGTTTAAAAAATCTGTTATGCCACCAAGATAACTATTGTGTGCTTCAAGAAGGGCGGCTTGTGTAAATTTGTATTGTTCTTCAATTAAGCGCAGGTTTTCACTTTCACCTTTTTCTGCTGCTAAGGCATTATCAACTTCCTGTATGGCTGTAGCAACAGTTCTAGCATAATTTTGTACATTAACATCAGTTTCAGCACGTACGCGAGCCTCTTCAGCAATGAGTGCACCACCATCAAAAAGTGGGGTTGCTAGTGAAGCCGCAAGCGAAGCCACCCAGTTGCCAAAGAGCAATGTGGTTTTTGCAGCATCAAAGACCTGTGTTGCTGTAAGGCGTAAGGTAGGCAGGCGGTTAGCCCTTGCCACGGAAACATCCCAGTCAGAAGCTTCCAGTCTGGCCCACGCTGCGCTAATATCAGGTCTTGCTTCTAAAAGCTGTATGGGTAAGCCTGGGTCTGGTATGGGGTCTAAAGTTGGTAGGGGAGCATTTTCATCAATTTTTAGCCCTGCTCCTGGCAATGTGCCTTGTAGTATGGCTAGTTGATTACGTAATACTGCAGCTTCTTGTTCAAGCACAGGTACTTCTGCCTTAGTCTCAGCCAAAATTGCTTGCTGTTGCAATACTTCAAGGCTTGTGCTTAATCCATTATTAAAACGATCAATTTGAACTTTTACTAAGTCTTCATTAATGGTAATTTGCTCATTTAATACGGCTAATTCTGCTCTATTGCCAAGTAGTTTAATCCACGTATCCGCTACAGATCCAGCAACAGTTATGGCAGCAGTTTGTAAATCATTACGCGTGGCTTCATGGCGTAGAAGTTCTGCTTGCCTTTGCGAGCGCACTCGACCCCAAAAATCAAGCTCATAGCTTGCTGTAAGATTAATGTTAAATGATTCTGATAAGGTTTGAGAAGATGGCAATTCAACGTCTGTTTGGGTAGATGTGCGATGTTGTGAGGCTCGCCCATCTATGTCAATTTGTGGAAAAAATTCTGCTAATGCTTTATTGGCAGCAGCTTGACTTTGTCGAAGCCTTGCCCACGCTGTTAATATATCAAAATTTGTGCCTAGGGCTTTGGCCATGAGGCTATCTAAATCTTTATTCTTAAAACTTTCCCACCAAGGGGACGTAGCATTTGTGACAGAGTTTCCAGGTGTGTGTGCTGACATATATTGAGCAGGCATACTAGCTGGTAACTCTCCTTGTGCATCACGTGGTGATGGTGAAAAGGGGGCGCAACCTGTCAAGATAAAAAGGCTTAAAAAAGTTAATATAGTACAACGCAAAAGCATAATCTCCTCAAAAAACAATTAGCTAAATGTATTGATTTGAATTAAATATTAGTAATTAAGTTAAAATTATCATTTAGTTAACAGTATTTTTTTATTACTGTCAAGACAATCTGCATCACGTATATACTATACACTTACGTATGTATAGCATTACGTGCTAGCAAAATGCGTACCTGAATGCATATAAAGATTGTAAGCCTTGCTATATGTTAGTAAGGCTTGATAAAATATTATTATTTTGTTGCTGTGCTTGGCGTGGGAATTGTTGTTTTTGTGGGCAAAGTTGCATTATATGCTGTGTAAAAAAAATACAATGTATAAAATTTATACATTGTTTTTTAAAAAAACCCCTAAAAACTGATAAATAGTTCATAGGGGTTAAAAAATGTATTATTTAACAGCAATAACTTCAATTTCTACTAAAGCATCCTTGGGGATGCGAGCAGCTTGCACGGTAGCGCGAGCTGGGTAATCTTTGCTAAAGAATGTGCCATATACTGCGTTCATTTTGCCAAATTCGTTTAAGTCTTTCATGAAAACAGTTACTTTAACAACTTTGTCCATGCTAGAACCAGCTGCTTCAAGAACAGTTTTAACATTTTCTAAAGATTGTTTGGTTTGAGCTTCAATACCTTCAGCCATAACACCCTTGGCGTCCATAGGAAGCTGACCAGATACGAAAACAAAACCATTGGCAACAACACCATGTGAATAAGGACCTACTGCTTTGGCAGCTTTTTCAGGAGCAACAATGCTAATTTCTGCGAAAGCTACAGATGTAAAAGCAACACTTAAAAGACATACGGCAACTAATAATCCAACTTTTTTAAACATGTTTTCCCTCGTCATAATTTACAGGTTACGATAATAAAACCCCCAATGGGCAATGTCGATGCATAGCAAAATTTAGGTGAAAATTCAATATGAAATTGCGTTTTAAAGTTTATAAATATATTTGCTAGGCATACATTTAATATGCTAAATAAGTTAGTGACAAAGATATGTTTTTTTGATAGTGTGCTCAGCGCACTATGCACCTTTAACATATATTAGGGAGTATAAACATGCCTAAATTACATTATAAGCGCGTACTACTTAAGCTAAGTGGTGAAGCCTTGGCTGGTGAGAAAAAAAATGGCATTGACCCAGAAACTGTTTCTCAAATTTGTCAAGAAATAGGTAATGTGGTTTCCCTTGGTTTAGAGGTAGCACTCGTAATTGGTGGAGGTAATATTTTCCGCGGTCTTTCGGCTTCGGCTAAGGGTATGGAGCGTTCCTCTGCTGATTATATGGGTATGCTTGCAACGGTGCTTAACGCGCTTGCTGTGCAGGATGTACTAGAAAAACAAGGCTTTCCTACACGTGTGCTTTCTGCCATAACTATGCAAGAAGTTTGTGAGCCTTTCATTAGACGCAGAGCCTTGCGTCATTTGGAGCATGGACGAGTTGTAATTTGTGCTGCAGGTACTGGTAATCCTTACTTTACCACTGATACAGCAGCAGCATTGCGTGGTATGGAGCTTAAATGTGATGCTATCATTAAGGCAACCAAGGTTGATGGTGTTTATGACAAAGACCCCATGAAACATAGTGATGCTGTTAAATATGAGAAGGTTAGCTTTGATGAAGCATTAGCTAAACATCTTGGTGTAATGGATGCCACTGCCATTGCTCTTGCTCAAGAAAATAATGTACCCATATTGGTGTGTAAGATGTTTAATGGTGACATCGGGCGCATTGTGTGTGGTGAAAAAGTTGGAACAATTGTTTGTAATATATAAAATTTTGTTTTCTCTTGAATATAGGAGGCATTATGGATAAGGACGATATTTTATTAGACACTGAAGATCGTATGACTAAGGCTGTTAGCAATATGGACAAAGATTTTGCCAAACTGCGTACAGGGCGTGCCAGTACATCCTTAGTAGATGACATAAAAGTTGATTATTACGGAACTCCTACACCAGTTAATCAGTTGGCGTCTGTTTCTGTGCCTGATAGTCGTAGCATTACTATTCAGCCTTGGGATAAGGGCGCTTTTGCATTGGTCGAAAAGGCAATTTTGAAATCTGATCTTGGTTTAACGCCTATCAATGATGGTAAAATTATCCGCATTAATATCCCAGCTCTTACAGAAGAACGTCGTAAAGAGCTTGTTAAGGTTTCGCGTAAATATAATGAAGATGCTAAAGTTGCGGTGCGTAATGTGCGTCGTGATGCCAATGAAAATTTAAAAAAGTTAGAAAAAGATAAAACCATTTCTGAAGATGATTTGAAAAAAGCCACAGATGAAGTGCAAAAGCTTACTGATAAATACGTGGCTGAGGCAGATAAAAAGTGCCAAGCAAAAGAAAAAGAAATTATGGATATTTAGCTTGTTAAAAAAATATCCTTTATCATCTTGGCGCATGCCACTATTTGTGTGCTAATTATAAAATATTGTAGATATAAATGACTTTACCAAAGCATATTGCCATCATAATGGATGGAAATGGACGTTGGGCTCAACAGCGTGGTCTTTTGCGCACCGATGGGCATAGAGCTGGGGCTGATGCTGTGCGCAAAATTGTGACACAATGTCGTACTCTTGGTATTGAATACCTTACCCTTTATACTTTTTCAGAAGAAAATTGGCAAAGACCCAAGGAAGAAGTAAGCACTTTGTTTGCTTTGCTGGTGGAATTTTTAGGCAAAGAAGTTCCACTAATGGTTGAAAAAGAAATTAGCCTTAATGTGCTTGGTAATATAGATGCCTTGCCTTTAGCTGCGCGCACAGCACTTATGCACGGTATAAAGCGCACGGCTTCAAGTGTACAAAGAACAACAAAAATGCAATTAAATTTGGCACTTAATTATGGTGGTCGTGGTGAAATTTTGCGCGCAGTGCGACAAATGGTAGAAAATGGACTAAGCCCACAAGATATTACTGAAGATAATTTTCGTAAATTTTTGTACACTACGGACATGCCAGATCCCGATTTAGTTATTCGCACCAGTGGTGAAGTGCGCATTAGTAATTATTTGCTTTTTCAAAGTGCTTACAGTGAATTCTATTTTTGTGATACCCTATGGCCAGATTTTGGTCCAGAACACCTTGATGCAGCTTTGCAAAGTTATGCTGCTCGTAACCGTCGCTTTGGTAAGACACAGGAGCAAATTTAGTGTTATCTTCCTTCCCTGATTGTGGCAAACGTCTTGTGACAAGCCTGATTTTTGCTAGCATTGTTGGAGCTGGTTTGTGGTTTCGTGGTCCACTATTGCTCTTAATTGTTTTTGTGGTTTGTGCTGTGGGATTGTGGGAGTTTTACTCTCTTTTTTGGGGTAATACTGGGCGAATTCGTAGCCGCATTTGTGGTATCTTATTAGGTTTTGGTATGTTAAGCCTAACTTGGGTTGGGCGTACCCATGATGCATTAGTTTTTTTGGGTGCAGGCTTTGTGCTTACAGCGTTGAGTTTTTTATTTCGGATTGATGTTATTGATGAAGAAGAAGATTTTGCCCCCGGTAGTATTTTCTTAGTAGGGCTTGCGTATATACCGTTGTTACTTTTGCCTGCTGTTTATCTTACTTCATTAAAACTGTTTTTTGTGTTAAGTGCTGTGGTTGCATCTGACGTATCAGCTTATTTTATAGGCATACGTTATGGCCGCCACAAACTTTGGCCGCGGGTAAGCCCTAGCAAAAGTTCAGAAGGTTCTCTTGGTTCTTTAGCTGGCTGTGTGATTACTTGTGTGGTTTTAGGTTTAATTTTTGGAGTTGCTTCTTGGTGGGCATTTGCCTTACTTGGGGTATTGCTTAATGCCTTTGCACAACTGGGTGATCTTTTTGAATCTGCTTTAAAACGTGCTGTGGATGTGAAAGACTCAAGTAATATTTTGCCAGGTCATGGTGGTTGTCTTGATCGCATTGACAGTGTGCTCTTTACTGTACCAGTATTTGCTGTTGTGGATCAGTGGTATAAGTTCTTTTAATAGAAGTTATTTTTATGCATTACCCTTGGCCTATGCTCACAGGTGATATTGAGTATATATCCCTGCCACCTTCAGAAGAATGGGTTGCGTCTAAGCGCAAAATAGTTGTGCTTGGTAGCACAGGCTCTATTGGTAGTAATGCTTTACGCATTATGAAGCTTTATGCAGGTCGTTTTGAAGTTCTTGCATTGGCAGCAGCGCGTAATGTGACCTTGCTTGCTGAACAGGCCATGGAGTTTAAGCCAAACTATCTTGCTGTATATGACGAAGCCTCCAGAGATTTACTGCTTAAGCTTTTACCCAAGACTTATAGACCGGAAATATTTTGTGGCTCTGAGGGTTATGCCACTTTGGCAAGCCTTGATGAGGCAAACACTGTTTTGTCGGCACAAGTAGGAGCAGCTGGTCTTAAAGGAACCATTGCAGCAGCTTTATCCGGTAAGGTCATTTGTCTTGCCAATAAAGAGTCCTTAGTTTTAGCTGGTGACTTAATACGCAAAATTTGCAAGCAAACCAAGGCCTGTATTTTACCTGTAGATTCTGAACATAATGCTATTTTTCAAATTATAGCTCAGCGTCAAGAACAATGTGTTAAACGCGTAATTTTAACTGCATCTGGAGGTCCATTTTTGGGCTATACCAGAGATCAATTACAAAGTGTCTCAAGCAAGCAGGCCCTTGCTCACCCTAATTGGAATATGGGTGCAAAAATAACCATAGACTCCGCAAGCCTTATGAACAAAGGGCTTGAACTAATAGAAGCCATGCATCTTTATGGTTTGCATAGTGATAAGTTAGACGTTGTGGTACATCCACAATCCATCATCCATGCTTTGGTTGAGTTTGAAGATAATTCTTTTATGGCACATTTAGGTAGTGCTGATATGCGTATGCCGCTTGGTAATTGCATGCTTTGGCCTAATGTTTTAGACGCTGGGACCAAAGAACTTGACCTTGTGAACATGGGAAATTTGACATTTTGCAAACCAGATATACATTCTTTTCCATGTTTGTCACTAGCTTTGCGCGCCATGCGTGAGCGCGGTGGACAGTGTATTGTATTAAACGCAGCCAATGAAGCTGCTGTTAGTTTATTTTTAGATGGTCGTATATCATTTGTGGATATACCAACCTTAGTAGAAGTAGCAATGAATAGTCATACGGCTCAATTAGGTGAGTCCTTTAGCTTATTACATTTATCAGGTGCTGACTCCATACATGCTCAAGCCAATGTAAGCTTAAAGGCCATTTTAGAATTAGATGCTAAAGCCCGCAGCAAGGTTTTTTCCTTAGCTCGCATACAGGAATAAATTGTGATAATTAGTATTATAACTGTACTCTTGGTCCTTGGTGGACTTATTTTCTTCCACGAACTTGGTCACTTTCTTATGGCTCGCGCTTTTGGCATGGGTGTGACCACATTTTCATTGGGCTTTGGTCCAAAGCTTTTATCTAAAACCGTAGGTAAAACCGAATATTGTCTTTCTGCAGTTCCTCTTGGTGGCTATTGTGCTCTTGTGGCAGAAGATGCAGACTCAGAAGTTCCAGAAGGCTTTATCCGTGATGAATATTTTTCTGATCGTCCGGCATGGCAGCGCTTATTAGTTGTTTTAGCAGGACCAGTAGCTAATATATTGCTTGCATGGGTGCTTTGTATTGCACTTGCCTATGGCTATGGTCAAGCGCACTTGGTACCATCCATTGGTGCCGTGCAACAAGATAGCCCAGCCGCAGCTGCAGGTTTAATGACTGGTGATGTAGTTACTGCAGTTAATGGCAAAGCTATTGATGATTGGGCTGTTATGGCAAAAGCTATTAATGATAGTGCCGGTAGTCCTATGCAAATTAGTGTTGAACGTGACGGAACAATTGAAAACTTTACTGTAACTGCTAAATCTACCACTAGAAAAAATATATTTGGTGAAGATAAAAAAGCATGGGCCATAGGGGTTAAAGCTTCTGGCGAAACAGCTCATGTGGATATTGGTTTTGTGCAATCTATTGGAGCTGGCGCAGAGCGCACTTGGACAATGCTAGAACTTACATGGACAGGATTTGTAAAGCTATTTCAGCGTGTTGTGCCGATGGAGCAGGTTGGCGGACCTATTATGATTGCACAAGTAGTAGGTAAACAAGCTGCAGAAGGTCTTGCCAATGTTTTAGGTATTGCAGCACTAATTAGTATAAATCTTGGTATATTAAATCTTTTACCCATTCCTGTTTTAGATGGTGGGCATATTGTTTTCTTTCTTTTGGAAATGATTTTTCGTCGCCCAATTCCCGCTAAAGTGCGCGTAGTAAGTAGTCAGGTTGGTTTTTTCTTACTGATTGGTCTTATGGTTTTTGCTACATACAATGATATTATGCGTATTATCAAGGATATTGGCTGATAATGCTCACTTGCGTACTTAATGCAGCCGAAGGGCAGCTTAATATTGTGCTTGGTAATGAAGCAGAAATTGTTTGTGCGCAAAGCTGGCCAACATCCCCTAAGGGTTTAATTAAAGGGGCTGAGATTTTAACTCCAGCCCTGTATAATCTTTTTTCTTTAGTTAAGTCTGATGTAACTAAGGTGGAGCGTTGGGCTTGTGTTCATGGTCCGGGAAGTTTCACTGGCATACGCATGGTGCTTGGTACTGTTGCTGCCATAAGGCGCATTAGTAATGCTAAAAATGCCAGTATTGATTTTATGCAAGCATTAGCTCTTGATGCAATTCTAACATTGCAAAATATTAATAAAAAAATACCTGACCAAGTTTGGGTTATAACGCATGCGCGTAGTAATATGGTGCACTATCAAACGTTTAGTGTAGGTGGTGAGCTTATACCACAACCTATCATGCAGGCTAAACTTAGTTTGATTGATGATATTATTAAAGACATGTCCCAAGCTTCAGCTAATTTTGTCATTCTTGGTAGTGGACTTGAACGCCATGCCGAGGTATTAAATGCTGCAATGCCTTCAAATGCTAAGCCTATACAGCATAAGTCTCCGTCATATCATTCTTTGTGGCAATTGGCATTGCAAGCTAATTACCATGCGCATGATATAGAGCCACTCTATATTCGTCCTTGTGATGCAGTAGAAAATTTAGATGCCATTGCAAGAAAGCAAGGTCTTGATCCAAGCGAAGCTCATGCTCGCTTAGCTTTGCTTTTGCGGCAAGACGTAAGTATGTAGCTCTAGGCAGCTTGCAAAGAACTATATCTCAAAGCTAAAATCATATTTGAGTGGGTGTTGGATAACGCCCGCAACAAAACTTACCTTCGGGGCACAGCTTGGTTTTTTCGCAAGGTGCTCCGGCTTGATTAAATACTTGTGGTAGTATTTCACGGCAAATTTCAAGCATTTGATTTGCTACATTGCGAATTTCCCATTGAGCTCTGTTGCAGCAACGGTGAGCAAAGAAATTCAGTAAGCTGCGGCAATTCATACTCATCACTATGCGAGTTTCTGCAGCTTGGGGCAATACAAATCGTGCATCTTCATTGGCTTTTGCTCCGCGCCCTTGTTCGGTAAGTAAATCGTGTATATCTTTATATGCCTTGCCAACTTCTTGCATAAAATCTTCAAATCGTTTGAGGGCTGCTGGGTTTTTTGCTATGGCTGGAGGTATAATATAATTACACTCTGAACCATCCACATAGCGTTGACTTTGTTGAGAATATGAAGCTATGCGATGGCGCACAAGTTGATGTGATAAAGCTCTTGATATGCCTTCTATGGCAAAACTAAAACTTACATGCTCAATGGTGCTGGTATGTCCTGACTCTATGATTTTTTGCACCAATTCAGCTTGTTTTTTTGTGCTTACAAATTCATTATCTTCCCAGTTATCACCAACAAAACCAGGTGAATAGCATTGCCTACAAGCTGAATAAATGAGCTCTAATGGTTTTGGGGTATGACTTAACAGAACAACTCTTGGTTTTACTGCTGGCATATGAAAATCCTTGATTTAATATACAATTAAAAGTTAGCGTAAGAGAAGATTAAGATGTGTATAAGCCTTGGCAGTGGCCATGCGCCCTCTGGAGGTGCGCTTTAAAAAACCGCACTGTATAAGATATGGTTCATAAATATCTTCAATGGTGCGTACATCTTCAGAACAGGCCACAGCAAGAGTTTTTATGCCTACTGGTCCGCCATCATAGGTTTTTATGAGGACTTCTAGTAATTTTCTATCCATTTGGTCAAGCCCATGTTCATCCACATCCATACGTTGCATAGCACTGGCAGCTTGAGTTTCAGTAATGGTTGGTTCATCGTGCATGAGGGCAAAATCTCTAACTCGGCGCAAAAGTCTATTGGCTATACGCGGCGTGCCTCTTGCGCGGCGACCTATTTCGGCAGCACCATGGGCATCAATGTTAACGCCAAGTATTTTGGCTGTGCGAGTTACAATGCGCGCAAGCTCATTGGGAGTATAAAACTCAAGCCTTGCTACAATGCCAAAGCGATCACGCAAGGGAGAAGATAACATCCCCATTCGTGTGGTTGCGCCCACAAGGGTAAAGGGCTCAAGGTCTATTTTAACAGTACGTGCTGCAGGACCTTGCCCAATAACAAGGTCAAGCTTAAAATCTTCAAGGGCAGGATAGAGCACTTCTTCAACTGAAATGGGCATGCGATGAATTTCATCAACAAAAAGAATATCATGCCTTGAAAGGTTTGTTAAAATGGCTGCTAAATCACCACTACGTTCAAGCACTGGACCAGATGTACAAACAATATTTACCCCAAGCTCTGCTGCCATAATTTGTGCGAGGGTTGTTTTACCAAGTCCTGGGTTACCGCAAAATAACGTATGGTCAAGAGCTTTGCCACGCTCCTTGGCAGCTCCAAGATAGATTTGTAAATTGGCGCGCAACTCTTCTTGTCCAATGAAGTCTTGTAAAGTGCGTGGACGGACTGACTCTTCTGCACCAGAAAATTCGGACATTAAATCAGATATTTCAGAGTGGGACATTTTTCACCAATACCTATTTTAGACATACGCTAGCGTAATGTGGCTAAAGCTTTTAACGCAGCACGTAGTGCAGATGATACGTCAAGATCAGGTTCATTTTGTAAAATATTTTTAACCACAGGTAATGCCTCTTCTTCAACATAGCCAAGGTTATGTAAGCCATCAAGTACATCGCGAAATACGTTGCTTGCAGTAGACATACCTGCAAGGGCAGGAGGTAAGTCTTCAACCTTGAGTTTATATTTTAACTCTAAAAAAATATGTTGAGCAGTTTTTTTGCCTATGCCTGAAACACGAGTTAAGGCAATCATATCATCATCAAAAACTAATCTGCGTAAATCGTCGGGGCGATACAATGAAAGTATGGCTAGGGCAGTACGAGCCCCCACCTTTGAAATGCTAATTAATACTTCAAAGGTTTGTCTTTCATCCCATGTTTCAAAGCCATACAGCTCTTGAGCATCTTCGCGTACTTGCAAGCTGGTATGAAAAAAAACTACACCACCTTTTTCTGGTAAATGGCTAAGTGTGTGGTTGGGTAATGCTACTGCATAGCCAACTCCACCCTCGGTCATAACCACACAAGAGTTGCTCCATTGTTGAGCTAATCTGCCTTCAATATAAGCTATCATAGCTAACCCCCAATGGAAACCATATTCTTTTTTGCTACGGCTATGGCTTGTCTAGCTTTTAATAATACTTCACCCAGTGGCTTTGTTTTCATGGCTTTTTGAATTATATCACAGATTAATTCTTCTTTGCGAGTTTGATTTATATGAGGATTACGTAAAATACCTCGCAAGGAATACTCTTTATCTGCAAAAAGGCAAGTGCGCACAAAACCATCAGATGTCACTCTTAATCTATTGCAAGTATTGCAAAAATGATTAGACATAGCAGTAATAAATCCTAGTCTGCCAAATCCTCCGCTTAGTTTGTACATGCGTGCTGGACCACTATAAACTTGTTGGTCCATGTTTTTAACATCAGCAGGAGGACTAATGCTATCTGGACTAAGTTCAGCATATTGACTCGCATCTTTTAGGAGTTCTTCTGCAGAAATAAAATGTATGTCACTCCATTTTGTATCACTACCCATGGGCATAAACTCAATAAAACGCACATCTACTGGGTTTTGCATGGCAAAGTCCACAAAGTGCTTTAGTTCTTTGTCTGTTATGCCACGCATGGCCACGGCATTTATTTTAATATGCATACCTGCATTTAATAAATCTTCCATGGTTGTTAATACTTCATGTAATGCGTCTTTTCTGGTAATGTGCTCAAAGGTAGATTTAGAAAATGAATCAAGAGAAATATTAATACCTCGCACGCCAAGATCTTTTAAATGTTGGATATGTGGACGTACTAAAGTACCATTGGTGGTAATGCGCAAATCTACTTCAGGGTAATTGGTGTGTAACATTTGCATAAATGACATAAAATTTTTGCGCGCAAAAGGCTCACCGCCGGTTAAGCGGATTTTTTTTATGCCCATATTCACCGCTGCTGCAACTATGCAAAGCATTTCTTCATAGCGCAATACATTTTCATGTAAAATATGGCTTTGTAAGGCTTCGCTTTGACAGTATATACAGCGTAAATTACAGCGATCAGTGACCGATAAGCGAAGATAACGTGCTACACGCCCAAGGTCATCAGTAAGGAGTTCATGTTTATTCTGCACGCTCATATCCAGGTAATACTACAGCAGAAGCACCAGATTGACCTTGACCCTTAGGACAGTTTTCTTGCAAATAGCAAATTTCACACGCTCCCTTAAATGGATAGTGGGTAACAACAGAGAAACGACGTGATAAGGTTGGCCCATCATCTTTATAAGGCATGCCAGCTTCACTTAAGGCAGCACGCAAAGTATCGGTGGGGCGTGGGCATGGCGCACAACCTGCATCTTCTACCTCTGGCATAAGCCCATGCACAGCGCTCATGCATAAACATTGTGCCAGTGCATTGTCTAAATAGGCTTGAGAAGGTGAATCTGCCCAAGCATTGTCAATACTTTCTTCCACTTCTTCAGGTAACCACACTACGAGATATTTAACCTTACCTGTGTCTATGCCACGCACGCATAATTTTTTGCTCCATTCTGACCAAAGGCTTGCAAATCTTTCTAAAGTATTACCGCCAATGCGACTTTCTTGGCTGGTACGCATGATAAATTCTAAATCAAAATACGGATTTACTTCTAAATTTTCAATGGTATATGTATTCATTGTTTACTCATCATAAAAGTTTTTTGTGGTTTTACTAGACATATATATGCCCTGTAAAAAACTTTATCTGTCCATTTTGCCCTTAAAAGCATCTTTTCGTCAAGGCAGTACAGCATAGAAAAAAATTTACTTAGAATAAGCCTTTGCTAAAGCACAAATTTTAGTTATGTGTTGTTTGAAGGTGATGTATGCAAACATATGAAGATAAAATTTCTATAGAAAATCGTGTGCTGCCACGAAGTCGTATGCTATATATTACACCGCCTTATACAGCATTACTTGAAGATGTAAACTTAGCTGGTGCAGATATGGCAGTAGCTACACAAAAAAATTTCAATCAAGAGATGGCTCTTGCTGAAGGTGTTGTGCGCATGCAGGTGCGCCATCTTGGACGCGCACAGATGCCAGAAGTGGGCACAGGTGCCCTAGTAACTCATAATGTATGATTATAAAAATTAAGAAATATTATACTATATTGGTATTATAAAGGAGTTAAAATGAGTCAAGATAATAAATTTCCAAGTCGCATCCGCTATGAATATGAACAAGACCCTCATTTGCGCCTTAACTTTGCTCATGGTGTGTGGGGGGGCATTAATCCTCAAGGTGAGATCGAAGTTAATTTTTATACCGAAAGTGATAAAATTCCTACTTTTTCAGAACGCATAATTGCCCCAGACGGAAGTTTAGGACATGAAATGGTTCCATTTGATGATGAAGTACGTACCATTACTCGGCATGTTCATTCTCGTATAGTATTAAATTATCACACTGCGCGTGCTGTGCTTGAATGGCTTGAAGATAAAATTGATACCTTAGATATGGACGAAGAAACCGCCGCCATGCTCATGGACGGTGATGGTGGTATCGAACAATAAATGGCTAATACCTATCACATTATGACTTTTGGTTGCCAGATGAATTTTAATGATTCAGATTGGCTAAAACGGAATTTACATAAGCGTGGCTTTGAAGAAACATCTTTAGACAAAGCTACAATTATCATTGTAAACACATGCTCTGTGCGTGAAAAACCAGAACAAAAAGTTTATGCTACCTTAAACCGTATACGTGTTGAAAGTCGTAATAATCCTGATGCCTTTGTTATTGTGGCTGGCTGTGTTGCGCAACAGTTAGGAACGGAGTTTTTTGACAAATTTGAACAAGTACGAATTGTTAGTGGTACCGATGGTTTGCATGCTGTGCCTTTAGCCATTGATCAAGTATTACAAGATGGGCAATGTAAAATTTCACTTATTGATTTTTCAACCAATTATCCAGAGCGTGAATTAGGTCTTTTGCAAGATAAAGCCCCCACAGTGGCTTATGTTAATATTATGCAAGGGTGTGATAATTTTTGTGCTTATTGTATAGTTCCTTTTACGCGCGGTAGACAAAAATCACGCAGTACTAAGGCAATTCTTGAAGAATGCGAAACCTTAGCTCAACACGGTACTCAAGAGATTTGCTTGCTTGGACAAAATGTTAATGCCTTTGGGCAAGATAAAACTGGTGATGGAACAAGCTTTGCTGAGTTGTTATACAAAATGGCAGAAATTAAAGGGTTACAACGTCTACGCTTTATGACACCGCACCCTAAAGATTTTTGCGCGAATACTATAAAGGCTTTTGCTGACATTGAAATGCTTTGTCCACATATCCATCTTCCCATGCAGGCTGGATCAGATAAAATTCTTCAAGCCATGAAGCGCAAATATACCAGACAAGATTTTTTAAATCTTGTGCAAGACTTAAGAAACATAAGGGAAAATATAAGTTTTTCAACGGATATTATTGTGGGCTTTCCGGGCGAAAATGAGGAAGACTTTTTACAAACTTGCTCCTTAGTGCAAGAGGTTAATTTTAGAGCTAGCTTTTCTTTTTGCTATTCTGATCGTCCGGGAACAAGTGCCTCGCGTCAACCCCTTAAAGTCCCACAAGAGATACAATTAGAGCGTCTTGGTGTTTTACAAGACTTGCAAGAAAAGCTTGGTCAAGTGTGGCTCAATAAGCGAGTTGGTGATAAGACTGTTGTATTATTAGAAAATAAAAGTAAAAAAGCCATGCATGCTACACATAATCAAGAATGGTGGCAGGGTAAAGACCCACATGGCGTAACCATCAATTTATTAATTAACTCAAGCATAGCTAAGTCGGGTCTTCTTGTGCCCGCTAACATTGTTACCGCCAAAAGGCATACTCTTATTGGCGAGGTTATAGGTAATGTATGATTATCATGCACATTTTAGGTTTAAGTCTTGATAGCGATGCAAAGACACCCATTATCTTATTGCAATCATCTAAAGATCAAAGGGTTTTACCCATTTGGATTGGGGCTATGGAAGCCATGAGTATTTCTCTTGCTTTAAGTCAGCAAAGCCTACCAAGGCCTTTAACGCATGATCTTATAATAAACTTGCTCGATACATTGGAAGTTAAGATTAAAGCTTTAGAAATACATAGTTTTAATGATGGGGCTTTCTTGGCAGACTTGTTAATTCAACAGGGGGATATTATGCATAGGGTTGATTGTCGTCCTTCTGATGGCATTGCTCTCGCCATACGCACTGCCACCCCCATTGCCGTTCATCCAGATGTGCTTGAATCAGCTCAACACACAGCCCAAATACAAGATGGTACATCCTTTACCTTATTAAAGCCGGCAGAAATTCAAACTAAAAAACCGACACAATTAATAAGTAAGGTTATAAAAAATATACAAAATAATTCTGACTCAAAGCCTAATGTGCAAACAAATATGAAGCAGACTGATGATGAACAAGAGCTAAAAAAATTGTTAAATGCACTTGAACCCTCATCTACACGCCGCATGTAGTTTTTTGCATGATTTTTTAAATTTTTTGCTAAAACTTTTTTCAAGAAATTTTTAGCTGTTTTTATACTTCTAGCTTTTCTTTGAGCTTTTCTGCTACGCGCAATGCTGTTTGTTCTTCTGGGTCAAGCTTTAATGCCATGCGTGTAAATTCTTGCGCTTCTGGGTATTTTTCCCACAATAAGTAAAGTGTGGCCATGCGCCCATAGGTGCGTGGATGTGCGCCAAATTGGCGCAGAGCAAGCGTAAAAACATGCTCAGCCTTGGCATATTTTTGCGCTAGTATAAAATTATTAATGGCATGGGTATAGCTTTGCATATTTCTTGGGTCGCATTTAATATTTTGCTGAAATACTTTAGCCGCAGCTAAATATTGCTTTGCTCTAGCTAAAATATTGCCAATGTGATTAAGCACTGGGGGTCTTGAGTCAAATTCTGCAGCGGCCCTTTGCAAGAAGGATGATGCTATGCCCATTTCGCCCTTGCCAAAGGCTTTACGGGCTTTGCTTAAAAGTTCTTGCAGACGTTTATCTTCTAGTTCTTTAGCAAGTAAATCAATATCTTGGCTTTTAGATTGAATCATTTTAGCAAATTCTTTAAGCACAGTAGCAAGTACTTTTTCCTTACCACGCTTATAATTAAGGGGTGATTTCTTGTCTGTAATGTGATCTTTAAGCATTTCTTGTATTTGTGGGTGTTTAGAAATGGATTTTAGTGTGGAGTTAATTTGCTTGTCCATTTCATTGTCAGATGGGATGTGTGCTAAACTATTAATGTTACGCAAAGCATGACTTACCACTTCAAGAGCGCGAGCTACAGCATCATCTTGCAAATAAGCCTTGGCACGGGCAAGGTCTTCACGTATTTCCTTAGGGACACTCATAATCAACCTCACTATTTTTCCAATATTTAATCACTTCTGCACGTGAATTTTCTAGTATTTCAAGGGACGCTTTAGGCATAAGCATACGCAAATTATGACCTTTGAGCCATTGTTTGCGTATGTATGAGGCACTAATATCAAGACGCAACAAGGGTAAATAAAATAGTTTTGCACCATGTGCAAACTCTGCAGACTGGGTCTTGGTATTAATTTTTGCTTCTGGCCAAAGTAGTTTAGTTTGAGCAAAAAATTCATCAACGTGATGGTGTGCCCTTGGCAACATGGCAATATCTGCGAGAGTAGGTAGTTCAAGACCACGAAACCATTGTGATATGGCTGCAAAATCTTCTCCACCCACCATAAAAAGTAGACGACTTGAGGGGAATTGTTGTTTGTAAATGCTTAATGTATCATAGGTATAGGATGGACCACTTCGTTCTTTTTCAAGAGAGTTTACATTTAGATGCAAAATGTCGTCAACGGAAGCTTGAAGCATCTTAAGGCGTAAATCAAAGGGTAGTATATTTTGAGTGGTCTTATGGGGTGGGATGGAACAAGGCACTAAATCAACACGGCTTAATGGCTCGGGCAAAAGTTTGCACTCCAAAGCTTCAATAGCTAATCGTAAATGACCTATATGGATAGGATTAAAGCTTCCGCCTAATATTCCAATATACATAAAATCTCATTTAAGAATGTTAGAAGGTATGGGGGTAAAAGTTTTCCCTTAAAACCACTTTGTACTCTTTTTACGTATTTGTTTGTACCCCACAATAGTAAATGGCTTCTCTGTTGCAGGGTGTGTTGCTTAATAAACTATAATTTCAATAATATCTAATGCTTGACTTAGTTTTTTATTTTGAATTTATTTGGTTTTGTTTTTTCTTCTACCAGAAGTTGACTTTTTTTGTCAACCGACCCTAGGCTTTTGCATGACTTTGTTTATGGTTCGTTTTTGAGGAGCGCGCCCCAATTCCGGTATAAGTATGCGATGTTGCTTAAGTCGCTCCGCATCACTTTTAGCCACATAAATTTTTTGTCCTTTGGTATCTAAGCCAGTAAAATACATGGCAGTTGCTATAGTGCCTGGTGTTGGAATAAAGCATTGCACTTGTTGTGGTTTCCAATTTCTTTTTTGAAGCCAAGCGGCTAATTCATGCATATGCGCTTCGGTACATCCGGGAAAAGCACTCATCAAATATGGTACAACATATTGTTCGCGCTTAGCTTTGGCACTTTGGGCTTGGAAAGCTTTTAAGAAGACTTCAAACACCTGTAGAGGAGGTTTACGCATATAATCTAAAACTTGGCTGGCACAGTGTTCAGGAGCAATTTTTAATTGTCCTCCTGTAAATTCACAGGTGTAAGCATTAATGGCTTCTGGTTCGTGCATGGCAATATCAGCACGAATACCACTGGCAATGCGTACATGGCGTACTCCATCTATATCACGAACATTGCGCAATAATTCAATATGCTTTTTTTGTGGTGTAATAAAGAAGGAGCAAACCTTGGGGTGACAACAAGAATGTCGTTTACATTCTTTAGAGTTGGAACAATAACCCTGCCACATATTAGCAGTAGGGCCGCCAATATCAGAAATGCTGCCCGAAAAGTTTTTTAGTTTAGCCATGCGTCTTGCTTCATCTTGAATGGACTTTGCTGAGCGTGAGCTAATGCGTCTGCCTTGGTGTAATGCTAGAGAGCAAAATGAACAACCACCACCACAACCACGATGACTGGTAATGCTTGTACGTAACATTTCTTCAGCAGGTATTGGTTGAGTGTATTGAGGGTGGGCTGCACGTTTAAATGGTAGATTATATAGCTCATCCATTTGTTTTTGCGTGAGAATTTTTGCAGGTGGTGCTATAATTAGGACTCGATTATCATACATTTGAATGGCATAATGTGTGCCATCATGTACTTGCTTTTCAAGGCTTAAACTTGCCTGCATGAGTAAGGAATTTTGTTTAATTATGTCTTGATGAGAGGGTAGCTGTATGTATTGCTGGTCTTTAACATCACTTTCCTTACCCATCCATACAGTACCTGCTATATGGCTAAGTTCTTGTTGATTTAGAGAGTTTTGGGCTATATTTAATAGAGCTTTTTCTGCCATGCCATATACTAGTAAATTAGCTTTGGCATCAAGTAAGATGGAGCGGCGTAAACTATCGCTCCAGAAATCATAGTGACTAATGCGGCGCAATGATGCTTCAATTCCGCCAAGAACAATGGGTATTCCAGAAAATGCCTGCCGTGCAAGATTAGCATAAATTATGCTTGCACGATTTGGTCTTGCTCCTGCTTTACCACCGGGAGTATAGGCGTCGTCATGGCGTTTTTTTCGAAAAGCTGTGTAATGCGCTAATTGAGAATCAAGTGCTCCGGCGGTAATACCCACAAATAAACGTGGTCTACCCATGCACGTAATGTCATTAGTGTTTTGCCAGTTAGGTTGGGCGCAAATGCCTACTTTAAATCCGTGAGAAGTAAGCATGCGCCCTAATAAAGCTACTCCAAAAGCCGGATGATCTATATAAGCATCACCGGTGATAAATAAAATATCTAATTCATTCCAGCCTAATACGTCCATCTCTTGGCGTGACATGGGTAAAAAAGTTGGCTGTGTAGATATTTTATTAGTCATGAACTTCTATTTGTTATTGACCTGCTGGAGGCATGATTAGCATATTACCACCGGGATGAGTTTCAGCTGGTTGCATGCCTTGATTGGCACCACGTCCGCCTGCATCACCCGGAACTTTAGTAGTTACCTTTTTGTTTTTTTCATTTTTCATGCCGCTCATGTGTTCATTTTGGAAGTTAATCCACTCTTTCATATCAATTATATTGTCATCGTTATCATCAATAATATCAAAAACATTTGACTTCATAGTTGGGTAGAGAGCCTTAAACTCTTCTAAGTTTACCTTACCATCTTTGTCGGTATCCATTTGAGTAAATTTAGCTTCGGCACTTTGAGTGCCTTGAGCACCTTGGGGCGGCATGGCATAGGCTTGAGTAGTTAGTCCAAGAACAAGGGTAAGAATGCAAATTGTTTTTTTCATAGTATTTCCTTATGTTTTTATCTTTTGCGTAGTGCAATTTTAAACATATTAATGCATGTATTGTAAAAAGTCATGCTAAATTAAGGTGTAAATGATGTTATTGTTATATTTTCATATCTTACATGTAAATCAAAAAATATGAGCATTGGAAAAACTTTTTTACATCTGCATACTTGGCTTAATTGTGAAAGTATTATGCAGTATTTGTAAATAAATAAAACTTTTGTTTAGGACTTATACCTTGACCTAGTTCATATAGTGACTTATTTATAAGGCATTATGAATTGGGACTGGGATAAACTACAAGAAAAACGGCAAAGGCAATCACGCCCAACACCACCTCCGAGTGGTGGGGATGGCGGTGACTCTGGTGGCGGTAACAATAATCGTAAGCCACCAATTAATTTTAAACAATTTCCTGAAAACCCTCTAAGAGGTAAGCTTAACCCACCTAGTGGAAAAGGTGTATGGATTATGCTTGCGGTGGTGCTTGGGGTTTGGCTTTTGTCAGGTATATTTATTGTAAACCCTGATGAAGAGGGTGTTGTTTTGCGTTTTGGTAAGTATGCGCGCACCGTAGGACCAGGTCCGCATTATCATTTACCATCACCTATTGAGACTGTGTATAAGCCAAAAGTTACACAAGTTTTGCGTGGAGAAGTTGGCTTTAGGTCCGTGGGGCAAGAGCGTACCTTCCAACAAGGTCAAGTGCGTACTGTGCCTGAAGAGGCATCCATGCTGACTGGTGATGAAAATATTGTAAATGTTCAATTTAGCGTTCAATATAAAATTTCTGATCCTGTAGAATATTTATTTAATGTAACCGACCAAGCTGCTGTTGTACGTAATGCTGCAGAGGCAGCTATGCGTGAAGTAATAGGTAAAAGCATGATTGACTCTGCTATTACTGACGGCAAAATTAAAATCCAAAGCGATGCAACAGAACTTTTACAAAACATTCTTAATCGTTACGCAATAGGTGTGCAAATTATTGCAGTGCAATTACAAGATGTACATCCACCGCAAGAAGTTATTGATGCATTTAAAGATGTTGCATCTGCTAGAGAAGATAAAAGCCGTATTATTAACGAAGCTGAAGCATATCGCAATGAATTGTTACCTGTTGCGCGTGGTCAAGGGGCAGAGCTTGAAAATCAAGCCCAAGCCTACAAAGAAACGCGTATTCAAAATGCTCAAGGTGAAGCCCAGCGTTTCTTAGCCATTTTGTCAGAATATGAAAAAGCCGAAGATGTTACAAGAAAACGTCTATACTATGAAGCCATGGAAGAAATTTTGGGTAATGCTGTTGATAAAATAATTATACCTGAAGGTACAGCTGAGCGGGTTCTACCATTTTTACCTCTTGAGCAAGGGGCAAGCAATAAAAATGCTAAGGGTGCTGCTGCCAGCACAGGGGCAAAATAATGAATAAAAGTCCTCTTATGTTAACCATCATACCCATAATTTTGGGTTTGTTAGTTTGGCAAAGTTTTTTTACTGTGCATGAAACAGAAAAAGCTTTAGTATTACAACTTGGTGTGCCACAAGACGCTGTCTATGGTCCAGGTCTGCATTTTAAATTGCCATTTATTCAAAATGTTATTTACTTTGATGCACGTATACTTGATTATGATGCGCGCCCAACAGAAGCTTTTACAGTAGATAAAAAAGCTATTGTTTTAGATAATTATGCTCGTTGGCGCATAGAAAATCCTTTGCAATTTTATCGCACCATGCGCACTATACCTGGAGCTCAAGCTAGACTTGATGACGTGGTATATTCACAATTACGTGCTCTTGTTGGTGGCTACACCTTAACAGAAGTTGTTTCAACTCAGCGCGCCCAAATTATGGAAGAAGTAACTAAACGGGTGGCTGATTTAATGAAAGGTTTTGGGGTTGAAGTTGTGGATGTACGTATTAAACGTACGGATTTACCATCTGAAAATCAGCGTGCAATATTTGAACGTATGCGTGCTGAACGTGAGCGCCAGGCAAAACAATATCGTTCTGAAGGAGTAGAAGAATCTACACGTATTCGATCTGATGCTGATCGCCAAAGAGCAGTGATTTTAGCTGAAGCTGCTAGAAAATCAGAGATTATCCGCGGTGAAGGTGATGCCACGGCAGCAAAAACTTATGCCGACGCATTTGGTAAATCACCTGAATTTTTTGCATTTCAACGTGGTCTGGATACATTGCGTAAGTCACTAAGCAAAAATAGCCGTATTGTACTTTCGCAAGATAATCCTGTACTCAAACCCCTACAGTAAGGGCATAATAGGAGAGGGCACATGTCCTCATTTTTAGAAGCATATGAGCGGATTAAATTCGCAACACATACAAAAACTCAGGTAGAATTAGCTGAGGTATTAGAAATTAGGCAATCTAGTATTTCTGATGCTAAAAGGCGTAATTCTGTTCCTGCTGATTGGTTTATGAAGCTTTTTGAAAAGTTTGGTCTAAATCCTGACTGGCTAAAACAGGGCATTGGTCCCATGTATTTACGCACAGAACAAGGTTATGAACCACAAGAAGCTCCTCTTGGTGGTATGGCAGAAGATCCAGCCCATTATGGTGATCCTGCAGCCAAAAGTGTTATGTTAACGGTGTATGGTATGTCGTGTGAGTATAAGGCAGGAGATTTACAGCCTTTGTTACCACAAGTTGGTAAAATATCTTTGCCACTGAACTTTGCCACTGCCAATATAAGCGTTGTGCGAATGGATGCACCAAATATGGAGCCAACCATTACTCGCAATGCCTACATGGGCGTTGATACAACAGCCACTGTGCCTATTTCTGGTACTGTTTACGTTTTGTATTCTCCCCAAGAGGGACTAATTGTTAGACGTCTCTTTCTTGATGCTAATGCAGAGAGTTATCTTTTGCGATCTGATGCTGCAAATTATCCAGAAAGTAGTCTTAAAGCAAAAAGCCTAAATCAACGCATTATGGGACGTGTGGTTTGGATTTTACAGCAGATATAACAACATAAACAAATAAGTTTATAAAATAAACAAAATTGCCAGAAATAAGTATAGCATGCTTATATCTGGCAATTTTTTTTACTTTTAGACTTCCCGCTGATTATTAAAAGCGGGGATGATGAATGCTAGTTGCAGTAAATTCCGGCGTTACGCTCTACTAATTGTAGAGCATTACTAATTTGACGCGCATGGCTTGTTTGGCGTTGTAATTCACGCTCAATGGTGGCTATACCCTTTATAACAGTAGTGTGATTGCGGTTAAAACGTCCGCCAATATCTTGTAAGGATACATCCGTATGCTTGCGTGCAAGATAATAGATGGTGTCGCGTGCATGTACGCAAGTTTTGCGTCTACTGCGCGATATAAGCTGCCCTGGTTCTAAACCATAGCTGTTGCATACGAGGTCAATAATTTTATCTAAATCAAGGTGATTTTCAACCTTAGCATACTGAGTTAAAATCTCTTTAGCTAATTCAACACTAATTTCACTTTTCAAAAGGCGTGCTTTGAATATGAGGTTATTAAGGCAACTTTCAAGTTGTCGTACATCATTTTGCAAGTGATTAACTAAAACATCGGTAACCTCATCTGGTAAAAGCACTTGATGCATGCGTGCTTTTTGCACAAGTATTGTGCGACGCATTTCTAAGGTTGGTTTATCCATATGGGCAAGTAAACCAGAGCAAAAATATGAAACCAATTGATCGTCTAAATTTTTTAATTCTAGAGGCGAAAAGGATGAAGTTAAAACAACACGGCTGCCTCTAGCCTGCAAATATTTAATGGTGGCTAGGGCCTCATCTTGAGTTTTTTGCTTACCCTGGAAAAAGTGTACATCATCAAGCAATAGAACGTCTAAACTACGTAAGTAATGCTTAAATGCATCCATATTTTTATTAAGGCTTGCACGGACAAAATGTGTGGTAAAATCTTCAGCTGTTAAATAACCAACATGCATGCTGCAACCTTCTTGCATGAGTGCTTGACCTACTGCATGAATGAGATGAGTTTTGCCAAGACCAGGTGCAGCACTAACAAATAGTGTTTCAATGCGACCCCCAGGACGACAAATATTATGTGCCGCCGCAGCCGCTAAGTCATTACTAGGACCCACTACAAAATCGTTAAAATCGTAACGCCATTTTATCAATGGCAAAAAGTTTTGCTCATTTAATGGTAATCTTGCTTGTGTATGCATAGACTTGGTAGGTGATGCATGGTGTGCAAGTTTTAAAATTTCAGATTTTGAAGGTGGAGTAGAGCAAATATTTTTTACTTCTGCCACTTGAAAATTAAGTTGTACATTTTGTGCAGGGATTTCTAAAACTTCCGCTGCAGCCATGCAAATAGCATTGCTTAAACGCTCTTCAATGCGTTCAATTGTATAGCGACTTGGAGCCATTATGTTTACAACATTTTGCTCAACAAAACCTTGTAAAGGGGCAATCCAAACCTTATATACGCTAGAATTTAGCGTTTTTTGAAGATTTTTACATATTATAGACCAGTGTTTTTCCATGAAGTAGGTTTTAAGTTATGTATACGAATTTTTCAAATCCAATGTGGGCCACTTATGGGCAAAATCTTTCCCCAATGTATTAAAGCTGTTGTTTTTCATAATTGCTTGATATAACAATTAAAAAAATATTGTTAATGATTAATGACATTGTCAGTACCCCTCAATGCAAAAGGCTTTGGAGTGATTGAAAAATAATTTTTCTTAGAGAACTTAGCATATTTTTCCACATGCAGATAGCAGCACTTCTCTTGTTTTCTCATTTTTTCAAGAAAAATCATCTTTTTTAGCATGCAAAAATTAACATGCCATGAAACCCTGTAATCATCTATTGTTGAGGCTGTACTAGGTTTATATTTAAACTTTATAAAAAGTGATTTGTAGTTATTAAAAAATTTCTAGTAAATGAAAAACATGCCTAAAGCATCTGTCAAAATGGTCGATGAGTCTATTAAGGTACAGCCTATAATGGGTTTGCAATTTAGCTGCCCAGACCATTGTTGTGTGTGGATAAACACAACAACCGGCACTCCCGCGCCGCGTCTTAAAACGCTCAAGTTTTTGCTTGAGCGTTTTTAATATCATCAATGCTCTAATTAATTATGTGTTTTCACTTTGACATAAATATGTTTGCAAATATTACCCTGAAGCATTTAGTATATTTTATGCTAGTATTATAAAATTGTTTTGGACAAAATGACTAAAACAATATAATCTAAAAACAGTAGATTTAATAATTTTTTGATGGTTGATTTTATGAAAAAACCTGTACATCCTCTAGCAATACTACCTGATCTTGATTTGCAAACAGAGCACATTGGTGCTTTGCCAAATGATGAGGAATGCTTTGCCCTTTGGGATTATTACCAAATGCTTGATAATATTCGCACGCATTCACTCTTGGTAGCTGACTTTGCCACTGCATTAGCTGAGCTTGCTTGCGCCAAGGGATTTAATGTGTGTGTAAGATCCATTAGGTCTAGTGCTCTTTTGCATGACATTGCTAAAACTTATACTATTGATCATGGTGGTAGCCATGCCCAAATTGGGGCTTCATGGGTTATTAGTGCTACCGGTAATAGAAACATTGCCCAAGGTGTTGCCATGCATGTCCATTGGCCTTGGGATATACCTTATGATGTGTGTCGTCTTCCTTTTTTTGTGATTTATGCTGATAAGCGTATTATGCATGAAAAATGTGTGCCTTTAGCTACACGCTATGATGATTTATTAATACGTTATGGTATAACCGAGCAACATAAGGCTTCCATTCATGAGTCTTACATGCAAGGTAAAAATATAGAAAGTGCTTTTTCAGCACAGCTTGGAGTAAGCTTAGATGCGTATACTATTGATAGCGGGCGGTTGGTCCAACGAACGTGAAGTTTCGCTTAATGGTGCAAAAAATATAGCCTCTGCCTTACAAGATTTAGGGCATAAAATAACTTTTTTTGACCTAAGCTATGGCTTTAACAACTTATTATCAGTTGCTAAAGAGCACGAATTTGCATTTATAAATTTACATGGAGTACCTGGCGAAGATGGGCTTGTGCAAACTATGCTTGATAGTGTTCAAATTCCCTATCAAGGTAGTGGTGCAGCGGCGTCATTCTTAGCCTTGCATAAGGCTGCTACTAAGCAAGTATATAGAATATCAAAAATTCCTACTCCTGACTGGGAGTTTTTTTCTACTCCTCCTCCATCAACTTGGATGCCAAGTTTTGATTATCCAATTTTTGCAAAAAGTAATACAGGTGGCTCATCTCTTTTACTTTTTTGTGCAAATAATCGCCAAGAGTTAGATAGCTCTATGAAAAAAATTTTTGATGCCGGTTGTGATGTGATTATTGAGCCAAGCATTGACGGGGTTGATACTACTTGCGGAGTGCTTGGTAGCGAAGCTTTACCACCTATACTTATTCGCCCACGGGGGGATTTTTTTGATTATGCTAGCAAATATGAAAACGGTGGAGCAGAAGAAATTTGTCCTGCGCCTTTACCAGCGCATATAAATTTAAAAATGCAAGAGTTGGCATTGCAAGCACATAATGCTTTGGGTCTTTATGGCTATAGTCGTACTGATTTTAGACTTATGGATGATGGTACTTTATTTACAGTTGAAACTAACACCTTGCCTGGCATGACCAGTACAAGCCTTATTCCACAAGAGGCAGCTGAAGTTGGCATTGACTTTGGTCAACTGCTGGAAGAATTAATACGCCTAGGCTTACAAAGATAGCGATGGATTTTCTCTCTTAAAAAAATTAACTTTGCCTCTCTAGTTCTTTTGAGAATGAGGGGAAATGCGTTAAGCTTTTTATTTAATTGTGTAGATATATTCCTGATTAAGGATTTGTCATGAAAATATTTATCCACCTAGGCGCTGAAAAATGTGCAAGTTCATCCATCCAGCAATATTTTTCGCATAATAATGTACGGGGTAAATTTGCTTATGTAACACTGGATAAGCACGGTAACTTAGAATTTGACAAAATAATAAAATTAAAAAGTTCTATTCTTGCTACAAACTATGTTAATAGCCTAATGAAAAGTGATAGCGTTAATACTGAATTTTTAACGAATTTGAAAAACTCACTAGCTAAATGTGCAAAGCTTTATAATACTATCTTTTTATCGGGTGAATCATTACATGCTCTTCATAAACAATTTGTTAAAATGATTGAGGTGCTAAGTGACTATGATGTTAGATTTATAATGATTGTTCGTCCTCCTGTAGAGTGGCTAAACAGTTCTTGGTGGCAGTGGGTTAATTGGCGCGGGGTTTGTATTGAACAATGGATATCTAGCGTAAACTGTTCAAAAAACTGGATTGAGCACTATAATGCTTTTAAATCATTACCCTATGTAAAGGGTATGCACTTGTTTAGCATGCAGCAAAATATTGTTGAACAAATTTGCAAAACATTAAAAATTAGTTTTGATAAAAATACAAGTACTATGCACAATGTTTCATCAAGTGCAGAGTTATTAAATTTTTTTAATTTAAAAAGAGATTTGCGAACAGGTGAACATGATTCAGCATTAGAATTTGTATTAAATAAATATCTTAAAGCAAGAAGTCCACAAAATTGGGTGCTTAGTCAGGAAAATATTGAACATGTGCTTGAAAAAACAAAGCCTTACAATTTAGAATTGCAAAAAATTATTAGCAATGAAGATATTACTCACAATAGAGCTTGGTGGGATATATCATACTATGCAGAGCGTATATCACGCATTGACCGAGGCTATGAATTATCCGGCGCAACACTTGCCGACATGTTAGCAGAAGCTTACTCCATTATCTATGACCTAGATTGTGAGCTAAGGTGCAAAAAATAACAACTCTATTATGCTAGCAGTACCGGCACTATACTTTGCTTAAATACTATTTTTTAATCTTGTTTTCCTAACCAATACTCAATGGTACTGTAAAGTTTTTGTGGGTCAATGGGCTTAGTAATATGGTCATTCATACCATGAGCAAGGCTAACTTCTTTATCTCCGGACATGGCGTGCGCTGACATGGCAATAATGGGTAGTTTTGCGAATGCAGGATTTTGACGTATTGTTTTAGCGGCTGTTAGACCATCCATAATGGGCATTTGAATGTCCATAAGAACTAAGTCGTAAATATTTTGGTTAAGTAGGTCCAAGGCTTCCTGACCATTTTGCGCAATGTCAATGGTATATCCCACGTCTTGCAACAGTTCTATAGCAATAAGTTGATTTATTTCATTGTCTTCTACTAATAACAAATAACCACTTTGATTATCAAGAGGCTTATTTTGACTATTTTCGTTGGCATTTAATTTTGTAATGGCTTCTTCTGGGGCAATGGGAAAGTTACATACTAAGCTAAATGTAGAGCCCTCATTGATTTTACTGTTTATATTAATTTTACCGCCAAGCATTTCGGCTAAACTTCTGGAAATAACTAAACCAAGACCTGTGCCACCATATTTTCTGGTAACTGATGAGTCCGCCTGAGTAAAAGCAGAAAAAATGCGACTCATCTGATCTTGGCTCAATCCTATACCAGTATCTTGGATTGAAAAAATACAGTCAATAGTATCGTTATCTAGTTTAGTTGTTAGCACATTGATATCAATAAAACCTTTTTCAGTAAATTTTAAAGCATTGCTTGTGAGGTTAAAAATAATTTGTTTGATGCGTAAAGGGTCGCTAAGTAAATATGTTTTGGCAAACTCGCCACAGCTTATATATAGTTCAATACTTTTTTCCTCTGCCCTTTGTAAAAACAAACTATTAAGTTCTTCACATATTTCATTTAGAGTAAAAGGTATGGATTCAATTTCTAGTTTACCTGCCTCAATTTTCGAAAAATCAAGAATATCATTGATAATACGCAAAAGATTGTTGGCTGATTGCAAGATTTTTTGCACATAATTTTCTTGAGTAGAAGCAAGTTCGGTTTGTGATAGAAGGTATAAAAGACCAAGAATACCATTCATGGGTGTGCGAATTTCATGACTCATATTGGCAAGAAACTCACTCTTGGCTTGAGCATTTTTCTCTGCCACATCTCTAGCTTCACGTAAATCTATTTCTACGTCATGTATTTCTTGCAGCATGGCATTCAACTCTCGCAAATCTCGCATATAACTAACTATAGCATAACGATCACGATCTTTAATACGTACAAGAGTTACTTCTGCAGGAATATCTTCTTTACTGATAGGGTGTTGGTATAAAGCCTCAAAACGACAAAAACCTTCATTAAGTGCTTTTGTTAGCATTTCTAAAGCCATAACAAAGCTATTTTGATTATTGGGTTGTACTTCCGGTAAAGTTAGGTCAAAATTTTGAAGCATGTCCTGCTTAGATGCAAAACCAAACAATCTTAAAGCTTCCTCATTACAGTCTATGAGGTTTTGACTATCATCCCATAGCTTAATGCAAAGAGGAGTTGAGTCAAACATAATCTTAGTTCTAGCTTCTGCTTCTCGGGCAATCTCTTGGCTTGCTTTGAGCTCGCGTAGGTCTTTTGTATAACCAACAACAATATATTCGTCGCGATGTTGTGTACGAATAAGAGTGATTTCAGCAGGAATTGGTTCACCTTCAAGATTTTGATGCAGCCATTCAAATTGACAATGACCTTCTTCAAAGGCAGTTGTGATTTTTTCAAGAGCAGATTCTGATGATAATTTACCATCTGGCTGGTATTCAGGTGAAAGCTCAAAAAAACGATCTAAATACTCTTGTTTATTTTTTAATCCAAAAAGTTTAGCAGCAGCTAAGTTACAATCAATATTTTGAAAATTGTGATTCCAAAAATTAGCACATAGCGGCGTTGTATCAAGCATAATTTGAGTACGTTCTTCAGCTTCACGAACTTGAGCTTGAGTTGCTTTGAGCTCGCGCAAATCCTTGGTATAACCAACTACAATAAATCCCCCTCGATGCTTGGTGCGAATGAGTGTAATCTCAGCAGGTATAGGCTCGCCATTAAGTTTTTGATGTAGCCATTCAAATTTGCAGTAGCCATCTTCAAAAGCCGTAGTTATTTTTTCAAGAGCAGATTCTGATGACAATTTACCATCTGGTTGATATTCTGGTGAAAGCTCAAAAAAGCGTTCTAAATATTCTTTCTTGTCTTTTAGGTCAAACAATTTAGCTGCAGCTAAGTTGCAATCGATGTTTTGAAACTCATGATTCCAAAAGTTAGCACAAAGTGGGGTTGAATCAAGCATAATCTGGGTGCGCTCTTCAGCTTCACGAACCTTGGCTTGGGTTGCTTTTAATTCACTTAAATCACGTTGATATGCAGCTATGACTTGTTCATCACCTATTTTTGTTCGAATAAGTGTAATTTCAGCTGTTAGCGTTTCTCCAAAAAGAGTCTTAAATGTCCATTCAAAACGCTTGTATCCATTCTTGAAAGCTTCCTTAATGTTTATAGGGATCATATCTAAAGAACGTTCACCATTGGGCTGAAACTCAGGCATGCAATCAAAAAATTTATGCATATACTCCTTTTTAGAATCTATACCAAGCATTTGCATAGCAGCATAATTGCAATCTAGGGGTTCTAATGACGTATTCCAAAGGTTAACACCAAGTGGTAAAGATTCAAGCATAGCAAGAGTACGTTTTTCAGCTAAGTTTGCTTTCTCATTACTAGCTTTAATTTCAGTAAGATCTCTCGCATACTCAACCACAATATACTGATTTCCAAACTGTATTCGTACAAGCTTTATTTCGGCAGGTACTTCTTCTCCTTGAGAATTTAAGTAGAGCCACTCTCCCTGATAGAATCCATTCTTAAACGTAGAGGCGAGGATTTCTTTAGCTTTTGTAGTTGAATTAGAACCATCAGGTTGATTTTTAGGAAAGACATCGTAAACACCTTTAAGATAATCTTCTTTACTGTTAAAGCCAAGCATACGCAAAGTTTCTTTGTTGCATTCTATTGCATTAAAATCTCTGCTCCAAAATGTTATGCTCAAAGGTGCAGCATCAAGTGTTGCGCGAGCTCTAATGTCTGCCTCACTTTCAGTAATGCCTATATTACCTTGATGCTCGTTCCTAATGCTTCCTAAAATAAACTCTTGTTGCGCACATTGCACATTGCTTAGCTCGTAATGTACTGAGGATAATTTTTCTTCTACTAGATGTGTCCAGTCAAATGAGTGTTTACCATTTTTAATGGCGTATTGAATATGTTCGCGCATAAGCTTACTAGATAGTTCACCACAAAACTGACGTATAGGAGATATGTTGTCAAAAATTGAAAAGTATTCATCAAAATGATTAATATTGAAGTAAGTTAAGAAATCATTAGAACAAAAAAATAATTCTCCATTCATATTCCAGCAGCATACTTTAGATCCTGTTGCATTAAGTAAACTTATAACAGTTTGGTCAAGATTGTCTTGCTGTTTAGGCATGCGCGACACTCCTATATTTTGTGGTGGGTCCTCAAAATATACCAAATTATTTAATCGTTAACAAGTTCAAATTAACAATTGAATTTATAAATTTCATTTTTTTTCACTAACTTTACACTAGCCGTTGTAAGGTTAATTTTTTATTATTTTAATTTTAATATGAGTTTTCTTGTGAAACTTAAAAAAAGTAACTTGATGGCATGTTCTAAAGGATTTAAATTCTTTGAAAGATAATGGGGTAAATTGCTTTATACTGCGTTTAGTGTAAGGTATTTAAACAAAAAAAAGCGAGAGGCAAAAGCCCCTCACTTTTTTTATTTTTTGTAACTTAGAATATTATTCCCAGATAACCATGATGTCTACACGACGGTTAAGTTGGTAAGAAGGATATTCTTTGGTTTCACCACGACCCTTGCTGATGATAATTTCATTGTTGCAACCTTTGCTTGCAAGATATTTCTTAACAGCCATGGCGCGATTTTCAGACAAGGTGTTGTTGTAAGGAATGCTACCGCGTACGTCAGCAAAGCCTTCTACGAAGATTTTAAGTTCTGGACGAGTCATTAGCACTTCGGCTAGACGGTCTAGACGCTCAGCAGTAGCTTTGGTGATGTCATACTTTGCAGTATGGAAATATACAGAGCGTAGGCTTTGTACGTCTTGAGCAGGAATGGTGGGCTCATAGAAAGCCTTAGATACGAAGGTTTTCGCAGATTCATCAGTGTTGATGATGTCGCGAGCGTCAACGAATAAGGATTCGCTCTTTAGAGCAGCCATTTGCTTTAGAACAGCTAAGCCTTCAGCTTTATCAGCAACAGAAACGATGTGCATAACAGCACTTGGGTAAGCAGCATAAAGAGCTTGAAGAGCTTGAACGCCCATTTTACCAAGATTTTCGTTACCGTCAGATACTAGTACCATAGCAGTGTTGCCAGGTAATTGACCTAACATGGAAGCTACGCCGTCAAGGCCCATGCCTAGAGGTGTTAAGCGACCATAAATAGCACCACCGTTAGGGATACCGTTAAGAGTACCGTACCATGCTTGACGATCCCATGCGCCAGCAGGGGCTACAACAGCGTTAGGAGTCAAAGCACAAATTGCGCCTTGATAGCCTAAAAGAGGGGTCTTGGCATTCAAGCGTACTAGAGCTTGTTTAGCCATTTCAATTTTTTCTACACCAGTAGCTTTATGCTTCATATACATAGAACCAGATTGGTCAACAAGCATAAGGATACCATCGGTTACCTTATCATGGATACCAACTGCCTGAAGTGCATGAGCAGGTGCAGACATAACCAGCATGGCTGCAAGAGCCACTAAAGCAATACGAACATGTTTCATTCTAAACTCCTTCCTAAAAGTTAAGTTGCGACAAAAATCTTCCGCAAGACAGTTCTGACACATTTTCATAGTGATGTACAGAAAAATTATGCTGCAAAAACAATTTTTTTATTGTTTGTTAGGGGAAAAAATGTTTTGTTTTGCGTGTTGTTTTGTAAAATTAGTATCTTATGTCAATATTATTTTTTTAAATAAATTATTTTCCTTAAAAATTTTTTTAACTTATGTGAAGTATTTTGTATAAGTTTTGTGTTTCTTATATATATTTTTTCTTCATAATTGATAAATGTCTAAAATTACGAAAAAATAATTAATTTTTTTTATAACTACCTGTTTTATGTGTAAAATGAATACATTCTTAGTGTAGTTTGTAATCTTATCTCCAAAAAAAATTCATAGCATCAACTATAATCTAACATTGTGTATATGTTCACTGCTTAACTCTGAATATAAAATTGGTATTTTTGCAAATGATGAACGCTCATAATGGATAATTTGATCACAACGCGAAAGTAATAGCATATCTATCATAGCTTCATGCCCTTTTTGCACATTACTAACACCTTCCACATAGCTATGAAGAGGTATGTCATTGCCTTGAAAAATTTTAGGGTGTGTTACTGTATATGGGAAAATTTTACGTATCATTTTTTCTACATGCTCATTGTCAGTGCATAAAAAAATTTTTTCATGCGTGCTTGCCACTTTGCTAAGATGCTCTATCATACGTGGGAGTGGACTTTGTAGGTCTGTATAGCGAATATGTATTCCAACAGGTGGTTTTTTAAAGTGTTTATCAAAAAAATTTTGAGCTTCAAGAGATAGGCTTGGCAATGGTTTGATATAGTTTTTTAACAAGTATCTTTCTATGGCATTTTGTTCTAAATTTGCTAATGGAGCAAAATTTTCTTTTAACATAGTGATAAGTGGGGTAAGGCACCTTGTGTCCCATCCCCAAAAGACTACAATTTCATCTTCTAAGTCAAGTTGCTCTAAATTGATACTTGTTTTTGCAATATTTTCAGATTGCATATGGTCATTGCCATGAAACATGTATTCAACTGCTATGGGAGCAGTTAGCCAATCTTTCCAATATTGAGGATTTACAGAAGCATTTTTCTCAAAAATTTGTGCTACTTCTTCATATGGCAATGAGTCCACTCCTTCGACATTAAACCAAAGCGGAAAAACATTTGAAAAATCGTCTGAATATAAACCATCTCTCCAATCAATACAGATGGCTCTTTGAGTAAGTAAGCAATATGCAATGCCGCAAATGACTGCTTGTAGGCGATTTGACAATCCACCTGATGCTCTCACTACAAGAATTTTTTTTAGGCTGCCCATATGTTAGACTCTTTTTGAGCTAGAAGGTGTAGATAAACAATGAAGTCATCAATTATATTTGGTCCTTGTTGCATTCTGCAATTAACATATGCTGTGGCATATTGTTCAAAGGTTAACTTCTGACCATATACATTATATAGCTTGTTTTTTGTTACAAAAGGCAAGTGAAAAAGATTTGCTACTTGCGGATGAATGGGTTGAGTAAATTCATTTTCTAATGCAAAATAGGCATTACATATTAAAGAAGGAATTTTTCCAAGACCTAATTGCTCTAAGATGCCACTAACAACATGCAGCATAAGTCTTGGACCAGGGTGATTGACGGTATGAAATAGCTGTTCTTCACGCCAAAAGCTATCAATGATGTCCAACGTTTTGATGCTTGAGTGTTTTTCTTTTTCTATTTCTCTATCGCGTGAGAGTTTGACTAAACAATCAAGATCGTATTTTGCCTTAATATCTCCATGCAAATATATATGAAGTATTTCGGCAATGCCTAAGCCACTTTCAGCAAGGTGCTCAATAAGCATGTTGCCGTATGCCATGTGCGTTTTATTAGTCCATAGCGGCCAATATCCATTAAAGAACATATTGGGTATGCAAATGGTAGGTGTATTTGGGGGTAGTTTTTGTAAAAGTGCATAAGTTGCATGTTCACCCCATCTAGCACTTAGTTGTTGATAAATGAATAAAGAACAATTATTTAAGGATTTTGCTGGAATATCTTCATGTAAGTAATTAGTATATTTCTCTATATAAAATAAATTGCTGAAGGCTGGCGTATTAAGCAGTAATTGTTTTACACTATCGCCCTGACAATTAGCATGTAAAATACAAAGTTGTTTTGACATAAAGAACTCCAAAGAAAAAATTTTGCTGCTAATAAGATACTTTTTTTAAGTTAGCACAGATTGTGCCAATATACTAAAACATACTGTTTATATTAATGTATTAGTTTTTGTATTGTAAGCAATAACTGCTTTTTGGGAGACAATTGTGAGGTTAGTGTCAAAAAAAAATTAAAACTTTGCAAAAAAAATATTGACACACGAGATGACTTAGTGCATTTTACCTCTCCGCGCTGATGAAAAAGTTTTTCATCTTGCGGCGCCAACTAAGCAAGGCTTAGTTTGAGATGGTTCTTTGAAAAGTGAATAGCGAATTGGGAAGAAAAAAAAGACGAGTCAAATGGTGTTTAAATCATATTGACCCAGTCAACTTTGAGAAAGTAATAACGATATTAGCTAGGTTTAATACTAAGCTATAAGAATTTAAACTGGAGAGTTTGATTCTGGCTCAGATTGAACGCTGGCGGCGTGCCTAACACATGCAAGTCGAACGCGAAATTACCCTTCGGGGTGAGAGTAGAGTGGCGCACGGGTGAGTAACGCGTGGATAATCTGCCTTCAAATTTGGGATAACAGTTGGAAACGACTGCTAATACCGGATACGCTGACAATAAGTAATTTGTCGGGAAAGATGGCCTCTGAATATGCTATTGTTTGAAGATGAGTCCGCGTACCATTAGCTAGTTGGTAGGGTAATGGCCTACCAAGGCGACGATGGTTAACTGGTCTGAGAGGATGATCAGTCACACTGGAACTGAAACACGGTCCAGACTC
>CAYJKC010000020.1:0-35576 GCA_964370675.1 uncultured Desulfovibrionaceae bacterium
ACATGGCAAAAAATTTCGTTCTGCTCTTGAAGGAGTAGATTTACAACAACGCTTCTCCATCGAAGAAGCTGTGGATAAGTCATTGGCAACAGCATTTGCCAAATTTGATGAAACTGTTGATGTTGCTGTACGCCTTGGTGTTGACCCCAAATATTCTGATCAAATGGTACGCGGTGCTGTAACCCTACCTAATGGACTTGGAAAAACAGTGCGCGTTGCTGTATTCTGTAAAGGTGAAAAAGAAGCAGAAGCTAAAGAAGCTGGTGCTGATTATGCTGGAGCAGAAGAACTAGTTGCTAAAATTAAAGACGGCTGGCTTGACTTTGATGCTGCCGTTGCAACCCCAGATGCCATGGCCCTAGTTGGTCAAATTGGTCGTGTTTTAGGTCCACGTGGACTTATGCCCAATGCTAAAACAGGCTCTGTAACCTTTGATGTTGCCCAAGCTGTTAAAGAGCTTAAAGCCGGTCGTGTTGACTTTAAAGTTGATAAAGCTGGTGTATTGCACGCCCCACTTGGCAAAGCATCATTTGGTACTGAAAAAATTCTTGGTAACTTAAAAGCATTGCTTGATACGGTTAATCGCTTAAAGCCTGCTTCTGCCAAGGGTCAATATATGCTTTCATTAACTATTTCAACCACAATGGGCTTAGGCTTTAAGGTTGATGTAAGTAATATTAAGAAATTTTTGGAAGGTTAACCCCTTTCAATTAGGATAAAACCATCAATTTTTGTGGTATATAATCCACTGGCTAAGGAATAGGAATTCCAGTCGAAGAAAGTAGGTAGTGTTAAAACGTAAAGCCTACTGAGACATTTGTATTCATTACAAAAAATCTTTGGCTCGGCAATTTCATTTGGCAACCCACAACGTGAGGAGAATCACGTGAACAGGTCCGAAAAAACCGCTCTTATCGAAGCAATTAAGGCAAAAGCTGAAAAAGCTTCCATTACAGTGGTTACAGACTTCAAGGGCATGCCGGTGGAAGAGCTGACGAACTTAAGAGTTGCCTTGCGTAATGCAGGCTGCGACTACTTAGTAGTTAAAAATACTCTAGCTCGCATAGCATTCACCGATACGACGCACGATTCCATTAAAGATGAATTTAAGGAAAACTGCGCTATTGCTTTTGGATATGATGACCCTGTGGCGGTGGCTAAGGCGCTTAGCGACTTTGCAAAAGGTAATAAAATCTTCAAAATTCGTCATGGAAGTCTTGAAGGTAAATTGTTATCAGCTGACCAAGTCGATAATCTAGCCAAGATGCCAAGCAAGGAACAACTCCTTGCTCAAACTCTTGGTACTATGAACGCTGTACCCACCAACTTTGTGTCACTATTTGCTAATATGATTCGCGGCATGCTCTATGCCTTAAAGGCCATTGAAGATAAGAAGGCCGCTTAATCAAGCAAAAGTTAAACCTTTTATTAATGCTAAAGATTTTTAGGAGAATACCATGTCAGTAACCAAAGAACAAGTTGTTGAATTTATTTCCAACATGACTGTGTTGGAACTTTCTGAATTCATCAAAGAATTGGAAGAAAAATTTGGCGTATCCGCTGCTGCACCAGCTGCAGCAATGGTAATGGCTGCCCCTGCTGCTGGTGGTGGCGAAGCTGCTGAAGAAAAAACCGAATTTGACGTAATACTAAAAGAAGCTGGCGCTAACAAAATTGGCGTTATTAAAGTTGTTCGTGCTCTTACAGGTCTTGGACTTAAAGAAGCTAAGGACAAAGTTGACGGAACACCTACTTCTATTAAAGAGGGCGTATCTAAGGAAGAAGCAGAAGATGCTCAAAAGCAACTTGTGGAAGCCGGTGCCGTTGTTGAAATTAAGTAGTATTACTTAGTTATATTTATAAAAAAAGCGGTGTATTGTTATACGCCGTTTTTTTTTTAGTATTTCAAAATATTTATAATTTTAATCTTAAAGATAAGATAAGAAAAAATACTCAACCTATGTGCCTTATAGGAACAAATGGAATTGCTAAGTTAATAGTTGCATTTGTTTTGCACTTTATGATTTATTGATTGAGCTTATATATTTAATAATAAAGCTTACTTGACAACTATGAATATATCAAATAATTTTAATTAAATATATGTATTAACGGAGAAAGTTATGGCAGTAGATATATTTCGTTGTACGCCCAAAATTGTTTTTGGAGCAGGTAGTATTAATAGTATTGCTCAAGAGGTTAAAGAACTTGGTGGCAATAAGGTTTTTATCGTTACTGGTCCAAACATTGCTAAAAGTAATTTATTTAAAACTTTAGTTGCAATTTTAAATGATAATTATGTAGCATATGAATGTTTTAATCAAATTGAATCAGACCCACGTTATGAATTGGTAGAAGAAATTCTAGCAGCATATTTTAAATCTGAAGCTTCAGTTATTATAGGCTTTGGTGGTGGATCTGCTCTTGACTTAGCTAAGGGTCTAGCTATCCTTGCAACTAATGAAGGACCAATTAACAAATACTTTGGAGTCAATCTGATTCCAAAGCAAGGAGCTCCACTTGTTTTAGTGCCCACAACAGCAGGTAGCGGAAGTGAGTCAACTATTGTTGCAATTTTTTCTGATGATGAAGCACAGCTTAAAATTGGCATATCAAGCCCTTATCTTCTACCTAATGTTGCTATATTAGACCCAGAGCTTACTTTGAGCCTTAGCCCCGCAATTACAGCATCAACAGGAATTGATGCACTTATACATGCTGTAGAGGCTTATACATCGGTTAATGCTTCGCCTATGACTGACGTTTTAGCTATAGAAGCCATAAAAATTATTAGTGCAAATTTACGCACAGCCTATAACAATGGTCTTAATATAGAGGCAAGAACTCAAATGCTAAGAGGAAGCCTGCTTGCTGGAATGGCATTTTCTAATGCTGGAGTTACGGCAGTGCACGCTTTTGCTTACCCTATTGGAGCCAAATATCATATTCCGCATGGAGTAGCCAATAGCATTATGTTTTTACCGGTGATGCAATTTAATTGTAGTGTAAATGAAGATAAATTTGCTCAATTAGCTAGAGTGATGGGTTTACCACAGGATAATACAAAACAAATGGCACTTGACGCCTTGCAATATTTTACTTCTCTCATTTCTGACCTAAATCTATCTCAACATTTGTCAGACTTTGGCGTTAAAAAAGACCACATTCCAGAGCTTTCCAATGCCGTATTATTAGTAACCAGATTATTAGCAAATAATGCCAAAAAAATAAGCTACGCTGATGCTGTAGAAATATATACTAGGGCTCTTTAATAAAAAATTTTTTGCAAAAAAGCTTTCTACACTCTCATGGTAGAGAACTTTTAGACTTATGGTTGGAACGGAAAGATTTCAACTTTAAGCATCTTGACCCAAAGCACGTTCAGTGATGTTCAACTATTCAAAACTTTATATTGTTAAATAATCATGTCTGTGTAGTCAGTGGTGTTAAGCCTTTGTTAAAGGGTTTTGGGTGACCATGCGCTAAGAATTTTTAGAACTTTTTGAGTAAACCATGCATTCAAGATTTATTAAATTTTAACCTTGAAAAATTTTCCTTATTTTGTATGTTTGTTTTTTGTAAAATATGCATGCTAATTCTACTTTCTGAATTAATCTTAATTATTTCTTTAATTACTGCAAATCTTGCCTTATCCAAGCTCATTATATTTGTTTTGGTATACATTTTGCTTATTTCATATGCTATATAAAAAAATTTTCCTAAGTTCATTAAAGCACTCTTTTACGGGGGAATCTATGGAAGATACACCATCATATAAATTTTACTTAAGTATTTTAGCTATTGTTAAAAATGAAGCACCTTATATGCAAGAATGGTTAGACTATCATATTTCAATGGGAGTCAAGCATTTTTATATTTATGATAATGAAAGTGATGATAATTTACATGAAGTATTAACTCGATACATCGAAAAAGGTATTGTAACATACACATTTTGGCCAGGGAAGGCTCAACAAAGACCAGCATATAATGACGCATTAAAAAAGTATAAACATGATACAAGGTGGTTAGCTGTGATTGATATAGATGAATTTATTTGTACTACAAATAAGGTAAGTCTCGATAGTTTTTTAATTGAATATGAGCCTTATCCAGCTTTGGCTATTCATTGGCTCTTATTTGACTCCAATGGATACACATACAGACAGCAGGGAAGTGTTTTAGAAAACTTCACAAGAGTGCATAAAAACTATACTTTAGAAGCAGGCAACTCACACGTTAAGTGTATTGTTAATCCACTTGAGGTTTTGAAATTTAGTGTCCATAACCATGAGTATATTGATAATAAAAATGCTGTGAATGAATGCTTTGAGATGATGATTGGGAATTATGGATTTGATACTATTAGGATGGAAAAAATTAGAATTAATCATTACTACAGCAAATCTAAAGAGGAATTTTTAGCTAAAGTAGACAGGGGAATGGCTACCCATGTTTATGAAAAAAGAAATATAAGAAAAGATGATTATGATTTTACTGAAACAACTCACGACTATACCATATGGCAGCATTTAAAAAACAAAAAAAATATGTTTTATCGCATGAAAAACCTAAAGCTACAACAATATAAAATCATAACAGAATCAAATTATTTTAATGTAAAATGGTATATAGAACAAAATCCAGAAATCAACTCTGAGCTTGACGCCGTTAAGCATTATTGTGAAGTTGGTTGGAAAGATGGGAAAAACCCTAGTTTGACCTTTAATGGTAATAAATATTTAGAAAAAAACAAAGATGTCAAATTAGCTGACATAAACCCTCTTCTACACTATGAGATGTATGGAAAAAAAGAAGGAAGACATTTGTTGCTAGAAAGTGAAATTGACTAAGGCAAGGAGCTGTGACATTTACGCTCCATAAATGAAAAACAATTAACTGTAGAAATAACGTATCAAATCTGGGTTGCCCCTCTTTTTGGTGAAGAACCTTTATAGGTGTTAATGTTAACCATAAAAAAAAGCCCTTTACGCTGTCACCGTAAAGGGCTTTTGAAATTTGTGGTCGGAACGGAGAGATTTGAACTCCCGGCATCCTGGTCCCAAACCAGGCGCGCTACCAAACTGCGCCACGTTCCGTCAGACGCATATTCTTATGTTAAAGATGTATATTTTGCAAGTAAAAAATGAAGGAATTTTATTTTTTGTTAAAAAAAAATAAAAACTACATTTTTAGCAATTGGATTATGCCTTTATTAATTTATGTTACTTTAATTTACATAAAATTGCACTGGTGTATGTTGTTTTTACAAGTATTATAGCAAATATGAGATGGAATATCTTTTAAACAACTTATTCATCACTCTAGTTTTGCAATGCAGGGCAAAAGTGCTAAGCTGTGCAAAAAATCAAGCTGTAATCATGTTTATATTGATTATAATAATATAATATTGATAGAAAATTGTTTGAGCCGACCCCTTTTAGGGAGTCGGCTCTGTTAGTAGTTACATCTAATTAATGTGGATGGTTATGTAACTTAGCTATTCAGCCTTTCCTGCATCACTGACTCTTTTTTGTCCGTCCCATACCATTTCTGCTGGAGGTAGAGTGGGTAGGAGTTTTGTCCAAGGATGCTGTTGTAAGAACTCTGCGTCTTGCTGTAACTTACGGCTAAGTTCTTTGATAGGAGGCACGATGGTTTTAATGTCGCCAGCAATAGCTGCATTAATGCCATAGTTGGTTGCTTGGCCGGCTAGGTCAATAGCTTTTTGGCTAAATTCCATGGAGGAGGCAAGCGTATCTAAAGCTTTGGCTGGGTTGTGGAAGCCAACGCTATTTTCTGCTGATACATAATCCCAGAATAATTGACCTTTACGAACCATATCACGTGCTTCAGTCATAAGTGCGTCATAGTTCATATCTCTTTCGCCAAGATAGTCAGCAGCAAGGCGCACAGCTTCGTGGGCTTTAACTGAAGTTTCTTGGGCTTTTAAGAGCTGGTCAAAGGTTTTCTTTTGGGTATATATAACACGCTCTTTAAGATATTCAGCACTCTTATCAGCGTGACACTGGCGGCAAGCGCTCATGTTAGGATCTTTAAGCGGAGCAGTCCACCAATGGCTTGAGATTTTTTGACCATCAACACGCTCATATGCCATGTGGCAGTCTGCGCATGAAACACCAGCAGCACCGTGAGGGCCATCAATCCATGTTTCATATTCAGGGTGTTGCATTTTAATCATTGGTGATTTAGATGCAGCGTGGGTCCAGTCAGCAAACTGACCATTTTTGGGACCATGGCTCTTATAGTATTGATACATATCTTCAGGACCGTAGCCATTATCCCATGGGAACACGGGCTTTGCGGCAGGACCATTATCTTTATGCTGGAAGTAGTATTCTACGTGACACTGAGCACAAACAAGGGTGCGCATTTCGTTGCGTGAAATGTTTTCAATATCTCTACCGCTACGCTTAAGCCAATCTTTTAGAGGCTCAGAATAGAGGCGAAGTTCCATAGTTTCTGGATTGTGGCAGTTAGCACAACCAATGGTATGATCGCGAGCATCTAACTTGTCGCGATATTCATTGGAATTGCTTGACCAGAATTTGTCACCTTTCTCGGCAACCCATTCAATCATTTTAGGTGTTTTACAGTTCCAACAAGTGGCAGGTAAGGCACCATTTTCAGAAAAACGATTGATGCGGTCAATATGAACTACGTCATCAATGGCGTAAGTATGACCGCGAGCTTCGTTGTATTCATAGCTAAATGGGTATCCAAGCCATAGATTTTTTAAGTATGGCTGGGCATGTTTATAACCCTTTGGTAGGGGTGAAAAATCATCATTTTTACGAAAATGAACGGAACCCTTGTATTCTGTCATAACAGAATTTTCAGCATTTTTTTCAAATGTTGCATACTGTTTGGGAAAGGGTTTTTTAAATGCAGAGTTATCAATCTCGTCTTTAGAAAGACCAGATTTAAACTTTGGTGTTTCTAGTTCGGTGCTAGTATCACTGCAACCGCCTGCCAGCATGAGGCAAAGAACTCCCAATACAACTAGATTAAAATATACAAATTTCTTATTCATCGGCTACCATCCTTGTGCTGATGGGCTTTTTGCGCATATGCGCAACATTGCGGTGACAATCAACGCAGTAAGGCTTTGCTTCCATGCTTGCTACACCCATGTTGGTTACAGCGTGGCATGATCTGCAATTAGCATTAACCACATCCTTTGTAGATACTCCAAGATCCAAGGCTACATCCTTACCTTGCATATTAGATACAATATCCTTTATGCCGGAAGCGGCCTTGAAAGGAATCTTGCTCATTAGGTTTGTGGGTGCGTGACAATCATTACACGACACATTGGCATGTGTGGACATTTTATGCGTTACTCCAGCCTCATACATCACATGACAACTAGAGCAAAAAGGTCTTTGATCTGTGTATTGCATAGCAATAGCAGCACTTGCAAAAAGACCTACGCCCACAGCAATGCCTAGCAACACCATTTTTAGCCACGATCCGTGGCAAGATGTTCCCATACATTACCTCCTTAATTTTGTATCAACCCTATGTTGATATCAACTTCGTCCTTATTACAAGATTTGTGCCGAAACGAACAAGCATAACCTGTATTGATAATTTTTGTTAAAAATATTTTAATTACTCAGATTTTAGGTTATGTTTTATAAAAAAATACGTATATTCGGTATGTTGAGGTGTTTGTATGTTTTTGCTTTAGATATATAGGTATTTATGAATTAATTAAGTAAAAAAAAGTTTATAAGTATCCATTCCTAGTATTGATTTTTTCAGAAAAAAATGACATATATTCATCTATGCATGACAATAAACTATCTTTCCCACACAGACTTAGTGCATTTTGGCACAAGGCTAAATATGCAATATTGTTTAGTTTTGTATGGTGTGTTTTTATTGCGTTTTTGTATAAAAATACAAGTTCTACTAATACTCAGCATATGGAAGAACAACTACTTACTCAAGCGCAAAATTTATATACATTTGTGCTTGATACTCGTAATTGGAATGCTAAGCACGGTGGTGTATATGTGCGTGAAAGTGATTATGGCGTTCCTAATAAGTGGTTACCAGAAGAAAGTCGCAGTATTGCTATGGTTGATGGCACTAGATTTGTGCTAGTAAATCCAGCTTATATGAGCAGACAGCTTAGTGAAGACAATAATTTACCAGGTGCGCACTTTAAGATTACCAGTGTAGAACCTTTACGCCCTGAAAATAAAGCTGATGTGTGGGAAACTAATGCTTTTGCAATAAATGCCAAAGGTCAGTCCGAAGTATATTCCTATGAAACTGTCTCACAAGGAACATATTTTAGATATTTAAAACCTCTCTATGCGCAAAAATCTTGTTTATATTGTCATAAGGAATCTACTGAGGGTAATGTGCTTGGTGGTATTAGTATAAGTCTTAATGCCCAAGATATTATGCAAAATGTACAAAAACAAAATAATAATTTGTTATTAGTTTATGGTTTTTTAGCTTTTGCTGGAACGTCTAGTATTGGCGGTTTTAATTTTTTGCGTCGCCGCAAGGAGCAATTAAAAATTGATAGAGAAAAGATGAAGGAGTGCTTTGTGGCAAATATGAGTCATGATATGCGCACACCTTTGTCTGGTATACTGGGTATGAGCCATCTACTACAACAAGAGATGGACTTAAATCAACGTCAAGAAGTGTTGAAATATTTGACTGTTGCTAGTGAATCCTTGTTGGAGATGGTTTCAGATATCACTGATTATGCAGCCTTAGATGCCGGAAAAATACATTTGAATATGCGCAGCTTTGCTTTGCATAAAGAGCTTGAGCAATGTCTTGCACTATTTACACCTACTTGTGTTTTGAAAGGTTTGAGCTTAAATCTTAAAATTAGTGATAATGTACCAAGGTATATAGAGGGTGATGCTTTTAGAATTAGGCAGGCTTTAGGCAATGTTGTGAATAATGCTGTAAAGTTTACTGAACAGGGCTCTATCAATGTTAATGTATGGTATGATAATAATGTATTATACTTAAAAGTTACTGATACAGGTTGTGGTATTACCGTAGTAGATCAGGCACATATTTTTTCACGTTTTGAGCGTGGGCAGGCTGTTACACAAAGTGATAAGCCAGGGACTGGTCTTGGCTTAGCCATAGCTTCAGAAGTGCTTCATTATATGGAAGGTAGTATTAGCGTCTATAGTGTTGAGGGTGAGGGTGCAAGCTTTACCATTTCCGTACCAGTGGGTGTGGGTAGTGGTGAAGTTTTGCAAGAAGAATTGGTGGAGATTGAGCAAAAAAGTATGCATTTGCCAGTGCACGTGCTTTTGGTAGAAGATAATACTGTCACCGCTTATTTTGTGCGTACAGTACTTGAAAAAATGGGCTGTGCAGTACATTTGGCAAGTAATGGTGATAAAGCTTTAGAGCTTTTAGATCAAGTTGTTGCAGATATAATAATTTTAGATATGCGTATGTCTGGCATGGACGGGCTTTGTACTGCAGAAAATATACGTAAACATGCTAACTATGAAACTACTCCAATTGTTTTAATGAGTGCTTCTGTAATCGAAGCTGAAGAACGCAGGCTTGAAGAATTGTGCATAGCCAAAACTCTATTAAAGCCAGTTGCAGCAAAGGATCTTATGAATTTAATACCAGAGTATGTGCCACACAAATTTACCAAGTCAAAGCAAGATAACTTGGTTAAAAAAGATCATGATGAGTTGTTAATTTATGATCATGCTGCTGCTTTACGCGCTCTTGAAGGTGATGAGCAATTGCTGAAAAAACTTGTGCAGGTGTGGCTTGAAGGATATGAAGCAAAGCATACAGAGCTTTGCCAAGCCATTAATCAGACACAGAGTAATGATTTATTAAATTTAGCCCATTCCATAAAAAACTCCGCTGCAACATTATATTTTGTTCGCTTGCAATATGAAGCTGCCAAGGTGGAGGAGAGTCTTAAATCTAGCAAAGGTGCTGATTTTGCAAAACTTGTGGAAGTTCATCTTGCAACCTATATGCATATGAAAGAGAGATAGTATTGCCAAAGTTATTAATTATTGATGATGAGCCAGTTTTACAAGTTTTAATAGCAGATGTGGGAACACGGCTTGGCTTTGAAGTTTTACAGGCTACCACCCTTGCCGAGGGTTTAGCCTTGGGTCAGCGCGGTATAGACGTTGTGGTGCTTGATAAGATGTTACCTGATGGCGATGGATTAGAAAGGCTTAGAGATATTCTTAGCTTACCAGGTTGGCCAAATGTACTGGTTGTTACTGGGCATGGAGATGGTGATGTGGCTGAAGCTGCTCTTCGTTCTGGGGCATGGGAGTTTTTGCCAAAGCCTTTTGGGGTGCAAAAACTTTCACAAATGTTAAAGCAAACTATGGCTCACCGCATGAGTCGTACTCTTAAAAAAAGTAATAAACAACTTGATCGCGCTGATATTGTGGGTACAAGTGACACGTTAAATGCCGCATTTTCACGTCTTTATGATGCTGCACGTAGTGATGTAAATGTTTTACTACTGGGTGAAACTGGCGTTGGTAAAGAGCTTTTTGCCAAAACTTTGTATCAAAATTCTTTACGCTCAGAAGGTCCATTTGTGGCAGTTGATTGTGCTGCTTTGCCTGAAAATTTGCTTGAAAGCCATCTTTTTGGTCATGCGCGCGGTGCTTTTACCGGAGCAGAGCGGGCTAAGGATGGACTTTTGCTTGCAGCGCATAATGGTACATTATTTCTTGATGAAGTTGGTGAGTTGCCCCTTTCTATGCAAAAAGCGTTTTTACGTGCTTTAGAGACAAGGCGTTTTCGCCCTGTAGGTAGTGTAGGGGAGGTTTTTAGTGACTTTAGGCTAGTAGCAGCAACCAATAAAGATTTGTCACGCTTAGTTAAGGAAGGACTATTTAGAGAAGATTTATTATATCGTTTGCAAGGCATGACCATTAGAATACCTGCATTACGCGAGCGCAGGGAAGATATTGTCACCTTGGCAGCGCATGCAGTTAGCCATTATTGTGAAAAATATCAAATGCCACTTAAGGCTATGGAGGCTCACTTTATAGAGTCATTACAAGCCTATACTTGGCCAGGTAATGTGCGTGAGCTTATGCATAGTATGGAGCGAGCATGTGTAGCTGCCAAGGAAGAAACTGAACTATTTACCATTCACTTGCCTACAGACATGCGGGTTAGCATTGCGCGTGGTTTTCATGAAGATAAGATTGTGCCTCCTAAACATAAGGGCTTGAGCGCGGTTTTTTCTAATAATGAATCAAATCTCCCATCACTTAAAGAGTGGAAATCAAAAGCTGAATATGATTATATTAATAAAATATTAATGCAGACTGGTGGTGATGTTAGAGCATGCGCCTCTATAGCTGGAGTTTCGCGCGGGCACTTTTATGAACTGCTTAAAAAACATGGAATTAACACTGGCTAAAGTGTAATTAATGCTATAGCTATGTAAAGTTTTTTATGTATGAAGGTAAGCGTAGTGCATGTCTTACAAGTGTAATAAATTTGTGTATTAAATGTCATTTAGTTTTATTAAACATGTGGCTGTGAATATCTAAATTGCTACTATATAGAGAGAGTGCTGTGAGAAGAAACATTTTTTTTGCGTTTTGTTTGATAGTTAATTTACTTTTTACAACTTTTGCTTTTGCAGAATATTTTGAAATCACCAGTGGCACAGCTGTTGAATTTTTAGAAAATCCCTTACCAGGTATGATTTTTCTGGATGTTAGAACCGCGAGAGAATATGCAAAAGGTCATATTAAAGGCGCTAAGTTATTAGATAGTTATAGGGTAGAATTTGAGGCAAAATTAAGAGAACTCGATCGTGATATACCATATGTAGTATACTGCCTTGCAGGCATACGCTCTCAAAAGGTGTATGATAAGATGAAAAAGCTTGGATTTAGTGAGGTATATATAATGCCAAGTGGTATATATGATTGGAAAGATAAAAAACTGCCCTTGGTTACCGGTGCATCTCCAGATGGAGATTAGGCACGTTATTGTTATTTGAAAATTAGTTAAGCTTTTGATGCGGGTAGTACAAATCGCTCATGCGGTGTTTTTTCCCTTTGTGGCTATTTGCTTCGCAAAGGATCCACTACGGGGCATGGCAAGCCAAAGCCTTGCCATGCAACACCGTGAAATCGCTCTTTGCACTCTCTGCATCAAAAGCTTTCTAATGCGTAGTGCAGTCTTTGATACACATGGAATGATGCCCCATGCGGAGCAGACCCAATTTAATATGAAAGATGTGCTAAAAAACAAGATGGGTATAATACAAAGAACCTATATCTTACCATAATAATTATAATAATAAATATTTTTTAAATTAGAATGTGGGTAATTATGCACTATTTTAAGTAACTATGAATTGTTATTTTTTAACCATAAATCAAGTGTTTTATAAAGTATTTCTGGCGCAATGGGTTTAGTGATATGCTCATTCATACCGTGAGCAAGGCTTATTTCTCTATCTCCAGTCATAGCATGTGCAGACATAGCTATAATAGGAAGTGACGCAAATCTTTCTTGCTTTCGAATTTGCTTGGTGGCAGTAAGTCCATCCATAATAGGCATTTGAATATCCATTAGCACTAAATCGTATTGGTTTTTTTCTATCATATCAATAGCTTCTTGGCCATTTTGTGCAATGTCTAATGTATAGCCCACACTTTTTAAAAGTTCCTCAGCAATAATTTGATTAATTTGATTATCTTCCACCAGCAGTAAATGTGCACTACGGTTCATATATTCTACGTTGGGTACTGCAAGAGTGTGAACTTCGCTATCTTGGTTATCGAGCTTAGCTAAAGGAAAAATAGCTGTAAAAGCAAATGTTGAACCTTCACCGGGGGTGCTTTCTACCCAAATTTTACCACGCATCATTGTTACAATACGCTTGGAAATAATTAACCCAAGCCCCGTACCACCATATTTGCGTGTTACAGATGTATCTGCTTGACTAAAAGCAGCAAATAGATTGTCAATTTGGCTTTTGTTAAGACCAATACCGCTATCTATAATACGGAATGTACAATGTAATTCTTTATCTTCATGTTTTGTGGCTTCAACTATAAGGCTTACTTGTCCTTCATGTGTAAACTTAATGGCATTACCCACAAGGTTTATTAAAACTTGCTTTAAGCGTATGGGGTCACCTATTATTTTGGTAGTTAAAAAGTCACTAACACAAATGTTGCATGTTAGATCTTTTTCTTCTATTTGGGGCATAAAGAGGCTGCGTATTTCGTCGCATACTTCATGGATGGAAAATGGTATATTCTCTATTTCAAGTTTACCGGCTTCAATTTTAGAAAAATCTAATATGTCATTAATAATACGCAATAAATTATTGGCTGATAAAACACTTTTTTCTACATAATCTTTTTGAGTAGGTTTTAAATCAGTGTGGGATAAAATATGTAGTAAACCAATAATGCCATTCATGGGGGTGCGTATTTCGTGACTCATATTGGCCAAAAATTCACTCTTTACTTGCGCGCTTTTTTTAGCAGCTTCGGTGGCATTGTGAGCTTTTTCTAAAGCTGCATTAATTTCGCGTAAATCCTGCACGTAGGATATAACCATAGGTTCATTACCAATGTTAGTGCGAGCAAGCTTCACATCACATGGAACTACTTCACCTTGCGTGGTTAATGCTTTGGATTTAACTCTGGAGTGCCCGTTTTGCATGGCTTCAACAAGGGCATCTTTGACCATTTCAGAAGAAAGTTTGCCATCGTCTTGATACTCAGGAAATAGGTTTTGAAAATTATTAAAGAACTCTTCTTTAGATTTAAAGCCAAATAATTCCCAACCAACTTGATTACAATCAATTAAGTTAAAATTTTTATCAAAAAGATTAATGCAAAGTGGGACACTGTTTAAAAGAGCCATGGAGCGTTCTTCAGCATCTTGTATTTTTTTGATATTTGCTTTTATTTCTGTTAAGTCACGCATATAGCATATGATAATGTCTCCACCGTCTGCGACTGTGCGCATGAGTTTAATTTCTAAGGGAATAGGGTTTCCATAAATGTCTTGTGCCATTACTTCAGCGGTAGCACTGCCTTGTACCCATGCTTCCATAAATTTTTGCCGTGACATTAAATATGAATTTGTACCATCTGGCTGCAACTCAGGCATACAAATGGATGAATTTTTGAAAAACTCATGCTTTGATTCAAAACCAAATAATTTTAGCATGGCATCATTGCAATCAAGAGGCTTAAATTCAGAACTCCAAATACTTATGCCAAGTGATACTCCATTAACAATGGCTTGAGTAAATTGCTCTGTAGCTTGTACTTTTTTGCGTGAGGCTTCAATTTCGCGTAAGTCTTTAATATATCCAGCCATCATATATTCATTTTGATGGGTAATTCTTACAAGACTTACCTCTGTTGGTACTGGGTTTTTATTTATATCTTGACCTACCCAATAGGTACTTGCTTTGCCGTCTTTAAATCCATCGTTTAGAACTTTCTGCATTTTTTCTATTGAATTAGTGCCATCAGGCTGAAATTCTGGAATTAATTCAAAAAAATGATCAACAAATTCATGGTCTTTTATCAACCCAAACATTTTAGCTATGGCTTCATTGCTACCCACAAGTTCTAAATTTTTATTCCAGATGAGTGTACCAAAGGGACTAGCATCTAATAGTAGCTTAGTATATGCCTCAGCTTTATGCAGTTTATCCATTTGCTCATAGTGGCTACGCAAATCTTGAATATATACAATAGCAATGGGTTCACCGCTAAGTGTACCACGAATAATTCTTACATCGCAAGGGATGGTGGCATCATCTTGGGTTTTATGTATCCATTCAGTGTGGGCATGACCAATGGCAAAAGCTTCGTTAAGTAACTCTTCAATAATATCTGATGATTTTTGTCCACTAGGCTGATATTCAGGAATAGTAGAATAAAAATTATCAATAAATTCTTGCTCTGTTTTATAGCCAAAAAGGCGTGCGCACTCTAGGCTACAATCAAGTAAGGTATGATCTTGAGACCAAGTTTGGGTTGCAAGAGGCATGGTATCAAGCATAAATTGGATGTGAGCATTGGTTTGGGCAATCTTTTTCTCACTAGCAATGATATCGCGTAAATCCCGTAAATAACAAGATAAATATGGTTTATCGTCATGTATGACTTTTATAAGTGTCACTTCTGTTGGAATAATATGACCCTTAGGTGTTTTATGGGTCCAGTTAAATTGTGCGCGTCCATCCTTTAGAGCAGTCTGAATATAATGCTTGCCAAGCTCGGAAGATTTTTGCCCATCAGGTTGAAATTCTGGACTAAATTCAGCATGACGCAATCTATATTCATCAACATCTTTAAGACCGAAGAGTTTCATGTATGCCTTATTGCAATACATAGCTTCAAGGTTAGTATTCCAAAAACTAAAGCATATGGGCATGGCTTCTAAAAAATCAATAGCCAAGCCTTTAGGGAGGTAAGAGGTATTAGTGTTTTTGTCTATCATATATTCAACGTATTAACAGTATGCCTACTGTGCTTAGCTGTGTGCGGTACAATAATGGCACAATTTTACATATAATGAAACATACGTTGAATATGCAAGAGTTGCAAGTCTTTTTTGTTAGTTATGTCGCTTTGTCACGTCATTGTAACTATGGTGTTTCTGGGTGTATATATGGGCTGTTTAGAAGCTACTTGTGTTATAGTAAACACCCTTTGTTATAATAATTTTCATTTAAGAAAATCAATGCGTAGTAATAGTGTTGCAAAATTGAGTATATTGCTATACTAGACGTTCAATTGAGTTAAGTATAAGATGATAGTAAGGAGATTATATGCTAGACTTAAAATTACTTCAAAAAAATCCTGAAATTTTAGAAAAAGCGTTAAAAAAACGACATTCAACTCTTAATGTTGCAGAATTTCAAAGCTTAGATGTTAAGCGTCGGCAGCTACTTACAGAAGTAGAGAGCCTTAAAAGTGAGCTTAATTCTGCATCGGCAGAAGTGGGTAAGTTAAAAAAAGCAGGGCAAGATGCCAGTGCAAGCATAGCAACTCTTAGTAAACTATCTGAACGTATTAAAGCCCTTGATGTGGAAACAGAGGCAGCTAAAAGTGAAGTTGAGCAATGGCTTTTAGGGGTTCCAAATATTCCTCATGACAGTGTGCCTGAAGGCAAGGATGAGCATGATAATATTGAAGTTAATCGCTTTGGAACTTTGCCGACATTTGATTTTACACCCAAGGAACATTGGGAATTAGGCACCGATTTAAAAGGGCTTGATTTTGAGCGCGCAAGCAAGCTAACTGGTTCGCGTTTTGTAGTCTATCGGGGTTGGGCAGCACGCTTAGAGCGTGCTTTAATAAGTTTTTTCTTAGATCAGCATATTAAAAATGGATATATAGAAATTGCTCCTCCGCTTATGGTTAATCGTAAAACCATGACTGGCACAGGGCAACTACCAAAGTTTGAAGAAGACTTGTTTCGTTTAAAAGATTCTGAATATTATTTAATTCCCACTGCTGAAGTGCCTTTAACAAATTTGCATGCTGAAGATATACTTGAAGAAAGTGATTTGCCCATAGGTTATTGTGCTCAAACTCCTTGCTTTCGCTCTGAGGCTGGATCTTATGGTAAAGATACTAAGGGCTTAATTCGTCAGCATCAATTTCAAAAAGTTGAAATGGTTCGCTTTGCACACCCTGATGACTCCTACAATCAATTAGAGCTTATGCGAAAGCATGCTGAAAATTTGCTAGAATTACTTGAACTACCCTATAGAACCATTGTGCTTTGTGGTGGAGACATGGGTTTTGGTTCTACTAAAACATATGATTTAGAAGTGTGGTTGCCGGGGCAAAATACCTATCGCGAAATATCTTCCTGTTCTAATTGTGGTGATTTTCAAGCAAGGCGTGCTCTAATCCGTTTTAGATCAAAGAGTGGTGGTAAACCACAGTTTGCCCATACCCTCAATGGCTCAGGTCTTGCCGTAGGGCGTACCTTGGTTGCCATATTGGAAAATGGTCAGCAAAAAGATGGTAGTATTAAGTTACCAAAAGTTATTGTGCCATATATGAATGGTTTAGAAGTTATTGAGCTAGGCTAATGATAAATTATCTTTTCGGGTGTTTGTATTGTTAGCGCAAGCAAAGCTTGCTTGGCTGTAATGCACGAAAATCAATCGCTTTGCTCTCGATTTACGTAAGATGCGCTACGCATATCTAACGTAAACGGCTTTGCCGCCCTTTGGGTCGGGCTTTGCACCCTTAGGGCAGGACTCTTGATTTATCGGTCGTACTGACTTTGTCAGCACTCTCAGAATGAGCAACGCTCCTCCTGAGAGTGCTTTTTGAAATTAATGTGCATCACGGTCAGCAAATTTTTCTGCAACTACCTTAAACTCTTCTTCCAACTCAAGGAATGCATCCACCACATCTGGAGCAAATTGAGTGCCACGCCCTTCAACAATGAGATCACGTGCCTTTTCATGAGGCATAGAGGGCTTGTAAACTCTTTTGCTTGTTAAAGCATCATAAACATCGGCAACGCTCATAAGTTGTGCAGGTAGTGGAATTTTATTTTCTGCTAAGCCTTGAGGGTAGCCTTTTCCGTCCCAACGTTCATGGTGACTATAAGCAATGGTGCGCGCAATGCGCAAAAATGAGTCTGAACCAAGTTTAGAATCAGCAGAGGATAGGGCATCACGTCCGCGCGTGGTATGCTGCTTCATATATTCAAATTCTTCCTCGGTTAGGCGACCTGGTTTTTGCAAAATAGCATCTGGTATGCTTACCTTACCAACATCATGCAAGGGTGCTGATAGATAGAGCAGTTCAATAGTTTTAGCATCTAATGCTGTGGCATATTTTTCATTTTTAGCCATGTATTCAGCAAGTAATAAGACAAATTTTTGGGTGCGCTTAATATGCAAACCAGTTTCAGGGTCACGCCATTCCGCAAGACTTGCCATGGCTTCAATTGTAGCTTCTTGAGTAAGACTAAGCTCGCGCGTTCTTTCCTTAACAAGGTCATCTAATTGATCACGGTGTTTTTTTAGTTCTAGCTGATTGTCTACGCGAGTAGTTACAAGAGTTGAGCGAAATGGCTTACTAACATAATCCACTGCCCCAATACTAAGACCACGAGATTCTTCTTGCTCGTCATTTTGGGCCGTAATAAATAACACAGGGATATCTTGGGTATCTTGATTAGACTTCAGCTCTTGGCACACTTCATAACCATCCATGCCAGGCATAATAACATCAAGCAAGATAATATCAGGGTGTGGGTTTTTATTGGCAATTCGTAAGGCATCCTCACCATTGCGCGCAAACATAACAGTGTATTTTTCTTTAAGTAGTTCACCAAGAATACGTATATTTTCTGGTGCATCATCAACAATTAACACACGACTGCGACTAGCATCGGCTGGTCTTGGGGGAGCAACTGTATCCATATTTAGTCCTCTTTTAAACTAATTAACTCTCAAACTGCATTTGTACAGATGTGCCATATGGATTTATTTTTTACTTAATGCTTCGGTTATGGGGTTTGCCATGCTTTGTGCCAGCTTCTTGAGCAAGGTGCTATGAGCTTGCACAAGACTGGTGTAATTTTGCCCTGCCGGAGCTTGTTCAACAAAAGCACCACTAACTATTATCTCATCGCTACTATCGCGTACAGTCCAGCGCGCATCAAGAGCAACTTGTTGTCCAATAGTGCCATCAAAGCGTTGTACTTGAATAAAAATTTGTAGAGGGCTTAGGCTATTATCATCAAGCGGCTGCAAAAGCACATTTTTTTCTAAGAGTAAGGGAGTAAGAATTTCTGCAATAACACGTTTTGCCCCACTTTCAACAGGCTCTGCCCAAGAGTCAAAACTTGCAATATGTAAACGCACGCCATTGCTGTCTCGTGTAATGATGGAGTTTCGGTCAAGGTACTTAGGCATATCCACTTGACTTAATTGTAATGAAGGCATTTCTTCTAAATTTTTTATACCATCAAGGGCAATGGGGGTATTTTGACCACTGTCAAGAATATAGAATGTTGTTTCTTGGCTACGCATTCCACAGGCTGTAAGAAGCAAGGTAAGTACCAAAATAGTTGCTTGGTATTTTAACATAATTATTTACCTCCTTTTCCAAGTATTAGAGATTCTGGATGTTGTTCAAGTAAATCTGCAAGTTCTCTAAAAGCTCGTGCTGTTTTAGTAATTTCGTTAGCAGTTTTGCTAACATCACCCAGGGTTTTATTTAAATCACGAACCACACGAGAATTTGGTGAGATTATTTGATTGGCAGAAGCAAGCACCGTTTCTAATTCATGTGCTGCTGCACCAAAGCCGTTCATGGCCAATTGAAAGGCCGTCATTACTTGCGGTAATTGGTTATCAAGGGTTGCACTTGTATCACCTAGGGAATTGATGGCTCGTTGAATGTCGTTGCGTAATGATGTGGCATCATTAGTTAATTCTGATGTATTTTCAAATGTTTTGCGCATGGCTTTTAATGAAGCGTGCAAATCTGTATTATTGGTAAGGCGTGCAAATCCATCCAAAGCATCATTAAGTGATTTTGCCATATTTTCAACAGGCAAGCGTGCTAAAGTACGTTGGAATTGGTCGAGAGGTGAGGGCACAGTAGGAATTTCAAAAGCGTGGTTAGCTGAGTGATAGCGTGCTGGTGTTTCAGGAAAGAAATCTAGTTCAATATTATACTGACCAGTAATAAGGCTTTGCATTTGTAGTCTTGCACGCAAACCACGCTGAATCATGCGGCGCATGAGTTCTTCACGCGTAACTTGACTTTGGCTTTCTTGCGCAGTATTGACAAAGGCAATGCTTGAAGCATTTATTGTTATATAAACTGGTATGGTAACACCTTCATCACGCGCATTGGCCACAAGTAATATTTGAGTAACCTTACCCATGGGTACACCACGAAACACCACTGGTGCACCAATGGACAAGCCACTAACAGAACCATCAAAATAAAGCACGTATTCAATATCATCGGCAAAAATATCTTTGCCACCTAATGACACAATGGCAACGGCAAAGAGGAAAAGTCCGCCAATGACGAAAAGTCCAACCTTGGTTTTGCTAATGTCTTTACTCATATATACTCCTCATATACATACTATTTATTACTATATTCACCACGAGTTAAGAAATTGATTACACTTGGTGGTGTATCTGGATTTTCTAATAAATCTTTAGGTTTACCCAGTGCTGCTACTGATCTTGTTTCTGCATCAAGGTAAAGTGCATTGTCAGCTATGGCAAAAAGAGATGCTAACTCATGAGTTACGACAACAATGCTTTTTTGGTATCCACTACGAAGCTCTAAAAGCAAATCGTCTAAGCGACGAGCACTAACAGGGTCAAGCCCTGCAGAGGGTTCGTCTAAAAAAAGTATATCTGGATCAAGAGCAAGTGCACGAGCTAAACCTGCGCGCTTACGCATGCCACCACTGATTTCAGATGGATAATACTCACCAAAACCAGCAAGACCAACCAAGGCAAGTTTTAGTTCAGCTTGCTCTTTAATGTCATTACTAGAAAGGCTTGTATATTGTTGTAATGGTAGGCTCACATTCTCTGCTAAAGTCATGGAACTCCACAATGCTCCACCTTGAAATAGAACTCCAACACAACGCATGATCTCTTGACGTTTTTGTGTGTTTGCCTTCCAAAAATCGACTCCATTATAAAAAAGTTGACCAGAAAATGGAGTTTTTAAACCCATAAGTACACGTAGTAGTGTGCTTTTTCCACAACCACTACCACCCATGATAATAAAAATTTCACCGCGCTTTACTTCAAAGCTCACATTATTCATGAGCACAAAGTCATCATAACCAACTTTAAGCCCACTTGCGCAGATTATTTTTTTATTATCTTGTGTCATATTTTTAATATATTGCAAATTATTGTAATAATAGCAGTGGCAATAATAATTCCCACAATGGCATTAACAACTGCTGAGGTTGTGGACATGCCAACTGCAGCGGCACTGCGCCCACAACGCATACCTTGATAACAACCAGTCAAAGCTACAATGATGCCAAAACTTGTGCCATACACAAGACCAATAATAACGTGCTTAAAAGCCACCATTTGCTTTGTTGCGTTAATATATTCTTGTGGGCTTAAATCAAGCATGAAGACACCTACTAAAAAACCACCCATAATACCCATGGCATCGGCATACAGAGTAAGCAAAGGCGTCATAATGCAAAGAGCAAGAGTGCGTGGTAGCACAAGAAAATCAATGGGAGAAATACCAAAGGTGGTTAATGAATCCACTTCTTCATTAACTTGCATGGTGCCAATAAGTGCTGCATAAGCTGCACCCATGCGTCCACTCATGACAACACCTACCATAACAGCACCCATGACCCGCAGCATTCCAATACCAACAAGACCTGCTACATATATTTGCGCACCAAATTGAGTTAGTTGCACTGCACCAACAAAGGCTAAAATAAGACCGAAAAGCAAGCTGGTTATTGAAATAATCGGTAAAGCTTCAGCTCCACATTCTTGCACTGCAGCAATAAAATCACGAAAGCGCATGTCAGATTTACCGCGGGTAAGGCGTGCTATAGATAAACCTACTTCACCTAAAAAGTCAGTGGCATCTTTTAATATTACCGGAATTTTTAAGGTAGCAGATCCTATGCGTTCAAGAAAGTTTTCCTTAACTTGCTTGCGTGTTGCTTCATCTTGAGCTGGCACGCTAAAAGCCATTGTGACCAATTGTTGCAAGCCTTGTGGCACATTGTCAAGATTGGTACTTAATTTATGCTTTTTAGCAAACTTAACAATGCGAACCACTATGGCAAGTAATGCACTATCAAATTCTTTTAGGTTATTAGTTGTAATTTCAATATGTTTGATTTGAGGTTGCTTTAATGCTTCAATAACAGCCGTGGTGCTTGGTTGAGGTAGGGCAATATTCCAGATGCCAGAAAAGTTGACACTTGCTTTGCTGCTGGTAGTACTAATGGTAATTTGGGCGTCATCTTGCATATATTTAGTGCACTTAACCTATATTACAATTTTTAAAAACTAAATTTTTAGGCAGTTACATTTGCATTATGGCTTAATTTATTTAATTGTGCAAGAAACAAAAAAAGATGAATTGCCATAATAAATGATATATATTATGGCAATTTAGATGCAATTTAGTTGTAGAATAAAGCACTAACTCAAAAAATACACAAGCACCCTAAAACAATTATGAAAAATACGCCATATATTTTTAATACAGCAGAGTTAGCTGATGTATTTTCTCTGCAAAAAAAAGCAATATTCAAAGCTAAATAAGTTTTGCTTTTTGTAATTCTGCGTGTAAAAATTCTGTATTGGCAGCATTTAAATTGCACAATGGTAAGCGCAATTCAGGCTCTATCTTACCCATAAACCCTAAGGCTGTCTTTACTGGAATTGGGTTTGATTCTATAAACATGAGCCTATTTAGGGGCATCATATCAAAATGCAGTTGGCGTGCTTTAGGTATATCATTTTCCATAAAAGCTTTGCAAAGAGCAGCCATTTTAGCTGGAATAATATTGGATGTTACAGAAATAACACCTGTTCCACCAACACTTAAAAGTGGCAACACAGTAAAGTCATCACCAGAAACTGTATTAAAGCTTTCTGGGCAAGCTTCAATAATATCGGAGACTTGACAGAGATTTGCTGTGGCTTCTTTTATACCAATGATATTTGAAAATTCATGCGCAAGGCGACCCACAGTTGCTGGCAACAAATTACAACCAGTGCGCCCAGGTACATTATAAAGTACCAATGGAAAATCAACTGCTTCGCATATGGCTTTGTAATGTTGATATAAGCCTTCTTGAGTTGGCTTATTGTAATAAGGAGTGATGAGTAATGCAGCGTTTGCACCAGCATTTTTTGCAAAGCGGGTTAAACGTATGGCTTCAGTTGTATTATTAGAACCTGCACCAGCCAAAACCGGTACACGCCCTTGAGCTTGATCTATGCAAATTTCAATAACTTTTTCATGCTCTTCATGGCTTAAAGTGGCAGATTCTCCAGTAGTTCCGCAAGGAACAAGCCCATCAATTCCTTCTTGAATTTGCCATTCAATGAATGAACGATATTTTTCTTCATCCAACTGTCCCTTGCTAAAGGGTGTCACCAAAGCTGTAAAGGCACCTTTGAGTTGCATACTCACTCCTCAAAAAAACATATAAATAAAAACATTTATGATGTTGAATAACATCATAAATATTAAAAATTCAAATACTAAATTTAGGGTATAAAATCAAAACAGCATAGATAGTATATGTCTTTTAATGCACTTCTCCTAATGGCGAAAGAAAACAATCGCCATTAGGAGATTAATGAAACATATTGCATGCTTTAGTTTAAGAAATATCTTAAACTAACCCCAAAAGTTACTACTTGTTGAGAAATTCTTTTAATTCTTTGCCAGCACGGAAGAAAGGCAAACGTTTTGGTTCAACAGTAACTTTTTCACCAGTCTTAGGGTTACGACCGGTATAACCTTCGTATTCTTTGACTTTGAAGCTACCAAATCCGCGAATTTCAACGCGTTCACCGGCGAGCAATGAGTCCTTCATGCATCCTACAAAGGTATTAACGACTATGGAAGCATCATCCATAGACAAGTTGGCCTCATCCGCAAGAGTTTTGATAAGTTCGCTTTTGTTCATGTTTTCTCCAGTTATTATAGCTATTTGCATTTAAGCTAACGAATAATAACATATTTTTTTTTAAAGGTAAATGCCTATTATGCACCAAATTGCAAAACACCTCTTTTTCCCAATATATCTAACATGCTTAGCCGAATTTTTTGAAGTTTTTTAGCTAAGTTTTGTATGTCTACTCCAGCATTGCTTCCAGCAGCCCAATTCATAAGCGGATCTTGGCGCAAAACAGCTTCTACTAATTTATCATCACTTCGCACTGAACCAAGCAGCACTGGTTCAATGCCCATAAAGCGCTGACAGGCATTCGCAAGTCGTTCAAAAGTTTGTTTTTCTTCTTTTTTATTTTCAACTTGGTTCACAATAACCATAAAATCTTTTACATTATGATTACTGTATAAAACCTTCATTAAAGCATAACTATCAGTTAAAGACGTTGGTTCTGGAGTAACTACAACAATGCGAAGTGCTGCCATAGCAGCAAACGACTGAACCATGTCGGTTATTCCTGCTCCTAAATCCATGAAAACATAGTGATATTTGCCAAGTAATGGTTCTAGGCGTTTAAGTAATAGTTCTCGCTGGTCATCATCTAATTCAACTAGTTCAGGTACGCCAGAAGCTGCAGGTAGAATATCTAAGCCTTCTTTTAATGAGTATAAAATATCTTGCATGCTTGCATTGCCAAGTAAAGCATCTTGAAGGTTTCCTTCAGGTGTAATATTTAATAATACATCAAGATTAGCTAAACCCATATCGCAATCAAGTAACAATGCGGGATAGGACATTTGATGGAGAGCATAAGCAAGGTTTAAGGTAATATTGGTTTTACCAACACCCCCTTTACCGCTCATAACGCAAACACTAAGTGTAGTATTAGACATAATTCCCCCATGCTGAATGAAAAAATTTATTGAATTTTTGCATAGTAATAAGGTTAATTGCCTCCGAAGAGAAAGCGTTTTTCGTGTGAATGTACAAGGGTTGCATCAAGATTGACCTCTGGATTTTTAAATATATTAGCACTTTGTTCTTGAGCTTCCATAAGAGCCTTTTCTGCTTGCATAAATAATTCTGGACCATTGCACCCCTTGCCTATGCCGCCAGCTATGCCAGCTTTTAATAAAAGTCCTTTTTTTAAACAAAATGCAATAATATCTTCTACTATGTTTTGAGCTTTAAAAATCTTTGCCCCAGGCAAGATGAGACCAAATTGATCTTCATTAATGCCACCCAAAAAGTCACAGAGGTTGGTATATTGCTCCATGGCTTTTTGTAAAATTTCAACATAATTTTGATTAGGAACTTTTTTATTTTTGGCTATGCTAAAGCGAACAACACAAAGAGGAGCATTGCTTCGCACCGCGCGTGCCACCTCTTTTTCAAGTTGTTTCATAAAGTTTGATGTAAGCAAATTATCTGTCAATGTATTATTAGTATCAACTGCTAGTTGTGCTACTTCAACAGTGGGTGGATTACTTTTAACCTCAAGGGCACACCAACCGGTATTTTTAGTTTTGGCGCAAAGTTCAGTCCAAGCCTTTGTGTCCATGCCGCGCACTAGGCGTGCCAACACAAAAAAAGGGCCTTTATGTGCACCCTTTGGGCTTAAACGCTTTTGCACGCTCATAAGTTCTTGTATAAGCTGATTAAGGTCATTACTTTGCATAAGTTAATACTAGCTTTTTTTATCGTGTTCGTAAAGCAGATATTCACGTTGAAAAATATCAATGCGCCCATCAAGCACTGCATCCACATCACCTACTTCGGTATTACTTCGATGATCTTTTACCAATCTATACGGATGCAGGGTATAGGTACGAATTTGACTACCAAAGGCAATGCTATCCTTGCCTGCATAATGGGCTTTTCGTTCAGCATCTTGTTTGCGTAATTCTAAATCATAAAGCCTTGCACGCAAAATTTGTAATGCTGTTTCTTTATTATGGTGTTGTGACTTTTCATTTTGACATTGAGCTGTTGTGCCTGTGGGTATATGAGTTATGCGTACGGCAGAACTTGTGGTATTAACACTTTGTCCACCTGGTCCACTGGACCTGAATGTATCATAGCGCAAATCTGACTCTTTAATATCAAGTGTAATATTTTGCCCAGCATCAGGTATAATATCCACTGAGGCAAAGGATGTATGGCGTCGCCCTGACGCGTCAAAGGGCGAAATTCGTATAAGCCTATGTATGCCACGTTCACTTTTTAAAAGTCCAAAACTATTTGGTCCGCAAATGCGGATGGTTACGCTTTTAATGCCAGCTTCATCTCCAGATAAAAAATCAAGTTCTTCGACCTTGTATTTATGTGTATTAGCCCAGCGTGTATACATGCGTAAAAGCATTTCTGCCCAATCTTGTGATTCCGTCCCACCAGCTCCAGGATGAATTTCTAAAATGGCATTTTGACCATCTTCTTCATGTGAAAGTAGCATGGTCATTTCCGTGGTATCAAGCAGGGTATCAAGACTAATAATCTGCTCATTTAATGACTCAAGCGCCTCTACTTCTTCAGCTTCTGCGGCTAGGCTTAACCATTCTTGCATATCTGTGTGGCATTTAAGCAGGTCTTCAAGTCTGTTTACTTCATCTTCAAGCTTGCGTTTTTCTTGCAAAACGGGTGTTAGAGCTGTTGGGTCAGACCAAGCATTTGCCTGATTGAGCTTTTGCTCAATTTCTTGCAGGCGTTTTTTACAACCATCAAGGTCAAAGCCGCCCCCAAAGAGTGCTAAAGCGTTGAGAAAGGTTCGTGGAGCGAGTGCGTAATTCAGTTAAATGTAACATATTTATTTCTTATTTTTAGGTTTAGAAAAGTATATGCAATTTACTTTTCATTTGAGCTACGTTTTTTACCAAGGTAAAGTGCGCATAAAAAAATACCCATCATAATATAGTGCAACCAAGGTGAGAGATGATAAAAAATAGTAGTTTTAAGTTTTGTTTTTGCATATCCCACATAACTCTGTGCTTTAAATTGTCCGCCTTTAAGCACAAAGCGTCCAAATTCATCTACAATGGCAGAAATTCCAGTATTGGTGCTGCGCACAAGCCAGCGACCTTGCTCAACAGCACGCAGTATGCCCAATTGTAAATGCTGTTCTGGGGCTGATGAATCACCAAACCAGCCATCATTACTTATGTTTACTAATATATTTGCCCCATCGCTTACTCTTTGTCTTGCAATGTGCGAGAATACACTTTCATAACAGATGAGCATTCCAAGGGCAAGCTGGTCATATACTAGGGGTTTGCTTTGTTTTCCTGGTGTAAAATTTCCAATGCCTTGTAATAGTGGTTCTAAAAAATTGATAAGTAGCCAAGATGGCACATATTCTCCAAACGGCACAAGGTGTATTTTATCATAAAATCTGTTGATTTGCCCCTGCTGATCTAACAAGTAAGCTCGATTAAAAATTTCGCGCTTTTGCTTGCTATATACTATGGCTCCAGGTGCTCCAACAAGCAGTGGTAATTGCATATCTTTAACAAATTGTTTAAGTTCCGGAGTAAAAAGTCTGTGTTGCTCAAGGTAAAATGGCATGGCAGTTTCTGGCCAAATTACCATGGCTTTAGACTGCTCAGGGTTTTGTTTGCGCCACAGTTCCAAGGCATTAGTAGTTAAGTTTTTATATGTATCTAAGCTTAATTGTTGTGATGAAATTTCCCACTTAATATTTTGGTCAATATTAGCTTCTGCCATAATAAAGCTAAAGTCATCAGAAGATTTAACTTGGATGGGATTTTGTTGCAAAGTGTATAATCCATAACATATTGGTATGATAATGCATACACTTGCAAAAATGCTAAAGCGTAAGTTTTTATTAAGTATAGCTTCTATAATACATAATGCAGCTAAAACGTATAAGGCAGATAAAGCATGGCTTCCAATTAAGCTAACTGCTTGTATCATAAAAGACCAAGGTACAAAGGCTGAGCTAATTTGTAACCATGGAAAGCCTGTCAACACAATACCTCGTAAAAGCTCAAGGAAATACCAAACACAAGCTAAGGCCAAACAACGTGCTAGAATATCTTTAGGAATGTGTATTTTAGTTATGTATGATACAAGAGAAAATATACCTGCATATAAACCAACATATGCACCAATGGCTAAGGCGCAGGGTATGGCCAAGGGCCATGGCAGTTTGCCCACATTATGTATGGGAATGGAAAGCCAATATAATGCTGCCCAAGATCCAAATAAACCAATAATCCAGCCTTTACGCAGGGCATCTAGCTTGTTGTCAGCATAACTGCCAACAATATATAAACTTAAAGGATATAACAGCACAAGTAATGGTATATGATACAAGACATTGGGAAAGCCTAGCCATAAACCAAGTACACCTATACTAAACCAAAAAAAGTATGAAAAATAGGGCATTCTTTATGTTGCTATAATTTAATTTTTTTCAAATCACACATTTTAATCAAAAACGATTTCGCACACTAAATCAGTATGAACTGGCGTGTTATTCAGGCATTTTTTCCTTAATACCGTTAAATTCCATTTTTTCAATTAAAATACGGCTAATAAATTTTACATCAGCCTCTTTAACAGTAAAGGACCAACCGTCTAGGTGAAAAACTTCCCCTTGAGTTGGGACATGCCCAGCCTGTAAGCTCAAATATCCGCCAATGGTGTCTACTTCATCAGACTCAAGATTAATACCAAGATCTTCAAGGTCCTCTAAATATGTGCGCCCACTAAGCTCATAACAATTTTCACTAATGGTGCGTATATCTTCTTCTTTTGGTGTATCGTGCTCATCTTCAATATCGCCTACAATTTCTTCTAATACATCTTCAATGGAAATGATGCCAGAAGTACCGCCATATTCGTCAATTGCTATGGCAATATGTAGTTTTCTGGAGCGAAACTCTTGTAATAATTCAAGAATTCCCTTAGTTTCTGGAACGAAAAAAGGCTCACGCATAAGATCGTCCACCAAGAGATTTTGCTTTTCTGGTTCTACCATGGAATGCAATAAATCCTTAGCGTGCACAATGCCGATGATATTATCTCTTGTGTCGTTGAAAACAGGAATACGCGAATGACCAGATTCAATAATAAACCTTACTACGTCCATAAGCGATGATTGTGAAGGAACACAGTCAATATCCGTGCGTGGGGTCATGACATCTTGCACCTGCATATCATCAATGCGTAAGATGCTAAGAAGCATGGATTCTTCGTCTTCTGCTACTTCTCCTTCGGCGCGAGCCTCAAGGATAGCTTTTTCTAATGATTCTTCATCGTCTCGGCGAAAAAGTTTGCCTAGCCGAGACCAGAGCGTACTGTCGGGACCTCCGTCCAAAAGAACCTCCAAGTTAAAGTTGATAAAATGCTCAAAGGAGCTACTGCTTTTATGCAAAGTTGTTTGCGAATAAATAATAATTTGTTAGCTTATAAAAATCAATACACAGCAAAAAAAAATTATAGTTTTTTATTATGTACCATGAGTTTTGTTTTGTATTTCTTGGCTTTTTACATGTTTTATTTTTTATTTTGTTCTATATTCCAACGTAAAATTACTGGTGCTAAAGCCGGAACACAACTGTTTTCATCATTAGGAAACCAGAAAATTTCTTTTTTACCTTCATCCATGCTGGCCCAAGCCGCAAAGCTTAAACCTAATTGCCAAGCCTTTTCTTTCTTTTGATACACTTTTGATACTACACGGCATGAAACCCAAAGGGCAAGATTTTTTTTCTCTAAAAATGGTGTGCTAATCATTAAAAGGCATAGTATATGTTCACCCATTTTAAATTTTTTAATTAACTCACTGTCTTCATTTTCTTTTTGAAATAAAAGGCGTATGCCTCCAGCAGAAATGTTTTGTAATCCCATTATATTATTGTGCCTTGGGCGATAAGCAAACAAGGGTTGAGCTATATCTCCTTTCTTGGTGGGTAAGGGTTGGTCTTTGCCAAGTTTCCATACTCCAACGCCAAGAATGCTATCTCGTGGTGGTACACAGCGCAGAGATTTACGTTTTTGACCAGATTCAATTTGTAGGGGAATATTAAAAATTGCAGTGGTAAAATCTTTGCGCCTTGAGGTGTCAAGACAAGTTGCGTTGAAATGGAAGAAAGCAATTTTTTTGCCCTGCATAATTTGAAAAAAAATCCTGCAACTAGAGTTTTTTAACTGCTGAGCCGCAAATGTTTCAACTAATTCAATGCTAATTTGATTATTACGCGAGAGCGAACACACACCTTCACAAGAATTGCCTTCTAGCGTGCCATCCAAAATTTCTATACGAAACTTGCTTCGTTGAGAGATAGATTTATTAATAAGATCAGCTATAAGACGTTTTTTGCGGGCATTATGCTTATATTCAAAAAGTTTTTTCTTACCAAGTGGAATAATCCAATATAAAAAGATAGCTCCTATGATACAAGCTGAAAAAAATAATAATACTTGTGTTAGTTCCATAAATTATTATGATGCCTTACGAACTAGCTATATACTATTTTGTATTTTGCGTAAATGGATTTCAAGGCAGTTTAATGCTGCTGGAGTAACTCCAGATATACGCCCTGCTTGACCAAGGGTATGTGGCTTTAGTTGATTTAGCTTTTCCATAACCTCAATGGAAAGACCAGCTACAGTGTTATAATCAAGGTCTTGGGGCAAAGGTATGGTTTCAAAACGTGCTGCACGTTGTACTAGCTGTTCTTGTCTTTGTAAGTATCCTGCATACTTTATTAAGGTTTGGCTTTCTTCTTGAACTTCTTGGTCAAACTCAGATATGCTGTCACAAAGTCTCTTTAATTGTTCTAAATCCAAGGCAGGACGACGTAATAATTCAGCCAAGGTCATTGATTTATCACTAGGGCTTTCATTAGCGGCAGTTAAAACACTATTTAATTTGTCATTAGCAGGCTGGCGTGTGCTTTGTAAAATATTATTTAATTTTTCAATATTATTATATTTTTTCTCAAATTTTTCCCACTGTTCTTTATGTAATAATCCCAGCTTATGACCCTTGCGGCTTAGGCGATAATCAGCATTATTTTCGCGTAAAAGTAGGCGATATTCAGCCCGCGAAGTAAACATACGATATGGCTCAAGAGTACCTAAGGTTATTAAATCATCAATTAACACTGCCATATAGGCTTGCTCACGCCCCAATATAAATGGTTCAAGTTCACGCAATTCATTGGAAATATTAATGGCAGCCCAAAGACCTTGGGCGGCAGCTTCTTCATAACCAGATGTGCCGTTGATTTGTCCTGCATGCCATAAACCTTTAATATTGCGTGTTTCAAGAGTTGGCTTTAATTGTACAGGGTTAACATAATCATATTCTATGGCATAACCGGGGCGTAACATATGTGCATTTTCAAGACCTGGAATGCTGGCAAGTAGTTTTAATTGTATATCTAGTGGCAGGGATGTGGAAATACCATTCATATAACATTCTGGGCTGTTAAGACCTTCAGGCTCTACAAAAATTTGATGTCTATGGCGGTCGGGAAAGCGTGCAATTTTATCCTCAATAGATGGGCAATATCTCGCACCTGTGCCTTGTATTATACCTGTGAAGAGGGGAGAGCGATCAAAACCAGAGCGTATAATATCATGAGTCTTTTCGTTAGTCCATGTGATATAACAAGATACTTGCTCAAGACTTGGGTTAGGACCATGAAAACTAAACTTAGGTATTGGACTTTGTGCTGTTTGTTCTTCCATGCGCGCAAAATCAATACTAGATTTTAATAGGCGCGGTGGTGTGCCAGTTTTAAGGCGCCCTGTTTCAAGACCTAGGTTACGCAAGCTTTGCGAAAGATGCATGGCAGGTGCATCACCCATGCGCCCAGCAGAAGTATTCATATTTCCAATATGAATACGCCCATTTAAAAATGTTCCTGTGGTTAAAAGAGTATGCCTTGCTTGAAACTCTATGCCTTGAGCTGTGCGCACACCGCTTAGACGCTCACCCTCAGTGAGTAGTTCTTCTACTATATCTTGCCACACTTTAAGCCTAGGCTCAGAAAACAGACTTTTCTTCACCTCACTCATATAGATTTCGCGGTCCATTTGAGCGCGTGTGGCTCGTACTGCAGGTCCTTTGCTGGTGTTTAGAGTGCGAAATTGTATGCCAGCAGCATCAGCCCATAAACCCATCATGCCGCCAAGTGCATCGATTTCACGCACCATATGACCTTTAGCAAGTCCTCCAATGGCTGGATTGCATGATAAATGCCCTATACGATCAATATTACCTGTAATGAGCAAGGTTTTGTGCCCAAGGCGAGCTAGAGCCATAGCAGCTTCACAACCGGCATGACCTGCTCCAACCACGATGACATCAAATATTGTACTCATAAAACTTCTTGCTTAGTGATATTACTCGTAAGTATTGATTAAAATGCCCATAGTTGTGTTAACACAGCGCATACAGCGGTAACAATAATTGTTAATACAAAGGCATAAGCCATAACACTACCGGCAGCTTCTGGTTTATCGATAGAGGCAGCTGCACTAAGCACCTTGGATGGAGAAATGGCCCCAGCAAGACCTCCGCCAATACCGTTGGATGTGGCCAAAACAAGTGGAGATGCATTCATGGCCTCTGCTGCGGCAACTTGAAGCTTGGTTAGCATGGCTACAGAAGATGAAGCAGAGCCACCAATAAATCCAGCAATAAGCCCTAAGAACGGAGTTGCCATGGGATAGGCTGTGCCAAATAAGGCTGTAGCTTCATTGGCAAGTAGTAAAATCATATTATTTTGGGGTATTACTTCCCAATTAATCTGCTTGCCAGAATGATTCATGACATAGGCTATACAAAAATATATGGCCGTTGCAAACACTGGTCTCCAGCCACGCCCAAAGGCTTTAGCAAATATAGGACCAGCAGTTTTTGTGCTAACTTTAAGTAAGGGCAGGCAGCAAATGGTGCTTACAAAAACCCAGAAGTAAGCTTGCCAAAAAATTCGTAATCTTTCAGGGCTTCCTGGAATAAGATCAATAGGCATGGCCCATTGTTTAAACACTATGTCAAAAAATGGCAGACTGGGCGTATTTAATATTAAAGATATTACAAGCAGCAAAAGCCAAGGTGATGCAGCTTGCATTAGACTAAATTTTTGCATGGATTCTAAGTCTTTGGGCGTAAGAACACTGTTGTCTTGTAGTTGCCCACCACGTAGCTTTATATAACACAAAAGCACTATAACCACAGCAACTCCAGCAACCACTGCCGTTACTGTAAGTAGACCCATTTGAGCAAGACCCATGGCTACTAGGCCTGAGCTAATACCTGTAATTGCCGCCGGCCAAAATCCACGCAGCACAAGGGAAAATCCGCCTGTAATGTGTAAGCAGAGCAGTGCTACACAAGTAGATACCGCAGGCATAAAAGCCGCAAGGCTTATGCCTGTTTCCATAAGACCTTGCCCTGCAAACGTTGCCATAACTACGGCAGGAATACCTAAAAGAGCATACATGCAAAATGCTAAGTATCCCAAACATGGCAAAAGAATAGACGCTTTTAGTGAATAGCCAAGAGCCATTAAAATGGGTGGGAAGATAGCCATGGCTGCAGCACCAAGACCGGTTAATAATGTGCCTATACCAACATTAATGAGTAGCACTTGCACAGCCTTGTCGCCGGGACTTAAAGTTTTGATAAGGGCAATAATACGACCAAGAGCGCCGCTTTCACCCATGATGGTAACTTGTAAAATGCTAGCAGCTATTACTAAACCCACAGGCAAAGAACCAAGCACGCCAGCTAATAATAAATTTGGTAAAATTTGTGGTGCAGTGTCAAAATAAAATACTGCTAAAATCAATGTCAAAGCAAGACCAAGTAAACCAGCGTTATCTGCTGACATTTTAAAAATAATTAATAAAGCTAATACTAAAAGTAATGGTGATAAAGCTAGTAAAATTGATAAAAACATAACCTTGTCTTTTGTTATAAGTATGCGTATAAGGGCCTTGGCAAGGCTTGCCAAAAGCGTTTTTATGACAAAAAAAATTTGAAAAGGCAAGTGTTTTGACTGATTTAAATTTATTAATGATACAAATGTAGGGTTGTAATGCTATGGAATTAATAATGTTTTTGGTGGACTTTATACTTAATATTGATAAACACCTTTTTGAGCTTGTAGCTAATTATGGGCTTTGGGTATATGCTATTTTATTTCTTATTGTATTTTGTGAAACTGGACTAGTAGTCACACCTTTTTTACCGGGTGATTCACTGTTATTTGCCACAGGTGTGGTTGCTGGTGCTGGTCTTATTGGCTATGTGGAGTCAATGATGGTGCTACTTGCGGCTGGCATAATTGGTGATGCAGTTAATTACAACATCGGGCGCTATGTTGGACCAACCATATTTAAGAAAGAAACGCGGTTTATTAAAAAATCACACTTGATGGCCGCTCAAGAATTTTATGAAAAACATGGTGGAAAAGCCATAGTTTTAGCACGCTTTATACCTATTGTGCGCACCTTTGCTCCTTTTGTTGCTGGCATTGCTAAAATGCGCCTGTCATCATTTGCTTTTTATAATATCACTGGCTGCATAGTATGGGTTGGATCATTGGTAAGTATCGGCTATTTTTTAGGAAATACACCATTTGCTCGTAAAAACTTTAGCTTAATAATCTATGCTATCATTATAATTTCTGTTCTGCCTATTGTTATAGAAGGAACCAAGGCATATTTGAAAAAACGTAAAAATAGTTAAACCTTATGGGCAAATATCCTGAGCTATACGCCGCAAGGTGGGCTTTGCGTGAGTATAAAATTGTTTAAAACCAACGCATAAATAGTTTATACTTTGCCCTTGATGACCTGTTTTGACAAATCGATGTCTCGGGCATTGCCCCCAGCATAATGTGCCGTGTGGGCATTGCAAACATTCATCGGCAAGTTCTTTATATTTTTTGAAGGCAAAGTTTTGTTGGCGTGCGGAAAACACCAATGAGCCCAAGTTTTTTTTATGTATATTACCAAGATAATATTCATTATTGACATAATGGTCACAGCTATACACCGAACCATCGTGTTCAATGGCAACACCCTTACCGCATATTTGTCCGCTGGTGCATAATTGCGCAGGAAGCCCCAATGTTTGCGCCACTGCAGTTTCAAACCAATTAACTAATACTTTCCCAAGGTCACGCTCTGCCCAAATATCAAAAATAGTACACAAAAAATTTCCCCAATCCTCTGGCACAATTGACCATTCGGTAACAAAGTTCTGAGTCCGCCCCATGAGGGGAAGGGTGCTTTTTTTCCAATGATGTGGTGCTATGGTGTGAAAAACTTTTGGCTCAACACAAGGGTTAAATTGTACATAGGTTGAACCTAGTTCTTGCGTTAAAAAGTTGTACACTTCAAGTGGTTTTAGGGCATTATATCTATTCACTGTGGTCAAGGTAGTAAAGGGAACGTCATGCTTTTGCAAGCAGCTAAGGCCTTGCATTAGGTGTTCAAAAGAGCCTTGCCCATTTTTATCATAGCGATAACGATTATGTTCCTCTTTTGGTCCATCCACCGATAGTCCTACCAAAAAATTATGTTCTTTTAAAAAGATTGCCCAATTATCATTAAGCAAGGTTCCGTTAGTTTGTAGGGTGTTGGCAATGATTTTCCCTTGATTATTATGTCTGTGTTGCAATTGCATGACCTTTTCAAAAAAAGGCACACCAAGCAAAGTAGGTTCACCGCCCTGCCATGAAAACACTACTTGGTCATGCTCATTGCTTGATATGTATTGTTTAATAAAACTCTCAAGAGTCGCATCGTCCATAATAGACTTTGCCTTTGAATCTTTTGTATGTCCAAGAAGTTCTGTTTTATGTAGGTAATAACAGTAAGCACAG
>CAYJKC010000020.1:35586-39780 GCA_964370675.1 uncultured Desulfovibrionaceae bacterium
AATTACACAAAGCTCCTAGTGGTTTAATCATCACATGGTAACGATGTGTATTGTCAGGGTTATCAAGAAAAATTTGTTTGTTTGTCATAATTTGTTTCAAAATAACCCCGCACTTTAAGGGTGCGGGGTTATCTGGTAAAATGATTAATTAGCTAATCTTTGAGTTAACTTATCTATGGCTTGGTCTATAGTGAATGAAGCTGCTTTTTGACGTGGTGGATATGCAACATAGCTTTTTAAATGTCTTTCGGCCACCTCATTAGCAAGAAACATAGTAAACTCATGGTCAATACCCCAATCATAATATGTGTTTGAGGTCACATCAGCACGCTCATATGGGTCAAGGCGCAAGTTAAATAGCTTTGGCATGCGTAACACAACAAATGGTTCTGCCCATATGGCTAGTGTGCCTTGCATACGTTGCTCCATAAATACATGCTTGAAATTGTCTACACGTAAGGCGACTAAATCCCCATCGTCATTAAAGTAGAAAAATTCTCGGCGAGGATTGTTTTTTTCTTTTCCGGTAAGATATGGCAAAATATTATAACCATCTAAATGCACTTTGTATGTTTTTTCGCCAATTTTATAGCCGTCAAGTAATTGTTCCTTAATTTTGGAATCTCCAGCAGCTGCAATGAGGGTTGGGAACCAGTCCAAGGAAGAAACAATGCTATTATCCACTGTGTCAGCAGGGATGTGCCCCGGCCAGCGAATAATGGCAGGAACACGGAAGGCACCTTCCCAGTTTGTATTTTTTTCACTGCGGAATGGTGTCATACCACCGTCTGGCCAAGTGTTCATATGCGGTCCATTGTCCGTTGTATAAATGACGATGGTGTCTTTATCAAGTCCCATGGCTTTGAGTTTATCCAAAACGGCTCCGACATTTTTGTCATGATCAATCATAGTGTCGGTGTAGGTGCTCATAAAACGACCACTTTGTCCTACACTTTCGGGCTTAGTGTGGGTTCTAAAGTGCATATGTGTAAAGTTAAGCCACATAAAGAATGGCTGCTTGGAATCTTTTTGTTTACCAATATAATCCACAGCACGGGCGGCTATATCATCGTCAATGGTTTCCATGCGCTTTCTTGTGAGCGGTCCAGTATCTGTAATTTTTCCGTTGGCAAATGAATGTAGAACTCCGCGAGGACCAAATTTTTTCTTAAATCGTGGATCTTTAGGATAATCTGGATGTTCTGGATCTTCTTCAGCATTTAAGTGATATAAATTACCATAAAACTCATCAAAACCATGATTTGTTGGTAAAAATTCATCACGGTCACCCAAGTGATTTTTGCCTAATTGGATGGTTTTATAACCTTGTGCCTTGAGTACCTCAGCAATGGTTACATCTTCAGCTTGTAAACCAAGAGTTGCACCAGGCATTCCCACTTTACTTAAGCCAGTACGGAAAGGTGTTTGACCAGTAATAAATGCCGACCTTCCAGCCGTAGAGCTTTGTTCGGCATAGTAGTCGGTAAACATGGTTCCTTCCTTGGCAAGCTTGTCAATATTGGGTGTTTTGTAGCCCATAAGACCGCGAGAATAGGCAGATATGTTGGTAATACCAATGTCATCCCCAAAAATAACCAAAATATTTGGTTTTTTCTTGTCCGATTGCTCACTTGCAGCTAGGGCATCGCTTGCCATAAAGGGTATGGTAGTAGCGCATAATGCTGTGCAAAAAGGGAGCGCAAGTGTATTCATTGTCTTATGAATGCCTAGCAACCACGAATTCTTTTTCATTTGAATCTCCGAGGGGTTAAAGATTGTAATACAAAAGCCATAATACATTTGATAAATACATTTTCTGAAATTCTTCAGTGTATATTTTATTACACAAATAGCCTTTTTTCGCAAGTTACATTTTTTAGGGAACAGTTAGAGTTATTATCTAATAATTTGAAATAATATAATTTATGCATAAAAAAACTTAATTAAGCATAAAACATAAAAATATAAAAATTCAATAGTCATGCCATTAAGTTTTAACTATAAACTTTTTTTAAAGTAAATATTTTAAGAGTGTTATGTGTAGTTATTTTGACGTAAAACTATAGCATGTCATAAAGTATGGAAAATAAAAGGTTATTATTTGTTTTATAGAAACTCTGTGCATTTTATTGTGCAGAGTCGCTTATCAACTTTGGCGTAAGTCAATGCAATTAAATATTAATTTGCTGGAAACATTAACTTATGCAAACATACATAAAGGCAATCGATACAGCGAATGTAAAGCCAAAGAGAGTTCTTTTAATGAATCTAGTTTATTTATACTATTATTACATTTTAGTGATAATAGTATAAATATCGATAAAATTTAAAAAATCTCTGCTACAAGACATTTGTTTTGTTACGATTTATCTATTTATGAAGGTTCAGAAATTAGCTAGAAGCGGTTGAAAAATAGCAATTTGCATCGTCAGTGCAAAACAGTAAAACTGCTTATATATCTAATACGATTCGCTCTCTGTATCCGTAAGGTTCTCACATCCACCTAACGGATATGCTTCGCACCCTTTGGGCAGGACTGGCATCTAGATTTTTTTCGCTTCTTCGTAGTTCACTATTTTTGAACAACCTTCCCACAATTGACTTTTGCAACAGGCTACTAGTGAATTAATTCTTTTGTATAATTTTAACTAAAACTATCTCGCACCATATTGATATTAGCCTGTAATTTATGGTTTAAAAATTTCACTCAATTATTATAAATTATCACTTGACACTTTGTGAAAAAAAATACAAAAAGATGCAGATTGATTACGTGGTAATGGATTTAAGAAGTGGTATTAACTTAATCAATTAAATAGCAATGATGATTTTTGCGTTAACTTTTAAGGGGATGATGAATGAACAGAAGGAAAGTTCTTAGTGGCATTGTAAGTCTTGGTGGCATTATAGCTGCTGGAGGTTTTGCAGAAGTAGCAAAAGCCGGAACGCAAGGCAAAATGGAACGCTTTGCTCAACAAGGTGGTGATTTTAGCTGGAAACCACACATGCTAGACCCTAGTCAGGTAGCAACTCTTGCGCATGCAGCTTACCATCATAAAGGTTATGGCTGAGCCTATGGCGTCATGTACGGACTCATCGGTCTGATGGGTGAAAAATTTGGTGCTCCTTACTCTACATTCCCCTTTAGCTGTATGGAATTTGGTAAAAGTGCAACTGCAGAATCTGGTGGCACATGTGGATGCCTTATGAGTGGAGCGCAAGTTATCTCGCTTTTTTATCCTCGTAAAATTGCAGTCCCACTGCAACAAGAGCTTTTCAGGTGGTATGAAGCCACAGCCTTACCTATTTTTCAACCGGCAGCTGGCAGTGCTAAAATTGACGGTGCTTTGCCTGACTCAGTATCAGATTCTATTCTATGCCATATTTCAGTGGCACGTTGGTGTAGCAAAAACGGTTATGCCTCTGGCGCTAAAGAACGCTCTGAACGCTGCGCACGTATAACTGCTGATACTGCTGCAAAAGTTGCAGAACTTATTACTGCTCAAATGAACGGAAACTTTAAGCCAGTACTTGCACGTTCTGAAATGTACAAAAGCTGTACAACAGAAGGATGTCACGGACCTAAGCCTGATAAATGGGCAAGCACTTCCTTGAAGGGAACTATGGAATGCTCACCTTGTCACACAGGAAGTAATTTTGTACAGGATAAGAGCAAAAATCATCCATAAACGTTTATAAAAATATTTTCATATAAAAAAGGAAGATTAACATCTTCCTTTTTTATATGCTCTACTATAATTTGATGCTGTACAGATTAATCTAACATAATAAAGATGTTTTTTTTCATTTGTACAATGCTTTTGCAGTACTAACATTGGTTAGCATGAAAATGTTATCAAGATTTAAAAATTCATTAACCAAATGGTGGACCAAAGCAGTTTAACAGTCGTGTGTTTTGACCGTTTTTTGTTGACATGACTCTTAATTGTATTTGCGTGGCAGTGGATGCTCTCACTACTTTGGTATGGTAATGCCCTTGGTGGTTTTATAAATATTGAACAAAACATTTATGCTGATTGTCTTAACCTATCTACTTAATAGTATATACAGCACTATTTTTGTTTTGACCAGATTTAAACTACACACACTTTTCTCTTGACAGGTAAAACCGTTTAGCCTAAATCTTGACCTCGTCGGGATGTAGCGCAGCCTGGGAGCGCACTTGAATGGGGT
>CAYJKC010000021.1:0-33792 GCA_964370675.1 uncultured Desulfovibrionaceae bacterium
CAAAAGCACTTTCATAAACCCAATCTGGAGGAAAGCCCAAGGGCAATTTACCAAACTTACCAAGCAATAAATTACGGAAGGCATCATTACAATCTTGATAAATTGCAAGCCGTGCTTCCTTCATATTGGAGCTAAGCTCTTCTTCTGCAGTACTTGTAATTTCTTCTAAAATGCCTAAGAGCAAGCGCACTTCTTCTTCACCACCACGCTTCCAAGCACATGTTACAGCCAAGAATGCTGTATTCCATGTAATTTGAGAACCAGGAGTAACGTCATGATATCGCACAATTTGGCGTGTAGCTGCTAAAAATTTAAGCATATACGGTAATAAGTGTATATATCCTTGCTTTACTGCACCTTCTTGAGAAGATGATGTAGCTCCACCAGGCATGGCATGATCAACCACATCATAGTCAATACCTTGAAAATATGGCGCGCAATAGCGGTCATAATAAGGCATGATTTGCTTACAAACAAAATTAGCATCACGAATAGCTGCTTTATTTAGCTTAGTTTCAAGACCAAGTTCATGTTCCAAATAAGCAGCCATAGATAATACATCACCTTGTCCATATGAGCGCACAGCAGCACCAAGACCAACGTCAAGAATATGAGCCCCAGCCTTAGCCGCAGCACCACAAGACGGCACAAAAAGCCCATCAGTATAATGCCTATGATAGTGTAATACTAAATCAGGCCAACGCTTGCGCAAAGCACTTACAAGTTCAGTCATAAAGTGTGGAGGACATACACCAGCCATATCCTTAAGACCAAGGATTATATTTTGGGCAGCATCTTTAACACTTCCACCCATGGCTTGAGCTACCATACCCAATAATGAATCCGCAACGTGCATATAGTGATTAACATCAAAGCCTTTTGCCCATGATAAGGATAAAGCCGGCTGAAAGATTACATCCTTTCTGGACATAACCACATCAGCTAAGGGGCGCATATTTTCCACATGGTTAAGAAAGTCAAAACAGCGGATTACTTGATAATCTTCACAAATCATCTCACCAGTAAGTTGCATTAAATTACGTGGTTGTGGAGTATATCCTAGAACATTAGTAGAGCGAACCAAGATTTGCTTAAGAGTCTTAGGGGCAAAGCGATTCCATTCCTTTGCTTCCGTGAAGGGATAGGTCATATTAGCCATCATGGCCACGTGAAAGTGTGCACCGCCGCCATTTTCAATGGAAAAATAACCAGCATTATCAAGATATGGACCAATAAGAGCATCTTCAGCTAAACGAAAACGATTACCACTATTGGACTGAGTAAAGTCACGAGGAGTTGTATCAGTAAAGTGAATATAATTACTCTCACGAATATAATCTAGTGTAGCCCTTCTATCACCTTGAGGATAAGGCGATGGAGCACGCCTGTCATTACGAGCAATGGCTGGTAAGGCTGGCTCAAATTCAGGCATTCTTGGTGTATCTACAGAGCGATAAGTCCCAAGTTGCACATATGGATTATAACCTTTTGCAGATATTTCTGCTACAAGATTAGCAAGACGCTCACCTTCAGGTGCAACGTCAGTATAATACATAAGATCAGGATTTTGTTCAATAAAGTTTGTATCAAATTGGGCTTTACGGAAAAGCGAATGTTTTAATACTTGTCTAAAAAATGGAATAGTAGTTTTAATTCCACCAATAATATATTCACCAAGAGCGCGTTGCATAATGCTAATGGTTTTATCCCATTCGCGAGCATAGCTTATAAGCAGTGAACCAGCAGAGTCATAATTGGGCGGAAATTCATAACCTGCTGTCATATTTGAGTCTAGGCGAACACCTGGACCACCAGGAGAAACATAACGTGTCACTAAGCCAGAGTTTGGTGCAAACTGTTTTTGAGGATCCTCACAATTAATACGCACCTGCATGGCATAATGCATGGGTTGAGTTTTCTTTTCACTCAAGCGAAGCTTTGCACCAAAGGCTATGGCAATTTGTTCCTCTACAAGATCCACACCATAGCGACACTCGGTAATGCCATGCTCTACTTGCAAACGAGTATTAATTTCAATGAGATAAGGTTCTCCTTTGTCAGTGACTAAAAACTCCACTGTGGCAAGAGAAGTAAAGCCCACTTCACGAACTAAATGACAGGAATATTCTTTTAACTTTTTTCGTAACGAGGCAGTTAAACCGTCCCAAGGGGATGGGGTAATTTCTATAAGTTTTTGATGATTACGTTGCACAGTGCAATCACGCTCATCAAAAGCAAAAACATTACCAAATTGATCTGCAATAACTTGAATTTCTATATGGCGCACTTTTGCAAGATATTTTTCTACAAAAAGACGCGGATTACCAAAGGAAGCTTGAGCCATAGCAGATGCTTTAAAAAATGCATCTTCTAGTTCCTCTTCATTAAATATGGCAAAAATACCTCTACCGCCACCGCCACCCTCGGCTTTAAGCATAATGGGTAGACCAATTTTCTTAATTAGTTTGCGAGCTGTGGGAATATCCACTGCTCCATCAGAGCCTGGAACCACAGGAATGCCTAATTTTTTAGCAATATTTCTTGCTTGCACCTTATTGCCAAGCATATTCATGGCTTCTGAAGTAGCACCAATAAAGATAATATCAGCATCGGCACATTTTTTAGGGAAGATAGAATCTTCAGAAGCAAAACCCCAACCGGGGTGAATGCCAATAATGCCACGTCTTTTTGCTAGGGTAATAATACGATCTATATCCAAATATGCACGTGCATCCTTACCAAGAAGCAAAAGCTCCTGAGCAGTAGAGGCAGCTGGGGCAGTTTTATCAACATCTGTTGCAGTCATGACAGCAGTTGCATTAAAACGCTCTCGAATAGAGCGACATATACGCCGACCGGGAATACCACGATTGGCAACTAAGATGGCTTCACCTTTTAGTAATTTTTGAACTTCAGCAAAAGTACGCGCTTTTTTAGACATGGATTTCCCCTACAATGGAGCATTAAAAAGAATTTAGGCTACCATTTAAAAAATACTTTTTTTGTCCGTTAACAAGAAGCTCTAACTCCCCTTGCGGACCCAAGGCACTTAACGTGCCGCAAACTTTACTATTACCGTCAGTTAGGCAAACATTATGACCTTTCCAAAGCAATGTATCATTAGCTTTCTGCAGCCAAGATTTTGCCCAAACTTGCGACAGCTCAGATGTATAACAAAAATACATTTTTCTTACAAGATATAGCCATAGCCTTTCCGCAAAAAACGAATTGTTGCAGACAGCATCTGTATTATACTTAATTAATTTATTTTCTATGTCAGAAGGCAAGGGTAAAGTGCCTGCCGCAAAGGCTGCTTCTTTTCGCATAAACTCAAGACTTGGTGCAAATTCAATATTTATGCCTATGCCTGCTATAATAACATTTTGTTTTTCTTCAAGAAGTATGCCACCAACTTTTTGCATTTTTGTAGCATCAATTAGGTCATTTGGCCACTTCACTTGCAAAAAACAGCCTAGTTCATTTAAAACTTCAATAATTAAAGTTGATAAAGCTGGAGCTGCTGCAGTGCTATTAAAAGGATATACATTAGGTAGATGTAAGGCAGCATAAAGGTTACCCTTAGGCGATTGCCATTCTCTACGGGTTTGACCGCGCCCTGCCCTTTGACTGCCAGCAAGTACATTTGACCATATGGGAAATTTACCCTGCCCACATAATGCCCAAGCATCATCAAGCACAGAACTTGTTTCCTCAAGCACTATAGAATTAATACCAAGCCCATGCCACTCTGAGGCATGGTCATAAAATGCACATTTTGATTTAAATACTTGCATTTTATACCATATTAGTTCTGCTTAAAACAGCTTGCCCAGCTTCTTCCATTTCTGCGCATAAATTAAACATTTCAGCCCCATGGTCATAACCCATAATATGAGCTAATCCATGTGCTAGTAAGCGCAAAAAATGGTCAATTAATTCTTGACCATACAATAAACATTCGCGCTGCAATGTGTCCACTGAAATTACTAACGTATGTGGTATATGCTCAGAACTATGCTGGGCAGCGTCATGCATAAAGTCATAGGCAGGAAATGACAAAACGTTGGTAGGTCCTTGGCAATATAAAAACTTATTATTCAACTGCATTATGTAATCATCACGCACAATATAAACAGATAAGTCACCCAAGGGCACGGGATTTAGTTTATGCATTGCTTTAATGATTTCTTTTTGCTCTACTGGAAGCAATGGACATAACCAGCCAGCTTGATTATAGATTTCCACTAACATAGCTTTGTTATAACTTACTGCACACGTCGACCCACAGGGCTTACAGCATTGGAATTTAGAGCATTTACATCTTCTTCATTAACATTATCTAAAATATGGTTTTTAGCTTTATTATCTTCAGCGCTACTTTTATTCACATCCTTTGGGGTTCCTGCAGGATAAGCAATGCGCTGATGGAAAATTCCAGCAAGAATACGCAAAAATTGTTCACTAATTTTATGTAAATCTTTAAATGTTAACTCTGATTCATCCAATTGACCTTCAGAAAAAATACCTTTAACAATTTTATCAATATGCCCTTTTAAACGTGCCGGAGTTGGGTCACTAAGCGTGCGCGAAGATGCCTCCACCGAGTCTGCAAGCATAAGAATTGCTGCTTCCTTAGTTTGGGGACGAGGTCCACCATAACAAAATTCAGACTCTTGTGGATTTTCACCCATAGCTATGGCTTTTTGATAAAAGAATTGCATAATTCTTGTACCATGATGTTGCTGAATTAAATCACAAATTTCTTTACCAAGTCTATAGCTTTCTGCTAACTCAATACCTCTTTTAATATGCGAGGATAAAATAAGCGCACTCATAGAAGGGGCTAATTTATCATGTTTATTTCGTCCGCCAAATTGATTTTCAATAAAATAATCAGGGTGTTGTAATTTGCCCACGTCATGATATAATGCTCCAACCTTGCATAATAAGCTATTGGCTCCAATAACCTTTGCACCTGCTTCAACCATGTTTGCTACCACTAATGAGTGATGATAAGTGCCGGGCATAGTAACCATCATTTCTTGCATGAGGGGTTGCTCTAAGCTCATTAATTCCATGAGCTTAAACCTAGTTGTATAGCCAAATGAAAGCTCTAAAACAGGACTAAAGGCAAAAAGCATACATAGCGATATAATGCTATTAGCCAACACATACATTAACTGTATGGGATAATATGGCAATGGTGTTTGAGCAAAGGTACTTGCGGCAAACCAAAAAATTATCTGCCCAATACTAAGTGGTATAATACTCCACACCACATCTTGACGAGTTTGGGCGCGGGTTACAAGCCAAGTGGCAAGCATACCACCAAGGAAATGAAAGAAGAATAATGTTATGTCACTTTTAAACATAACTGTTGTAAATAGTGCTAATAAAATACCCATGGTACAATAACGCCGCGCTGCAAAAACCATAGCTACTAAGCCCACTAAGCCCGCCACAGGAAAGGCATATGAAAAGGCAGTTATATTTACAGCTTCACCGGTTTCATAAGCAAATACATATATGGCTTTGGCTGCAATGGCTGTGCAAGCTAAAAGTAAGGACATAAGAATGTGGTCTTTGCATAACAATGGTGTGCTTGGTTTACCACTAGGTGACATAAATAAGCCCAAGGAAATAATAATAGAGAGCACAAAAAGACCAATGCATAAACGCACGTGAATCCACGCTGCCGCAGAATTATATATGGTTTGTAATATGGTTTGCTGTTCTCTTGTAACCAATTCACCCTTTCTAACCACAACTTCGCCACGCTGTAATTGATAATAAACCGGCTCAACTTCAATGGCGGCTGCATCAGCTCTGGTATTACTAGCAACAGTATTTAAGGTTAGGGAGGCAGGCATAAGAGCAGAAAGCAGCACGGTTAAAGCACGCTGTTCAGCTTGATTAAGAGAGTTATCTTCGCGCAAGACGCTATTAAGCTGAATGAGGGTTGATTGAACATTAGGTAAGTTTTTTATGTCTGGGCGTAAGGTTTCTGCCCCAGTTTCTGGGTCACGAATAATAACCCCAGCCTCACCCACTCTGGCATTTCTAATGTCGCTAACTATACCCTCTTCTAAAATTTGTCTTAGATTGGGTAGCAATGAATTTAAGATATAGGTTTGTACCGAGGAGTGACTAAGCTGAACTATTACTTTATCTGCAACTTGAGCAGTTACAATATCTTCAAACTCACGAAGTGCGCCATATTCTGCTTCTACAAATGAACCGTTTACTTCATTTAATATACTAATAATTTTTGTACTAAATGTCCCATATGCATCATTATTAAGATCATAAACTAAGGGTTGATTCTGGCGCATTTGCTCACGACGAATGTTGGTTGCAAGCACATCTTCCACCATGAGATTACGATGTGCCACCACATCTGATTCTGCAATGCTACCCGCAACATAAATGCTTGGGCGATTATCAAAGTTGACCCCAGCTAAGATGGATACGCCTAACAATGTTATGAGTAATATTGCTAAGCCATATCCGCAATGGTGGCGTGAATACAAGGTATTTAATAAGGATTTAATAGAGTTTTCTTTTTGTCTTATGGTATGTGCCATATATTTTATCCTAAATCTTCTTGCGCATTATCATATGCAGCCACAATAGATCCTACCAAGGGATGGCGCACCACGTCTTTTTCGCAAAAAGTGTGAAAAGCTATGCCCTTTACTTGGCGTAAAATATGAATGGCGTGCACTAGACCTGAGCGTGACTGCGGACCAGTATCACCCCATTGTGCCGGAAGATCAATTTGAGTTATATCACCTGTAATTACTGCTCTTGAGCCAAAGCCAAGGCGCGTTAAAAACATTTTCATTTGTTCGTGAGTGGTATTTTGGGCTTCGTCCAAAATAATAAAGGCATCATTTAATGTTCGACCACGCATAAAAGCTAAGGGTGCTATTTCAATAATGTTAGTTTCAAGCATAGAAGCCACCTTAGCTGGTGGCAACATATCATAAAGAGCATCATAAAGAGGGCGTAAGTATGGGTTTACTTTGTCTGCCAAATCACCTGGTAAAAAGCCTAAACGCTCTCCAGCTTCTACAGCAGGGCGAGTGAGAATTATTTTTTTAATCCTATGTTTATTAAGCATATTTATAGCCATAGCCACTGCAAGATAGGTTTTGCCAGTGCCAGCCGGACCCAATGCAAAAACCATTTCTTTATGGAATAAGGCTTCGTAATAGTCTTTTTGAGCTAAATTTCTTGCCGTAATTGTTTTTTTAGGAGCAGCTACAAAAACTGTATCTTTATAAACATGGCTAATATTTAGTTTTGGCTCGGTTTCAAGCATAGAATAAGCACGTGATACATCTTGTCCGCTTAAGCTTTGCCCCTGCCTAACATGCTCATAAAGTTGCACAAATAAATTGCATAAACGTTGTAAAACATGTTGGTCTGTGGTTTTTACTATAACACTTGCCCCTCGCGAAACAATATTAGCTCCACTAGCTAAAGCTAAAACTTCCAAATGGGCATTATGGGGACCAAATAAAGCGTTAGCAAGGCTTGGGTCATCAAACTCAACAGTTTCAAAAAGTACGGTGCTCTTTGACATCATGAACAAGTATCTCATTTTATACTTTCTGTCTATAGCTTTATAATTTCTTAGTGGTGCATTTCTTGCATTTGGTGTTTTAGATAATATAATCATTTAAAAAGTGGTAATTTTTGCCTAATTTACGGAGGTTTTTATGAGTATTTCTAGCATAGGTAGTGGCTATTCAACATATTCATATCAATGGAATAATCAACAATTACAATCAACTACCACTAATACAAATGCTACCTCTACAGCTAGTAATGCTTATAGTTTTGATGGGGCTAGTACCGTATCCTCCATGATAGAGCTTATTCAATATTCTATGGATTCTATGGGAGTTGGCAGCAATGAGCGCGTAACATTTAATCAAGTAGATAAGTACAAACAAGAGCTTGAGGATGATTTTGCTAAAGAATTACAAGCGCGCATAGCTTCAACTGGTATAGATAGTAATGCATCATTTAGCGTTAGCCTTGATACAGCGGGAAAAATTATCGTTGATACTGCCCATGCTGATAAAAGCAAAATTCAAAGCTATTTTGACGCAAACCCAAGCATAGGTACAGATTTATTAAAAAGTATGGAAGAAAATGGCATTAATGTTGATGGCACTATTAAATTTAATGTAAGTGGTGTTGGCACCATATCATTAACATCTTCTAGCAATTCTAGTTTAGAAAGTGCTTTTTTGAATAATACCATACTTGGTGAAGATTTAATTAAAAATCTTGAAGAAAAAGAAATTAATATAGAAGATGGTGTTAAGTTAAAGTATAACAATGGTACTTTAACTTCTGAAGATGAAGAGCTACAAGCATATATTGATGCAAACCCAGAATTAGCTAATGAGATTAAAAGCGTACTTGAAGCAAAAGAAATTACTAATTATGAAGATATTAACTTAGAAATTGACCAAACAGGGAATATCACGGTTAATGCTCCACTTGAAGATACAGATTTAGAAATACAAAAATTCTTAACTAATAATTCCGTTGGGCATGACTTTAAGCTTGGACTAGCATCTCATGGCATTGATCAAGACATAGACTTTAGGCTTTCTGTTGAAGATGGTCGTGTCATTGTAAATAGTTCTCATCCAGATGCGCCATTAGTTCAAGCTTTACTTGATGCTGATGAAAATCTTGGCAAAACATATTTACAAATTGATTCCCTAGCTGGACTTGATGCGGCAAGAAAAGCCATGCAAATTGACCCAACAGAAATGCGTAAACGCATTGAAATGGAAAGTATGTCCACTTGGTGGGCAGCAAGTGGAACATCATCATTTTCAAGTTACTCAAGTGGTAGTTTAAGTAGCATGACGGGCATTAATAGCCTTGTATAGCTCCATAAATTAATAAAAATCATTGGCTAAGTTAATTTCTTTGCCAATAATTCATTAACCAATGCTGGATTAGCCTTGCCCTTTGTGGAGCGCATAACTTGCCCCACAAAGAAGGATATAAGCTTAGTTTTACCACCTCTATAAGCCTCTACTTCACTTGGGTTAGCAGCAATAATTTCATCCACTGCCGCTTCTAATGCAGATGTATCAGAAATTTGCACTAAGCCTTTTTCCTTAACCCATGCCTCAGGCATAGCACCGCTTGCAAAGAGCTCAGCAAAGCTATCATTGGCAATTTTGGCACTAATAAGCCCTTCATCTATAATACGTGCTAGTTCTCCAAGAGCCTTTGGAGTCATGGCAACGTCTTTAAGGGATTTTTCTCCAGCATTTAGCTCACGCAAAAGTGGTCCAAGCACAAGGTTTGCCACCTTATTAGCTTTAATGTTAGGGGCAAAAGTTAAAGCTTGTTCAAAAAAATCTGCTAATGCCTTTTCACTACAAAGGGTTTCGGCATCAACCAAGCTTAAAGCAAAATCATTGACAAATCGTTCAACCCTTGCTTTAGGTAGTTCTGGTAAGCTAAGTTTCCAATTTTGCAATTCATTAGCATCTATAACAATGGGTAACAAATCTGGATCTGGGAAATAGCGATAGTCATGCGCTTCTTCCTTACTACGCATAGATTTTGTAATATTTTTTACACTATCATATAGTCTGGTTTCTTGAATAATGTCTTCACCATCATCAAGTAAATCTTGCTGACGCCCAATTTCATATTCAATGGCTTTTTGAACATTCCTAAAAGAATTAAGATTTTTAAGTTCAGTGCGTGTTCCAAATGGTGTGCCAGGCTTATGTAGTGACACATTGGCATCGCATCTAAAGGAGCCTTCTTCCATATTGCCATCACTTATACCTAATGTAGTTACGATGGCATGTAAGCTTTTAAGATAAGCCACAGCTTCTTGTGCGCTACGCATATCTGGTTCAGATACAATTTCAACTAAAGGAGTTCCGGCACGATTCAAATCTACAAAGCTTGCATTTTCATGGCTATCATGAATATTTTTGCCAGCATCATTTTCAAGATGAATACGTGTGATACCAATAGTTTTTTTACCACTATCTGTGTTAATATCTAGCGCACCATGCTCACAAATGGGTTTATCAAATTGTGATATCTGATAACCCATGGGTAAATCGGGGTAAAAATAGTTTTTGCGAGCAAAAATTGAAGAGAGATGCACAGTACAACCAGTAGCTAACCCTGCTTTAGCCGCATATTCCACAGCGCGAGCATTAAGAACAGGCAGAGAACCGGGCATGCCGGAGCAAACTTCGCATACATTGCTATTAGGACTTTGGCCAAATGTTGTAGAACATGCACAAAAAAGCTTTGATGCAGTTGCAAGTTGTACATGAACCTCAAGACCTATGACAGCTTCATATTGTGCCATTTAACACTCCATAATACTTGTTTTAATAATCAACTAATACGCTCATCGAAAAACTTTCCTACCCCATAAGAACTTCGGCGGAAGAATTTTTCTTTATCAGGACCAATAATTTGCATTTCTGGATGCCTTTTTTGCACATCAATAGCAATGTGCATTTCCTTGGTACAACCTGTAGAAAATGTAGCATCCTTACCCACCCATGCTGGTGAAACTTTACGACCTAGCAAATCAAAGCTAAACTCTATATCCTGAACGGTCTGAAAACGCCAGATATTTATATAGCCACTTCTTTGAACCTTTTCCCACATATACATAAGGTCGTCGCCATCCATACCATCGGGGGATTGTTCAGCAGGATTAACAAAGAAAGTATCATCATTTTTCTGGCGTAAATAATCCACATGAGCTCGCACCAAACTAATAGCTGTAGATTCTTGACCCGGAATGCTGCCAATGATACAACTGTAAAAAACTATAGTTTTGTGAGCCTTATGAGCTTCGCGCATGCTTTCAATAATATCATCAGCACGTTTATTAATGTATGATTCACTAAGCTTTCTAATGTGAGCTGCCCTTGCCTTGGCTTTGGTTTGATATTGCCCGTTTTGGTCTTCCCAATAACAAAAAATATCGCGGGTAAATATCTGACTACTACCCACTAAAACATTGGCATTGCGCCAGCCATTGGCAAGAATAATATCAGCTTCTTTCCATGCTCTGGCAAAAGTTACATTTACCCTATATAAATTCAAACGTTCTCTAGTGCCATCATGAATAATGGCTAAGGGAGATTGCTTTAGTACACTCAAAAGTTCATTCTTACTTATTTCTGTATTATGAATAACAGCGCAATCACCAAGGGTAAGTTTTAATGTTGGGTCATCATCAATATCTTGTATGGTGGGACTATAAAAGTAAAAGCCACTTTTTACAGCTACTATAATTCTATGCCCCATGCGCAACAACCTTTTTAATAATAGCATATCAAAAGTAAGCCCACCCACAGTATCAGATAAAAAAAGTATGGTTTTTATGCTTTCGCCTTCATTGCCAAGAAGGGTCAAAAATTCTTTTATTTTAGGTTGTGCTGCTTCAAAATTCTTTTGCCACTCTAAGGGTGAAGGTGGGGCTTTAGCAATACTATAAGACATGGCAGAAATATACATAAGCCTTGCAAGCTCAAGCTCATTTAAATTATTGCGAACTTGACTAATATCACCATTAAATGGAGTTTTAGGTTCAGCATATAAAGCACGTTGCATTTCAGGTGACTGTATAAATTCATGGTGTTTTTTATTGGCATCACGTCTAAGATGAAGCCAAGGGTCATCCACACCACTTAGGGCTGCCACCAGTGAGCTCATACGCTTCATAACTCTAGCAGGAGTTGCGCTATGATTTTTAATATATTGTTTAAAGCGATAACGACAGGTTGCAATAGTTTTTTGGCGTTTTTGTCTATTTTGCTCAAAGCTTCGCACAGTACGCATAACTAAACGCCAAGCCCTAGAATATTGCGCAAGTAAAGCCTTGCTGCAGTCAGTATTCATTAAATGTTGAAAGGTTTCATCTGAGCAAGGAATATATACTTCATCTTCTTCCAGTGCTACCATAAAAGAAATTTGCTCCTTACTGGCAATAATTTTAGGGTTCATTTGATAGGCAATGTTATTATCAATCATAAAATTATATAACCAAGCATCAAAGTAAATATCCTTACCAAGGCGTATGTCATGATTATTTTTAATATTCATTACACTCTTGCGCATAAGTCCTCCTATTGAATAAAACCTCGCTTACGAAGTGGGGTAAAGTACATATCTTTATCTATACGAGCAAAAAGCACAGTGTTAGGTATACAAAACACTTCCACGACATCATTGGCTACTAAATTAAAGTTCTCTTGTCCATCAATGGTGGCAAATGTTTCTGTAGAGCATTGTTTTAAAATAATTTTTATGGGCATAGAGGGTGGTAAAACCATGGCTGGAAAGTTACATAAATAAGGACAAATTGCTGTTACTAGTAATACATTATTGGCAGGATGTACCAATGGTCCACCAGCAGACACAGCATAACCAGTCGTACCAACAGGCGAAGATAAAATAATACCATCAGCACGCACACTACTGATGATTTCTGTTTCAACACTTACATCAAATGATACTACGCGCGATAATGCTCCGCGACTAATGACAACGTCATTAATGGCATGCCCACTTTTAATGATTTTATCATCACGAATAATGTGCCAACCAAGAGCCATGCGTTGCATAATAGTGCATCTATCATTAATTATAGCTTCAACACCTTCTTGCCAATTATCTGCCTCAAGTTCAGCTAAAAATCCAACTCTGCCAAGATTTATAGCTGTTAATGGCACAGGTGAGTTTACAAAAGCCCTAGCTACTCCAAGCATAGTTCCATCACCGCCAAGCACAAAAACTATGTCAGGTAAATCATTAAGATGCACTGATATTTTAGATATATCAGTGCAGATAGACACTCTATGTTGTCGCTCTTGTAACCACTTTGAGATTTGTCCTACAAGTTTAGTAGCTCTATCATTACCAAATTTCACAACGAGTAAAACATGTTTAATAGAATTAGATGCTTTCATGGGTATAACTTATCGTAACAATAGATTAACTACAAGTCATTTTTATAAACAAGACAATTCTTGTAAGTATTCACACTTTAGTATATATGCAATGCAGGCATTATTAAATTTATTAAAAATTAATTTATAAAAAACATACACTATGAACAATACATCAAAAAACAGAGAATTACTCACAGCAGAGCAAATTGTCACCGAGCATGTTAATCAAGTGGCAGAGTTACGCACTAAATTTTTTGCAGCTCAAACAAACAATGTTATCCTTGCTGCAAAAACCATAGCTATGGCTTATGCTCGTGGTAATAAGGTCCTAATTTGTGGCAATGGAGGCAGTGCTGCTGACGCACAACATATAGCAGGTGAGCTTGTGAACCGCTTTTTGTTTGATAGACCTCCTCTACCTGCTATAGCTCTTTCAACAGATACATCAATTTTGACTGCCATTGGTAATGATTTTGGCTTTGAACATGTTTTTTCTAAGCAAGTTCGAGCACTTGGGAAAAGTGGGGATATACTCATTGGTATCTCCACCTCTGGCAATAGCCAAAATGTAATCCAAGCTTTTAATGTAGCAAGAAGTATGAATATTACAACTATGGGTATTATGGGTAGTGGGGGCAAATTAGCTGAATTAAGCGATATTTTGCTTGCTGTTCCTCATCCATCAACTCCTGTAGTGCAAGAAGTTCATCTATCCATTGAACACCTTTTATGCCGCTTAATTGATTACTATCTTTTTGAAAATGCCAAAGAATTGGAATTATAGTTTTTTATGGAACATCTGGAGTAAAAATGCCCATATATGAATTTTTTTGTGAAAAGTGTCATTATGAATTTGAAGAATTAGTATTTGGATCTGATACACCAACCTGCCCTAAGTGCGGTGCAGCTAATGCTCAAAAACTTATGTCACGTCCTTGTTTACACTCAGGACAAGGCGGCGAGCCAGTTGTAGGAGCAAGTACGCCTAAAAGTAAGTGTAGCGGTTGTAGTGGTGGAAATTGTGCAAACTGTTAACAAAAAGGTAATAGCTTGAAAAAATTAATTATAGCCACACGTGGCAGTCAATTGGCCCTTTGGCAAGCAGAGCACATCAAAGCCTGTCTTGAGCAAGAACATGCAGGTCTTCATGTAGAACTTTTACGCATCAAAACCAAGGGTGATATCATATTAGATGTTCCCCTTGCCAAAGTGGGCGGCAAAGGTCTTTTTGTTAAAGAAATTGAAGATGCCCTACTCCAAGGGAAAGCAGATTTAGCCGTACATAGTATGAAAGATGTACCCATGTTTTTACCAGAAGGACTAATTTTAGCTTGTATTCCTGAACGTGAAATTACTCAAGATGTGCTTTTGTCAGCTCATTATGCTAATGTTGATGCTCTACCTCAAGGAGCACATGTTGGAACAAGCTCATTACGTCGTCAATCCCAACTCTTAGCCCTAAGACCAGATTTACGAATCTCAGCCCTACGGGGTAACGTAGACACTCGTATGCGCAAATTAATGGAAGGACAATATGATGCCATTATTCTAGCAGCAGCAGGGGTTAAGAGACTTGGCTTAACTGCTCCATATATGCATAATTTAGCAACCCAAATTTTTATTCCAGCCGTGGGTCAAGGTGCCCTTGGCATAGAATGTAAAAGCGATCGCCAAGATGTAATTGATGCTTTGGCATTTTTAGAACATAGACCCACAAGAGTTTGTGTTGAAGCTGAGCGTGCTTTTCTTGCCACATTAGAAGGTGGATGCCAAGTACCTATTGCGGGATATGCCACACTTGATAAACAAGACCAAATAAGTCTAACCGGTCTTGTGGCAGAAGTTGATGGTAAAAATATCTTAAAAAAACACATAGTAGATTCAGCCACAGAAGCTAAACAAATGGGCGCTAGGCTTGCCACAGATCTATTGGAAATGGGGGCTGCTAAAATTTTAGAGAAACTATATTCTAAGGCTTAAAGAGTAGTTATGCCAACTATTAAAGCATTACCATCGCAAAAACTATGTATCAATGCTCATACCAAACAAATTACTTGGGATGATAGCACAAAAATACCGCAACCATCTGCTCGTAATAGTATGAAGCATATGCTTCAACCACGAGCACTTCAAGCCTTAGAACTTGCCTTACGCATTAATAAGGAAGGTTATAATGTGTATCTTTCCGGCGGTTCACACCTTGGGCGCTCTTACCTTGTGCGTGAGTTTCTTACCCCTCATGCAAAAAAAGCTCAAAGCCCTTCAGATTTAATTTATTTAAATAATTTTTCAGATGCTGATAAACCAATTCTAGTAGAGCTACCTGCTGGGCATGGACGAAAACTAAAAAAAACCCTGCATGAAGTTATGCAAAAAATTCGTAAAGAATTACCGCGCCGCTTTGAAGCAGATTTATTTATAACTCGTCGATCTAAAATAGTTGAAGTTTTCCAAGAGGCGAAATCAAAATTACTTAAAAAAATGGATAGTTTTGCCAAGTCTAAGGGCTTTCATCTTGATATGGATGATCATGGCAGCATAACTCTTTATCCATTGGTAAAAGGTAAAAGACTAAGTGAAGATGAGTTTGAAAATTTAGATCCAGATATTCGCCAAAACTTCAAACGCAAAGCAGATACATTACTACATAATATGGGTGGGTTAATGCGCAGATTATCCCGCGCGGAACAAGAGTTTAGAGAGGAAGAAAAAGACCTAGAACGCCAAATAACTCAAAAAACACTTAATGACATTTTAAGCCCCATTCAAAAGCAGTGTTTGCGTCAATATCCCCATGAAACACTAAAGAATTACTTTGAATTGCTATGGGATAATATACTTGATAATATAGATCACTTTATTTCTAAGGAATCCTTTTCTGGGCAAATGCCCCCTAGCCCAATAATTGAAAGTCTAAACCAAGGTCATGAAGCAGATATATCTCGTTATGACGTTAATATTTTTGTAGATAATGCTAATACTAAGGGTGCTCCTGTTATATTGGAGGATAATCCAACTGCGGCAAATTTACTTGGTTGTATTGAGCGTGAGTCAGAAATGGGTACATTAATTACCGATTTTAAACTTATCAAGTCTGGTTCGCTGCATAAAGCTAATGGTGGATATTTATTGCTAAGGGTTGAAGATATTTTGCAACATTTTCAAGCGTGGGAAGGTCTTTTGCGAGCTTTACGCACAGGCTTTGCGCGTATTGAAGATGTAGGAGATGGGCATGACAGCGCCATACGCACCAAGGGCATTGAGCCAGAACCCATTAAACTGCATATTAAAATTATTCTTATTGGCAATGAAGCTCTTTATGAAACGCTACTTAATGGCGATGAACGCTTTGGAAAATTATTTAAAATTAAAGCTCATCTTTCTGAACAAACTGAAAGGAATGCTTTAAGTATTAAGTCGTATTTATATAGAATTAAACGTATTATAGAAGATGATGACTTGCTTACTTTTGATAGAAGTGGGCTTTTATGGATGATTGAATATGGCTCTCGCCTTATTGAAGATCAGCGAAAATTGAGTCTTAAATTTCCATTGTTACGTGAAATAATGATTGAAGCTTCAGCCCTTGCAAAACAAGATGAGCAACAAATTGTCAATGACAAAGTGTTAGAAGATGCCCTAGTTAATAAAATTTATCGTGCTAATTTAGTAGAAGAAATTTTTATGGAAGAATATGACCGAGAGTTTATTAAAGTACGCACCTCAGGTCATGCCATAGGGCAAGTAAATGGTCTTTCTGTTAGCTGGCACGGAGATTTTGAATTTGGTCTACCCCATCAAATTTCTTGCACTGTGGGCGTTGGACATGGTGGAATTATTGATCTTGAGCGTGAGGCTGAACTTGGTGGTCCAATTCATACCAAGGCAATGATGATATTAAAAAGCTATTTGGTGTCACTATTTGCAAGACGCAGACCCATTGTTTTAACCGGAAGCCTCTATTTTGAGCAAAGCTATGCTGGCATTGAAGGAGATTCCGCTTCTGGAGCTGAACTTGTGGCATTGCTCTCAGCCATTGCTGAAGTTCCTGTGCGGCTAGATTTAGCCTTTACAGGTGCCTTAAGTCAGTCAGGTCAAATTATGGCAGTGGGCGGTGTAACTCGTAAAATTGAAGGATTTTTTAAAGTTTGCGCGCGCCATGGTCTAACTGGTACGCAAGGTGTAATTATTCCTTATGATAATGTTGAACACTTAATGCTACCTCCTAAAATTATTGAAGCTGTAAATGATGGAAAGTTTGCCATATATGCGGTTAAACATATTGATGAAGCTCTTGAACTACTTATGAACATGCCGGTTGGTAAAAAAAGAAAGAACGATACATTTACTACAAACAGCCTATACGATTTAGTAGATAGGCGTCTTATAACATTAGGAAACTACGCTAAAGAAAGCCGTCATCGCAAAGGACGTTAGGCTTGAATCAACAAGTTTGCCGCAATATATTAATCTATGGCACAGCCTTAATCACAGTTATGGGTGTATCTAGCATTTTGCCGGTGCTCCCTGCACTAGCAAAAAACTTAAATATTAGCGAAGTACACCTTGGTCTATTTATATATTCTTTCACACTGCCAGGAATTTTTTTGGCACCAGTGGGAGGAGTTCTTGCTGACAGGTATGGGCGCAAAGCTGTGCTTATACCCTGTCTTGTTTTGTTTGCTTTAGCCGGATTTATGGCATCATTTACCAAACAAATTGAATTTTTTATTTTTTGGAGAGTGCTACAAGGTTGTGGAGCAGCTTGTTTAGGCGTGTTATATAGCACCATTATTGGTGACCTATTTTGCGATGATACAAAGCGTTTGAAGGTCATGAGCAAGGCTGCCACGGTTTTAAGTCTTGGTGCAGCAATTTTTCCAGCACTTGGTGGTATATTGGGCGAAATAGGCTGGCAATGGTCCATGCGTCTTTCATTACTTGCCTTACCCGTCGCTGCCATTGGATATATGACTAAACTACCCAAGCTATCGCAACAAAGCTGTATGAAAACCTATGCAAATGAAGCAAAAACATATATTTTACAAAAAAATGCCATTATATATTTTGCTTTAACTTTTTGCGCATTTTGTATTCTATATGGTCCTATGATTACATATTTCCCACTTTTTAGTAATACCCATTACACAGCTTCTCCTTCACAAATCGGGCTTTTATTTGCCATATCATCAGTTGGTACTGCCTGTGCAACTTTATTTATTACCTCATTAAATAAAATTCTTCACACTAAAAACACAATTTACCTTGGATGTTTTTTCTTTATGTTGTGCATGCTTTCTTTAATTTTTTGGCCAAGTTCATTTAATATATGGTTTTTAACAATACCAATATTTTTCTATGGCTTAGGACAAGGTTTATGCTACCCCACCATTATGAATTCTTTAAGCGCCCTTGCTCCAAGTCATAAAAGAGGCATACTCATGGCAGTTAATGGGGTTATGCTACGCTTAGCTCAAAGTTTTGCACCATTTGTATGTGGAATGCTCTTTTTATGGGGAGATTTTACCATTGTATTTAGCTTTGGACTAATAATGGCTATTTTTATGCTCTTTCTTACCATTAACACCAAGCTAAATGACGCATAATTTATTGACTTTTACGTCTAAAATGTCTAAAAATCCATGATGAAAATAAAGATTGATGGAATGAATATGCAACAAACAAAAAAAGATGCCCTTCTTCTAGCAGCCAAAGAGCTTTTTGGTGAATACGGTTATGTGGAAACCACATTTAAAAAAATTTCGGAGCGCGCAGGTGTTGCTCTTGGACTTTTAACTCATCACTATGGCAATAAAGAAAAGCTTTTTTTAGCCGCTGCACTGGACGTGCTTGATAATTTTTTGCACGCCCTACGAGAAGCAACTGCCAAGGGTGATACTGGCTATGATTCAGTTATGAATTTTTGCAAAGCGTATTTAGATTTTTCTATAGACAAAAACTCTAATTGGTTGGTCTTAGTTCGCTGTTCACCCTATAGTGATATGAAAACTAAAACAGACCATGTGCTTATGACACAAAGATTTCAAGAGGTTTATAACGAGCTTGAAAGGCATTTGTGTCGCGGCATTGAAGATGGAAGCATTCGCTCCATAGATTGCAAAAGTACAGTGCAAGTGATTATATCACTCATGGTTGGCGTAAATAGAACTAGGGTTTTAACACCTTATGCGGATGAAAATCTTTATGATGAAGCTATAGAATTTGTATCAAGATCCATTTCAAAATGCCCAGCATAATACAAATTCAGCAAAACATATAAAACGCAAAAAAACCCGCTCTAGGCGGCGATTTTATACTAATGACAAACCCCTTTCAGGCGTTTGTGCCACCTAAGACAGCATAACTGTCTTGGTGGTAAGGCACAAAAATTAACTACATAACGAAGCAGCAAAGCTGCTCCTATAGTTAATTTTTGATCGTGCTGACTTTGTCAACACGACTAAAAAAACCCGCTCTAGGCGGCGATTTTATACTAATGACAAACCCTTTCAGGCGTTTGTGCCACCTAAGACAGCATAACTGTCTTGGTGGTAAGGCACAAAAATTAACTACATAACGAAGCAGCAAAGCTGCTCCTATAGTTAATTTTTGATCGTGCTGACTTTGTCAACACGACTAAAAAAACCCGCTCTAGGCGGGTTTTTTTTATCATTATTAATAATAAATATTATTGTTCGGTGCCAATTTTATTAACAGCAACGGCTAAGCGAGAAATTTTGCGAGCAGCCTTTTTCCAATGCATAGCACCCTTAGTAGATGCTTTATCTAAAACAGATGTGGCAAGCACAAGAGCTTTAGAGGCAGCTTCTTTGTCATTACTTTGAACAGCCGCACGAACTTGTTTAACAACATTTTTTACACGACTACGAACAGCACGATTACGCTCAGCACGAACAAGACTTTGCTTGTGACGCTTGATGGCAGACTTATGGTTAGCCACATTTTCCTCCAGATATTAGTTGAAATATAATGTACTCAAACCTAAAACAAGATTTCAGTATTTTTTACAATATTAACGAACGAGAGTGAATATCCTCTTTTCATATTCTTGTCAATATTTTTTTTCATTTTATATTTGCAAAGCAGAAAAATCTGCAAATTTACTCATTCTATCCATAAGAGCTTTAAGCATATTTAGTCTATTAATGCGTAGCTCTTTATCATCGCACATAACCATAACATCATTAAAAAAACCATCTACAGCAGAGCGGATATCTAATAATAAGTTGGGTATGGCATTAAAATCATCATTTTGCCAAAGTTCATCAAAGTTAGGAAGAGCTTTATCAAGAGCATTGGCTAAAGTTTTTTCAGCATCTTCTTGTAATAAATTAGTTTGATATTGACCATTTAACTCATGCTCTCCACCTTGTTTACGCACAATATTAGAAACACGTTTAAACGTTTGCACAGCTTCAGTATAGCGTTCATTTTTTTGAAATAGCTCTAATGCCTCTAAACGCTTTTTTGCAGCCCATACGTCATTACTACCTGCATTAATTATAGCATCAACTAAGATAGTATCAGCACCTTGTCCTTGCCAATAATTTTTTAAACGCGCAGCAAAAAATTCATCAAGCTTACTTAAGCATTGGCTAGGTTCTAATTTCCATGCTTTATCACCATATAAAGAAAGGGATTTTGCAAATAATTCTTGGGTATTAATACGCAAACCAAATTCAAGTATAGAGCGCGTTATGCCCAAGACAGCACGCCTAAGACCATGTGGATCTGCCGTACCAGTAGGAATCATGCTAAGACCAAAACATCCTACTAATGTGTCTGCCTTATCAGCCATGGAAAGTGTTGCTCCAAGCAAGGCTGAAGGTACTGGACTATCAGGACCAGCTGGTAAATATTGCTCTGCTAATGCTTTGCAAACATTTTGATCTTCACCTTTTTTACTAGCATAAATTCCACCCATAATACCTTGTAATGTATCAAATTCACCTACCATACCTGAAACAAGATCCGCCTTTGAAAGCCTACCTGCCCTTGCGGCATGTTCAGCACTTGATGGTTGTAACCAAGCGCAAAGTTCGGCAAGGCGTTTAGTTTTATCACCCATACTGCCAATGGGTCCAATAAATATAACTGAGTCTAAACGCTCAAGCCATGTATTTAATTCTTCGCCTAAATCGCTACGCCAAAAAAAGCGTGCATCTTCAAGCCGTGCTCGCAAGACACGCTCCCACCCCTTTTGCACCAAGTCTGTATGGGGTGGAGTCATGTTAAGTATGGTTAAAAAATGTGGTAATAATTGACCATTAGCATCTTCAAGACCAAAACTTTTTTGATGGCTCTCCATGCTTGTTAATAACACCTCGCGCGGAACTTCAAGGAATGATTTATCAATATTACCTATAATAGGAACAGGATGCTCACAAAGGCCTTGTACTTCATCAAGCAAACTATCCTTCCATAAAATTTTGCCGCCTAATGCTTGTGCAAGCTTATTGCCTTCATCAATAATAATTTGACGTCTTTTTGCAACATCAGGCTCAACCCCACCTTGCTTACGCACAGTATCAAGATATTTTTCTGCTGTATCTACAGTGATTTCAATAGATGAATTATTTTGCAAACCATGAATACGATGCCCCCAGGTAATACGCCCAGATTGCACTGGTCCCACATTAAAAGACACAACCTCATTATCAAATAAAGCTAAAATCCAACGCAATGGACGCGCATATTGTAAGCTATGCGCTCCCCAACGCATTTTTTTAGGAAAATGCAAGTTAATGATAATGTCTGGGCAGATTTGTGTAAGTAAATCTAAACTTTTGGCGCCACCCACACGTTTTTGCACAGCTATATATGCACCTTTATCTGTATCCACAGTAAATACATCTTTAAGCTGTACACCATTGGTACGCAAAAACCCCTCTAAAGCCTTAGTAGGATTTTGATCAGCATCATATGCTATGCGCACCGGTGGACCAGAAATGGTTTCTTCCTTTTCTTGCTGTATGGCAACTACATCTTCAATAATCAACACTGCACGCCTAGGGGTGCTAAAAACTTGAATTTTCCCATATGCAATGGCATGTTCGGTTAAAGCTTCTGTAAATTTATTATAAATTTCTTCTTGCTGACTGGCTAAAAAGCGAGCTGGCAATTCTTCACTACCAATTTCTAAAACAAATAAAGCCATATCATTCACCTATTTTGCTGATGTAGATCTTAACATTGGATATCCAAGGACTTCACGTTGTTGAGCATAAAGCTTAGCAACACCAGAAGCAAGAAGGCGCACTCTACCAATATATCCAGTACGCTCAGTGATGGATATAGCCCCACGAGCATCAAGCAAATTAAAGGTATGTGAGCACTTTAGACAATAGTCATAAGCAGGCCAAGGTAGGTTAAGCTCAATTAATTTTTTACATTCAGCTTCACAAGCATTAAAAAATTGCAAGAGCATTTCGGCGTTACTTTCTTCAAAGTTATAGCGTGATTGCTCAACTTCATTTTGATGATATATATGCCCATAAGTAACATGTTCATTCCACATTAAATCATATACAGATTCAACACCTTGTAAATACATTGCCAATCTTTCAAGCCCATAGGTTAGCTCTACACTAACAGGGCTTAAGTCAAGACCGCCAACTTGTTGAAAATATGTAAATTGAGTAACTTCCATGCCATTTAGCCAAACTTCCCAACCAAGACCCCATGCTCCAAGAGTTGGAGATTCCCAATCATCCTCTACAAAGCGAATATCATGCTCTGCAGCATTTAAACCAAGCGCGCCAAGGCTTTCAAGGTATAATTCCTGTACATTTTCTGGCGATGGTTTAAGAATTACTTGATATTGAAAATATCTCTGTAAACGATTAGGATTTTCACCATAACGACCATCAGTGGGGCGACGTGAGGGCTCGACATAAGCCACATTCCATGGCTCTGGTCCAATAACTCGCAAAAAAGTATGCGGGTTAAATGTTCCTGCTCCACATTCAACGCCACTTGGCTGTTCAATTACGCAACCACGTTTAGCCCAAAAGTTTTGTAATGTTAGGATGATGTCTTGAAAATGCATTGCATATCCTTAAAAGTATTAATGGTTAATGATTTATTCATTTCAGCTATAATTTCACATATTGATGTAAACTAGCTTTGTTGAAACCTAATAATATGCTAAAAATTAAACCCTACGAAAGCGACCATCATCCCATGCAATACCAAGATGATACTGCACAAAACCATCAATAGCCTTCAAGCAGGCTTGTCTTTCATCAAAGTTTAAATTGTTTACATTCCAATCCAGAGGAGATTTTTGCTCAACTCTGTGTAAAGTTAGCAGGCTTTTTTCTGGCAATTTCAAAGTATAAGGTGAGTTTTTACCTCCGCATTGCATGCAATGCGATGTTCCTTCATCCATATGAAAATAAATATCGCCACTCATCAATTGCTTGGCACAAGAGTTACATTGATGCCAAGCTGGAGAAAACCCCTGCTCACAAGCCATACGCAAACGAAAAAGTATAGGATAAAGCATATGTGGTGCTTCTAAGTTTTCAAAAAAAGTAAACATATCCTGCATGATATCATATGCTTTTTTAGTTGCATCTTGGCTTATACCAAGAACTTCTAAAAAGCGTATGCAATTCATAAGCATACCAAGGCGTGACCAATCTTGACGTAACTTTTGCGGCCCCCTTATTAATACCCCTTCTTCTAAGGATAAAAACTGACCATTACGTGAGCTTTTTACACGACAAGAAAGGGTATTTAAAACATCAAGACAGCCGCAAAAACGATGCCTACTGCGACTGCCACCAAAAGCAAAAACTGTTACAAGCCCTCGATTGCGAGATAAAAGCTTAAGCCATATATCTGCTTCACGAAAACGCCCTACCTGTAGCACAATGGCAGAATCATTCCACTCCATAGCACCAAGGTTTAACTACTGTGCCAATGGGAAAGTGATAGTCTTTACTTCACCATCTCGCCCAGGCACAAGTGTTTCTTGCCCATTATAGCGAATACGCACCCCACCTGCATTGCCAAGCTTAAGAGTTAAAGTATCAGTAAAAGTAAGGGCAAAGGTATCGCCAGAGCGTAGAGAAAATTGTCTTGTATCAGAATCATCGGCAATAGAATGCACCCAGCATTCAGCAACGGCTGTAATGATTACTCGATGTGGACCATCCAAGGCTTGCGCTGTGTTTGTATTAGCGGCATTGGGGGTATTTTGGGTGATCTTATCTTGCTCAACTTCAGCCGATGCAGCTTCGGTCTTATTTTCTTCATTTTTATTGGCTTCAACCTGTCTTGCTTCATTTTGTAAAGCTTGCTCTTGGGATTTATTTTCCACAGCAGATGCTGCTTGCTCTTGAGTTTTGCTCTCTGTTGCAGATTGTGTGGCAGGTTTTTCTTGTGCTACTTCTTGCTTTTTATTTTCTGGCTCTTTAGGCGCAATAGCAGTGTTTGCTTCTTCTTTATCGTTTGATTTTGCACTATTATTAGCAGTTGTTGCGGATGGTGCAGGTTGTGCCGTAGTTAAGTGATCGGTTTTTATTTGAGAAAATAAATCCGCATCACGATAAACCCAAGCTAAGCCTCCACCTGCTAAACATAGACAAAGCAAAAGTACAAAAATAATACTACCCTTGCCTATAGAATTACGAGGTTGAATAAAATGAGTTTCCCTAGTAGAAGGGTCTTCGCTGGGGTCATAAAGTTCTGCCACGGTCATAAGTTCTGTGGTATCAAGCTCAAGAAACCTAGCATAAGACATAACAAAACCACGCACATAAACACAATGTGGCAAGGATGAACTATCAGCAGCTTCTAAAGCACGCAAGACACGCACATTAATCTTTAAACGATTAGCTACATCTTCTATACTAAGGGCTTGCTTTTCTCGCTCAGTGCGCAGAATGTTACCCAATTCTTCAAATGTCATACCCATAATACTCTTCTTTTATAATACATATTCATTATTGACGAATATCAATCATGGCTTTTTTGCGTAATTGTGCCACGTATTCTTCAAAACGCTCTTTTAACATGGGTTCTCTTAAAATATTTTCAATAATTGGTTTAGCTTGTTCAAAGGTCATTGGACCGCCTGCAGCAGCTTTTTGCACAAGCTTAAATTGAGCACGTTTGCCATTTAATACTATGATTGGAGTAGCTTCGCCCTCTTGCAACCCTTTAAGAATTTTTGCTAGCCTTGGATCCATCTTATCCATAGGAATATCACCTATTAAACCACCATTTTCTTTATTGGGACCAATGGATAGTTCACGGACAATTTGTTCAAATTTTTTACCGTCTTTCTTAATTTGGCTTGCATACTTAGGTGCGTCAGAGGAGTCAGGATAAATCAATAATGCAAAAACGGTTTGTTTATCATTTTTCATCTCATGGCGATGAGTATTATAATAATCTTCCACTTCTTCTGGTCTTAATACAACTTTACGACCTACCATCATACCCATAAGCTTTTGGCGTAAAATTGTATTATGTATGCGTGTACGCAAACCTTCTACTGTAAAACCATCTTTCTTAATTTGCTTTTCAAAGGCTTCTTTAGACATACGACTTTTTTGCATAGCGCGAGTAAGTTCAGCATCAACTTCAGCCTCAGTGGCAACAATTTGTTGTCTTCTTGCTTCATTAATAATAAGAATTTCTAAAATCATATTATTTAAAACATCATCATATATTTCCTGAATTTTACCTTGATCTGCTTTCTTTTTGGGATCTAAATTTCTTTTTTTAATTTCTGGTATGGCAGTTTGTTGCACATCATAAGAAGAAATCATCTCGCCATTGACAACAGCTGCCACCTTACCAACAGTAGCTCCATGCGCTTCAAATAGTGGAAAAATAAGACAACAAATTAAAAATATAAATCTTTTCAAAACAAAACTCCTATAGAAATGTATAGTTTTTTTTATAATATGATTTAACCCAAAGTATTGGGACATTAATCTTTTTTTCTTAAACATGCAATGGCATTTTTATGCTAAATTCTCAAACAATCTGAAATACTTTAATTTATTATTTCTCTTAATTACATTATTTCTTGTGACAAATGTTTAGAAACTTGAATTTGAAACTTCTGCAAGTTTTGCTCAATCCACTGATCAAATAATTGGCTTAAATGCTTTTCAGCAAGTTTCTTCTCAATATATACATAAGCTTCAGCAATACTTAAATTACGACTATCTTCTTTTTTTACTAAACAGATGCGAGAAAAAACATCATTTTGCTCTAAAATATCTGTGCATTCTTGTTCTTGTAAAGTCATAATGGCAGAAAGCCAAGATGGCTCTATAGATTGCTCTCGTATATTTAGGCTATATTGCTCAAGCTCTGTTTTTTGCTTTAGTGCCTCTAAATTGATAATATTCGCTAAATCAGCTTTATCTTCACTTATAGCTACTTGTAAATTATAAGATTTTGGTATGTTAAAGCTATTTTTATACTTTATGTAATAATTTTTCACTTCATCAATAGGAGCAACGTAATTTTTTAATAAAACAAAATCTTTAAATGCATCCATAGTTAATTGATAGCGTAACAATATACGCCATGCATCAATATCAACAGCATTTTCTGTAATAAATTTTTCAAATTCATCAGGCGGATAAGCATTGCGCAAATTATTTTCATAAGCACTAACTTGCTCATTAGTTATGGCAATATTATATTTTTCAAGTGTTTGAACAACCATCTCATAAAGAATTACTTTTGATAATATAACACCATACTGCTTACGAATTTTAGCAAAGGATGTTTTACCATTTTCATTCAAATGCACTAGGTCAATTTCATTTAAGTAACGTACAGTGTTTAATGTGATAGGTCTATCGTTTACCAATGCAACTACATTATCAGACATGGGTTTTTCATAACAACCCACAAGCAAAAAAATTGTAAAAACAGTAAAAATTTTCTTAAAATGTGTCATATTTAGCCTGTTTTCTAAAAATGTTTATATAACCACCAATAATATAATCAAAAAGAAATCTTTTTTAAAATACATTTTATACCCCAAATTTTTTAATGTTCTTTTGGGCTATCTGCTTGTAAACTTTCTAATAAACTGCCAATATTATCCAACTTTTGGTTCAACGCTTGATCATTTTTTTCAAGTTTTACTTCAAGGCTTGCTGGAGGTAATAAACGTAAATTTTGGTTTTTAGACATATAATACATAACCTTAGCTATATCAATACTATCTTGATCTTTCTCCCAATGTACAGTTATTTTATCAGTAAAAATATCCGCTTTTTGGGCGAGAAGTAAATTTAATTTTTGTTTTAAGTTAAGTACAGCTAAAAAATTAGCAAGCTCAGTCCCAAAAGATCCAAAACGATCACGCATACCTAGGGCAATTTCCTCACGGGCAGCACCATCTGCTGCAGAACTTAATGCTTTATAATAGCGTAACCTTTCTCGCCCATCTTGCACATAGCTTTCAGGTATATGTGCTGGTATGCCAATATGTAGTTCTACTTCGTTAGCTTGAGCAACCCCAGTGCCTTTAAGACGACTAACAGCTTGTTCAAGCATTTCAAGAAATAACTCTAAACCAAGGCGTGTCATATGCCCAGATTGCACTTCTCCAAGTATATTACCTGCCCCGCGCAAGCGCAAGTCCTCCATAGCCACTTGAAAGCCAGCCCCTAAATAATCCAAATCAAGAATTATGCGCATGCGTTCACGAGCCACATCTGAAAGTTTGTGTTCTTCTGGGATAACAAAATAGGCGTATGCTTGTCTATTGGAGCGCCCCACTCTCCCTCTAAGTTGGTATAATTGCCCAAGCCCAAACATATGTGCTTGATCTACAATTAATGTATTGGCACGTGGAAAATCAAGCCCGGACTCTACAATGGATGTACAAACCAATACGTCAAGTTCACCATGCCAAAAACCATGCATAGTTTCCTCTAATTGCTTTTCTGCCATTTGTCCGTGGGCCATGCCAATGCGTGCGGTAGGCACTAATTTGCGCACATATTCCACTGCACGTTCGAGCCCTTGCACTCGATTATACACCCAAAACACTTGTCCTTCGCGAGCTATTTCTCTTTCAAGTACTTGTTTAAGTATACTGGCATCACGCTGCAAAATAGCTGTTTCAACCGGTTTACGTTCTGGCGGTGCTGTTTCAATGATGGAAAGATCACGAATGCCAGACATAGAGAGCTGTAAGGTGCGCGGAATGGGAGTTGCGGTAAGAGTCAAAGCATCCACATTTTTTTTCATGGACTTAAGTTTTTCTTTATGCCTTACTCCAAAACGCTGTTCTTCATCAAGAATTAACAAGCCTAAGTTTGGCAATTGCACATCTTTAGACAACAATCTATGTGTGCCAATTAATATGTCAAGTTGACCCTTTGCAGCAGCTTCTAAGCTTTCTTTTTGTTTTTTCTTACTCACAAAACGGCTCAACAAGCCCACATTAACAGGAAACCCGGCAAGTCTCTGCCTAAAAGTCTGGAAATGTTGTTCTGCAAGAACAGTTGTTGGGCAAAGCAAAGCCACCTGCCGCCCTTCTGCTGCTGCTCGAAAAGCTGCTCTTAAAGCAACTTCTGTTTTGCCAAAGCCCACATCACCACAAACCAACCTGTCCATAGGTTGGGCTTTTTCCATATCATCTAGTACATCTTGAATGGCTTTGGCTTGGTCTGGAGTTTCTTCAAAACCAAAGGTAGCTTCAAATTCTGCGTATAATTCATCGGGAGCATTATAGCGAAACCCCTTAGCAACCTTCCTAAAAGCATACATTTCCACAAGATCGGCAGCAATTTGTTCAATGGCTTTACGAGCTTTTTCCTTACTACTATGCCAATTAGTGCTGCCAAGCCTATCTAATGGAGGATCTACGTCACCCCCCTTAAATAATTGTACTAATCCTAAACGATCTGCTGGAACATATAATTTATCAGCCCCAGAATATTCTAATAATAAGAAATCATTGGAAGCTTGCCCCACGTCCATATGATATAAACCAGCATAACGCGCAATGCCATAATCTCTATGAACAAGTAAATCACCAACATTTATATCATTAAAATTACTTAAACCACGAAAAGCACCAGCAGCGGTTCTAGCTCGCTTTTCTGCCTTGGGATAAATTATATCTTCACCTAAAATAATAACATTATCCCATAAGAGCTCTACCCCTGAACGCCAAGGTGCAACCAAGGCATACAAACCTTGTGTTTCTGGCATATACCGTAAATGTGGTACTAGACCGTCTTGTTCAGCAAGTGCAAGAAATTTTGCCCGACTTCGTTCAGCGCTAAATGAAAGTATAACTTGACGTTTGCTTCTTTGCCATTCTTTTAGGGCACTCACCAAATGTTGCCAAGGTCTATCTTGCGCACCAACAGAAGGAAATAAAGTATTAAAATCTTTTATTTGTCTTTCTTTTAATTCAATGGATTGTTCAATATTTCCTCCACCCATTACAAGTGGTTCATCATAAACTGTGCTGGCATTTTCAAGCATAGACAAAACATTTTCTGCCGAACGCAAAGCTAAGCGTGCTGGTTGAGTGACTGACATTTCATCATTTTCAATACTTTCTGCCATGGTGCGGGCAGCACTTTCTATATCTTCTTTAATATCAAGTTGACCTGGTAAAAGCCATAAAGCATCCTTAGTAAGCCACTCTTCCAAGGTAGTGCTGGCATCATAAAAAACACCAGGAAGTAAGTTGCACCCTCCAAGCTTTAAGTTTTTCTTAAAGTCATGGATGAAATTTTCATCAAGTAATGCTTTATTTTTCATGCGCTCCCAACGCTGTAAGGCTTTGTCTTGCCATGCTTTTCCTGCAGCAATGGGCGTTGGAGGAAGTATAATTACCTCATTAATATTTTCAAGTGAGCGCTGGGAAGATTGATCAAATAAGCGCATGTCCTCTAATAAGTCACCAAAAAATTCAAGTCGAATGGGTTTTTCATAACCGGGCGGAAATATATCTAATATATCTCCGCGCATGGATAAATCACCGGGGCGTGTGACCATTTGTACTCTTTCATAACCCCACTGTACCGCTTGCTCAATTAGCATATCTGGTGAAATTTCATGCCCTTTATTTAAGCATAACTCATGCTCACCAAAAAACTGCTTCGGCATATATTTAACTAAAAGATTATCAATAGTTAATACAAGGCATGTGGGCTTAGCATATTGCAAGGCATAAAATGTTGCCATGCGATCAGACCAAGCAGACCCAAGTCCAACATGCAATGCTCCAGGCGGTAAAAATAATAGTGGTGATTGCCAACGTAATGCAGTAACAGCAGAGACTTTTTGAGATAGATCAGGGCTAAAAAGAGTTAATAAACCGCGTGCTTCAGCAAATTCTTCTCTATTGCGCACAATTAAAACTGCGCTACGCCCTTCTTGCAAGCACTGCAAGGCAATGCGACAACGACTGGTCATGCCGCTGTGCGCTAAATGAGTGCGCTTTTGAAGCAATATTTCTTGTATTGTGGTCATAAAAAATCACTGCTTAGGCGCTAAAATAAGCACCTAAGCAGTTTATAGTCTTATTTAAATGAGTTTTGTAATATTTTTACGCAATCATCTTCAGATATGGGAGTTGGGTCAAAGTTGAATAATCCTCCCATGGTTTCTCGAGCATTTTGCGCATATTGACGTGCATTTTCGGCACTAAAACCATAATCAGACATTTTTAAGTCTGCCACGCCGCAAGCCTTTTGTAAGTCTGCAAGGGCATCCACAAAATCCATAGCCTTAGTAGCATCACTCTTGCCGAGAGCTTTAGCCATATTAATCATGCGTTCATCACATGCATGCACAGATGCAAAATGAGTATAATATGCAAGGCTTATCATAATAAGACCAGCACCATGCGGCAATTCTGGATTAAAAGCACTTAAAGCATGCTCTAAGGAATGCTCAGAAGTACAAGAAGATGTAGACTCAACCATACCAGACAAAGTATTGGCAAGTGCAACATTTTCACGTGCCGTAATATTATCACCATTTTTTATGGCCTCTGGTAGCCATTTACCTATAAGCTCTATAGCTTTCAGGGCGTATAAATCACTAATTGGGGTTGCAGTATTACCAAAATAACCTTCTGTACTATGGAATAATGCATCAAAACCTTGATAAGCTGTTAACATAGGCGGTACAGATAACATAAGCTCAGGGTCTACAATAGATAGCACCGGAAAGGTTGCATCGTAACCAAAGCCAATTTTTTCCTTGGTGTCTTCCTTAGTAATAACCGTCCAAGGGTCAGCCTCAGTGCCGGTACCTGCAGTTGTTGTAATGGTAACAATAGGTAGAGGTGCTTTTAATACAGGCTTACCCTTACCACTACCACCATGAATATAGTCCCAATATTCACCATCATTAGTTGCCATAATGGCAATGGATTTAGCGCAATCAAGGCTGCTTCCACCGCCAAGACCAAGCACAAAATCACATTTATTTTCACGTGCGCAAGCTGCTCCATCAGCCACATTCACAGCTGTGGGATTTGGTTGCACCTTATCAAATATGGCGTGGGCAACACCAGCTTTTTCAAGTTCGGTTATGGTACGGTCAAGATAACCATTGGCACGCATGGATTTACCATTAGATATAACAATCAAAGCTTTTTTACCTGGTAAAGCTTGTTTATGTAACTCATTAAGTGTTCCAGCACCTACAATAACACGTGTAGGAATGTAATAAGTAAAGCGCATATAAACTCCTAAAAATATTTTTATAATTAAAATCAACGAGAGGCATTGTAGTCTAGTTTAAATATTTGTAAAGTATTAAAAAGACCCATAGTAATTTGCAGTTAAAAGTTTAATAAAATTGTTTAAAAAGCCTTCTCCAATGCCTGCCCCAACATTTCTTGAGTGTATATATCTCTAAGCACTATGGGAGATGAAGCTTGCAGTCCCTTAGTAAAAATGGCTGTTAAAGGTATGCTATTACTTTCTAAAGCTTGCAAAAGGCTTTCAGCCTCTGCATGGGGGCGCGTTATATCAACCTTTATAAGTTTGAGATTATATTGCTCTTTAATCTTTTCTAAAAAATCCGGCGTAAGCACCGTTTTTTCTACAAACTTACAATTAGGGCACCAGTCAGCAGTAAATTCTACTAACATGGGCACTTTGCCAAGATCTGCCTCAAAAGTTGCTGCATCAAAGTTGTGCCACTCTATATTTTCTTCAGGTAATTTTGTTCCATAAAATACCACTAAAGCCATGCAAAGCAAGAATCCTAAACCTAATGCATGGCGCCTTATGCGCGGTGCACTAAGACCACCAAAATGACCCCACAGCCATGCTGCAAATGCCACTAAAAGCAGACCTATGAGCATATTCACATGCACATCTGCAGGCAAAATAGAAAATAAATATAAAGCAGTAGCTAGAAGGAAAAAAGCTACTAAACGCTCAATAATGCCCATCCAAGCGCCAGGACGAGGCAAAAACTTAGCCAAGCTTGGCTTATAAGCTAAAATTAAATAGGGGGTGCTCATGCCAGTACCTACTGACACAAAAACCAAGACCAAGATACTAAGAGGTTGCGTAAAAGCCCAGCTGAGCACTCCACCAAGAAGTGGTCCACTACATGGCGTTGCTAAAAGCGTTGTAACCATGCCTGTTATAAAAGATTGTGCTTTTGGTGACTTAACACTTTGCGCCTTTAGATCGATTACTGGCAATGTAAATAACCCAAACATAGATAAGGATAAACTAAAGATTAAGACAACCATAAATGCCACAAACATATTGTTTTGATAAAATTGTCCCCAAATAAAACCGGCTGTACCTAAAAATAATGCAAGTATTAAAAATAAACTCAACATGCCTGCGGCAAAAAGTAAATTTTGTATACGAAAATCTGCAAAATTATCATCTTGCATTTCCTGACGTGCCAGTAAAAACGAACTAGCTTTGAGAGTTAATACAGGAAAGACACAAGGCATAAGATTAAGAATAATCCCTGATAAAAAACCTAATAAAATCGCCTTACCAAGCCCTGTAACCTCTAATTCCTCTGCAAAAACACGGGGCGCAAATGCCCATGTATAGTTGGTGGTTTTACTCGCTTCACTTGACACTGTGTCTATAGTACCAAGCCCCAATGCCTTAGGTAACTGTAGATCTCTAAGTACAGAATTTTTCCATACATTAAAGTAGCTTTGCTCATTTAAAGCAGGAATGTGTTCTGGTATATCTAAATTGATGTCTAACGTATGCGGAACGCAACGGCTGGTTGAGCAAAGTAGTAATGAAAGAACTCCGTTATATTCTGTGTTAGCTTTTGCATCACCCAAGTTCACAAATAAAGGCACTTTACTTGAATATGATAAAATAAGCTTTGAAACATCATAATAATCACGCCGTTCAATGCCCTGCGGATAACGTGTTGGTAAAGCACCACTTGCCCCTGTGATAGATAAAACAACAGGGCGTATGCTGTCATCGACTTTATCAGATGGAGCATAAGTGTAATACTCATTGGCTATATCAAGCCACACAACAGCCCATACTTCACTGTTATTTTTAGCATATTCTATGTTAACAGCTATGCCAGATTCAGCCGAATTTTCAACAGTATAAGCATTACTTGCAGAAAATATTCCCAAAAAACTTATGCATATCAATAATCTGATAAAGTAAGAAATGTTTTTTTTCATAATATTATACTACATAAATTTAAAAGTTGTAAAAAAGTTGACTTCCTAAGCCTAAAAGCATATAAAAAATTCCGTTGAGTGGGCCATTAGCTCAAATGGTAGAGCAGTTGACTCTTAATCAATTGGTTCGGGGTT
>CAYJKC010000022.1:0-32536 GCA_964370675.1 uncultured Desulfovibrionaceae bacterium
TAAAAAGCCCTTATAGGGCTCGACCAAACCGCCCGTTTAACGGGCGGTTCTGACTAAATTAATCTTTTATGCTGTTAAACTGCGTGCGTTAAGGCTTGACGGTAACCTACAAGTCTGCGCTCTTCTTTGCGTGAATTAACAAGACTAAGTCTTAGTTCCTCACGCTTTTCTTGAGCCAGTTGTGTTAATGATGTCTGCATATCGTAGACTCTGTGCAAGCGTTCTTTGTAAGCAGCTTCATCACAACCCATACGAGCCTCCCATGCTTGGGATAATACCCATGAACGTTGACCAGCAATTTCCATGGCACCATCTACATCACCATTTTCAAGGGCATGTAACTCTTGTGCACCGAGTGCTAGGGCTTGATCAATATAATTTGCTGCTGTTTGCATAATTTTTGCCTCCTTAGGCAAGTAAAGTAATCTGTTTTATTGTTGAACGATTTGACGGATATCGTCACGTAGAACTTGAATTACCTTGGTCCATGCGTCACATACAGGAATAAATTCATATTCTAACAAGTCTGCTAATAATACCCAGTCTTCATTTTCCAAAACTTCACTCATTTCGGCCAACAAATTGGTCAGCGTTTCAGTGTTATTGGTAAAGTCCATGCTTTTTGCTATGCTAAATTCTTCGCGTAGTGCATTGATCATGCCCATAAAATCACGAGTAACATCGAGTAAATCTTGGAAAAGTTCCAAAGCTTCTGCATCGTCAGCTTGGCGAAATAGACGGGCTACTTCTTTTGCGCCACTGCTTAGCATTTGCGTAACTTTATACATTTCAAGAGAAATGCTAACTGCCATTTCACCAACAGGCATGGAGCGAACTTCAACACTTTCAATGGAGTCGCTGTCAATGTCTTCTGCCTGATGTGGATAAATTTCTGAAAATTGCTCTTTGTTTACTATTACATCAGTAACAACGCGATTTTCTAAGTTAGAATTTTCAAGCAAGTTGACAAGAATTTCTTCTAAATTGCTAAAGTTTGCCACTTGCATTTCAGTTTCACGTCCGTCGATAATAATCATAAATCCCTCCTAAAATGTTATTAAACCTTTGCCTTGCGGCACTTTTCTGTACTTCCACATGGGAAATTTTTGCATATTTTTTGACCTACGGTTAAATGATAGCAAATTTTGTGCCATTATTTTATGGTTTGTCTCCATTCCAGTAATATTTCGCGTAGTGATTGCACTAGGCTCACAAAACTATCTAGGTCACCGCCTTGTTCTTGGGAAAAAGTAGTCCATAATTGCGCTAGTACTTTAAAGTATTTACTTTCTTTTAAGACGTTATGTAATGTGTTATTGCTAAGTAAGATACGTTCACCATTTTGACTGGTGGGTAATTTTTGCATAATGTAGATTTGTTTTTCTAAAAGCAGTAGCAAATCTGTGGCTTGACTCAAGGTGTTAGCTGCATCTTGACGCATTTGGCTGGATAAACCCTTATTACTTGGAATGTTACAAGAAAACTGGGCTGTGTTGTCAAGAATACGACGATAAAAATAACGCTGCATCAATAACCAATAACTGCGCTCTTCTTCCTCATGTCCAGATAAGCCTTCAAGCGATACAAAGCCTTCATGCCCTTGGGTGGTACGCCAAATTCTAGCTTCGTTTTGGGGTAGTTTTGGCCAAGAGTTATGGTTTAAAAAGTGCTCTACTAGGGCGTATACCGTCGATGTGGAAATGCTATGTAAGCATGCTTGCTTATTATCACCATAGATACAGGGTTTGTTAAAGGCGCAAGGATGACAATCTAAAGCAGGTTCAAGGCAGCAACAATTAGGCATATATGGTCCTGTATCCCAAGCTTGGGCCGTTGCCAGAAATATTGCCAAGTTAGGAATTTTAAGACCTGCTGCTAAATGCATAGTGCCGGTATCATTGGTAACTAATAATTTGCAATGAGTTAAAATGCCTGCGAGGTGTAAGATATCTGTTTTGCCAATGGTATTTATAAAGGGAGTGTCTTGGCACTCTTTGGCATAAGCTTCACCAAGATTTTCTTCAGCTTTACTACCTAGTAGAACTGGGCAAAGTTTGTGATCTTTCCAAATGTGCTCTCCAATCTTTGCAAAATATTCCACAGGCCATTGGCGTCTTTGATTGCTAGCCCCTAATTGGAACGCTACAAATCCCTTAGTATCATTAGGTAAATTTTTGCTTATTATCTGTAAACTTTGTGTTTTAATTAATGTATTTGGTGATTCTAAACCCCATAGGGCAGGGATATTTGCTACGTCACATACAGCTCTAAACATGTCTACTAAATTAAATGGGCAGGTGAGACGCTCGGTACTGGCAGCTTCTAAAAAAGTGGTCCACATATCACCACTTATGCCAAAGCCATCGTCATCAAGTCCAAAACCCAAAATTGGTAATGTGGATGTGGCATTGGTAGCTATACGTTTTGCTAATAGGCGTGCACCAAGAGTAGATGTGGTGTTGATAACCATTTGAGCAGGGAAGTGTTGTTCTAAATCTGAAACAAGATTTTCTACTGTATTTAGAGCTAAACGCCAATCATTATCTAAACCATGCAAAAAACTGCTCCCTGGCAGGGCAATAACATGGCTTAGGCCTCCAATTAAAGGAGTGGCCGAAATAAAATTTTCAAGACATATGAGGCATACCTTATGCCCCTTGGCTACAAGACCCAAGATGGCTGGCTGTAATTGTAATAAATCACCAAAACGCGTTAGATTTATTATAACAATATTCATAACCAACCATCAATATTTTAGGCAACACCGGTATTATTTTCACGCAACATATTCAGTGCTAGGTTCTTTTCCCTATGCATTCTATTGCGCACTGCATTTTGCACAGCCTCAGTGGATGAGCCAAATTGCTCAGCACGTATGGCATAAATATTATTTATAACACGTTGATCGTAATTCTTGTCCTCATGGTCGCCAGCTTTTGCTGTAGCACGGTTAAAGATGCGTGCAGCACCATTGGGACCATGCTGTACAGCTGTACTCCAAAGCACTTCCTGCATGACTGAAGAAATTCTATCTTCGTTCATGGGGGTTTGAGCAGAGATGGCATCAAGAGCTGGTTTATAATGACTTTCATAAATAAATTTATCTTGTAATGCTTCAAAACGCTCTGGTTGTTCTTCTGCTATTTTACGCCATTCATTAGGCATGCCACCCCTACGCCCTCCAGTATTGGCAGGACCAGCGTCACGTAATTTGTCTGCTATATCTGGGGCAGATGTATCAAGAAAATTTAAAAATTTATCCATACTGCCTACACGTGAAGCAATTTGATATTTACCGTATGACGTGCCACCAACACGATCATAACCAATGGCTGCAATGCCATCCTTACCAGATTCAAATTGCGATGAAAGCTTACCAAGCTCTGGTGATTCAACAGCCGGAGTCTTATTAAGTGCAATGGATTTTGTTTGATCTTGACTAGCTATACTTGTGTCTAAGCGCATATTTCGCTGAGCTTGCTGTAATGCACCAGCTTTAATAGAGTCCGCCATGGGCATAACCGGTGCTTTTAAGTTAAAGCTACCGATGGCTGAGCGCAAATTACGCATGGTCACATCATTTCTTGCTACATCTATAAGGCTATCACTGCTTTTGATATTTTGCCCTAATTGCTCAAGAGCTTGCATTCGTTGCTTGTCCAAATCTACTTTAGCAATGGTATTGGCGCGTGCGGCAATCTCTTTGGAATTAGTTTGTGTAGCAGGGGGCATGATTAATTGTTTGCTAAAACCTTCATTGGTACCAAGAGTAGTAGTGTTGGCACTAGAATTACTATGCTCAGCAAAAATTGAAGCAAAGGGTGATGCATTGCTTTTAGTCGTTGCCGTCGTTGCCGCCGCTGTTGTAGGTGGCGTTATGGGCTTACGTATTTGGTTACCTTCGCTTGTATAGCCCATAAAGGACGATGAGTTTGAAAACATGCTTTGTACGGACATATTATCCTCCTAAAAATCAAAACTCTGCATGTTATGCAAAAGTTTTAAATTCAAATATGAAAAAGGCTCACTTCGTATGAGCAAGGATGATGCCAACCATGATATTTTGAGGGGATAGCAGGATTTTGTCAGAAATCCGACAATACTTTGGGTGATATGAAAAAGATTTAAAACTCTACTTAGTGGGCTAATTTGCAAATGTGACTATTAGTCAGGAAAATGACTTTGTTCTAATAGAAATATTAGCTCATCTGCCACATCAAGGATTTCTTGATACAAGCCACCAGCATGCATGGGTGTTCCAAAAAGCATTTGTCTTTGTTCACTAAGCATGTGTTTATTAATAACTCCTGGTAATTGATTTACCAAGGTAGTTGCAAGACGTTCTGCAAGCAAATAACCTTCAACAGCTTGCCCAAATGTTTGCATGTTTTTGCAAAACTGTTCGCGCTTTGCTTGCCAAAACTTACTTGCCGATTCATTTAAGGGCAGGCTTAAAATAACTTTAAGACTAGTGTGCAAATTATTTAATGCTCCACCCGGTATACCCATGCGCCAACCATGTAGCCATGTATTACGCACAAAAAGTAAACGATGTTCACAGCCTAAAGCCATAAGCTCAGCTATACGCGCACATGCATCGTATAAAGGCATGGTAAGCTCATTACGCTCAAGTTGTTTTGGTAAGCTTTCTAAATCCCACTTGGGACTAGCATCATTTATGACGTCAATTTTAGTTAAACTACGTATGATATTTGCCATAAGTGCATTGGCAGTCTTAGAATCTGGTGTTTCAAGGTGTGCATAAGAAAGCACATAATGCCCTTTGCCATAATCACCACTAATAATGCATGGATAATCTTGTAAAAAATCAACACTAATATTGACCCCATATAGCTCTTGCCAATGCTTTTGCATATGCTTAGGTAGGGTATCTAGGCGGATATCCGCAAGGCATAAGTCTGTATCAGGATGCATATATGTTGCAAGAATATTAACATCTTTTGCATAGTCAGGCTCAAAAAAACCAGGCCACCAAACCGGTAAGGATGCACTTGTTTCTAAGCTTGTGGGTATAAGTTTATGTGGTAATAGTTTTGATATAACATGTCCAGAGACCAAGTGATAAATGCGGTTAGAATATTTGGCACGTTTCCATGGGCACAGGGCAAGACCTTCTTTATCGGATAATCCAAGACCTGCACCACCACAAAATCCAAAATAATTTCCGCCGGCAGCCACATAGTCACATATGGCCGTGCGCCCTTTAGCACCAAGGGCTTTAGACTTAATACTGGCTGTACCACCTGGTACGAGAAGCATGGAAGGTTGCTTGCGTAAAAGTAGTCCGTGGGTTATGTCTTTGGCGGAGATTAGTGTATAAGGAATGCGCATTGCTTGTATTGTGTGTAAGACCATAAGTCCCCAAATGTGCGATGCGTCCCATAATATATATATAACTGGTTTCATAGGTCGATACTCTCGACCTCATTATCCCATTATTTTTGGAGAAGTCAAGATGGCGGAAAACGCTCTTCCCAAAGGCTATATGCCTCATGATGTTGAAGCTCGCTGGTGTGAACATTGGGAAAATAATTCAACTTTTACACCTAACATGGATGCTAAAGCAGAACCCTATGCCATTGTTATTCCACCACCTAATGTGACTGGAATGTTGCACATTGGTCATGCTTTAAATATAACCCTCATTGATGTTTTATGCAGGCATGCAAGGCAAAAAGGTAAAAAAGTGCTCTGGATTCCGGGCACAGACCATGCTGGCATTGCCACTCAAAATGTAGTTGAACGCGCTCTAGCTACTGAAGATATTAAACGTGATGATCTTGGTCGTGAAGCTTTTATTGATAAGGTATGGGAGTGGCGCGAAGATTACGGACATCGTATTCTTGATCAAATTCGTAAACTTGGTGCATCGGTTGATTGGTCACGCCTTAGTTTTACTATGGATGAAGGTCCATCAAAGGCTGTGCGTAAGGTTTTTGTAGATTTATATAATCAAGGATATATCTATAAAGGTGATTATATTATTAATTGGTGCAATCGCTGCCACACGGCCCTTGCTGATGACGAAGTAGAACATGAAGAGAGTCAGGGCAATTTATGGTATGTGCGCTATCATGTAACAGATAGTGATGATAGCATTATCATAGCCACCACGCGCCCAGAAACTATTTTAGGTGACTCTGCTGTGTGTGTGCACCCAGAAGATGAGCGCTATGCACATCTTATTGGAAAAAAAGTATATGTTCCCATCATTAAACGCGAAGTTCCAATTATTGCAGATAAATATGTTGATAAAGATTTTGGTAGTGGAGCATTAAAGGTTACACCAAGCCATGACCACAATGACTGGCTATTAGGGCAAACCCATAAGCTTGAATTTATACAAGCCATTGATGATAAAGGTGTTATGACTAATGTTGCTGGACCATATGTTGGCGTTAGCAAGGAAAAATGCCGTAAGCTCATTGTAAAAGATATAGAAGCAGCCGGAGATTTAGTTAAGGTAGAAGCCATTAGTCATGCTGTGGGCAAGTGTTATCGTTGTCATACTGTGGTTGAGCCGCATGTTTCAACCCAATGGTTTGTGGCAGCCACCAAGCTTGCCCCAAGGGCGCGTCAAGCTGTACCGGAACTTACTAAAATTATGCCGGAATCTTGGCTAAAAACGTATTATAATTGGTTAGATAATATTCGTGATTGGTGCATTAGCCGCCAGATATGGTGGGGGCATCGTATTCCGGCTTGGACTTGTGTACAATGTGGTGAGCTAATAGTAGCAGAAGAAGCGCCTGTTAATTGTGCTACTTGTAAAAGCCGCAACTTAGTGCAAGATGAAGATGTGCTTGATACTTGGTTTTCTTCTGCTCTTTGGCCCATGTCTACCCTTGGTTGGCCTGAAAAATCGCGCGATTTAGAAACATTTTATCCCACAGCTGTGCTCGTCACTGGTTTTGATATACTTTTCTTCTGGGTAGCACGCATGATGATGATGGGCTTGCATTTTATGGATAAGGTTCCCTTCCATCATGTTTATTTGCATGCCTTGGTGCGCGATGCTCAAGGGCGAAAGATGTCAAAGTCATTAGGTAATTCAATTAATCCTCTGGAGATGATTGACAAATATGGCTGCGATGCTTTGCGCTTTACTTTAACTTCATTTGCAGCCATGGGTCGTGATATCCGCTTAGCTGAGGATCGCATTGAAGGTTATCGTCATTTTGTGAATAAGCTTTGGAATGCCGCACGCTTTGCTCTTATGAATTTGCCAGAAAATGCACCAAGCCCCATTGCTTTAGAAAGCGTGCAAGGCTTGCATCATCAATGGATATTGCATCGCTTAGAAATATTTAAAGTTGAAATGGATAAGTCGCTGCAAGAGTATCGCTTTAATGATGCGGCACAATGCGGCTATAAATTCCTTTGGGGTGAGTTTTGTGATTGGTACCTTGAGCTTATTAAGGCAGATATGCAAGATGATGAACGTAAAGCCTCAGCTCAATTTGTTCTTTGGACTGTGCTTCGCGAAATGCTCATACTCTTACACCCCATTATGCCCTTTGTAACAGCAGAGATATGGCAAGCCTTACCGGGTGGTAAAGATCAAGATATTGCACTTGAACTATATCCAGCAACGCGAGAAAATTGCGTAAAACCAGCTCAAGCCGCACAAATGGAATTTATTCAAGAAATAATTATTGCTGTGCGCACTATTAGGGCAGAGCTTAATATTAACCCATCTTTAAAGCTTAAAGCTATGTTGCAAACTGCAGATCAAAATCAAGCTGAGTTAGTAGAGCTTGGACATGAAATGATATGTACATTAGCACGCTTAGCAGAACTTAACATCAATGCAGATGTTCAAACTCCCAAGGATTGTGCATCACATGTGGTGCAAGGCTGTCAAATTATAGTTCCGCTCTTGGGTGCTGTAGATATTAAAGGAGAGCTTGCAAGGCTTGACAAAGAAATTGCCAAACTTGACAAAGAACTACTTAGTATATCACATAAACTAGCTAATGAAAGTTTTGTAGAACGTGCTCCAGCAGAAGTTGTGCAACGCGAAAGAGATCGTCTTAGTGAAATGGATGATGCAAAAAATAAATTACTTGCCTTACGTAAGCGTTTTGCAGAAGCTGCACAATAATCAACCCTAAGAGAGGTTTGCATGTTTCAAACTATGATTTTAGGTCAAAAATACAGCAAGAAAGAATACCAAGAGTATGAAAATCATTTAAGAATTAGGCTTTTTCAATTACAACAAGAGTGTGAAAAGCATAAGATAGCAGTATTAGTGACCATTTTAGGTGTTGATGGATCTGGGCGTGGGTCTATTGTTAATACGCTTTCATCATGGCTTGATGCAAAAAAAATTAGCAATAGAACCTTTTGGCGCAGTACAGATGAAGAAAGAGCACGCCCTGACTCATGGAAATATTGGGTAAGGCTACCTGGTTATGGTGAATTCGGCATATTTTTTGGTGGCTGGTATGATGAAAGCATACGCAAAGCATCTTATGGGCAAATTTCTGAAATTGAATTGTATCAAAACATGCACAAGCGTGTAGAGCTAGAGCGCACCTTGGCTGATAATAATTATGCCATTGCAAAGTTTTGGCTACATCTTAGTGAAAAGGAACATCAAAAAAGGCGTAAAGCTCGTTTAAAAGAACAAGGGTGTAGTCGTTTTACTCCTTATGATAAAGAAAGTGAAAAACATTACCCAGCCCTTGTGGAGACTGTTTCTAAAACCATTACCATGACCGACAGGGATTTTGCCCCTTGGTATGTTATTGATGCTTTTGATACAAACTTTAAGGTGGTTTCTGTAGTGCGTGCTCTTATAGCAAGGCTAGAAGAAGCCATTGCCACAAAAATTGCTGCTAAAAATGCTAATTCAGTGGAAGAGCAAGATGCACACATTACCACAGCCTTAGACCGTGTTGATCTTAAGCAAAGTCTTAGCCGTGAAGAATATCGTAAGCAATTAAAGCTGCTTAAAAACGAAGTGTACCAACTTTCTTATAAGGCGTATAAGCGGGGCATATCGTCTACCTTAGTTTTTGAAGGTTGGGATGCAGGTGGTAAGGGTGGAGCCATACGCCGTATTGCCGGTGGTGTAGATTCGCGTATTACACGTATCATACCAGTTAGTGCTCCCACCGATGAAGAGTTGGCACATCATTATTTGTGGCGCTTTTGGCGACATGTGCCTATGTCTGGTTATGTGACTATGTATGACAGGTCGTGGTATGGACGGGTTTTAGTGGAGCGAGTAGAGCGGTTTGCCAAGCAAAATGAATGGCGCAGAGCCTATGCAGAAATTAATAATTTTGAAGAGCAGTTAACCGAAGGTAAGAATATTTTACTTAAATTCTGGATGCATATCTCTCCCGATGAGCAATTACGTCGCTTTAAAGAGCGAGAAACCGTTGAATGGAAAAACTATAAAATTACCGATGATGATTGGCGCAATCGTGAAAAGGCGGATGCCTATAGAGTTGCTGCCGATGAGATGTTTATGCGCACCGATACCGAATATGCTCCGTGGCATATTGTACCTGCTGAGTCAAAATATTTTGCGCGTATTTTTGTGCTAAAAACATATCGTGATGCTCTGGTCAAAGCCTTAAAACATGAGGAAAAAAATAACCAAGAAAGGCGCCATAGAAAAAGAGATAAGGATGAGAAATAAATTATTAAATTATGGAATATAATTTAAGCAATATAGTTTTGTTTTCCTTAGCCGCTAGCTTTGGAGGCATGGCAAGGTATGGACTTAATCATATAATTGAAAAAATAACCCCGTGGACATTTCCATGGGGTATATTTATAGTTAATATACTTGGATGTTTTGGTTTTGGATTTATATGGGTCATAAGTGAGGATTATTTGCTGCTAGATAAAGAACTAAGCTCCATCTTGATGCTTGGTTTTATGGGATCTTTTACCACTTTTTCAAGCTATATTGCTGATTGCCATAACCTTATACATTCAAAAAAAGCTCTATTTTGTAACATGATTGGGCAAATTTTATTTGGTCTATTGGCATTTATGCTGGCAGTTTGGTTGGCACAATATATATAATTTTTTCTAGCCCATATGCTTGTTAGCAAGTTGTGCAGTTGATAAAGCGTCAAAATTAAAATATTAATATAATCATGAACGATAAAACAACTATAATTCCCACTGTGATGGAACGTCTTGCCAAGCTGCAATGCGGACAATGCCTTGATATGCGCACTTTTAAGCGCAATCGTTCTGTGGCTATTATCTGCACTGGCAATGATAGCTTTAACGTAATTGAGCGCGGTTTTCATGAAGAGTCATGGGAAGACTTAACAGCTGAAAAGGTTAAACGCTTATTAAAAACATTGCTGAAAAGAGAATTTCCGCGCAGTAATAAAATTCGGCTATATATGCTGGAATCCTTTGAAAATGCCGATGTAAACCGCATGGGTCACGGATCTGGGCGATTTGGCAATTAATAAGTATTTTAAACTAATCTAGCCGCTAATTTAAACTTGTAATTTCCCTCATACCAATTACCAATTTCAGCTTATTGAGATTAAATTTAAATGCTAGCCTGCTGTTTCCTCAGCTTCTGCAGCTTGAAGCTCAGCTAAAAGTGATTCAAGCTGACTTAATTGTGATTGTAATTGCTCCACCCGTGAAGAATTGACGCCACCTTCTGATTCAATGCCCTTGCTTGCAATGGAAGCTAGCTCACTGGTAACTTGACTAATTTTACTTTCCACATCCTCAATGGCATCTTCAGATGAAGATTGAGATGAGCCACTACCAGATTTGTGACTATTAAGCATATCTTTAAATTCCTGCGCTGTAGCACTTCCTTCATCGTCTTGCCCTGTGTTGCCATCACTTGAAGCTTGATCTAATTGTTGAGATTGCATAAACAAAACTTGCGCTTCTTCTGAAATGCTCACCGTATCTTGTGAGCTACGCTCTGTATAATCATTTTGTTTTTTATACGAGTTAGTGAAAAGATCAAAATTAATATTACTACTTGAATCTACACCATAAATATCCATATTTACCTCACAAATTGACTATGATGACCTTGGACTAATTTTACAGGAAAAATTTCTGCGGTATGCCCCAATGCATTGGGTGCAAAAGTTATTTTATAAGAATTATCAAAAACATTATTCATTACAGTGCCTCCTATTTGAAATAGGTAAACTGAAAATTTTTCTCAACAGGTCAAAATGTTGCAAAAAATATTCCGTAAGATTTTTTCACCTATTGCAAGAAAAAATAAAATAATTAGTGGTATTTGTGAAAGCGATGTAAATGGTGTTGTTTAGAGTGATGCTGAATATAGGGTAATATTTTCCCTTTCGGTCTTGGGTAATTTATGTTTGCAGTGAAAATTCGCTATGCTAGATGATTATTTTATACTCGTATACCAACCATAAGTGGTGATATAATTTCTTGTTGCAAGTGTATTGCTTGTGTATCACTTTTACTCCAATCCTCAACATTTTTTGCAAGCTCCACAGCAGTATTAGCAAAAAGATGCACTGCATTTTGCAAGGTTTGCGCAGTTAATGATGTAGCATTTAAACGCAAAGAATAAACTAGTGCTCCATGTTCACCTTGTAGACCAAGATGTCCACCTCTAGTGCTTGCTCCAAAAAAATTTGCCTTTAAAATATTTTCCACTAAGGCAATGGGCGGATGGGCTGGCCATGTTCCTACACAATAAAAAAGATAAACAGATTCGCCGCTTATGTCGCATTCTAGGTGAATATCCATAGAATTATATGTGTAAACCCCGCGACCATTGGCTAAAATGTTCACGCCACATTCTTGCACTATCTTTCTTATTTTATCATTGCGCATGCTATATCCTTGTATTTAACTATGGGTTTATACTAATGTTTCAGGCGGTAACAGAGAAATAACTATGGGTTTTTCGATCATGCTATTTCTTTCTCTAATGCCTTTGAAAATTAAAAAACCTCGATTTGTATTGCTACCAATGGCAGTTGTAACTACGCATTTTGCTGTAAGCTTTGTTGGGGTGTATGAATTTCGTGAACATATTAAATCATGGGCTTTGTCCATATATTCCTTTGCAATCTTGGTGTCTTGAGTTACATGAGCAAGCCCCATAAGCCTATTGATCTCATTGAAATGATCAGGTTTTAGAGCATAATGTACTGTCCAACTTTGGGGGTTTTGGGCTTGTGCTGCATAAAAATCCATACCTAAATCTTTATTGCTCTCTATCATTTTAAGAATATCAGAAGGTAAGCCGCCAATACCCCTTGCGCCATGGCTAGGCACTTCCCATGTAATACACGTGGAATCTAAAAGTTTATGCCCCTTGGTATGCACTTCTACAGTACGTGTAAAATCAACCCCCTTTTGCAGAGATTTTGAAAATTTTTTACGCGAAACACTGTGTTTAACACCTGTTTCTGGATGTATTTGGCTATCCTTTGTTCTGCTTAAACCAACCGATGCCGAAGCAGCTGCTGTAAAGTGACTTGTAAGCTTCATAACTTCACTACGAGCATTTTTTTGTTGCGACATAGTATAACCACCTTGCATAACAAGGTTTACTCCAGGAGTTATAGAAGCTGTACTTTTTAATAAGCGCTGTGAAATACCAAGAAAAAGAAAGGAGGCAGATAAACCTATTGATGCACCTTCTGCATCAATATAATGAATTTCTTTTGCTTTAGAAAAAATATTATCTTGTAAATTTATCTCTGTTTGTTTTTCATGTATGGCACTTCCTGGGGCAAGAAGCTCTAAAAATTCAAGACAAGAAGCTTTATCTTCAAAGTCTACACCAATGCCTTCAACCCCATGACCGCTAACATTAAGCCCTACAATGCCCTTGGCTAATTCTGAAGACCCCATTTTCCAATTAACAGAAGCACCACCTCCGGCGGCATGTGTATTTTTAAATACCACCCTAAAACCAGTGCCCACAGCCATAATAGCAATGGCCTTATTTTCCATGACTTCTGCATTGACAGATGCAGGTAGCAGGTATTTTTTATCGGTCTTGGCTTTTTTGCCGCGTATGGAGTGCTTGGCTGCAAGGTCAACCTTAAAGCCATGGTCACGACTATATATATATGTTCCACCATCAAGGCTTAGATTATCAAGCACTTTACCAAAGGCATCATGCGTTGCAACTTGAAAATTTTCTTGCCTAACTTGGTTTCTAGCCCGAAAAGCAGCGCGGATTAAATTTACATTATTTGCTTCTTGCTCATGGTGGCGAAGGGCTGTTTTTGCAAGGGCATGAGATCTTTTTTCTATTACTTTTAAGTTGATCGTTCCATCTCCATTGCTAAAATCAAGCAAGCATCTTTTGACTATGCTATCAATCACATTATTATTTGTATCAAGACCCCATTTTTTCAAAAGACTTTTTATTTCACCTTGCACTTCTTGATTGGCAAGGTTGAAAGTTCCGGCAGTAATTTCTGTATCTGCAAAAACTTTAAGTATGGCAAGACAGGTGGCTTTTTGCACATGCTGTGTGCTTTCTGTGCTTAGAAGTTTGTCCTTCATGCGCCAATACAAAGAAGATATTTTTCTGGAGGATGTATTAGCAAAGTCAATAAAACCTATGCCTTTACGCTGAATAGCCCGCGCTCCACCCATTAAGAGTGTAGAAATTTTGCCATGGTCTTTAGCATTACCGGAGTAGGGAGCGTAGTGGACTATGGCATTGGCTTTTGGAACTATAGCATCAAATTGCTTGCCAAGTTTTTCTAAATTTTCGGGGCTTGCATCTTGGTTAATGCTTGCTATTAATTCTGACAAAATAGCCTTGCTGCCAGAAGCTTCTTTTAAGGTGTATGGGTCAATATGCTGTATGTTGCTAAGATGTTCATGCAATTCTTTGGCTGTTGCATCGTCATGCGGGTTTTGCATATATGCATTAAAAGCCCTATGTGCTGTCAAAATATTTTGGCAAACCACTTGTCTTGAACGGCTAAGGTGTGGTGCAAAAATACTTACACCGCTACGCAATGTACTTTCTTGTTTATCTCGAGCACTTTGACAAGTAAAAGTAATAAAATCATGTGTCTTATGATGTAACAAAGACCTTTGATATAAAAAATCGCGCATGGCATGCACACGCCCGTGCTCTTGCCTCAATAAGCTATAAGTTGGATTTTCGAGCAAAGGAATGTTCGCAAACACAGCTTCTGAGCGCTGTTTAATGGCTTCGTCTAAATTATTTAACTGTAGCGTTTCTATATCGCTAACCTCTACACCATCTTGATTGTGCAACATGCCAGTAAGGGCATCACGCATACCCATGCGCACCCCAATTCCTGAATCTATGCTGGCATATAATTTTCTTTGTTTGTCTAATGAATAATTATGGCTAACTATTTTTGCAGTGCTGCGTGTAAGGTTATGGGCTTTTGCTAAATCACCCTTGCCTTCAAGACCCTTAGCAAAAAAAGCTTGGGCTAAATTTAAGTTTACACTAGCAATATCAATGTTCAGTTCTTCGGTATCAGCTTGAAGTTTTATAAGGTCTTCTTGTGCCTTGGTATTAAGCCCTAAATATTTGCACCATTGTTCAACATTTTGCCAATCACTTTTTTGTGGTGTTGCACTTGCGGCTAATGCTACCGTTGCCAAGGGTGAATTTACTGTGCCTGCTTTATGGGCTTCTATTTGCAAAAGTGCTATGTGAGCTAAGCGAAAAGATAAGTTATCAACCTTTGATGCTGTAATGGCTTTAACCGTATGGGGTGTAAGCCAAAACGCTGGTACAGCACCAGTGGCAGAAGCGCAAGCGCGTTGTAAAGCCTTGGTGCGTCCCTTGCCCTCTACTTGATGCACAGCATGCATAAGGTCTTGCATTGCTAAAGTAAGATTGTGTTGAGCTTCTATACCTGTGGCAGGAAATTCTGTTGTGGCTAAGGCTTGTTTTATGCTTAGTGCCACTTCTTGGTGATTGGGATATACATGCTGAAAAAGTGCATCCACATAGCGCAGCTTAGTAGGTATATCGTTAAATTCTTTATCAAAAATAACATCCAAATATGTATTTACTATGTCTTTCGCTTTGGCAGCTACTTTGCTATCTAATTTTTCTACTCCCCCTTGAGGGCAGAGTAGGATGTTTAAATGTGCACAAGCTGATTGCACAGCATCAAATAAATCTGGCATACTTATAGGGCTTTCCATACAAAGACCAGTAAGATTTCGTAAATGTCTTGTGGCAATACTATCTATTAAGGCAACCTTTGGAAGCTTTGGTGCGGCACTTTTTTCTGCTTGTTGTGCGTCGGTATTACGTAAAAAAATCTCACCAAGTTTCTGACTTAAAAGTTCTTTTGCTTGAACAGCAGTATCACTATCACCCATAAAATCATTACTATGCCAAGCAAAGCGTAAATGATTTTCGGCTATATCAAGAAAATCTTCTTCGCTTACATCAAACAGCTTTGTAACTATATCATTTAAACATTCAATATGTTCATTGGAAGCAATGGCTGCTATTAATTGGTATTTGGTGTAATCTGCAAAGGCTTGTACAGACTCTGCCCAAGGCTCATCAGGCAAGGGCACAGCTAGGGTTGAAAGTTTGTGTAAACGTGTCCATAAGGCATCAATGTCCTTAGTGCCTTTGGGAAGGGGGTTGTTTGTAAATTCTTTTAATACAAGAAAAAAATCAAGAGTCTTTTGGTCAACTGCAATGCCATGTTGTACTGCATGATTATTTAAAATTGCATCTACGATAGTGTTAGCTGTCCATGCAATTTCTGCAATATCACTTGCCACAGCGCTGGTGATTTTGTTTAGAGGGCGTATACTTTTTTGTACGGCATCATCTAGGGGTAATGGTTCAGGGGGAGACATTTTAAGGGTCTGTTCGCTTGCAATACAAGCCTTGGTTGTTTTTTCAAGCATAGTTTGTAATGCTGAAGTATCACCCAATATATCACTTTGTAAGGTAAAATCTGCGGAGCTTTCTTGTACGCCAGTAGTATTGCTTGCGCTGATTTTTTGTTCCATGACCTACCTCATTTGATCTTTGTCTTCCTTAGTCCATGATGAAAAAGTCATTAAATCATCACTTCTTTAGCTCTAAAGTCTTGCCAATCTTTACAAACAGCTTGATAACCGGCATTTGCTAAAGCTTTAATCATTTGGTCAACGCTTCTATGGTCTGCAATTTCAAATTGCCCAACTTCGCTACCTTCTGTAGCTCGTCCACCAACAGCAGTAGAAACACCTGCAGAAACTCTGGTTACACCAAGGGCAATTACATGGTCACGCATAAAGGCACTCTCGCGGCTAGAAACTGTAATACCAGCTCTTGGTAAAAAGCAGCGTAGGGCTGTAATATATTGGACAAAACTACGATCATCTAATGCATGGGGTACATCAAAATCACCCTCATGTGGGCAAAGCCTTGGCACAGAAACACTAACCTCTACCCCAGCATTTTGTCGCTGCAACCACCAAGCATGCAAACCAGTGCAAAATCCATCATGCTCAAGTTTTTCTAACCCTAGCAATGCTCCTACATTAACGCTATACATACCACCAAGCACAGCTCGCCCCGGTGCATTAAGCCTATAATCATAATCTCTTTTAGGTCCAGCAGGATGCAGCCAAGCATATAATTCAGGATTATATGTTTCTTGAAAAAGGGTCATGCTATCTACACCATGTTCATTAAGCATGGCATATTCTTCGACACTCATGGCATAAACTTCAACACCAACAGATGCAAAATCGCCCTTGATGGCATGGGCAACGCTGGCTATATATTCAGGAGAGGCCTTAGTTCTGGCATCACCCGTAAGTAATAAAATATGTCCCAGACCACTTTGGGCAATGGCTTTAGCTTCTATCTTGGCTTCTTCTAGTTCAAGATGTCGTCTTGCTTGCTTGTTCTTGGCATTAAATCCACAATATCTGCATTGATTAGTGCAATGATCTGAAAGGTATAGCGGAGTAAAAAGATTTATTGCTCGCCCGAAGTGGCGTAAGGTTTCCGCCTGTGCGCGCTTTGCCATGGTTTCAAGATGAGGCAAAGCGTGGGGGCTTAATAAGGTTAAAAAGTCCTCAACGCTTAGTCTATCCTTACTTAGCACATACATAACTTTTTCAGAGTTTGCATTTTCAATTATGGACTCACGACGTTCACGATTCCATTCTTGTAGATGATATTGAAAATCGTGCATTATGTATCCAAAAATCCAGTTAAAGGTGATGATGCCACAGCGCAACCTCTTACCTCAGCACCCATGCCAGAAACATAGGCCGAACGGCCAGCTCGTACCGCATCACCAAAAGCTTTAGCCATGGCAATGGGGTCTTTAGCTGATGCTATAGCCGTGTTTACAAGACAAGCCGCAGCGCCCATTTCCATGGCAGCGCAAGCTTGTGAAGGTTTGCCAATGCCAGCATCAACAATGATGGGTAGCTCAATTTCTTCAATTAAAATGCTAATCATTTCTTTAGTGCGTAGTCCGCGGTTGGTTCCAATAGGCGCACCTAAAGGCATTACAGCATGGGCTCCAGCATCCACTAAGGAGCGCGCCACATATAAATCAGGATTCATATACGGCAAAACAATAAAGCCTTCTTTAGCTAATATTTCAGTAGCTTTAGCTGTTTCATATCCATCTGGTAACAGATAGCGCGTGTCTGAAATGACTTCAATTTTTATCCAATTACCACAACCGGCAGCTCTAGCTAAGCGAGCTAGGCGAACTGCTTCGTCGGCATTGCGTGCACCTGAAGTGTTTGGCAATAATTTCATGTGTTTTGGGATGTGTGTCATGACACCTTGTTGCCCCTTCTGCACTCGACGTAAAGCCACCGTAATGACATTTGCTTGTGATGCTTTAGCCACATCAGGAATAAGAGCATCAGAGCCGTATTTACCAGTGCCAATGAAAAGGCGGCTGTTTAGTGTTTCGCCACCTAGTGTAAAGCTATGTATGTCCATTAACCACCACCCACAAAGTGCAGTATTTCTAAAGAATCATTATCTTTTAATATTGTATTTTCAAAAGTATTAGCAGATAAAATATTGCCATTTAATTCCACCACCACCACCGCTGGGTCAAGGTCTTCCCACTTAAGTAAGGTTATTAAATCAGTACCATCTGTAATATTAATCTCTTGCCCATTAAGAATAATTCGCATGCTATCTCCCACGCAAAAGTCACTGCCAAGATAATTAAAAGGCTAAAATTATTTGTTTTTTCAATAACAAATATGTACACAATTATTACAAACGAAAAAATACCTTGCTTCTCTTATAAATGCAAGCAAGGTATTTTAGAAAATTGTTGACAATCCCTATAAGCAAGCCCAAAGTGAGGACGGAAAAATCTAATTTTTGGAAGAATTATGTTCACTTTAGGCATTATTGCAGGCGTGGGTACGGCTTTTTCTTGGGCATGTTCAAGTATGATTCATGCAAAGCTTGCGCGTACCTTAGGTTCTCATCCTTTTATGATGTTGCGTCAACCCTTAGCAGCATTCATTTTATTCGTCTTATGTCTAAGTTTCAACCAATTGGGTGGACATGAATTTTATCCAGTTTTTTTAGCTTTAATTTCTGGTTTAGCAGGCATTGGCATTGCTGATTGGTGTTTATATGAAAGTGTTTTGCGCATTGGTTTGCGTTCTGCACTGGTATGTAACTCGTTATCGGCTTGTTTTACGGCATTATTAGGGGTAGTTTTTTTAGAAGAATATCTTGGAATACAGGGTATTCTAGGCATATTCATAGCTACTGGTGGGGTAATATGGGTAATTTTATCAGAGCGTAAGAATGCATCAACACAGATTACTCAAAATAAAAATTCAAAATACCGTATAATGGGTGTATGTTTAGCCTTTACTTCGTCTTTTTGTTTGGCACTTGCATTTATGTGGGCTAAAGGTGCATTAAATGAAGGTGTAAGCCCTCTATATGTTACATTTTTGCGTAATTTTGCTGCATCCATATTTCTTTGGGCTGCTGCCGTTCGGTTAAAGCGTGTGCGTAGCACTTGTCAAAGCATCAAGGTTCATCCTGAATTAATAAAGTTTTTTCTCTTGGGTTGTTTCTTTGGCCCGGTGGGTGGCATTTGGCTTTCTAGTGTTGCTTTAGAAAATGCTCCAGCAGCAGTGGCAGCAACCTTAATAGGCTTGCAACCTGTAGCTCTTTTAGTGGTAAGCGGGCTTGTGGAACGGCGTATGCCAGCCTTTGGTAGTATCATGGGTTCGTGTGTGGCATGCTTGGGGGCATCAATACTTTTATTGCGTTAGTAAAGTTAATGTTCCATTTTTCATCTGAGCATGACAATTAATACAAGTTAATTGATCATCAGTATAATGCGATACTAAAATAATACTGAACTCATGAGACAGAGCATCAAGGTTTTGCATGCATTCTATACGAGATGTTTCATCTAGGGCAGAAAATGGCTCGTCTAGCAACAATACTTCTGGTTTAGCCATTAAAGCACGGGCTATAAAAAGGCGACGTAATTGACCTGTAGACAAAGTGCTAATGCGTCTTATCTCAAGATTTTTTATGCCAAAATGATTTAATAAGTTTAGGGCCTTGGCTATTTCTTCAGCATTATATGATCTATATTTACCAACAACATTATCAATGCCTGAAAGCACAAGGTAAAGCCCTGTGAGGTCGTAGCTATAACAAGTTTGTTCATAATCTGACACAAGCTTTATGGCCTGCCTAATATGTGTGAGTTTGGTACTATCTTGCTCTTGAGGGTATAAGCGATGGAAATGACGTGTAATATTCCCCCCATGGGCTGCATATTCATAACCTGCTAAAAACCGTAAAAAGGTGGACTTACCAGAACCATTTTTGCCATGTATCATCCAATGTTCACCAGTGTGTAAGGTCCAATTTATATTATGTAATATGGGCTTGCGCTCCATAAAAATAGTAGCATTTTGCACATCAATTATGGGCTTTATACTTGGAATTTGCTGACTTGGATTTGCCAGCAGTTTTTGAGTGCTAATGTGTTCTTTTTGAGGTCTAGCAGAACATAATTTTCCAGCATTTAAAAATAAATTTTTTGTGATGCAGGGTATAAGACCTTGTTTGCGATGTGTACTAATCACTAAGGTGGTTTTTTTTGAAATTTGGTCTAAAATATCCATAATATGTGTTCGTGCCTGCATATCTAGACCATCTAAATATTCATCTAATAATAGCACTTGAGGCTTGTGTAGCAATGCCTGCCCAAGCAGTAGTATGCGTAATTGTCCTTGGGATAAATGCGCTACATCCATTTTTAACAAGCCTAAGCATTTTAATTGCTCAGCCATTTCTTCGGCCATGCGCAGTTTTTGAAAGTCTGAAATATCCAGTGCACGTCCGCTAAATGCTGTAAGCAAGACATCTTCACCAGTTAAAGCATATTGATACTTGGTGTATTGTTCTTGCATGCTTGGGCTAACTAATGCGCACATGCGTCTTGCCATGATGGGGGAGGTTTCTTTTTGATTATTATAATGCCAAAAAATACTGCCCTGACTAGCCCACGCCTGCCCGGCAAGCAAGCGTAAAAAAGTAGATTTTCCTGATCCATTAGGACCAAGAATTCCTACATGATCTCCAACTCTTAGACAAAAATTTATTTGTTTAAGTGCTTCAAAGTGCCTATCATTATTATGTAGGGTTAGGCTAACGCTATTTAATGTTATTAGTTCGTTAGAATTCACGTTCAAACATTTTACCCTTACAAAACCACACACTGTGATCATAGCCATAGCTACGTGCATATTTTTCTAAATCATCAAAATTTGCAGCAACATCATGGGTATTGTGCGCATCAGAGCCAAAGGTTATGGGTAGTTTTAAGTCTGCAGCTAGACCCATAATAATGGGGCCGGGGTAAATTTCTTTACACATTTTACGCAAACCTGCTGAAGATATTTCCATAGACATTTGAGCCTTTTTAATAGCCATGAGAGCTTTGGCAACAGTGTCTTGAGATGTTTTTTCTTTAATCCAAAGATTGAAAGTATCAATGGAGTAAATTTTAATTAAATCTATATGTCCTACTGTGTTAAAAAGCCCGCTTTGGACCATTTTAGTTACAGTATTAAAGTAAGCTGTATAATGCTCAAAGCGATCGCTTGTGCGAACACTTTGCCAAGAGTCAGGGTTATCATCATATCCCCAGCATTCTAGAAAATGAACACTGCCAATGTTATAGTCAAAATCATATTCCGCCAGAGCCTCTTTAATAAAATCAACTTCTTTTTCCATCCAGTCCATTTCAATGCCAAGTAGCACTTGACCTGGAAAATCTTCTTTTAATTGTTTAACCTCTGCAACATATTGAGGAAAATACTTTATTAATTTCTCGCGGTATTCATTGGTATAGGTGTAATTTTGTGGTCGTGGAGAGTGCTCAGTAAAGCCAAAAAGATTAATGCCCTTAGCCCTTGCTGCATCCCACATAGCTTTTGGGGTATCTAAGCCATGTGAATAAAGCGTGTGATTATGTAAGTCTGCGGTAATCATAATGACCTCTTTGTAAGTTTGTTATGAATCGAAGTATAACCATTACAAAGAGTTTCGTAAAGTAGGGTCTTTATGTAAATTCTTGGGTGTATGTGCACGGCATCAATCTAATTTCAAACTTTATTTACCAAAAAGTTTGCATTGCCAAGTGAGTGTGAAAGGTTGGGAATGTTTTTTTGAGCAATTTGCTGCGACGGAGCGTATGCGCAGGTGCTGCAACGCGAAAAAAATTTTACCCAACCTTACGTATAGACATATAAATTTGTAAAATTTGATGCCGTGGGTGTATGTGGTTGACAATAAGCCTTATTTATTAGATAATTTTAAACTAAATCTAATGTTGAATGAAGGAGTTATTATGCAATTAGTGCGAAGTTTTTTTGAGCAATTTGCCTTGTTGTGGAAGTTTTTTGGTTTTTTTCAAACCCCATTCCTTCGTATCTGGCATGTTTTGGCTATTTTTATGGTGTGGGCTCAACTTATAAAGATTGCTCATAATCATGTTGTTGATTCTTGGCATATTGAGTTAGGGCTTTTGCTTGTGCCATTTATAATAATTTTCTTGGTGGTCAGCTTAAAAAGGCGTGGCATTAAATACTTTTTTCCTTATCTATGGGGAGATGGCACACAATTTAAGAAAGATTTTGAAAAGCTGCTCCAAGGTAATATACCGGCTCCGCGCCCTGGTGGACTACCTGGTGTTATTCAAGGTTTTGGTTTTGTGTTTTTTGCCTTGACTGTTTTTTTTGGCTTCATTTGGTATTTACTTTGGGAAAGTGATCCCAAGTTTTCTGTTATGTTTTTAGATTATCATCGTTATACAGCCTATGCTTTAGCCGTTTATGCTATTGGGCATGGAGTTATGGCTTTGTGTCATTTTAGCATATGGCAAAAAAATCAGGCTAAGCGAAAAAAATAAAATGCAATCGTGTGCCATTTTGTAGTTAATTTTTTTAATGTGGTGTATTGTATCACTTTAAAAATGCATAAAAAAATAGTAAATTGTTGACAAAGTGATCAGCGTAACGTATCATTTCGTTTAGGGATAGATGTATTTATTCCTAAGTGATGAGTGAGTTTATGTGCATGTGTAAGGTGTTTGCATTGTGTGCGTAGGCTTTTGCTTTTAATTTTATGTGCCGCGCTATGGCACTGGGTGCTGGACTAGTACCTCTCGCTAAGCATCAGGGGCTTTTGCCCTGGGGGTTTTACCCTTGCCCTAGAGTGGCATGTTTGTGAAAATGCATTTTATATGCTACCGGTTGTTGAACATGTCGGGCCTATTCTACCATATTCCCATATATTTTGCAGTGATATTGCTGTTGCTTGTTGTCGCCCTAAATACGTGACTTATGTTTTGGGCAATATATGCCGTGAGAATGGTTTTTACCAGTATAGATGCTTTTAAGTATTGTAAGTTTGAAATGTTGGATTTGTGATGATGATTAATGCAGGCTTACAATTGATTGAGATGATTTATTAATTACATTTTAAAGATTTACGATAAGGTATAATTCTTGCTTTTAATGCTTGAATTTAAGGAGAGTAATTATGGCACAGTCAAATAACCTTGCAGCAACTGTTACTAAAGCGAGCGGTCCTATTGTTGTGGAGCGCGGTGGGCAAAATATAGAGCTTAAAGAGGGTGATAGTGTTTTTGCAACGGACACCATCAAAACGCAAGCTGCCTCTGCTGAACTAACTTTTACTGACGGTGCCACTGCCATACTTAGCCCACATACTGTCATGACTGTGCAAGAATTTGCTTTTGAAACTGGTGAGCCATCCTTTGTGCTTGATCTTGCACAAGGTGCTATGCGTTCTATAAGTGGTCAGGTTGTTGAGCAAAATCCTGATGCTTTTAAGGTTGTTACACCAAAAGCTACTGTGGGTATTCGCGGAACAGATTTTGCGGTCATACTCAATGCTGATAGTAGTGAAGATGTTATATTATTTCATCTAGATCAGGGTCATAATCTTGTTGTTACCACTTATACTGGAGAGCTATCATCCTTAACAACGGCTGATCAAGGCGTACACATTGGGGCTGATGCTGATAGCAAGATAACACCACATACCTATAATCAGGAAGAAATTGACGATATATTAAGTAAAATTCATGGTGAGCTAGAAGTAAGCGATGCTGCTAAACTTGAAGAAGAAAAAAGATTGCTTGAAGAAGAAAAAAGCAAAGCCGAAGAAGAAAATTCAGATGGTAATGATAATTCCAGCACTAGTGACACAAACCAAGTTCAAGTTTTATTGGATCAAAGCCTGCTAAGCTCTCTTGAAGCGCCTGCAACAAGCTTGCTTGGAGGTGCTAACGAAGATAATTTGGATTCTTCACTTAGTGGTGGTCCTGCAGGCCTTGGTGAGCTTGGTGAAGACGATGAGCTTTTGCTTGAATTAGAAGAAGAAAGTGAAGATGACGATGACGCGCCTAGTACTACTCCTAATGCTAATGATTTAGACTTAGACCTTGATGCGGAAGATGATCTTGAAAATACCGATTTACCGCTTTTAACTACCGATGGTATTAGTGATTTTTATGGTGACATGCAAGACATAACAGGTGGTACTCACTCTCTTGGGTCACAGCGCATTGAGCTTAGTGCAGACATGAATACCAACGTCACTATTTCTGGTGACGCTATGAATGTTAGCGGTGGCGCCAATGTAACCGGTGGTAATGACCAAATTATTGGCCAAAATATGGCTGCTGGTAGTGTTGTTGGTGATGCATCAAGCGTTGATGGTAGTACCTTAGTTGGTGGTAATGACGAAATAGTTTTTAATAATAAAACCGGCGGTAACAGCATTTATGGTGATGCAAAGTTTGTTACTAATGCTGTTGAAACACATTTTGGTGATGATAAAATTACTTTGAATGGTGACTTTACAGCATCCATTCTCTCCGGTGATGTTAATACTTATGGTGGGCAAGCTGGAGCTGTGGTTACCTTTGGCGATGATGTAATTACTGTTAATGGTGATGTGTCAGGAACTGCAGCCATTTATGGTGATGATGTTAGCGGTGCAAGCGATACCGATGGCGGCAATGATACCATTATCGTAACAGGCACATTTAGTGGAACTATTGAAGCAGGTGGCGGTGCAGACTCTGTAGATATAGGAACCATTGCCGGTGGCACTATAGACCTTGGTGCTAATGATGGTGCTTCGGATTCACTAAATTTTGATAATATCAGTCCAGGTGCTAGTGTTACTATTGAAAATTTTGAAGCAGGTTCAGATAAGCTATATATTAACAATCAAGAACAAACTGTTACAGGCAATGGTAATTATGGCGGTTTAGATATAACTTTTACCACTCCTTCAGGCACATTTGCCCCAACCATAACTGCAAACAACTTAGACGTAACTGAAGATACTGCAGTAGTTGGTAATGATATTTCTGATACTGACACCGTCGCCACTAATGCTGCAGCTGGCTCAACCTATGGCTTAAGTGCCCCAGATGCCAGTGGGAATATGCAAAGCTCTGTTACTCTAGCTTATGGCACGCTAAACATAGATGCCGCTGGCAATTATACTTATACGGCAGACAATACTCAAATAATCATACAAAGATTGGGCGCTGGTGAAACATTAACAGAAAATGCCACCATTTATGTGCGTAATCCTCAAGGCATATGGAATAAACAAGATATTACTATTACCATAAATGGTATTGATGATACACATAGTGTTACAACCACATTAACAGATAGTGATGTTAGTGAAGCAGGCTTTAATAATTCCGGTCAAGCAGTAGGTGATGCAAAGGCTTCTGGCACTATTAGCATAAGTGATATTGACACCAATGACGTCCATAGCCTTAATGTAGGTGGTGTTGATGTTACTACTGGCACAACATATTATGTGGTAAGTGGTGCAGGTGGTTATACCTTAACTACCACCCAACCTGTTGTTGACGCATATTATGGCACTATTACCTTTGGTGGTAGTGGTAAAAACTTTAGCTATGACTTTACCCTTAATGATAACAAAGCAACCATTAATGCACTTGATAATGGGGGGTCGATTAATTTAAACCTTGGTGTTTCGGCAAAAAACCAAGACAATGTGACCACTAATAGTAATGATATTAACATTACTATAAATGGTAGCAATGATGCACCTACAGTGAGCGTAAGCATTGGTGGTTTCCCTACCTTGAGTGAAACCGGTGTCGATAATACTCGCGGTACCATAACAGTTGTTGACCCAGAAAGTTCTGATCTTACAAGTCAAACTGTTGTATTTACAATTAATAACACAGATTATACTATTAATACTGCCGTAGGTGCTGGAGCAACAACCATTAATGGAACTTATGGTAAATTTGTTGTTAATGCCGATGGTACTTATACCTATACTTTATATACAGCCGCCGACGGGGCGTTGTATGATGCTTTAGGTGCGCTTGAAAGTTCAAGTGTAAGGGCAGAGTCATTTACTGTTACCACAACTGATGCTGGTGGTCTGTCTGATACCTCTAATCAAGTAGATATTACTATTTGGGGTAGTAATAGTGTGCCTACTGTGGTTATTCCTAATAACGCACATACTACTTATGACAAAGATGATGGGGCTCTTAGTGGCGATGGTGATGCTCGTGTTGAAAGTGGCACCTTTACCGCCGATAATATGATAGATGGTGGAGGTGGCACTGTATCTATTACTTATACTGATGCTACTGGCGCGCTTAGAACTGCAACAATTTTTGATACAAATAACGCTTTTAGTCCTATAACCCTAACCACGCAATATGGTAATCTTAATATTACAGGTTATGACGTAGCAACTGGTCAATTTACTTATAATTATGAGCAAACAGGTCCTGCAAATCATGGTGCTGGTGCCCTTACTGATGAGTTTGATATTACAGTAGCTGATAAGGATTCAAATACTACCGCTCAAGATACCGCCACAGGAAATATTACTGTGACTTTAGTTGACGATGTCCCAGTAGCTAATGATGATTCCATAACCACTTCAGAAGGTGCTGCAGCACCTACCACAGGCAACTTGCTTGCCAATGATGAAAGTGGGGGAGATGGTTGGTTACAAAACGCCGCGGGCACTGCTACTGCTGCAGTTACTGATGTTGTTGTTAAGTCAGGTGGCGGTGAAACTTGGACACGTACAGCTAATGCCGACGGTTCATTTACTCTTACTTCAAGCCTTGGTACACTTGTAGTTAAAGCCAATGGTGAATATACATTTACAGTAGATGCTAATCATCTTGGTGCTGGTGAACAACGCATACCTAGCTTTACTTACACGGTGCAAGACGGTGATGGCGATACTGATACAGCAGATGTAACTGTTACCATAGCAGGTACTGCAGATACACCAACTATTACTATAGTTGATGGCGCATTAGAAACTTCCGATGCGGCTCTAGCTAGTGGTGGTGGTACAAGTGAAGATGGTAGTGCAGCAAGCACATCAAGCTCTGGTTCTTTTACCTTCACAGCTCCTGATGGCATGGAAGGTGGCACCATAGAAATAGGTACAGCAACTTTAGTATTTGATGCATCCGGTAATATAACAATACCTGCAGGTGGTATTAATGCTTCTGGCACTTATGGTAGCTTAATTATTAATAGTGTGAGTGGCCCTGTAGGTGGTGTTTATACTGTAGACTATACCTATTTCCAAACAACTGAGTATAGCCATGGGGCAGATGGTTCTGCTACTGATAAAGAAGACGTGGCTGAAAGATATGATGTAAAAATTACTGATGGTCATGGAACATCAGGTTCTCTAAACGATGCTATTGAAGTAACTATTAATGATGATGCTCCTGTGGTTACAAGTGCTAACAATGATCTTGGAAGCATTGATTCATCAATACCCACAGTGCAGCAACAAGCTTCTAGTTACTTTAGACAAGGTGCAGATGTTGCAGGCGGTGAATACACAGTAACCGGCTTTATAAGTTCAGCCGCACATGGCTCACTAGCTAATACCACAGTATATACTTTTGCTTGGGGTTTAGTCACTATGAACAACTTGACTGGAACTTATACTGTAACTGCTACTAATAACTTTAGCTTTGATGTTCAATACGAAGACGGTGATGGTGATATAGCAAGCGCTGCAGTAAACGGCACCGTTGTTAATAAAAACATTACCTATCCTACCACAGCTTATGATGTGGCTGATACCATTAACTCAAGTGATGTTCAGCAAGATGATGTGCTTGTAGGTGATGATGTAAGTAAGGGTGGCACTGGAGATACTGCCGGTGGTGACACTATTAACATCACAGGTAATGTGCAAGATAATGGCATAGTTGTGGGTGATGTTTATGTGGATAATACTGGCAATACACCACTCAAAGGTGGTAGTGATGGTATTACCATTGACGGAAACTTGCAAGGTACAGCCATAGTTTATGGTGACTCTGCTGCTAGCAATTATGAAAATGCAGATGGCGGTGGAGATTCAATTATCATAACTGGTAGTATGCAAGAGAATTCTATCATCTATGCAGATAACTATTCATCTAATCCTGAAACTAACACCGCTGGCGGAGCAGATCACATTGAAATTCAAGGCAACATGGATGGCGGAACCATTTATGCTGGCGGTAATTCTGATAATATTATCATATCACAAAATATGACTGGTGGAACCATTTATGGTGGTGCTGGGGCTGACGAAATTACTATTGGTGATACCATAAATGGTAACAGTGCTATTTATGGTGGTGCAGATGATGACGCTATTCGTGTTGGTATAAAAATGGATGGTGGCACTATTGATGGTGGCGATGGGAATGATAACATTACTCTTAATGAGTTCGTAAGGGGTAATGTGCTAACAGGCGCAGGTGATGATAAAGTTTTTATAGCAACTGCAATTGATCAAAATGTAACCTTAAATAACTCTGATGGTGATGATGAAATATTCATTACCAATGGTATAAATGGTGGGACTCTAAACCTTGCAGGTAATGGCACATTTGCTGTTTATAGTGAAATGGCTCCTCCAGGATCTGGTGGGTCGCACGATGCTTTCATAATGGATAATGGTACCCTTAATGGTAATCATCAAAGTAATGAATTTTTTGTATCAGGCATGTATAATAATTCAACTATTAATGCTGCTGAAGGTGCTGACACCATTACCATAACCACCAGTATTATTGGTGGAAGCATTATTGACTTTGGTGCAGATATAGATGCTGATACCCTTAATTTGAATACAAGTAATGGGGCAATTGAAGTTATTTTGAAAAACTTTGATATCAGCAATGGTGATAGTGTGAATATTACGGTTGATGGTACTAATTATACAGACATTAGTGGTGATGTTCAAATTGCCAAGGATGCCAATACACCATACAATGATAATGGTATAACAATATACTTTGCTTAGTAAAATTATTAAAAGGAAATAGTATGAATAAAGTCACCAGCATTATTCTAGCCCTTGGTATCTTCTTAGGTCTTGCAAGCCTTGGCTGTTATATTGAAGAAGCCATGACCAGCATTAACCAAGCCCAAAGAACTGTTGTGGTGAAAGGTCTAGCAGAAAAAGAAGTGCTTGCCGATAATGTGGTTTGGCCTGTGGTTTTTAGGGTAAATGCCGCAAGTCTTGATGAACTGCATACCCTAGTTGGCACTGGTAATGCCAAGGTGCAAGAATATCTATTAAAAAATGGAATGGAAGCTAAAGAAATTAACATCATGGCACCAGCCATTGAGGATAAAAACCTCTATTCCTCAGAGGGCAATAAACCCATTTATAATTACTCTGCCCTGTGTACCATTACGGTTAATTCAAACAAAGTACAAGCCATTGCCAAGTTATCGCAAAGCATTGCTGACCTTGTAAAAGATGGTATTGCCATTGATAGTCAATCTGCTCGCATTGCTTATAGCTTTACTAGCTTAAATAGCTTAAAGCCAACCATGATTGAAGAAGCTACAAAAAATGCTCGTGATGTGGCACAAAAATTTGCTAAAGATTCTGATAGCAATCTTGGTAAAATTAAAAAGGCTAATCAAGGGCTATTTTCTGTAACTACACCTGACAGCTATCAGCCTGAAATAATGAAAGTTCGTGTTGTTAGCACTGTTGAATATTATTTAGTTGATTAGCTTTTTATTTGTCCTCGCAGTTGCAGAAAAATCAATTGCGAGGACGAACGCAGTGAAGACTCAACAATCTTACCTCCTCTTTAAGTGTCCATAGCCTATACCCAAAGTCATTCCCCATGCATCAAAATAAGCAAGCCTCAAGCAAAAACATTTAAGCCTCACTAAATCAATACATTAGCGCACACTTGTTATTAGTAACAATTCTGGTTATAGTATTTGCTTCAAAAGTTTTAATATAAGAGGTCAACAATGCAATTTATTAAAATGCATGGCGCTGGTAATGACTATGTATACATTGACGCGCGTAGCACACCAATTGATGATATACCAAATCTTGCTAAATTTGTGAGCGATAGACATAAAGGCATAGGATCTGATGGTCTTGTGCTCATCCTACCTTCAGACAAAGCCCATGTGCGCATGCGCATGTTTAATAGTGACGGCAGTGAGGCCGAAATGTGCGGCAATGCCATTCGTTGCGTTGGTAAATATGCTTTTGATTATGGTATTGTTAATACAGCTGAGCTAGATGTGGAAACAAAGGCCGGAATTAAGTATATTGATTTGCATATTAAGGATAACCTTGTTTATGCTGCCACGGTAGATATGGGCAAGCCCATTTGGGAACCAAAGCTAATTCCTGTTAAACATGATGGGGAAAAAGCTCTTGAAATACCAATTGCAACACAAGAAAAAACCTATATTGCATCTTGTGTATCTATGGGTAATCCACATGCGGTTATTTTTGGCGAAAATTTAGATAACTTAGCCATAGAACGCATTGGTCCACCACTTGAAAATCATGCTCTTTTTCCTGAGCGTATTAATGTGGAATTTGTAGAAGTGATGGACAGAAAAAACGTGCGCATGCGCGTATGGGAGCGCGGTGCTGGAGAAACCCAAGCTTGTGGTACTGGTGCTTGTGCTGTGGCTTGTGTTACATCGCAACTAGGGCTAACAGAGCGTGATGTTAATGTACATTTGCTTGGTGGTGTATTAAATATTCGCCTAGCCGATAACGAGCATGTATTTATGACCGGTGAAGCAGTGACTGTTTTTACCGGAGAGTTAAAAATTTAATACATAACTTGTATTTAACAAAGAATAATAGATAAAGGGATAAAAATGTTTCAAGTAAATTCTTGCTATGCAGATCTGCCAGGGTCATATTTATTTGCTGAAATTGGGCGTAGAGTGCGTGCTTTTCAAGATGCTAATCCAGCTGCCAAGCTTATATCACTAGGCATTGGTGATGTTTCACGCCCCATATCAACAAGTGTTATAAAAGCCCTGCATGAAGCTACCGATGAAATGAGTGTAGCAGAGGGTTTTAAAGGTTATGGACCAGAGCAAGGTTATGCTTTTTTACGTGAAGCTATTATGGAGCATGACTATAAAGCTCGCAAAATTGACATTGCTGCTGATGAAATTTTTATTAGCGACGGCGCAAAATGCGATGTGGGCAATTTCCAAGAGCTCTTTAGTTTAGATGCCAGAATTGCCGTCACTGACCCTGTATACCCTGTGTATGTGGATTCCAATGCCATGTCTGGGCGTATGGGTAAATATGAAGATGGGCGCTGGAGCAAAATGATTTATTTGCCCTGTACTGCAGAAAATAATTTTGTGCCAGATTTTCCCAAAGAAGTACCCGATGTCATCTACCTTTGTTATCCTAATAACCCTACTGGCACAGTGCTTATGCGTGATGCCTTAAAGGCTTGGGTTGATTATGCCAGAAAGCATGGTTCTATAATTTTATATGACTCAGCCTACGAAGCCTATATTTGCGGTGATGATGTACCGCATAGTATTTACGAAATTGATGGAGCTAAAGAAGTGGCTGTGGAATTTAGAAGTTTTTCTAAAACGGCAGGATTTACTGGTTTAAGATGTGCTTATACTGTTGTGCCTAAGGATTTAAAGGTTATGGGGCAAGGTGTAGACTTAAACGGCATGTGGTCACGTCGCCAATGCACCAAGTATAATGGTTGCCCGTATATTGTGCAAAAGGCCGCTGCTGCTATTTATAGCCCTCAAGGGAAAACTGAAGTTAAAGATATTATTGATGGCTATATGAAAAATGCTACCAAGGTTCGAAATGCCTTAAAAGACATGGGCTTACAAGTCTATGGTGGTGAACACGCGCCATATGTTTGGGTAAAAACACCCACAGAGGGTGCTAAACCAATGCCATCATGGGACTTTTTTCAACAAGTGTTAGATAGAGGGCAAGTGGTTTGTACTCCTGGTGCAGGCTTTGGTCCTAGTGGCGAGAACTATGTGCGCTTTACAGCTTTTGCTAGTCCTGCCAATACAGATGAGGCTTTGCAGCGCTTAAAAAATGTTTTTTAATTGTTTGTTAATTTTACTGTAATGTTAACATGTTGGCGTTATGGTGTAGTTCTATTAAAAAAATCTTACCCCTATACGCTTGACAAAGGTCAAGAAGTAGGGCAAATACTCTTTTCTCTTTTGTGACCTTTATATCTTTGATCTGGTCCTAAGAGGTATTGGAGGTTTAGTCATGTATGCGATTGTTGAAGCCTGCGGAAAGCAATTCCGCGTAGAAGAAGGCTCTAAAATTACTGTTGATAAGCTAAAAGCCGAAGTTGGCAGCGAAATTACATTGGATAAAGTTCTTATGCTTGGAGGCGAAGGCTTCAAAGTTGGTGCTCCATATGTAGAAAATGCACAAGTTACTTGTGAAGTTCTTGCTCATGGACGCGGCGAAAAAATTATGGTTTTCAAGCGTTGGAGACGCAATGACTCACGTAAATTACGTGGGCATCGTCAAGACTTGACCACAATTAAAGTTACTGGCATCTCTGCCTAAGGAGTTAGTCATGGCACATAAAAAAGCAGGCGGGTCATCGCGCAATGGTCGCGATAGTAACGGACAAAGACG
>CAYJKC010000023.1:0-32114 GCA_964370675.1 uncultured Desulfovibrionaceae bacterium
GTAGTGTTGCCAAATAAAGGGACTGCCTTATGGTGTTAATTAAATTAAGACAGTCCCTTGGTTTGCGTAGTGGCTAAACGATATTATTTAATTATAGTTTAAACTTAAAAACCAAGGCGTTTTTCCATAGAAAAGTTTTGGTTTTTCTTTTTGTGCAAAGGTGCTCTCAAAACTATCAACACCCACACAGTCATAGGCGTGATACTGACCAAGGTGGGCACAACGACATTCCCCACAACAAAGTTTTGCTTTGTTTGGATGAAAGCAGTGGAGAGCGTTTCGCCAATTCTGTTTGGCAAAACAGGAGGCGGATGTAATTGAAGAAAAAAATTTTTACTATTACGATCTTTTATTATTATGCAAAGGAGCATATATGTTAAAATTTATTGGAGAAATTAAAACGCCTTATGCAACCGTGGATGACTGCCCTCGTAATATTAGTACTGATGGCCCATCATGTGCATTAGTCCTCTATGAACAATACCAAGCCGGCTTAAGGGGCTTACATGCAGGTGACAAAATTTTGATTTTATATTGGTTAAATCTCTCTGAAGAAGCTTCTATGGAGCAAAGTAATCCCAGTGATACAACAAAAAGAGGTGTTTTTTCTTTACGCTCCCCTCATCGTCCTAACCCCATAGGGGCTGCGGTGGTAAAAATTGAAAATATCAATGAAAATATGATAGATGTAAAAGGACTGGATTGTGTTAATGGCACCAAACTTTTAGATATAAAGCCAGCCATCATGGATGAGTTAGGAAAGTAGCATTTATCGTTAGAACACATCTCATAATTTTGGATAAGCTGTATTACTATAAACAAAACTTCCCCGAGTTTAACCTTGAGGAAGTTTTGTAATAAAAATATAAAACTAAAATTTATTTTAAAAAGGTATATCGTCCATGCCACTAGCTTCTGAAGGGAAGGCTGGGCCTAGGTCTTCGTTTTGGTTTTGTGGGCGGCTCTTATTTTGGTTATAGCTACCTTGATTATTTTGATTATAGTTATTTTGGCTAGGTTGGCTTGGGTAGTTAGGGCTTGCGCCATCTTCTCCACCGCGGCGATCTAGAAATTGAACTCGTTGCGCTCTAATTTCTGTGGTATAGCGATCTTGCCCCTGTTGGTCTTGCCATTTGCGGGTATTGATACTGCCTTCAACATATACCAAGCTGCCTTTACGTAAGTAGGTGGCACAATTTTCAGCGGCACGTTGAAATACTGATACACGATGCCATTCAGTACGATCAACTTTATTGCCGTCGCGGTCTTGGTAGGATTCAGATGTAGCGATGTTAAGGTTACAAAGTGGTACACCGCTTTGAGTATATTTTAATTCTGGGTCTTGACCTAATCGTCCGATAATCATGGCTTTGTTTAACATGGCTTCTCCATAAACATGCAAGATTAAATAAAGTCTTGCTCTAAAGAATTAAGTATATCTTCCAATTGTTCGCTAAGCTCATGTGCTTTACGCGGCTCCCAATTGGCAAGTGCATTTTCTAAATTGCGCATAGTTTCAACGGCCTTAATAATGTTTGGCCCAAGTTTTTCTTTGCGTTCCGCTTGCCAAGGCATAAACTGTAAACCATCTCCTAGGCATTGGACCATTTCAAGAACGCCCTGCTTAGGATGTTTATGTGGAATATTAAAAGCAAATTCGTTAAGCTTTGGCCAGAGTTTTTTTAGTAGTGCTTCATTCCAAGTAACTGCACTAACTCTTATTTGCAAAGCTTTGCCCATATTACACTTCTTTCCATTCTGTTTGCACGCGCATAACTACTTCTTCAATGGCACTAAGCTGGTCTGGAGGGCAGATGCCTATGAGGGGCTGCCCTGCGTCAATATTTTCTGTATGTTTGAAGTATACTGCATAGATAACTCCACTAGGACCAGAGTAGTGGAGGGGGGCTTCGCGCTTCATGCGTGACATAATGAACAGTTCCATACCTTCATGAATAGAAAGTGATTGTGCACCTGATGCGCGAATTTTTTTATCAACTTCTGGTGTAAAGTAATATTTGGCGCGTTCTGGGGCCACAAAAAGGTGTAGAGCGCGTTTGAGTATTTTTTGTTGCACTTCTGCCTTGCTTAGTGGGTGGCGCAAGGTAACAAGGTTAGTACCAGATTGAACAAATTTACCCTCTAAATCCTTGTTTATGGAACAAATTTCGCCTTTTTCTGGTGCATATATGGGTTTTGGATTATGTTCACGCTCAATGGTTAGCAACAGTGAGCCAGGTTTTTCTTTCCAAATGCCTTGAGGTCCGTGTACTGAGCTACCTTTATCTAGGTTAGCAAAGGTAACAACACCCGTATGAGGGGCTTTAATATGTACTTCTTCATAGGGTGAAGATTTTATTTCATCTAATAATGCGGTTACATCTAGCATAATATTTCCTAGGTCTTAGCGATAATATACATTGCGCCCACCAATAGTTAATAGGGCTTGTTTGAGGTTTGCGCGTACATGACGACGATCCCAAATACCTTGAATATGACCGCGTGAGAGGGCATTGTTTGAGCGGTGATAACGTGGGGGAATGTCTATGCCTGTGGTTTCTTTGATAACTCCAGGACCGGCAAATCCAATATTGGATGAGCGTATGGCAAATTGATAGGGTGAGCAACCAAGGAAGCTTGCTACAGGTCCGGCAAAGGAGTTAGTGTCGTATAATACAAGATATAGTCCGCCACTTTCAACATAGCGGCGCACAGCTACGGTGCAGCGTGGCATTTGTATAACGCCGTGAGTTCCTTCTTGTATTCGTATGCCAGCCGTACCGTGTACGTAAGCTATGAAGGGATAGCGTTTTTTCATGGCAAGTTCGGCAGCTTCGACAAATTTTTGTCCTTCAGCTGCGCCAACAGAGCCACCGCGAAATGTTCCCATAAGCATGGCTACAACAATTTTAACTCCATCAATGCAGGCTTCAAAGGTCATGCAGCCGCTTTTGGAGCCGGTTTTTTTCTGTGCTTCATGAATACGGTCATCGAAGTTCTCAAAATTTAAGGGATTGCCAGCTTCAATGGCATTATTAAATTCGTAAACTGAACCTTTATCAAATACGTTTTGCACATACCACTCTGGTTCCATAGGGAAGTGATGCCCGCATGAACTGCACACACCTGCAAATTCAGCAAAAAGGTCAGGTCCCCATAAATCGAGACAACCTAACTTACTGGCGTTGGGGCAGGTGAGGGTGCGGTCAATTTTATAGCGTGGAGAAATATAGTTCCAGCGTTTACGATGTCCGGCTTCATTCCAAGAAGAAAGCTTGGTTAGCTCCTCAATGGCTGTGGTGGTGGCATGTTTATTTGAAGCGCGGGTAATTTTTTTCCATGGAGCAAACAAACGCGATTTGAATAAATGCCATTCGCTATCAATTTCTTCCACAAAAAAAGTAATTTTGCGTCTGTGTCTGCTATAGAAATCGTATTTTATTCTATTCCAACGAGTGAGCATAGCACCCATTACATTGCGCCACCATTTGGAATACCAAGGTCGTCTGTCACGACAGGCTGTGCTGGAAAGCTTTAAATATTTGAATTGTCTATTACGTACTAATCTATCTTTATCGGCTGTAGAAAGGCCCCAGCGTAAGTATAGTTCATCAAGGTTTAAGTCAGGTTTGCGGCGTCTTGAAAGGGCAAGACCACGTAAGCCTGGCATTTTGCGAGTTGATATAACCACCTCGTCGGTAGCACGGAGTATTTCTTGGCGCAGATTTCTATAAAAGTCAAAATGCATTGGTCTTGCACCAAGGGTGGGTTCTTCAATAACTTTATCAATATATCCAAAGCTTAGATTGTCTTGAGCAGTAATTTTTAAAGATTCGGCGCAAAATTCGATAAGCTCTGGGCTTGCACGCTCGCCTTCTTTGATGCGTCCTTCAATGGCAGCAGCCCCTTCAGGAGAAATAACAGAATAATAGCCATGTGATAGCATAAGCCTTTTATCGGCAAGACCAATGGCTTCTGCTCCGCCGGATCCACCTTCAGAAATGACAGCAACAATAGGTACGCGCAACTTTGCCATACCATAGATATTGCGAGCAATTTGCTGGGCAGCACCTGGATAATCCTCTACAGGATAGGAACCTGGAGTAAACACAAATGTATGTATTGGGATGCCCTCAGCTTCAGCAACTCGCATATATTGTAGTGCTTTTGCATTCCCCCAAGGTTTAACCGAGCCACCATTGCGAAATTCTGCTCCATGTCCTTTTTCTTGACCTATAACCATTACTGATTGATTATAGGTTTTTTTGCCACGTTTACGCGTGATAATGGCCCTTGCAATGAGCATGCTTGGGTCAATGCTGTATTCGTCTTGTCCGCCAATCTCGGTAAAATTATCATAAACATTTTCTAAAATATCGCGCAAACAAATGCGTTGGGGGTGGCGTACAATACGCACCTTATCCATGGCAGTAAGTCCAGCTTCAAGCTTACGCTCCATGAAGAAAAAAAGCTCTTCAAGGGTTAATATTTCAGTATTTATATCTTGGCAGCTATCTTCAGCAATGCGGGTGTTAAGTTGTTCAAGTTTTTCGCGTAAAAGATCTACCTTATCTTGATGCTTGTGAGCAAAGATATCTTGGGTATATACAAGACGATCATTTAGGCTTTGAAGACGTTTTTCATAAGAAGTATTCATGCTTAACCTTTGTATATGCTAAAATCGTAAAATACGATCAGTATTAGTACGTAAAAAATCTATATTGGACTTAAGGGCATCATTTGCATTATTATGCCCTTGTAGAGTTAGTTCATTTAAAAATTGCTTTCCACGCGCTTTTACTTCATCTATGGTTTTACCCCACACAATGCCAAGAGCAAGGTTTGGGTCAAATTCTGTTGGTATTTCATATGCTTTGTCGGTAGGGACGTGAGTGTGCATGATTAGCCAGTCTTGTTTTTTCCAGCCAAACTTTTCAATTTTACCAACCCATGGTGTAAAGCGATTGTCAGGGTCTTCGGCTATGAGGCGATATTCAATGCCCGTACCTACAAAGGAAATATCTTCTTGAGTATAGCCAAGTTCTTCTCCAAGACCAATGCGTATTTGCTCGGCAATAAGGTCTACATCACCAAGAGCAATGCGATCTTTAACCTTTGAGATGCGAGCAGAAACACCATTTTCTACCTGAATACGTGTATTAACTTCCATGAGGAAAGGCTCACCATCGCGAGTAACAATCCACTCCCATGTGCCCACATTGTCATAGCCAACTTGGCGAGCCATGGTTAAGGAATAGTGGGTAATATCATGTAAAACCTTGGCAGCATCAAATGAATATTCAATATTTTCAGGGTCAAAACCGGGAGCTATTTCAATACGCTTTTGCAAGCCTGTAGATTGAATAGAACAATTGCGTGTGCCAAAATGCACAGGATTTTTACCAGATCTGTCAGAAACGATTTGCACTTCTAAGTGGTTAAAATCGGTAATTCTTTGCTCAATGAGCACACCCTCATCTTTAAACTGGCGTAAGGCATAGTTGCGGATGCGGCGATATACGGAACGAAAGTTATCAATATCATATACTTCTTCAATTCCCATACCTCCGCCACCGGCAGAAGCCTTAACAAGCACTAGGGGTTGCTTTACTCCGCGCTGCACTTGAAAGTCAAAAACAGAACGTGCAACTTTTTCGGCTTCTTGCTCGTCATAAATGGGGCGATCAGAGCCAGGCACAGTGGGTACGTTGAGACTGCGAGCTAGACGTTTTGTATTAATCTTATCACCAAGTTCGCGGATAATTTTCCAAGAAGGTCCAATAAAGATAAGCTTTCTGGTCCGCTTGGTTACACGTCTTGCAAAGCGAAAATCCTCAGCAAAAAAGCCATAACCGGGGTGTATGGCTGTACAACCGGCATCATCGGCTACTGCCATAATTTCATTGGCATCGTGATAGGATGATACTTGATATAAACTCTTGCTTTTACCAAGCTCTTTTGCAAGGCGTACATGACCTGAGGCATGGTCTTCAGAAGTATAAATACAAGTAAAGGGCACACCAAGTTTGTGACATGCCCGTACAATGCGTAATGCAATTTCGCCTCGGTTTGCCACCAAGACTTTATGATCCTTTAACTCCATTTTTTCCCTCTTAACCGAATATTTACATAATACTACAAAGTGTTGTAAATAAAATACCCATTAAAATGGGTGCATTAATGTTATTGTGGTGATGTTTAAGCCCGATTTAGAGCAATGATACGTTTTTGGATTTCCAATACAAGCTTATCAAGGGCATATTCTTGCTTTTCTGTAAGTTTTTCAAAAGAGCAGGCAACTATGCTATTGGAGGTAATGCGCACCAAGCGTGCATCAATACCTGAAATAATAGCGCGCCCCTTTACTTCAAGTTGTATCCTTAAGCGCTCTCCAACAGACCATGGTACATTATTCATTCTAAACGCACATCCTGTAACGCTAATGTCTGCAAGGTTATAACAGCGACTTTCTTTGTTTATCCTTGCTTCAATGCCATACACATGCGCTCTATATGAGTGCCTATTGATGTTATCGTCATCATTAATGGAAAAATCGTATTGTTTACTTGCCATAGTTCATACTCTAAATTTTATGTCGAACATAATAACTAGGGTTTTATACTAAATAAATTTAATTAAGCCGTACAACTAATAATGTCATTATACTTTATGCCAACTCTCAATACCCTTTGTTAGCAAATAAGGCAAGAGCAAAGAGTATACTTTGCTAAGCTATTTTTACTTTTTAATGAAGGTATTTATGTGTTTAAGAACATTAATGTGAAAAAAATTTTTCCTTTTTACAGTGGCATTATTGCATTTATTGATTTTTAGTTATCTCACGTTTTAAAGAAAACTCAACACGGCGATTTTTTGCGCGATTTTCTTCTGTATTATTAGGGAGTAGTGGATTTAGAGCGCCAAGACCTGTTGCAGTCATGCGCTCTGGGTCAACACCCTTTGCAAGTAAATAGCGCAAAACATTCACTGCTCGTAATGCAGACAGCTCCCACGCATCCTTAAATCTACTATTGGGACCTAAGGGTGTATCATCAGTATAACCGCGAATATCTACAGTTTGTTCACGGCGTTGAACAAAAATATCTTTTAATATATTAAGGACTTTTTCACTTTCAGCATTAAGTTCAGCACTGCCTTGTGCAAAGAGTATCTTTGCAGGTAGGCGCAAGGTAATTGTGCCCTCATCAAGTACGGCACTAACTTGTCCATCCATACCATTTTTTACTAAGAAACTTTTGATTTCATTAAATGTTTGAGTTTGCGCTTCAATAAGTTCTTTGCGCATTTTGACTTCTTCTTGCTTAGAGCCTTCTGTACCTACGGGCTTATCGTGAGCTAAACTTGCTTTGTCGCCACCAAGAGCACCTTTGATGGACCCCACCGTGGCAAGAAATTTTGATTGCTCAATACTGGATAGGGAAAAGAGCAAAATAAAAAACACCAGTAAGAGCATGCTTATGTCTGCAAACGTCGCAAGCCAGCCTTCCCCTTCTTCGACATCATCGTCGTCACTTTGTATGGGCTCATTACTCATGGCTATTTCTCTTTTTCGGGTCCAGTACGCTCTTTAGGCGGTAAGAACGATGACAGCTTTTCATAAACTAAACGTGGATTATTGTTTTCAAGTATGGACTTGGCACCTTCAAAAATAATATGCAACAAGAGTTCTTCTTGCATGCTCTTTGCTTTAAGCTTTCCAGCTAAAGGTAAGAAAAGTAAGTTAGAAATTAATGCACCATAAAATGTTGTTAGAATAGCAACAGCCATAGCTGGACCAATTGCTTCAGGGTCTGAAAGGTTTGCAAGCATTTGCACAAGACCAATTAGAGTACCAATCATACCCATGGCAGGAGCAAGACCACCAAGCCTTGTAAAAACACTAATGCCAATATTATGGCGTTTTTTCATGGAAATAATTTCAATGGCAACCGTGGCATGAATGAGGTCTGGGTCTGCACTATCAGCTATGAGCTGACAAGCTTTTTTAAGTATGGGATTATTGGTTTGGATTTTTTCAAGAGCAACAATGCCTTGGCGGCGGCTAATTTCAGCAATACGCACCATGGTTGCCACTACTTCACTGGCAGGTGTTTCTTTAGATACAAATGCTTTCATACCTGCACTAAATGCTTGGCGGACTTCTGCAAAAGGAAAACAAATCATAACAGAAGATAAGGTACCCCCAATAACAATCATGATACTGGGAATATCAATAAAGTTTCCTGGTTCTGGTCCAATAAAAATAGAGCCAATAACCAGACCAAATCCGCATAAAAATCCACCTAAAGTAGCTAAATCCATATTATAATCCTTTCACACTAGGGCATCAAGGCTTACAAGAGTAATCTTGTCTTGTTCAATATATACATAATCTTAATAAAATGTCAAAGTTATGTTGTGCATACAAATACATAGCAATAAGGTTACATATGTATATAAGTACTATCGGTAGATATGCAATCTTCTACAGGTCTTGTTATTAACCTTATAAATTTTATTTATATTAATCATGCTTTGCACAAAGCAACATTAATGCAAAAGCTTAGGCAAAGCAAGATTATTAGCATCTTTATATGTTTTAATGCGCAAGTATGGGGTATTTTTTTGCCAAATGGCACTAATACCATTACTATGTGCTGTGGAATATAGGGGAATATTCTTTGCTTTAAGTGTTTTAAGTACAGCTAAATGCGGGAATGAAAAATTATTATGCATGGCAGTGCTAACCAAGGCTATTTGAGCATTTACAGCGTCATAAAATGGTTGCCAAAGTGCATCTTTAGATCCATGGTGGGGTAGAATAAAAATATCCGCACTAATATTTTGTTTTAACTTTAATATATTTTGTTGCGCAAATATTTCTGCATCTGCTCCTAGTAAAGCAATGCCATGTTTTGTATTATTTTCCTCATGGACTAAGCGCAAAACAATGGATGCATTATTACTAGACAACCTTCTGTTTTGTGGGGGGTTTAAAACTTCCAGTTTGAAAGAATTGTTAATACTTGGCACGGTTAAGCTTATGCCACTGTGTAAAATTTTTGTGGGTGGCATTTTATTTTTACTTTTTAAGGTATTAATTATTTTGGTGTAACTAGAGTGCATTTTTTTGCCATTGTGATAAAAAGTACCTACTTGCATTTTTTGTAATACTGCCATAAGCCCGCGCAAATGGTCCATGTCCGGATGGGTAGCAATAACACCCCATAAACGCGGTGGCTTGTTATAGACTAAATGAGGAATGACAAGATGTGTGCCTGTATCAAAGTTCTTAGACATGCTACCGCCACCGTCTACCAAGATGCGCTCTCCACCTTTTAAGCTGATACATACTGCCTGACCTTGACCTACATCTAACATATCTACTTTAACATCTATAAGCCAATACTCAGTATAGCGTATAATTGGTCCCACCAAGAGAAAGAACATAGCTAATATAAGCAAGATTTTATGATGGATTTTGTTAAGTTGTTCGCTTGTTTTATTGTGCAGAAATTCTTGTAATGTGGTGCGACCCACTAATATAGCAAGAGCAAGACAAAGTGCACCCCATGCTATATACACAGTCCAGTGAGGGCGCAAAATGGCTGGAAATTCAAAAAAACCTTTAATTTGCATGTAGTTAAGGGTTTGCAATAAAATTTCGCATGGCCATGCTGCAAGGTGTAGTATGGCCATGCTAATTTCTGTTAAACCAAGAATGGCTACTACGCTTCCTAATAAAGCTAGGGGTAAAACCCAAAATCCTAAAATGGGTAACCATATAATATTGCATATGAACCACGGACCAGAAGGCGGAAAATAATAGAGAAATATAGGAGCTAAGACACATTGTATGCTTAGTGAAATAATGAAGATTTGTAATATGCTCCGCCCTAGTTTTGCAGTAAAAAATTGTAAAGGTTTCAATGTTTTAAAACTTTGATTTGGTTTAGGTATGCGGCGAAGTAGTGGTACAACCAGAGCAATGCTTGCCACACATAGTACAGAAAGTTGCAAGCCAAGGTTAAAAATAGCTGCTGGTTGGTAGAAGGTAATAAGTAATAAAGTCATGAGCAATATGTCACCAAGAGTGGCTAGGCGTGCTCTCCAGTAAAAGATGAGAGCTAAACTTAGCATGATTGCTGCACGTATTAGTGATGGTGGGGCATTGCCAATCCAAAGATATAGCAAGGCTAAGGGTAGTGCAAAAAGACCAGTCCACTTAGTGTAGGGTAAGATTATCAAGCTTTGAGGGTAGACTAAATATAAAATTCCAGCAAATAAAGCGGCACAAAGACCAACTATAGCTAGATGCTGCCCTGATAAAGCTAATGAGTGCACTAAAGACGCAGCGCGCATCTTTTCCATACTTTCTTGGCTGATATAATATTTTTCTCCAAAAAGTAATGCCGGCAAAAATGCATATGCTTGAGCTTTAATGCTTGTGAGGTCAAGAGATGGAGTAAATAAGTTTTGTTCAAGGGTTTGCAATGCCTTTTGGCGTATGCGTGCTAGAGTATGGGGCAAGCTATGGTCTTGCTCTATAATTTGTGGATTACCAAAGTCACCCCTACTCCAAAGGCGCCAAAACACACCTTGGCTTTGCCAATAAAATCCAAAACTGCTTAATCCTTCATTATTAAATCCTTCGGCGCTGCGTATGCGTGCGCTAATTTGTACTTTTTGTCCTGCTAGTGGTACAATGTTCTTGTGGTCTTGGCTTAATTTTTCATCAAGCCTTTTTGCTTCCCATGTCCAGATTGTTAGACCTGGTAAAACATGCTCAGGATGCTCTAAGCTGTGAACATTGTCTAAATAAATTCTCAAACGTTTGTTGGTTAGGCTTTCTACCTTGCTAACGCTACCTTCAAGACGCATAAGTCTAGGTTTTTGACCCTCCAAGGCCCAAGTGGGATAGTTAGGACGCGGTACTATTGCCAAGTGTAGTACCACAAAACCTATTACAAAACAGCATATGGCCATGGGCGCGTATTTTTTACTTCTTAGCCTTGTATCAAGGCAAAATATAGTGGTAGCAGCGCATATGCCGCCTATGGGATAGCGCGCAGCAAAAAGACCACATAGCCAAAATAAGCTAATACTTTGCCATGTTAATAGTGGTTGAAGTGGTGCTAGAAAGGTGGGGGTAATCCAAAAACTGATGTTAGAAGGTGGTCGACGTGTATGGAAATTATCCACTAAGATCGCGCTCCATATCACGTTCAGCGGCACGGCGTTTTAAGGTTTCACGGTGATCATGTAACTTTTTGCCCTTTCCAACAGCAATTTCTACCTTTACTTTGCCAAATTTAAAATAAATTTTAACTGGCACTACGGTTAAACCTTGTTGTTCCACTCTTGCGGCAAGGGTGTTTATTTCTCTGGCATGTAGGAGTAGCTTTCTGTTGCGCACAGGGTTTTGAGCTACATACCCAGCATTTTCATATGGGGCAATATGTAAACCAATTAAGAAGGCTTCGCCTTGCTTAAAGTCTACATAGCTATCCATAAAGTTTACCTTGCCGCTGCGAATACTTTTGACTTCTGGTCCAGTAAGGCTAATACCAGCTTCTAAGAAGTCGCTTAATTCATATAGATGACGCGCTTTTTTGTTGATGGCTGAACTGGGTGCTGGTTTTTTTTTCATACTTTTTATCCGTGAGTATTAATCAATGTAGTGTAAAATGGAAAGTCATCACGCAAGCCCTGAGATAATGTGTCCGTAACAATGCGAATACTTGCAGCAGCATCGGAGGTCATAAGTAGTGAATGAGTCATTTTGATACATTCTTCGGCTCTAAGATGGCGTAATAAATGTTTAATGTTTGGTATGGAGCTAGGAGCGGCAGAAATAGTATCAACACCCATGCCTAACAACATAGCCAAGCAATAAGGATCAGCAACAATTTCGCCACAAACTGTAACGCTAATACCCTCACGATGCGCACAATCCACAGCTCGCTTTATGGAGCGAGTTAAGGCAGCATGTAAAGGATTGTGTAAATATGCTACATGTTTATTGTTGCGGTCAATGGCTAGTAAATATTGAGTAAGGTCATTGGTACCAATACTAAAGAAATCGCAATGTTTGGCCAAGCTATCGGCAACAATTAATGCTGCAGGTACCTCAAGCATAATGCCAATGGGCAAGTTTGTGGCATGTTCAATATGTTGTATACATAAATCTTGGCGTACTTCGGCAAGAATATGCTTAACTGCTTGCACTTCTTCAAGACAAGAAATCATAGGCAAGACTATTGATACATCGCCATGCATGGCCGCTCTTAGTATGGCGCGTAGCTGAGTGCGTAAAATGTCTTGGTGGCGAATACAAAAACGAATACCGCGCAAGCCTAAAGCGGGGTTTGGCTCTTTTAATGCTGTTTGAGAGGGCAATGCCTTATCCATACCTACATCAAGAATTCTAAAAACTACTGGTTTTGAGGCTGCTTTTTGCACCACCATGAGATATTCATCATATAATTGCTCTTCAGTTGGTAATTTACGGCTACGCAAATAAGCATATTCTGTGCGATAAAGACCAATGCCCTCCGCTCCATAGCTTGCAATGCTGTCAACTTCATCAACATTTTCTAAGTTGGCTTGCACATTTATATTGATATTATCTAATGTTTCAGCGGACAGTGTGGCATTATTGCGAATTTTTTGCACCCAAGTTTGATATTCATCCAATTTTTTGCCAAAGCTTGCAAGCTCTTGCTCGTCAGGATCAATATAAACACAGCCGCTAATGGCATCTACAATGACTAATTCATTTTCGCGTACAGCCTCTACAAGTCCTGTAACGCCAACAATGGCAGGGATATTTAAAGCTCGTGCCAAAATGGCTGTGTGTGAGGTGGCCCCGCCTTCAGCCATGACTAATCCCAATATGTGATCTGCTGAAAGATTAAGTGTATCAATAGGAGAAAGATCTTCTGCCATGTATACTCTAGGGCTAGTACTGGTATGTGCAATATATTCTTTGCCTGCTAAATGACATTGTAACCTTGTGCCCACAGCGCGCAAATCAAAAACTCGATCACGTAAATATGGGTCATCAAGTTCTAAAAAAGCTTTGCATAGGGCATCAATAGTTTTTTGTAATGCCCATGGCGCGCAAAGCTTTTGTGTGCGGATGCACTCCTCTGTTTCGCTTAAAAGCCTTGGATCATGGCTCATCATAATATGGGCTTGAATAATGTCACTATGTTCTTTGTTAGTGGTGGATTTTTTTGCTTGTTCAAGATCATTGCTAACATGCTTTGCAGCATCCAGTAATTTTTGTACTTCTTTTTCAATATGATCTTGCAAAATAAAGCTTTCATCAATATGCTGCTCCAAATGGGTATGCATAATTTTTCCAATGGCAATACCTGCCGCAACGGGAATACCAAATAATATTGTACGTGCCATAAATTACATTCCTGTGGAAAAAAAATCTGCTATATGTTCAAGGCAGGTGGATGCATCATCACCCTTAGCATAGAAAAAAAGTTCACTACCATTAATGGCTCCAAGGGTTAATAAGTCTACGACACTTTTGGCATCAGCCTTATTTTGCCCACAATGCACATAAATGGCAGAACTAAAACCCTGTAAACCTTCGGCAAGCTTTGCCGCTGGTCTGGCATGCAAGCCAAGATTTCCATGAATAGTAACGCCAAGGCGTAAGCCTTGATCTGTTTCTTCAAAAGAACTTTGCAAAATTTCCCCTTACAAAAAATTTGGGTTAAGTAAATATATAAAAAAAGCTAAAAAGCTTAAACTCATCAATAAAACACGCGGTATGTGAATGGTGTTAATTAAAAAAGCTCCAATCCCAATTATTAATATGCCACCAAAAAAGTTTATCCATAAAAAGCCCACGCTGCTTTTAGCACATATATAGGCATAAATTGCGGCTATGAGCAGCGCATTAACAATTTTTAAGCCAAAAGCCCAATTAATGAGATTAAGCTTACTAAGTTTAGTTAAAGCCATTAAGCCTTGCCTAAGCCCTAGGAAAAAGAAATATACACGAAACAATAACAAACTAGCAAGTAATATAGCACTCCATGTTATGGCCGCTGTAATGAGATTTTGGAGTATTAAAAGTGTTGTAACCAAAGCCCAAAAAACCATTAATGTTCCACTAAAAAAAGAATCCCCAATGGCAGAAAGTGTTTCAGCTGTGGTATTAATAAGTTTTTGCATGTGTTGAGCAGGCATTTTATGCATTGCTACAAGACCTTCTACAGATAGCAAAAAACCAACTAAGATGGGCGCCATAAAAGGATGTGTGTTAACATGCCCTAGATAGCGCTGGCGCGCAAGGCTAAGTTCTTTTTCATCCTTATGCAAAGCACAAAGACCAGGGTCAAGGGCATAGAGCAGCCCAAGGTGCTGCATGCCATGTGTAGTCATGGCCGCACCCATAAACCATACGCGCAAAAGACAGCGCAAACTTGTGCGAGCAGATAACATATTAACCTTTGTCCTTGATGATATTTATAAGAATATATATTTTGCAAGTATTTGTCACCCTTGTATGTGCTGAATATTTTTGCTACCATGCTTTTATATAATATGTAGGAATTAAACATGAATGATGACATGAAGCTTTACTACGACTACACCGTCTCTCCACTTGGTAGACTTTTTTATAAAACCATTTGCAAGCAACTTGAACATATTAAGGGTAAGAAAATTCTTGATTTTGGAAGTGGCTTTGGTTTTAGCGCAAATTTTTTAGCTAAATCTAATGAAGTTGTGGCCATTGAACCTGATGCAAGTATGATTGCAGTCAGAGCAAGTGATAATGCATATACACAAATTTGTGGTGACTTATCTCAACTAGCAAATTTTTCAGACGAAAGTTTTGATGTGGTATTATGCCATTTAGTATTTGAATTTGTAGATAACCCACAAAAAATATTAAATACCTTATTAAGAGTATTAAAAAAAGGTGGGCTTTTATCCATAGTGCGGCACAATAAAAATGGAAGAATTATTCAAGCCATAGTGCAAGAGTGCAATTTAGAAGATGCCCATGCCCTTTTGGATGGTGGCTATTCTTATTCTAGTGCCTTTGGAGACATAAAGTATTATACAAACAATGATTTATTAGATTGGCTCAATGTTGATATGCAAGTTGAAAATATTTTTGGCGCCCGTGCATTGGCTAGTTTGCATAGCTTAGAGTTGCAAAATCAAGAAAATTGGCTTGAAAAGATGTTTGCTTTGGAATGGCGCTTGCTAGCAGACTCTGACTTTATTAAGATAGCATATTTTAATCATTTGATATTAAGTAAGAAATAGGAATACTATTGTAATTTTAATTTGCAAAAACTCGCATTTTTCATTGCTAGCAGTTTAATAAGGCGCGTTAACTAACATTAACACGCCTTTTATGACAAACTATTAAATAGTTATTATTCAAATCTACTAGCACCAGTAATAACAACCATATCTACCGGCACATCTTCATGTACACCAACAGCTTTGGTTTTTAACTTGGCTATTTTGTCAACCGTTTCCATGCCTTCCACAACCTTACCAAACACACAGTAGCCCCAGCCTTCAAGACTTTGACTGGTGTGGTTTAAGAAATCATTGTCTGAAAGGTTAATAAAAAATTGAGCTGTTGCACTGTGTGGAACCATGGTGCGGGCCATGGCAATGGTACCGCGTTCATTTTTTAAACCGTTATTGGCTTCATTTTCAACAGCGTCATTGGTTTCTTTTTCGTCCATACGCACGCCCATGCCGCCGCCTTGAATCATAAAATTTGGAATTACGCGATGAAAAATGGTATTAGCATAAAACTCACTATCAACATATTCAAGGAAGTTTGCCACAGTTTTTGGTGCTTCTTCGCTAAATAGTTCTACCAAGATATCACCGGAAGATGTTTCAATTAAAACCATTGGATTTGCCATAATTTTTCTCCTTAGAAGTATGATTTTTATTCTTCGTCTTCTTGATCTTTTTTCACGTATTTACATGTTTTTTCAGGACAAGATATTTGACGCGCTCCGCCACGTAATACTTTGTGCACTAAGATGGGGGAGGTGCATTCAGGGCATTTTTCAGCTATGGGATAATCCCAAAGGGCAAAGTCACAGTTGGGATATTGGTCACAGGCATAAAATATTTTACCGCGTTTTGAACTTTTTTCAACTAGCGAACCATTATCGCATTTGGGGCAGGGTACTTTGGTAGAAAATGGCGCGGCATAGTTACACTTAGGATAGGTTGAGCAAGCAATAAAGCGGCTACCAGTACGGGCTTTTTTTATTACCAAATCGCCTTGGCATTCGGGGCATTGTCCTACCACTTCATGGATAATTTTTTCCCTAGCTACTGGGGTAACAACACCATTTTCATCACGAATAAAGTTGGTAGTATAGCGGCAATCTGGATAGGCAGAGCAAGCTAAAAATGTACCGGCTTTACCAAATTTTATTAGCAGTGGCTTACCGCATTCTGGGCAGATAACATCAGTTTCTATGCCAGTTTTTACACTTTGCATATTTTTTGATGCAGCACTTAATGTGGGAGAAAAATCTGCCGCAAAGGCTTGCATAAGTTCTACCCAATCGCGCTTACCTTCAGCAACTTTATCAAGGTTTTCTTCCATTTGAGCCGTAAAGCCCACATCCATTAAAGTCTTGAAATGTTCGCGTAATTGATCACAAACTACAATGCCGAGATCTGTGGGTGAAAACTGTTTTTCTTGTAATAGGACATAGTCGCGGTCTTGTAGGGTAGAGATAATACTAGCATATGTTGAGGGGCGACCAATACCCTTTTCTTCAAGTTCACGCACCAGAGATGCTTCACTATAGCGTGCTGGAGGTTGGGTAAATTTTTGTTCTTTGGTTAATTTTTCAACCTTTAATTCTTGTCCGACGCTTAGTGGTGGTAAATCAGCGTCACTATCTTCGGCATTGCGTGGGTAGGCTGCTGTCCAGCCGGCAAATAGCATTCGCACACCCTTAACACGCCATAAAGATATGGCGCATTCAATGCTTACCGTAGTATCATGAAAGCGTGCCGCTGCCATTTGTGAAGCCACAAAACGCGACCAAATTAGTCTGTATAAAGTATATTGCTCGGGCACCACATGGGGCTTTATCATATCTGGTGTAATATTTACATCAACAGGACGTATGGCTTCATGTGCATCTTGAGCATTGCCCTTAGTTTTATAAACTCGCCCCTTGCTTGGTAAATATTCCTTACCATATGTTTTTAATATAAAATCTGTCGCCGCTTCACGGGCTTCATCAGCAATACGCACTGAGTCGGTGCGCATATATGTGATAAGGGCAGTAATGCCCATATCACCAAGATCCACACCTTCATAAAGTCTTTGTGCAATGCTCATGGTGCGCTTAGCCGCATAGCCATGACGCTGGTTAGCACTTTGCTGCAAGGTAGAGGTAATAAATGGTGGGAGCGGAGCCTTTTGGCGTTCTTTTTCTTCAATATTTTGAACTACAAATGGATTGTTTTGCAATATTTTTTCAAGTTCATTGGCTTCGTCGGCATTGGAAATTTTAGCTTTTTTGCCATTAACTTTATGCAAATCAGCCTTCATGCTAGGCGGCTCAGTTGAACCTAAAATAGCTTTGAATAGCCAATATTCTTCAGGTTTAAACGCTCTGCGTTCTTCTTCTCGCTCAACTATAAGACGCAATGCAACCGATTGTACACGCCCTGCAGAAATGCCACGTTTAACATGTTTCCATAAAAGTGGTGAAATTTTATAGCCCACCAGACGGTCTAAAATGCGCCTTGCTTGTTGGGCATCAAAAAGATGTGAATTAAGTACGCGCGGGTGTTCTAATGCTTCGCGCACAGCCTTTGCTGTAATTTCATTAAATTGAATGCGTTGAATGTTTTCAACTTTATCTTTAATTAGTTCAGCAACATGCCAAGCAATGGCCTCACCTTCACGGTCAGGGTCTGGGGCTAGGTATACTATGTCAGCCTTGGCAGCGGCTGCGCGTAAATCGTTTACAACTTTTTGTTTATTTTGAATAACTTCATATTGAGGCGCAAAGTTATTTTGTTCATCAACGCCTAGGCTACTAGATGGCAAATCGCGTATATGTCCAACACTGGCTAGAATTTGATACTTGGAATCTAGAAATTTTTTAATGGTTTTCACCTTGGCAGGTGACTCCACAATAATAAGATTTTTAGCCATGTTTTCCCCTAAGAAAATTTTTTGCAAAAATATTTTTTTGCCAAAAGAAACATACGGAAAAATTTACATTCGTCAAGGCTTAGGAGGCACATTTTAATATGTTTTATGGACAAAGTGAAAATTTTATTATAGTTGAGGCTCATGAAAAATACTATGTTTAAATGTCATACACTTATAATAATTTGCATTTGCTTTATAATATCTGGTTGTGCCACCAAGAGTAGCAGCACAGATATAAGCAAGGCAACTTTAGAAAATCCATTATATATACCACTCACTCAGAGTGGGTTAACGGTATATATCAAGAGTAAGAACACTACCCATGCTAAAGAAGATATCGATGGTCTTTTGTTAGCACTTTTACAAAGTGAATATGCCATGAACATGGCAAATAATGTTAATGATGCTGACTATGTAATAGAGCTTACTATAGAGAACTTTGCTAATATTGGTACAGTAGATACACCTATTGATGCGGTGGATGTGGCTGTACCTACCTTGGTGGGTGCGGCATCTGGTGCAGAAATTGGTTCTGCTATTGGTGATGATGAAGGTGCGCTTATAGGTGTAGGCATTGGAGCAGCTGCAGGTCTTGGTATTGGTATGCTTGCTGCTGACTCTGAACAATTTGTTTGGCAAATGCTTGTAGATGTTGTTATTGAAGATAATGAAGGGGAAACCTTTACCACGCGCGTGAGTGCACAGGCTCAAGGTGAAGATATGAATGCAATGGAAGCAGCCCAAGCTCTTGAAAATGAAGTGGCGTGGAGCATAGTTAGATCTTTTAAGAAAAATAATTAAGGTGTGTTATGCATTTTGTTAAATATTTTTTATGTTTAATGTTTTTGTTGATATCGGCTTGTGTTCCCAAGGAGCAAAGTTTTACTAGTCCGGTGCTGGTTAGCCAGTCAAAGCCTATACAGCTTAAAAGTCATAAAGTTGATAACGCGTCAGTTTATGTACTTGCAAGGCGTGGAGAGGTGAGCATTGATGGTTTGCAGAGTGCTGTGGAGCAATCTTTGCGTCAAAAAGGTTACAAAATTGCAGAAGGTCCTAGTTCAGCAGGATACATCATACATATAACAGTACCATCCATTGGTACTTTTAGTTCACCACAGCTGCAAAGTATAGTTAGTGCAGGATATGGCAAGCCTGCCACGCCTAAAAGTCATGTGGCAGATACTGAAAAGAAATTTGCCATGGTGGCAGATGTACTTATAGTAGCTCGTCAAATACCAGAAAAAGTATTTAAACGTCCAGAAGTAGTCAGCACAACATCTAAACCAAGCAAAGTTGCGGAAGATTCTTCACGAATTATGGCAGCACTTAACGCCAATGATGACCAGACTTTTAATGCAGCAAGACCGCTTTTAGTTAAGGAAATTGCTAATAAAATTGTGTCTAGCTTACCTTAAATCTTTTGATTAATTTTTCCCAAGTGGCTTTAAATATTTATTAGTAACCCAGTACTTAACTTGGTGCAGATAGTAGGGCTGTACGCATATCTTTTATTTTATCACGCAACACAGCAGCTCTTTCAAACTCAAGTTCACGTGCAGCATCACGCATTTCTTTTTCCCATTGCTGAATTTGGCGGCCCATATCTTCGCTTGAAAGTATGGTTTCTGGCATTTTGTCCACCCCACCTTTACGCCCACGCTTACCAGCATTGGCAGACTCTTGATAGAGGTCTTTAAAGTGTGTTTCAAGTGCTTTGCTAATGGTTTTGGGGGTAATGTTATTTTCTTTATTCCAATTTTCTTGGATTAAACGACGGCGCTTGGTTTCGCCCATAGCTGCTTGCATGGAAGCTGTGATGCGATCAGCATAGAGTAATACTTGTCCATGTACATTACGTGCGGAACGTCCAAAGGTTTGAATTAATGAACCTTCTGAGCGTAAAAAGCCTTCCTTGTCGGCATCTAAAATAGCCACTAACGATACTTCCGGTAAATCTAAACCTTCACGCAAAAGATTAATACCCACTAAGACATCAAATTCACCAGCCCGCAAATCATGTAAGATGGCCATGCGTTCAAGTGTATCAATATCTGAGTGTAAATAACGCGTAACAACCCCCATTTGGTTGCAATATTCTGTTAAATCTTCTGCCATGCGCTTAGTTAAGGTGGTCACCAAAACTCTTTGTTTTAATGCTACACGTTTTTTACATTCGCTAAGCAAGTCTTCCATCTGCCCCTTGGTGGGGCGTACTTCCACTAGGGGATCAATTAAGCCCGTGGGTCTAATAATTTGTTCAGTAACAATGCCTTGTGACTGATGAATTTCAAACTTGCCTGGTGTAGCTGAAACATAGACAGTTTGCCCAATAAATTCTTGAAATTCGTCAAATTGCAAAGGTCGATTGTCAAGGGCAGAGGGTAGGCGAAAACCAAAATCTACTAGGGTTTGCTTGCGCGAGCGATCTCCCTTATACATGCCACCCACTTGGGGCACAGAAATATGTGATTCATCAATAAAAAATAAAAAATCTTTGGGAAAGTAATTTAGCAAACAAAATGGAGGTTCACCTTCTGCACGACCATCTAGGTGGCGGCTATAATTTTCTACTCCATTGCAATATCCCAATTCTTCGAGCATTTCTAAGTCAAGCTGGGTGCGCTGTTCTAAACGTTGTGCTTCCACCAATTTATTATTAGTCTTAAAATATGTTAAACGCTCTTGCAATTCAACGCGTATATCATCCATGGCGCGTTTAATATTATCCCTTGCTGATACATAATGGCTGGCAGGGTAGATAATTGTCTTGGGTATGGGGGAAAGGATGTTACCAGTTAATGGATCGATTTCATTTATGTTTTCAATGTCATCTCCAAAAAATTCTATGCGCAAGGCCATTTCGTGGTGATAAGCTGGAATGATTTCTAAAACATCACCGCGTACTCTAAAAGTTCCACGGTGAAAGTCATAATCATTGCGTTCATATTGTACTTCGACTAAAAGCCCAATGAGTGAATCCATGGAGATATGTTGACCTATCTCTACCGGAATGACCATTTTGGCATAATACTCCGGAGAACCAAGACCATATATGCAAGATACTGATGAAACAATAATAACATCGCGTCGTGTTAATAATGCATGGGTTGCAGCATGGCGTAATTTATCAATATTATCATTGATGGAAGAGTCCTTTTCAATATATGTATCTGATGAGGGAACATAGGCTTCAGGCTGATAATAATCATAATAGCTTACGAAGTACTCCACTGCATTGTTTGGAAATAAAGCTTTAAATTCATTATAGAGCTGTGCTGCCAAGGTTTTGTTGGGTGCAAGTACTAATGCAGGTCTTGAACATTTGGCTATAACATTGGCTACAGTAAAGGTTTTACCTGATCCTGTTACACCAAGAAGTATTTGATCTTTTACACCTGCAAATATATTATCCACAAGCTGGTTTATGGCTTGTGGCTGGTCGCCTGTTGGCGTATACTCTGTTTGTAAAGAAAACAATTTTGTATCTATCATATCTTACCAATGTTTTAGGAGCGTGTTTATGGAATATAGAATTATTGCAGCCTCACCCTTTATGGAGCTTGATCGTGCATACCTTATACAAATTATGCTTAAAAGCTTCAAGGGGCGGCGTGATGTTATTGTATATCTTTTCCGCACCGATACCAACGAAAATGAACTTGAAGAATTACGCCAACTTGATCTTGTTGATGCAGCTAAATCTGATACTCCTGAAGGAGCCAGTGCTGAAGATGCACTTTTAAGCGTGCTGGAAGCATTTACTCCGGAGGAGGGCAATATTCTTTTAGAATACTTAGATAAACGCTATGGTGAGCATATTAAGGAAGTTGTAGCAAGCCCGCTTGAAATTCCTGTTCCTCTTGGCATGGTGCCATTTTCTGCCATACCGGAAGGTAAAACCATGGGCTTTATTCGTTTTGATGTGGTGCCAGATTATGATTTACCTTTTAAGGTTCATGGATTTTATGACTTAGAAGCCCATGATGCCCTTATGTCAGAAGTTGATTAATTCAGTATGTCAAAAAAATGTGTCATAGGGCTTAGCCAAAGTAATTTGTTGTATGAGCACGATCTACCACCAATCATCATAGGTATTGATGAAGCAGGGCGTGGGTGTTTGGCTGGTCCGGTGGTGGCAGCGGCAGTTATTTTGCCAAATCCTTGCCCCATTCGTGACCTTGATGACTCCAAAAAACTCAATGCCGATGATCGCGAAAGCCTTGTTTTAGATATAAAAATCCATGCTGCATATGGAGTCGGTGTGGTTTGGCAAGGTGACATTGATAAAATTAACATTCTTCAAGCAACATTTGTGGCCATGAGCAAGGCTGTTAAAGGGCTTGTGGTGCAATATGTGCGTAAGCATAGGCGCATGCCAAAAAGTTTATTACATATTGACGGCAATAAAATTATTCCAAGCGTAGTGTTAAGTGAATATTGGCCAGCAGACCTGGCATTACCACGCCAAGAAGCACTGGTTAGTGGTGATGCTCTTGCAGAGCATATTTCTGCTGCGTCTATCTTAGCTAAGACCTTTAGAGATAATCTTATGCAAATTTATCATAAACGCTGGCCGCAATATAACTTTGCTAAACATAAGGGTTATGGCACTAAGGAGCATTTAAATGCTCTTGAGATGTATGGACCTTGTTCATTGCATAGAAAAACCTTTGCTCGAGTTTTGCCTAATAGTAGTGAAAAAATTTGTAAAAAATCAGTGCCAACGCAAGGTAGCTTATTATGAAATGGGCATGGGATTTAATTAAAAAAAAATCTCATGAAAATGGGTCTATAGGTTCTAAGGGTGAAGATGAAGTAGCAAAATATGTGCGCAAGCGTGGTATGCGCATATTGGCGCGTAATTGGCGTCATGGTCGCTTAGAGCTTGATATGATTTGTGAAGATGGCGATACGCTGGTTTTTATTGAAGTAAAAACAAGACAATTACATGGCAAAACTAGTCCTATTGAGGGTATAAATGCGCAAAAGCGCACAAATTTTTTAAATGCTGCTAAATCTTGGTTATCTAAACATGATGCTTGGCATAGACCATGCCGTTTTGATGTGGCTGGGGTTTTATATAGTATAAATGAGCAAAACACCACATGGCAGGTGGAATATTATGACAATGCACTTGATTTCTCCGCAAGTACAGCTGTGGGTGGTCGCAACTCCTCTTGGCAACCTTGGTGATTTTTCACCACGCGCTATGGAAGTTTTGCAAGATGTTGATGTGGTCTATGCTGAAGATACGCGCAGAGCTGGGCTTTTATGCCAACGTGCAGGCATAAAGGTTAAAAAATTTTCCAGCCTGCATGAGCATAATGAGCAAAGTAAATGCCAAGATATTATAGTTTTTTTGCAACAAGGACACAGTGCTGCCCTCATTTCTGATGCCGGCACCCCACTTATGGCTGACCCTGGTTATAGATTGGTTTGTGCTTGCCGTAAGGCTGGCATTAAAATATCTGCTGTACCTGGTCCTTGCGCACCTATTACAGCCTTAATGCTGGCAGGAATAGCTCCGCAACCATTCACATTTTTAGGTTTTTTGCCTCGTGGTAAATCTGCACAAGAACAAATGCTTTCTCCATTTATTACTCTTGCTAGCACCTTGGTTTTTTTTGAGCGTAAAGATAGATTACATGATACATTACAAGTTGCTAGTAGCTTACTTGGTCCGCGCGATCTTGCCATTGCGCGTGAACTTACCAAGAGTTATGAGGAATGTATTACCTTGCGTTTGGAAGATTTTAAGCAAATCCCCGCGGACCTTAAAGGCGAAATTACTGTTGTTATAGGACCGCCGGAAGCTATAATGCGTACTAGCAAAGAAGATGTATTAAAATGCATTAGTGAAGAAAATAAAAATGGAGGTAAGCCGCGCGATGTGGCAAGGCGAGTGCAAAATATGGTTAGCGGTTGGACCAGTAAGGATATTTATCTTCTACTCACTAGCCTCTGATGAATCTTAATTAGTCTTAATATTCAAAACAGAATTTGATACATTTCGTTGTATGCGTAAAAAGGGGATAGCAGTGGAATTAAATGATTTTATTTTTTTAATAGTTTGGTTTATCGGAGGATTTATTGGAGGCATAAGCGGCATGGGCGCTTCCATGATAGCAGTACCAGTATTATTAGCCATTCTTGAGCCCAATGTACTTGTTCCCGTATCTTGCATCATTTCTGCCGTTATTTGCCTGTATTTAAGCTGGGTATACCATAAAACATGTTTAGTTTCCGTACTTAAAAGATTGCTTATAGGCTCGCTTCCTGGTTCTGTACTTGGAGTGTATGTGCTTGTAATCATAAGGGCAGAATATATAGAAATATTGGCGGGGCTTGCTTTGCTTTGTTTTGTTTACCTACAATATAAGCATGACCGTGCAGTTGATTTAGTTGAAAGAAAAGAAGTTCCTACCCAAAGCTATTTTATAGGTTTTTGCACTGGAACACTAAACAGTGCCATTTCATTTGGTGGACCACTTGTTGCTGCATATGCATTGCATCTTGGTTGGGCTCAGGCGCAATTCATGGGCACAGTAAGTGTTTTTGGTTTGTTAATATCAGTGGTGGTCTGCATATTTCAGGCTGTTGCAGGGCTGCTTACAACAGAAGTCCTTACCCTTGGTGCTATGGGGTCAGTTGCCTGTATTCTTGGTGCAGCTTGCGCAACGCCTATAGTAAAATACATCCCCTTAAAAGTGTTTAAGCTTATTTTACTTATTATCCTTGTGTGCAGTGCTCTCATGTGTATTGAGCGTGGTTTTGAAACCTTGTAATTATTAAATGATAATATACAATTAATCGTAAAAAATCCCTTTCAGAAATGAACTGAAAGGGATTTTCATGGTTTTAAGTGTAGATAATTTGTTTAAGCTTGGGCATCTAATTCTGCAAAAACTTGAGCCAATTTCATAGCAATTACCTTATCAATGGGTGCAGCTACTGCTTCAAAATTTTTAATTTCTCGCATGTATGGAGACATGCAGCAAGAGCGGAGTACAGATATTCTTTCAGTGTGCTGCCATTGTCCCCAATCAAAGCCGAGACTTTCTACAAAATTAAAAGGGCTATTGCCATATTCAGAAGTAGCAAGGTCAGTGTGTGAAACAATAAAACCATTGTCGTAAATGCCACCCTTTTCCGCACTGGCATACGCATAAAACAAGCGATTAATCTTATTGGTATATTCTAAGTCGTTTATGCCTTCTTCCTTGATGACATAATCTACAATATTAAAGCTTGGCTCTGTTAAAATCTTAAAAGTTACTTTATGCTTTCCAACAGTATAAGTTCTTTCGTTGATAAAGTCCCTAAAATGTCTTATTCCTTCAACTGTTGCACCAATAAGCTTTCCGTATCCACTTATGTTCAAAGGCAAAACACGGTGTGCTGCCCATGCTGAAGCAGCAGTTGCGCCAGCCTTTGAACCTTCCACAGTAAAAGCACCAAGCAGTACAGGATAATCTGTGCCTTTTTCAAACACATAATCTGCAAAGTAACTAATGACATTGCGCACATCGCGCACCCGAAAAGCAATACCACCTGCTGTATATGGGATATATCCTAATTTATGCGCATCAATTGTAGCACTGTCGGCAAAGCGAATGCTTGCAAAAGCATCATATACATCCTTGGTTGGCCAATTGATATCACCATTAAATACTTTATGTTGTTTATAAACATCTTGGATATTTTCAAATGGAATTAATTCATTATCTTCATCCAGAAAAGCTGCACGCCCATAGCCGCCATAGGCAGCATCGACATGAATATAGAAATCAATACCTTCTTTGCGGAATTTCTCACGCAAAGCCACAATATCTCCTATGGGGTCAATTTGCCCTTCCTCGGTGGTTCCCACTACACCTACAACACCCATGATAGGTATTTTCTTTGTTGCTAAATCACGGATAATTTTTTCCATGGCTTCCATATCAAGCACATAGGTGTTGGTTACAGGGCATTCCACAAGGCTTTCTAAGCCAATGCCTATAAGATCTGAACCTTTTACCCAACTATAGTGTTTGGTTTGGGGAACAATAAGCTTGCCAAGTTTTGTAAAATCACCCCCACGACGAGCTGTGTGAGCTTTCACCTCATCCAATTTGTCGCCTGTTTTATCCATCAAGGCAACAATCTCATCAACAGACATGTTTAATAATGCCCATTCATCTTTATCTTCTACAAGTTCAGGGCATACTTTTTTTACAGCTAATGGGAGGCTTTTTAAATTACGCATAACCCACAAAGCTTCTATATTGGCAATGGTACCTCCAGCTGAAAGATGCCCCCAGCCATTTTTCCACCCCATCATGACACATAATTGCTGCCCCACTTCGGCTTCCATTAAGGACGTAGCAGGTGATGAATCATAAGAGCAATTATTGCTATTCCATAACATACTAAACATATACGCCAGCTCTGCAGCCATAAGAGTTTGGGCGTGCATGTGCCCCCAATAACGTCCTGCTGTACAACAAGGCACAGATTCTTGACGCATTTTTTGACTTACTTCGTTAAGAACTTCGACGGTTTTTAGTAGAGTTTCTTTGTATTCTGGAGCTTCCATATCATCAATGGAAACAGCTGGTGGGTCTTGTGGCATATAATTTTTACGCCAACCTACATGATCGTCCATGAGTTTAGAGAGTGTGTTTTTATAAAAATCAATGTTTTCACCTCTATCACCAAGAAAAAGAGCTTTAAGGTCAATATTTGTTTTGTTTTTCATGAAACTTTTCCTTTAAAATTCAATGCATCATGCTGCACTTCTTCATATTGATTTTGAAGTATTTAATTTAGTAAGAACAAAAATACCAATTTTGCCTGAAAAAAATTTTTAGTGCTTATTACTGTAATAGTGATATAATTAATGAGATTGTAAGGCAAGAGAATAAAGTATTTATAATAGTTTCTATAATACACCCTTCAGTAAAAGTATTGTGTTTTTCAGCAATTACATAACACACAATGGCTGTGGGCATGGCAGCTATTATGACCATAACCATGGCAGCCATACCACGCTCTCCCAGTAAGAAACAAAAAGTATATACTAATAAGGGGCTTATTAGTAGTTTTATGCTAATTAAAGTTGCATGCAATAGAACTTTGTTCTGCTTTGATTGCTCATCTTTGGAGCTAACTCTTTGTGACCACTGGCTTATTTGCGCTGTTATAGCCATACCAATACAAAATAGTGAACAGGGTGCAGCAGTGCTACCCAGCATTTTTGCAGCAATATTTATGAAATCTGGTAGAGTAAATTGGCTTATGCTTACCACTAAGCCTAAACTTGCTCCTATGAGGGGTGGACTATGTAGCATAATGCGCAAAATATGTTTTAAGGTATTGGTTAAATTTTGTTTTTTTCCTGATTGAATGCCCAAAAAAGTATCAGTAAAAATTATATTAAATGTGGGCAGTAGAGCGGCTATACCGGCATATATTTCCGCTTGCAAATTTGAGTTAAATACAAGCATAACCACAGGTATGCCCATAAATGCAGCGTTTGGAAAGCATGACACAAAACCTGCCATGACGCTTTGGGCATGTGTTTTACCATGAGCACGGGCCACAAAAAAACCAAGTATTTGTGTGCAAATTAGCCCAAGTGTAAAGCCCAAAGGCGGTCGCCAAGAAATATTTGCTATGTCCACTTGGGACATAATATAAAATAGTAAAATAGGTAGGCTAAAAAAATAAACAAATTGGTTGATTATAGCAGCAGTATTTTTTTGAAGAATACGCTTGTATTCTGCCAATGCACCCAATAGCATGATGGTAAAAATGGGTAATAGGGTGAGTAATATGCCTAACATGATATATTATTATACTGAACTAGTGTAATTTTCAAGACCTTCGTCAAGCACAATATCAAGGGCTGGTTGCAAAAAGCTTAAAAGCTCACTAACAGAAGTTGCAGGGCTAGGATTAGCCAGTTTTGCTATAATGCGATTGGTTTTTGTTGCCATAACGCAAGCCTCTTGCATGCTATAACCAGCCATGAGTAATCCGGTTACAAGTCCTGTAACCATATCACCGGTGCCGCCTATGGCTTCCATGGTGGCAACACTTGGCTCATTAACCTTAGCAACTACTTCTTTGTTATGTACAATAAAATCTGTATTACCCTTAATAATTAAGTTGGGTGGTGCATTTTTGTGTTCATTGGTGCGCTGTAATAATGTTTCAACATTGGCATCATCTTGGAGCAAAAAACCACGAGTATAAAATGGATGCGGGGCGAGTTCATCAGCAAGAAAACTCATTTCACCCACATCTGGAGTAAATAAATCATATTGATCGGCATAGCCACTCATCTTTGCTACATACATAAAGCCTGCGTCAGCAATAAGTATGGGCTTAGGGTCAAGCTCTTCCAAGCTAATAAGAATTTTATTATGCCAATCCACATCAGGAAATAAATAATGAAAGGTTATGCCTTGGGGTTTTAATTCTTTTACATGCTCCACAAGATGAGCATAAGCTTTTTTGCTACCTTCACCATCACCATAATCACATGCGCAAAGTAGGTTTGGTTTTGGTGTAGATAGGTGTTCACAAACCAAATTTGTGATGGCGGCAAGTACTTCTGTGCCACGTTCAATGTGCAGCTTGATGCTATTTTGAAAAATTAATTGATTTTGCTCTACGGTATAGTCTCCATAAAACATGTGCCCTTTGGGTAATTGTGGGCTTGTGCCTACTATTAGCCACATAGTAGCCTCCTTGCTTCAAGAAAGGCTTTTTGTAAGGAAAAGCAACACAAGGTTTGTCCAATATATCTTGGTTCTTGTGCTTCAGCTAAGGTTAATCCTACGAGTTTGTGTGCTAGATATGGTACGTCTGGGCAGCCACCACCAGAAATATTAACAATACGCTGGCTGTCTTTTTCTATGGTTATTTTCATATTGGCAGCACGAACCATAAGCCATGGACCAAAATCCTTGGTATGATAGATGGAAACCGGCTCAAGCATGCCAGTGCTTACTGGCAAAATTTGCAATGGTGGCAAACCTTTTTGCTCTAAAAGTTCGCTTATGGCCACTTGACGGATTAACTCCATAACAATGACCATATCACATCCCGTACGCAGATTAGGAGGAGGGGCTTTAATCTCCACCTCAAAGCCAGCTTCTCGTAAATATAGCTCGGCTTTGATAACTTCTCCGGTATGTTCAAAGACGAGCATGCCCCGATCTGAAATAAGGGCATGCTCTGTATTTTGGTTAGTTTTTGGAAAAAAGGCTGATTTTAACCTTTGCCATAACATGGGCTTTTAGCTCCTGTTAAGTTCCATACGAATGCGCTCATTTTCTTGAGTTGAGCTTACTCTGTAGCCATTGTTGTTGGCCGCCCTTGTAACATTTTCGTGGCTGGCTTCGTTATCAACAAAAACACATACACTTTGTGGATTTTCATTACGAATACACTCTAAAACAAGCAGAACAGGCTGCGGACAAGAAAGACCACAAGCATCAATTACTAGCATTGGAACCTCCCTTTTTGCAAGCAAAAAAAGCTATAGCTAAACATACAACAAGACCAATTACCGTGGCAATAATACTATTTGGACCAAGTCCAGCAGGAGATGCTGCAATTCCAAAATTATGCGCAAAAGCTGTGCCTACTAGTAGTCCTATAACAAAAACTGCTGCGTCATTGTCACCTTCACCTGATAAAAAGAGTTGACGCCCAGGACATGCTCCAGCTAGGCAGAATGCTAAACCACAAACCACCATGGAAAGAAAATTCCATAACCCATCATTGTGTGCCACAGGCTGACCTGTAAATCCTGCATTAAACGACCCTATGGCAATATTCAAAACTAATGCAGTAACAAGCATAGCAAGTACACCACTTAATAGGTGAAACTGCTTAAATAAAACAGTGTCACGAAATGCACCCATGGTGCAAAATCTACTACGCTGACAAATAAAGCCCACTAAAAGACCAATGCCTAATGATATAAACAGTGGAGCATGAGCTGCACCTGGTCCTTTAACTGAGTAGAATAATACACCAGATTTTGCTTCACCAGCAATTTGAGGATTCATGATTAATAAGATAAATAGCCCCACCATAAGTAGAGGAAATGCCCAACCTGCAGAGCTTATTTCTTGTTGACTACGTCCAAGTGAGAAGCCTTTTTTTAAGAATTGAGATGCAACGGCAATGCCAACAATAAGCCCAGCAATACCAACTAAAGCATTGGCGTCACCTCCAGCTATGCGCAAAATAGCACGCCATGGGCAACCAAGAAATACCAACGACACAGAACCAGCTATCATACCAAGGGTAAAGCGGCTAATTAAAGCAGAACCACCTCTTGCCCTAAACTCTCCAAACATCATGGATGCACCAAAAGAGCCAATGACCATACCAATGATTTCTGGTCTTAAATATTGCACTACAGCCGCTCTATGCAGACCTACTGAGCCTGCAACGTCGCGTGAAAAACAAGCAACACATACTCCCATATTAGGTGGATTTCCAAGGTATTGTAGCACAACTGCCAGCAAACCAATAACTGCACCAGTACAAATAATACCACCTCTTGTGGCAAAGAAATTACTTTTCATTATTTTTATAATCCTTATGCTCTAGTGTTATAAATTTTAAAATTAATTTTATAACACTTTAATTTATAAAGAAAATTAAAGACAATTGCTTGGTGAGTAATGGTAGATTTAAATAGATTAAGGCAGTAGGATTTAACTATTTCTCATACCTAAGGACGCACACCAAGACCTCACACCGTGAAGTTCTTGCTTATGTCGTCAGGTAGGGTAGAGAAATAATATTAACATAAAGTATTAAATGTATCTTTAAATACAAAAATAATATTTTGGGGGAAACTTGTATTTACAAAAGTCTCCCCCAAAATATGCATAATTATTAAATTGCAAGGCTTTGACGCACTAATGCCCTTTGTAAGGCCACTTCAGCACGAATCATATCAAGCCCTTCTTCTTTTTTAGCAAGGCGTTCTTCGGCTCTTTTTTGAGCTTCTTGAGCGCGACCTTTATCAATATCTTGAGCCAATTCAGCTGATTCAGCTAAGATAGTAATAATGTTATTATTTACATCAGCAAAGCCACCGGAGATGAAGACGTATTCTTGTTTGCCTTCTTTATCAAAGCGCAAGACGCCAACCTTCAAAGCCGACAACAAGGCTACGTGATCCTTTAGTACGCCGAATTCACCTTCAACGCCAGGACAACTCACATAGTCCACAGTTTCTTGTACCACCTGCTTGTCGGGGGTTACAACTTCTAGTTGGAGCTTCATAGGCTTTCCTTATTGAGATTGACGCTCATTATATTTTTCTACAGCCATTTCAATGCCACCAAGCATATAGAAGTCTCCTTCAGCTAAGTGGTCATATTCACCATCTAAGATGCCCTTAAAGCCTTTGATGGTGTCAGTAAGCTGCACATATTGACCCGGTGTGCCAGTAAATGTTTCTGCCACGTGGAATGGTTGTGACAAGAAACGTTGAATACGGCGTGCACGTGCCACAACAATTTTATCATCATCAGACAATTCGTCCATACCAAGAATGGCGATAATGTCTTGAAGGTCTTTATATTTTTGTAAAACCATCTGCACTTGACGTGCCACTGCATAGTGTTCTTCACCAACCACGTTGGGGTCAAGAATACGCGAAGTTGAGTCAAGTGGATCCACCGCAGGGTAAATACCAAGCTCTGCAATTTGACGTGAAAGAACAAGGGTGCCGTCAAGGTGAGAGAAGGTAGTTGCAGGGGCAGGGTCGGTCAAGTCGTCAGCGGGCACATATACGGCCTGTACTGAGGTAATGGAACCCTTGTTAGTTGAGGTAATACGCTCTTGCAGACCACCAAGGTCAGTACCAAGAGTTGGTTGGTAACCAACAGCAGAAGGC
>CAYJKC010000024.1:0-31620 GCA_964370675.1 uncultured Desulfovibrionaceae bacterium
TTATGCCAAAGCATGACCGTTAGGGGATGTGTGGTATTTATGCCAAAGCATGACCATTAGGGGATGTGTGGTATTTATGCCAAAGCATGACCATTAGGGGATGTGTGGTATTTATGTCACGCTGTACTCACGGTATTGTTCATTTCATTAATTTATGTCAATGATGTTTGAAGTCCGGTAAAGTTTTTTTCGCGGCTCGGCACTTCCGCGTTACTCTCGATTAACGTAAGGTTCGCAAGCTCACCTAACGGCTATGCCACTTTGTGGCACCCTTTGGGCAGGACGCAAACGGCTTCGCCGCGTGTTGGGTCGAACATTGCTTCACCGCCGGCTAATTGCTCAAAAAACCTTCCCAGACTTCAAACATATTCTTGCTAAAACAAGCGTGACTGACAAAAAGTCTAAAATTAGAATTCCCTGATGGCGTATTAATACGCCATGCTTATGTGTTAGCAGTCAAAGAATATTTCATTTGTGAGATGAATTATTATTTTATGTACGGGGCAATAGTGTATGTTTTATGTATTGTATAAGCTTAAAAATCTTAGTTTTCATAAGATATATGATTTTTTTTAATGGCTGGGCAGGGGGCAAGGTGTTTTGCTTAATTTCTATAAGCTCTTTTTCATAAATTTCTATAATTTGAAGTGAATTATGTTTGGATTTGCTGAGATTAACTTCTGTAAGTTCTTCAATTAAAGGAAGAATATGTTTAAATCTGTATTTTGCGTCAATGGCTTCTTGTGAAGCTAAAACAATGTCTTCGCGCATAGAATCATTTTCAAGTAATTTTTTACAAATCTCTCTTGCTTCATATCTATTGCTGTATGTGAGCAGTGGTACATTAGAAAATCTTTCCTCTATGATAGTTTTGTTCTCCGTAACTAGGCAGGCATTAGATGCCAAAATATCACAAACGCGCCAACTAAAGCTATTTATGGCTTGTGTATGACTAATGTTTAACCCGATTTTTGAACGGTTATATAGGTTTTCATTTTCTTCCAAGGTGTATACTTGGCTAGGATTATAACAAAAACTAAGTTCGCTTTCCCAAAAAATATCTTGTGCCCAAGTGCTTGGTCCAAAAATTTCTAGCCCTAAGTCTGCCACCTGCGATAACACTTTAATTCTATTACTAGCTGAATAATAGTTCAATATATCAGAGTTAAAGTAATTTAATACTTCTTTTGGTATATGTGGGTTTTCTAGTTTATATTGTTCAAAATCTAAAAATGGCTTTTGCAAATAATCGTTTAAGCATTGCTTATAGATTGCTATGTGACTTTGACTGGGTGCAGATTTTATAAATTGAAACATGGGTGCATCGGTAGATATATGATCAATAAAATTGCTACCTACAAAGCTTATGTTAAGATCTTGAACCACTGGTTGAGCTTTCACAGCTGTAAATAGTGGTATAATGGCTACCTGATTAGATTTTGGTTGGTAAAGGTCCATTAAACATTTATGACCGCTGTCTGAGAGCACGGCATATTTATATTGATCTGAATTTTGCTTTAGTTGTTTTTTGTTAGAAAAAAATAGCGCTGTGTCTGCACCATAAACTAAAATAGGGCAGTCAACTAAGTGTGCAAGGTCGTAAAAATTATTATTAAACGCTATAATTAAATGAGGCTTAAAGGATTTAATGGCGCTTAGGCGTTCTTCTTGAATGGCTGGAAAATCTTTATTCCATAGTACATTTTGACCCAATGCCATAACATTGTTGGTTTTTGATAGCTCTTTAATAAAAGATCCATAAAAACAAAGAACACCATCTGACAATGGGCGTCCATTAAAAAAAGCAACGATAATATTAGCCATAGTAAGTATTTCTATTTTTGATTGTTGTGTAACTGTGCTGTATTTTATGTTTTTTGTCAATTAAATGCCCATAGTGAAATCTACTTAAAGTTAAGCTGCCATTTAAATTACTACATGACATATGCTGCTTAGCAGTAACGATATTTCTTGCCATAAACCTTATTTTAATTTATGTTTTAATCGTAGGAACATAGTCTTGGTGTTTCATTTGTGTTAAGTTAAAATTATTGCAGAACCCTGTGTTATTTTTGGACAAGGAGTATGCTAAATGCCCACCCCAATATTAGTTAAAGAGTCTCTTATTCCTGGTAAAACCAGTAAGTTAATTTTAGATGCACCGCATATAGCAAAAAAAGCTAAGCCTGGGCATTTTGTCATGCTTAGAATGGGCTTAAATGGAGAGCGTGTGCCTTTAACCATTGCCGATGCTGATGCAGAGGCTGGTACTATTACCTTAGTTTATATTGTGCTTGGAAAGAGCACAGCCTTGATGGAAGCCTTAAAAGAAGGTGATAGCATCTTTGACGTATGTGGGCCTCTTGGTAAGCCCACACATATTGAAAAAAATGGTACAGTCATATGTGTTGGAGGTGGTACTGGCATTGCTGCCATGCACCATATTGCCAAGGGTCATCATAGCATTGGTAATAAGGTTATAGGCATAATTGGTGCACGTAGTAAGGATTTATTGTTGTTTGAAAAAGAGCTTGCCTCCTTTGTAGATGAACTTCTTATTTCCACCGATGATGGTAGCTATGGTGTGAAGGGTCTTGTTACTAATCTCTTGCATGAGCAATTAGAAACGGGAAAAGATATTTTTGAAGTGGTGGCTGTTGGACCTGTTCCCATGATGGCTGCTGTGGCTGCCACCACTAAACCTTTTAATACGCCAACTACTGTGAGTCTTTACCACATTATGGTGGACGGGATTGGTATGTGTGGTGCTTGTAGGGTAACTGTGGTTGGTCATACAAAATTTGTTTGTGTAGATGGACCTGAATTTGATGGACATAAGGTAGACTTTGCAGAACTTCGCCGTAGGTTGAGTGCCTTTGCCGAACAGGAAAAAACATCCTTTAGCCATTATAGGTGTAATTGCCATGAGTAATGAACAAACTCCAAAAAAAGCCAAGGTTAAAAAAGTATTTGCTCCAAGAATGCCCATGCCCTGCCAAAATGCAGAAGTTAGGCGGCGCAATTTTGATGAAGTAAGCCTGGGGTATAGCCATAAGATGGCTATAATGGAAGCTAAGCGTTGCTTGCAATGCAAAAAACCTAAGTGCGTGCATGGTTGCCCTGTGGAAGTGCCTATTCCGGAGTTTGTGGCAGCAGTGGCACGTGGTGACATGGACTCAGCTTATAGAATTATAAAAAGTACCAATAGCCTACCTGCAGTTTGTGGGCGTGTTTGCCCTCAAGAAGTGCAATGCGAAGGCAAGTGTATACTCAATGCAAAAAAAGAACCCATTGCCATTGGTCGCTTAGAGCGTTTTGTGGCAGATAATTATATTGCCACCTCAGCTTGTGAGCAAGTTACAGGGACTAATTCTTGTGCCTTGCCTATACCAGGTCTTAAAGTAGCTTGCATTGGCTCAGGGCCAGCATCACTAACCACAGCAGGTTATCTTGCTGCCAATGGTATTCAAGTGGATGTATATGAAGCCTTGCATGAACCAGGTGGGGTGCTTGTTTATGGCATACCTACTTTCCGTTTGCCTAAGGATGTGGTTAGTGTGGAGCTTGAAGGCTTGCGCCTAACTGGAGTTAATTTTTTCGTCAATTGGGTTGGTGGGCGCACTATCACGGTTGATGATTTATTTGAGCAAGGGTATCAAGCTATTTTTATAGGCGTTGGTGCAGGCTTGCCACTATTTTTAAACATCCCTGGTGAAAATTATGTGGGTGTATTTTCTGCCAATGAATACCTTACTCGAGCTAACCTAGGGCGCGCTTATGATTTTCCTGAAACGGATACTCCATTTTATCCAGGGCAAAATGTAACAGTTTTTGGTGCTGGTAATGTGGCCATGGATGCGGCACGCACAGCCATGCGTTTGGGTGCTGAATCTGTGCATATTGTTTATAGGCGTACCAAGGATGAAATGCCAGCGCGACATGAAGAAATAGAACATGCTGAAGAAGAAGGTATACAATTAGAACTTTTGGCATCACCAGTACAATTTAATGGTGATGATAAACTAAATTTAAAGTCTGTTACCTTGCAACGTATGCAGTTAGGCGAGCCAGATGCTTCTGGCCGTCGTCGCCCAGAACCCATTGAAGGTGATGTATATGAACTTCCTACAGATCTTGCCATTGTGGCCCTTGGCACGCAAGCAAACCCCATATTGCTTGAAGCAACACCTGATTTGAAGCTTAATAAATGGGGATATATAATAGCTGACGAAAATACCGGCGAAACCTCCATACCCAACGTTTTTGCTGGTGGAGATATTGTAACTGGTGCTGCCACAGTAATTTTAGCCATGGGGGCAGGGCGTAAAGCTGCTCAAGAAATTTGTCGCAGGCTTTTAAACAGTTAGCCTTAAATGTAGTGCGATTTACCCACACATATAATGTGGGGTGTGTCATCAACAATTTGTAATGCAAGCCCAAATCCGCTTAGGAGTTGACTTATGGGGCGTCCAAGTACGCAATTAAGTAGCTTAGGTGAGATTTGGGCTTTTTCTGTGCAAAGTTCACGAAAAGCTATGTCATAGTTCACCATATGTATGATTTCACTTGCAGTTTGCGAAAACTGTGTAGCATATGTTTTAAGTTTGCTAATGGAGCATTCTTCTTCATGGGCTTTGGCAAGCTCTAACCAGTGACTTGGAGCATGGAGTAGTATGTCATGGCGTTTGGCGCGATTGTGTGCATATATACGAGTAAGTTCAGTTGTGTCTTCACAAAATAAGGCCGCACATTGCACTGGGCGTAAGGGGTATAACGCACACGATTTATTCTGATGATACACACAATGCCAAGGGTGGTTTAATTCGCCACTGCCTGCAATCTTAATGGTTTCTTCATCTAAAGGGCTTAGTTTTTGGTCTATGGCATCATAGGCAAGCTCTCCCTTGCGTAATGTCACAAGTTTACTAAAACAAATATGCCCCTCACGGACTAGGGGCATATCATTTAAATGAAGTAACGGTCCCCCCTTAAGGCAACATTGTCCACATTGCCTGCAAAGGGGTTTAGTTACTTTGTTATGGCTTAGTAAATTTTTATCCACCGCACTTTGTAAAGCTACATGCCTGGCAGATATGACAACCTTCTTGGAAAGCTAGCTCTCCTCCGCACTCAGGGCATACGCTAGCATCAAGTGGGGCTACATGCTCACTAACAGAAGCACCATTTAAATAGCGTCGTTCTAATACCCATGCTATGGCATCGGGTATGGAGAGTAAAAGCCCCTTACCGCGAAATACAGGGTGTTCTCCGCCAATGCCCTTAATTTGGCTCACCACATCGTGTACACTTACACCAGAGCGTAATGCAAGTGATACCAATCGCCCAATGGCTTCAGCCTTGGCAGTAATAGATCGCCCAGATTTACCAATGGTAGCAAAAACTTCAAAGGGTCGACCATCAACTTCGTTAACAGTAAGATACATGCCACCAAGACCAGTTTGTACTTTATGAGTAAATCCTTGCACAACGTCTGGACGTTTGCGCACATTCCCCATTTCTTGTGCATCATCTTGCAAGTTGTCTTGCTTTTTTTGCCCCTCACCTGTTGCTAAAACTTGGACAGATTTGCAACCATCACGATAAACAGTAACTCCTTTGCATCCTTCTTTAAATGCCATCCAATAAATATTGTAAATATCTTCTATTGTGGCAGAATTTGGCAAATTAACGGTTTTAGAAACAGCGTTGTCAGTATGCCTTTGGAAGGCAGCTTGCATTTTTAAGTGCCATTCTGGGTCTATGTCCATGGCAGTAACAAATACATTGCGCATGGAAGCAGGCAAAAATTCCATTTCTTGAATAGAGCCTTTAGCCACTACACTTTCCATAAGCTCCATACTATAGGCACCAGTATTGGTTAGAGCTTTTTCAAAGTAAGGGTTAACTTCTACAAGCTTTTCTCCATCAAGGATGTTACGTGTAAAGCAAAGTGCAAATAATGGCTCTACACCTGATGAACAACCAGCAATAATGGATAGTGTGCCAGTAGGGGCAATGGTGGTTACTGTTGCATTGCGATATGGACCTTGTTGGCGTTTAGCAAAAATAGATGTTGCATAGGATGGGAAGGCACCACGCTCTTTAGCCAACTCTTTTGAAGCATTATGTCCTTCGTCATTCACAAAGGCCATAACACGCTCGCCTAAATCTAAACCTTCTTGTGAGTCATAGGCAATGCCTAAATGGAATAACATATCAGCAAAGCCCATTACACCTAAGCCAATTTTACGGTTTTTTTGCACGCGTTCGGTAATAAGCGGTAAGGGAAATTGCGATGCATCAATAACATTATCTAAAAAACGAACTGATAAATGCACCACTCGTGCAAGCTCTTTCCAGTCAATACGCTGATCTGGTGACTTGTCTTGTCCCTTATTGCCCTTGTTGCCATTAACAAATTTAGCCAAATTAATAGAGCCAAGGTTGCATGCTTCGTAAGGAAGTAGAGGTTGCTCTCCGCAAGGATTGGTAGATTCTATTTCGCCTTGGTCAGGGTTAGGATTATCTCTATTAATGCGGTCAAGAAAAACTATACCAGGATCACCAGAAGCCCAAGCCTTATTAACCAAGATGTCAAAAACCTCACGAGCGCGTAATCTGTCCACTTCTTTTTTGCTGTGCGGGTTAAGTAAGGGGTATTCTGTGTCGTCTTCTACGGCCTGCATAAAAGCCTCTGTAAGACCCACTGATAAATTGAAATTATTGAAATCACCTTCTTTTTCTTTAGCACGGATAAACTCTAAAATATCTGGGTGATCTATGCGCAAAATACCCATGTTGGCACCACGACGAGTACCGCCTTGTTTAATTTGTTCTGTGGCTGTATTAAAAATGCGCAAAAAAGATACTGGTCCAGATGCTACCCCACCAGTGGAACCCACACGGCTTTGTTGAGGGCGAATACGGGTAAATGAAAAACCAGTTCCACCACCAGATTTGTGAATCATGGCTGCATACTTGACTGCGTCAAAAATTTCTTCAATGGAGTCACCAATGGGCAACACAAAGCATGCCGAAAGCTGCCCTAAATTTGTGCCTGCATTCATGAGGGTTGGTGAGTTTGGCAAAAACTTCCACTGAGTCATTACATCATAAAATTCTCTTGCTAAATTATCTACCTTGTAAGGAGATTTATTATACTTTTTCTCCTCTTTCGCTACGGTAGAAGCTACACGCCAAAATAAATCGCGTGCGTCTTCAACTATGCCCGTGTCTGGATTGGTATGATAATAACGCTTTTTGAGCACTACTTCAGTATTGGCTGAAATAGGCGGATGGGGAAGATTTTTGGGCATTGCAACCATAGCTATACTACCTTTATTTTTTAATGGTGATTGTATTGTTTTTGTGTTTACACAAAAAAAGATTTGGTTATTTAAAAATACATTGGTTTATTAATGTGATGTTCCCAATGTCTAACAACTATAACCTATGCTGAAAAAAAAATCCATGTAGCGCAAAGCCGCATTGCTCCGTTAGCATTTTGAAATCATATGTCATTTTCCTAAAAATTTTCTAAAAATTTTTCTTTGTTTTATAAAGAATTAGATATATAAGGGTATTGCGAGCATTGTTATTTTGGAATTTTTTTGCAAGAGAATTTTTTATCATTTAATGCATGAGCTAGTGTAAAATTTCTTAATCAGACTACTGTAAGATATTTTGACACCCATACTTTTTTGCACTTGACAAGAAGCCCAAAGCACCCTAAAGTCCCTCTCAGCGTGCGAGAGTGGCGGAACTGGTAGACGCACTGGGCTTAGAACCCAGCGCCGCAAGGTGTAGGAGTTCAACTCTCCTCTCTCGCACCACTTAACTATGTTGATATTATGACCAACCCCTCTTTCAAGTTTTGAAAGAGGGGTTTTTGTATTAAAAGTAACACCCTACTAATTCTTATGAAAAAAAAATATTTAACCGCTCCGCGTAGCTTTATAACCTATGATATGCGTATTAAGCGTAATAATCATCAGGGTGCTGTTTTTTGGTTTTCAGGCTTGTCAGGTGCTGGTAAATCTACCCTAGCTCATGCTGTGGAAAAAAACCTTTTTCATGAGGGTATGCAAGTTACAGTGCTTGATGGTGATGTTATTCGTACAGGTTTATGCTCAGACCTATCATTTAGTGACGGGGCAAGGAATGAGAATATTCGCCGTATAGCTGAGCTTAGCCGTATATTAGCTATACAGGGTCATATTTGTATGTGCGCCTTTATTTCTCCATTGAAAATACATCGTCAAATTGCCAGAGATGTGGTGCAAGATTTCTTTCATGAACTATATATTTCTTGTAGCGTTGAGGAATGTGAAAAGCGTGATGTGAAAGGATATTATAAACTTGCAAGACAGGGTAAGATTAAAAACTATACTGGCATTTCAGCGCCATATGAAGTGCCAGATCATCCTGATTTGACTGTGCAGACGGATTTATTCGTGCAAGAGCAGTGCGTTTTGCAAGTGCAAGATTATATATTAAAGCAGACCAAGTTAGCAATTTAAGCTAATCCTTAACCCAGTTCACAAACTTTTTTGCTTGCTCAAGTGGATTAAATTCTTTGCTTGCAAAGGCAAAAGCTGCGTGCGCATATTGCTCAGCTTGTGTACTATTTAGGCAAATATTTTTTAAGGCCATACCAAGGGCAATATGGTCTTTGGGAGGCACAAGTATTCCTGTTTGGTTTGGCTTTATAAAACAATCTGCATGTCCTGTTGCAAGCACAGGGCGCCCTAATGACATAGCTTCGAGAACATCACGTCCCCAAGGTGAACCATCATGGTCTGGGCGAACTATCCAATGTAGGGAACGCATGGCTCCTTCCACATCATCAGTCCAACCTTCATAGATGGCAATATCTGCGATACTATATCTTTTAATAGCTTCTAACAAGTATGGCACATCTTCACCCAAGCCAAAAAAGTGAACTGTAGCCTTAGCCTCGCGTAGTACTGTTTGTTGCAAAGCGCATGCTTCTATTAAAGTGCGTTGGCCTTTGATATGAAAAATAGTTCCAAACACTCCAAAGCGCAAAGGTAGTGGGGGTAGGGGGCAAAACTTAGGGCATTCCATGGGAGCATTAAAAATTTGCCTTTGTTTAATGCCCATATGGCTTAATTGCATTGCCTCAGCAGGGCTAATGCCAATACCCTTGTTTATATGGCGAGCAAGAAATTTTGCTATGGTAGGATATTGTTTATCTTCCGTATCTAGTTGTTCTCTTGCAATAAGGACCTTTTTAACTCCTTGAATATTTCCTGCAAGGCTTGCAGCTGGATAGCCATTAAAGCATACAACATCTGCACTTTGTGCTAAATCAACAATGTTTTGCAATTTAGGCTTCATTTCTTGACTTTGGATTTTATGATTTATGGTGTTAATATCAAAGCCTTTAAATTTGCTTGTAAGCCATGCCCAAGGAAAATGATGCACGGCTACAGAATTTTTATGATAAAATCTGGCAAAAATTTTATGGGACTTTGGAGCTGCAAAACTCACAATTTGTATTTGGTGATTTAAAACAAGCAGTTGTTTAATAAGCGCAAGCAAGCTACGGGCTGCACCGCCATCATCAATGTCATGAGTGAAAAAAATAAATTTCATAAAATCAGTCAAAATTTATGAATGATAACAATCTGAAAGTTTTTTTGAAGGTTTGGGGGAAACTTCTGCTCACAAAAGCCTCCCCCAAATAATAAAATATTAATTATTTCCAGGCTTGCCCCAACGTGGGAAGGAGGCATTACCGGAACCTGTATTTACTTTTTTGGCAGCACCACCATTGCGAGTGGTTAGGTAAATACCACGAGAATTGCCGCGACTTGAAGTAAAGGCAATGGAGTAGCTATCGGCACAAAATGATGGTTGCTCGTCACTGCCTGGACCAAAGGTAATTTGACGCTCAGCACCTGTAACTAAATCTTGTACGAATATACGATGCCCAAAGTCAGTCATGCGACTATATACCACTACAGTGCCATCGGGGGAAAGATTTGCTTCTGTATTATAGTTGCCATTGCGACTAATGCGTGTAACTGCTCCGCTGGTTAAGTCTTTCATAAATACTTGTGGGCCACCCAAGCGACTTGAAGTAAAGGTCATCTTGGTGCCATTGGCATTAAAGCTAGGGGATACATTAATGGAGTTATTTTGCTCCAATGCTCTCTCACGTTGAAATGAGTGATTAAGCAAGAAAATATCGGGGTTTTTGCCATTGGAAAGACTGACAGCTACTTGATTGTTAGGCATGAAGGTTGGTCCAATGACTATGTTACCAGGAAAGCGAATGCGTTGCACTTTGTTGGAGTTTCTATCCCACACACCAAGGGCATGGGAGCGAGAATCAATATGAGTAAATACAATGAAGCGACCATCAGGCGACCAAGAGGGTGAAAGCGATTCACCTTTTAATTTGGTAAGTTGACGCAAGTTGCGACCTGTGGGGCGTACCAACCAAACATCAGATTGTAATTTTCCAGCTTTTTTAATGAAGGCAAGGGTAGAGCGGAAAAAATCACCATTGCCAATAAGCACTTCTAAAAGGTCAGCGCAAAAGCGGTCTGCCACTTGAATGAGGTCGTTTGAGCTAATATTAGGATATTCTTTACCAAAAATGCGTGTACCGCTATTGGTTTCAAATGCGCGGATTTGAACAGTATCACTGCTTGACCAAAATGATGTGACCACAATGTCTGAACCAGCCAGCTGAAAACGCTTAAAATCAAGGGCAGGTGGTTCATACCCAGCTAATAATGTACCACCAAGCACAGTATTTGGAGCTGTAAGGCTCATAAATGGTAGGCTTTGCAAATTTTGTTGAACATAGCTTTGTAGGTCATTAGCCATGCCTTGAGCTGCACTATTGGGTCCATCCATAGGGCTTGCTAGGGCTAGATTAATGACATTTTGCCCAGGACCGTAGATGTCAATTTGTACCACGGCTCTTGCTTGGCTCACTAATAGCAGCATGAACATGCAGGTAAAAAGTAGATTTATTGAGATTTTTTTCAACATAATTTTCTCCATAGTGAATAAATATTAAGCTTTTATAATGAAGGTTAAAAATAGTTCTCTTGCTTTTGAGTCTGGAGGTGGATTAACCTTACCTGTTTTTTGAGTGGCTTTAATAATAGCATTGTCAAGATCATCATTTCCACTAGATTGGGCAAGCTTGACATCTTTAATATTACCGCTGGCATCTACTTGAACGGTGAGTGATGTACTAAGCTCTTTGCTTGGTAATTCGGGTGGAAATTGCACATGCGGACTAATCTTACGCATAACCATTTTTACATAGAAATCATCTTCATCTAGCACTGCATTACCACGATTGTCCTGTATGGTTGGCGGTGTGGTTCTGCTACTTTTTACTGTATTATCCTTGGGTGGGGTAAGCTTGCTTGAACTGGTGGGTTTTGGCTCGTCCTTTGCAAATAATGAGGGTTGATTAAAGTTTGAATTAGTTGAGGCATGCTTAACAGCTGGACTATCGGCAGGTGGCAAAGTATTTGTTCCATCAACCTCACCTACCCAAAAAGAAAGAAAAACATCCATGGGTAAACCGTATGGCGGAGTTGCAAATTGCCCAATACTACGCACAGCATCACAAGCTGCCTTTTCTGCTGCAGTAACCTTTGTATTGGTAAGGGGTGAACATTCTTCAAGTTTTCCATTGCCATCGATGATAGCAAGTATGCGTATGGTTTGTTCATTACCATCAAGAGGTGGACGCCATTTTTTAACAACAGCATCAAGTACGCTATTGGAATATCCGCCGGATTGATCAGAACTGGCCACAACTGCCGCTTCGGCTTGGGCAATGTTTAACATAAATACCAGGGCGAGCAACAAAGAAAGAAATGATGTTTTTATCATGTATACTCCTTAAAAAACTACATACTTAGCATTGCTAAGTTAAATACTAATAATAAATCATAATATTGTGGTCCAGGTGGTGCTGGAAACATGCCGGCAGAACCTGTGCGAATGACAGCATTTACAGTAGATGCGTCATATTGTGCATTGCCAGAACTTTGTTCTAGTCTGGCTAACAAAACATTACCATTACCGTCAACCTTAACTCGCACAGAACAAACCCAATTGTTGCGTGTGGCTGTTTCAAAATCCCAGTTAGGGCGCACAGCAAGCATTACTTGCCCCATATAAACATCACCAAGACCGCCACCGCCAACACCTTCACCTTCGCCGCCACCGCCACCGCCAAACCCACCAGCATTACGCTTGGCTTCGGCCTTCACTTCATTGGAGGCTTTTGCTAAAGCTTGCTTTATGGGGTCAACCTTGGGCTTTTTGGGCGTAGGTTTCTTAGTTGTTTTTGGCGTAGGCTTCTTAGTTTCAGTCGGCTTAGGCTTTGGTTTTGGTTTTTCAGGTTCTGGTTTAGGCTTAGGCTCAGGTTTAGGGTCTGGCTTAGGTTCTGGTTTTGCCTCAGGCTTAGGCTCAGGTTCGGGCTTAGGCTCTGCAATAGGTGCTGGCTCTGGTTTTTTAGGTGCTTCTTTAGGTTCTGCTATGGGAGCGGCTTCCGTTTCTGGAGCGAGAGGCGCAACTTCTTTTTGTGGGGGCTTGGGAACAGAAGGTGCAATTTGTTGACCTTGTTCACCTTGTGGTCCTAAGATGGGCGAAGGGGCTCTATTTCCCCCAAGGTCACCATCTACAAGAGATATAAGTACTGGCGCTTGGTCAAGCTTTACAAGTGGAGCAGTTGGCCAAAAGTAAACACCAAGTATTAGTGCACAGTGCAGTGTGATGGAAAGAATATAAGCAAGGAACTGCATGAGATACTTATTTTCCCGGTGCTGGTGCATCGCCGCGCGTTGCAACAACTCCTAACTTATCAATACCAGCGGCTTTAATCTGGCCCATAATTTCTACAACAATACCATAGGGAACTTCTTTATCTGCTTGTAAAAAAAGACCCTTATCCTTTGCTTTAACATTACTTTGTAAAAGAGACTCTAGTTCCTCAATGGTGACTTTATATTCATCCAAAAAAATACTTCCATCTTTGCGTACTGTTAAAACAAGATGATCTACCTCAGTGGGTAATACTTCCACTTGTTTAGTTTGTGGTAGGTCCACTTCTAAACCTTCGCTCATCATGGGGGCAGCGACCATAAAAATAATTAATAATACCAACATAACATCCACAAATGGAGTTACGTTAATATCGGCTACAAATCCGCCCTTATTGCCTAATTTAGCTCCCATATTATATTTCCGATTGTAAGCGTTGGTTGGTTGGGCGTTGGGCATTTAATTCGCGCTGAACCCGATTTAGGAATATACCTGCAAAGTTTGCAAGCTTTGTATCAATAATATCAAGTTTACCTAAAAAGATATTATAACCAATGGTTGCAGGCACAGCTACCGCTAGACCAATGGCCGTAGCCACAAGGGCTTCAGAAATGCCTGGAGCAACAGTGGCAAGGGAAGCCGATTTTAATAAACCAATGGAATGAAATGAATTCATAATGCCCCAAACTGTACCAAAAAGCCCAATAAATGGAGCAGTATTGGCAGTGGTAGCAAGTAAAGAAAGCCCACCATGCAGGCGACTTATTTCAGTAGTTACTCCTTGAGTAAGGGCGCGGTTAACGTTATCCACTACTATTTCAGTGCTATTGCCAAGCTCTTTAGATTTATTAAACTCCAAAACTCCTTGGTGGGCCACAAAATATAATGGCGAACTTGGGTCAGAACCAAGCGACTGCACTGCTTCGCGCAAGTCTCGGGCTTGTTCAAAGCGTACTAATCCACTATTAGATTTCTTTTTTGCACTGCCAAGTACAAACCATTTTTGAATCATCAACGCCCAACTACCAACAGACATAAGCACCAGTAAGGCTAAAACAGCTTGAGCCACTAAACTTGCCTGAGCAATCATTGAATAAATGCTAAATTCCACAAAATTCTCCGTATAAGTAGTTGTAAAAATAAATAAATTTGTTACAAAATCTTGCTTTGTAACATATGTATTTTATAATTTTATATTGTTGTAATATGCTATGCAGGCAGAATGCTATGCTTTTAGCTTTTTTTCAAGATTTTTTTTAGAAAAATTTAAGAAAAGTTGAGCAAAAAAACTTAGCACTAAATTTATAAATGTTGTGGTAGCAAAAAGCATATTAATATGTAATGACAGCACAAACCATCATGACCAAAACATCATCATGGTTTGTGCTATAAAAAATTAAAATTCTAAGTTTCCAGGAGTACGTGGGAAGGAGATAACATCACGAATATTGCTAATTCCAGTTAAGAGCATTAGTAATCGTTCAAATCCAAGTCCAAATCCTGCGTGCGGAACAGTGCCAAAGCGGCGCAAATCAAGGTACCACCAATAATGGCTTGGGTCTTGACCCATATCACTTATACGCTTTTCAAGCACGTCAAGTCTATCTTCGCGTTGTGAACCACCAATGAGTTCTCCAATACGAGGCACAAGCACATCCATAGCGGCCACGGTTTTATTGTCATCATTAAGACGCATATAAAATGCTTTGATATCCTTAGGATAATCATAAACAGCCACAGGCTTAGCAAAATGTTCTTCGGCTAAATAGCGTTCATGCTCGGTTTGTAAATCGGTACCAAAACTAACCGGAAACTCAAATTTTTTGCCACTTTTCTGTAAAATTTCAATAGCTTCTGTGTAAGAAATGCGTTCAAAAGGTTTGGCAATAATCGTTGTTAAACGCTCAACAAGTTCTGTATCTACAAAGCGATTAAAAAGATCTATGTCTGTAGCGCAATTAGTTAAAATTTTATCAATAACATAGCATGTTAAGCCCTCTCCAAGGTCAATGTTATCTTGTAAATCGGCAAAAGCCATTTCTGGCTCAATCATCCAAAATTCTGCAGCGTGGCGTGGAGTATTAGAGTTTTCAGCCCTAAAGGTTGGGCCAAATGTATATACACGCCCAAGCCCAAGGGCTAGGGCTTCGGCCTCTAATTGTCCTGAAACAGTTAGGTTTGCCTCTTTACCAAAAAAATCTTGCTCTTGGTTTTTTTCTCCAAGGGGCAGAGTTGTTACACGAAACATCTCTCCTGCACCTTCACAATCTGAGCCGGTTAAAATCGGTGTGTGTACATAGTAAAAGCCTTCACTTCTAAAATAATCATGCACAGCCATAGCTGCAGCAGAGCGGATACGAAAGGCGGCACCATATTTATTGGTGCGCGAGCGTAGGTGTGCTATAGTTCTTAAAAATTCATCGGAGTGGCGCTTTTTTTGTAGAGGGAAGCTTTCTTGGTCAGCAAGACCATAAAGGATTATATTTTGTGCACGTACCTCAAAGCTTTGCCCCTTACCAAGCGAAGGCACAAGTGCTCCCTCCACGCGTAGTGCTGCTCCTGTATTTGCATCTGCCATTTGTTCAAAAGCCTTAGTGCCTTCATCTACAATGCATTGAATATTACCAAGGCATGAACCGTCGTTTAGTTCAAGAAAGCTAAAGCCTTTAGCATCTCGCCTAGTGCGTACCCATCCACAAATAGCAATATTTTCTATGGGTTGATCAGAGTTAAGGGCTGCAGCAATAAGTGTTCTTTTCATAATTATCCTCTATAGAATTAACTTTATTCAGACATGCGCAAACGTTGTTGCTTTTCCTTTTCGCGTTGTAATTCTTTTTTGCGTTTATCTGCTTCTATTTGTTGTTTTTTCTTGATACGTTCTAGGCGTTCATTTTGTAGCCTTTCGCGTTGCTCTCTTGCGTCATTAAGTAGTTTTTCTTTTTGTTTGTCAAATATAATTGTGGCCCTTAATGCTGCAATTGCTAACGATACTACTGTTATAATACCGAAAAGAATTTTTTGAATTTCCCATTGCTGTGATGCCAATATTTGTTTAAGCCAGTTAAGACCAATGCTGTCGCCAAAATAGACAATGGCAGGAATGCCAAAAAAGCACAAAGTTAAACCTACGGCCTCAATCCAGAAAAATGTTTTGGCAAGTGTAAGCCCAAATAGAGTTGAGTCTCTAACTGTACGCAATAATTTTAATTTACGATGTAATTTGCGTAAAAGAGTTTCAATTTCTTCCGTATTTTTTTGAGCTTGGTTAAAGTTTTCTGCCTCATTAAAGTTTGATGCAAATGCCCAATTAATAATACTGGCAGCATGGTTAAAATCTGCACTAAACTCTCGTAAAATTTTTGGAAATGGAAACCAAGATGCCTCGTCACGTATGACTTGCAAATCATCTAAATAATGTTTGTAGCGAGCCTGTAGTTCATCAATTTGCCTTTTGATAAATTCGTCAATTTCTTTTTGACAAGCCGGGCGTCGTTTAGCCAATTCTAAAAATGCAGCATAGTTTTGGGTTTCAGCAAGTTTTTCTATGTCGGAAATGGTGGTGGACAAAATAATAAAACTTGGGTGCGTTGGTGGAAACCAAGAGGTCACTCGCTCTTTTAACCGTGCTATGGATGCTTTTTCCTTTTGAGCAATTTGGGCAGCACTTTGCCAAAGAGGATATAAATGTGTCAGAATTGCTAGGTGCCCGCGCCCAAGCTCTGGGTCCATTAAGCAGCGATTAAAAAATGAAGGATCGTCTTGAATAATTTTTGTAATTTGTGACAAGGCTTGCTCTGCAAAACCTAATTTTATTTTACAAACAACTTTACGATATTCTACATCACGCCATAGAGGAATTACCCTTAACACTTGATCATATTGCGCCATGGCATTGACATAGTTGCCTTGAATTTCTTCAATTCTGGCTTGTAAATATTCATTCCACGCTTGCAGCGAAGGGAGGGGTGTTAGAGCTGCAGCCTCTTTAAACGCTGCCAATGCTCTTGGGTAATCTTGCCTAAAAATGTATAAAAAACCCTGTATTGTTCTAAGTCTTGTATCTCGTGGGGCGCGTACAATGGCTGCTTGTATATCTTTATCAAGTGATGATAGGTCTTCACCTGTTGTTTTTTGTAGCTTATCAAGATACTCCCAAGCTGGGCTTTCGTCACGTGCATAGGTTGTTTCTTCTCGTAATTTGCCAATATCTCGCCCTTTATTAATCCAAAAATAGGTTATGGCTCGCATTTGAGAAGCAAAATTTATTTCAAAAAGGCTCATTAAAAGGCTTGATGCACTATTATTTTTTTGCAGTATTTCAGTGTAGCCTTCTAAACCTTGCGCTGATAAAGTTTTTTCAATAGTTTTATATGATTCATTAATTTCATCAAGACTTGGCCCAATGGAGGTGCTTTGTCCAACGTTTGGGCTTATACTTCTAGTGGGGCAATGTAAGGCAGTATGAGTATTAATGCCGCAAAAAAAACAATTTTCGCCGTCCCCGTTTACAAACTGACTTGGCATAAGCACAGATATGGAGTGCACATCCACATCACCTTCGTTTAGCATAACTGTGCACCAGCTATCCATATTGCTTTCAGTGTCTGAAAAACCAATATCTTGAATAGAAAAACCCTCACCAAGCAAATAGGCTGTGCGATAGCTTAAATATGGGAAATCAGGAGTTAGTTTACTCCATTGTAAATTAACTTTTTTATATAAATCGCTATTGAAATTTAATCCTTTACGCTCAACAATGGCACAAACATAGGGCCAAAAATGATCGCGATCTGTTTCTTTGATATTAAGATTATGACTTAATTGTTGGTGTAGCCAAGTGCGCAGCACAAGCAAGCTATCCACTAGGACCATAATAAAATCGTCTTGCACAAGAAATTTTAATTTATTTTCCTTTAAGTTGTTGGCAATGGCTTGTTGCATATGCGGCCAAGAGTGTTGATAGTCCTTATCTAAGGGGTTGCCAAGAGGGCGTAAAATGGCATACCATCCTTGAGAAGACGTATATGGTAAACGTGTATCAGCTTCTAATATGGTCCACTTGTCATCACTCATGCCTTCTTTAGGTGAGGCTTGTAGAAATGAAATACCCGGAGTGTTAGCACTTTTTTGACGGGCGCTTGGGTGGATCCATAATTCGAGCCCACCAGTTAGAGGAACGTTTTGATTTTTTAGTGAATCTTCAATCTCAAGACCAATTTCGCGTTTAACTCCTAGCTGGAAACTTGCGCTTAAAAGTTGTAAACTGGCAGTGATGGGGTTAAAGCGCGCGGACACACAAAGGCGTGCTAAGGCTAAGAACACGTCTTGATTGAAGAAAAACCATAGAGATTGTTCTTGGTCAGAAACTAAAAACATACCTCCATAGTTTTGGAGAGTTTGTGTTACGTTTGGATCTAATGTATTTTGCCAAGAAATCCATAGTGCGTAACCTTGCGCACTCATGCGAGTTTCTTTACTCTTCGGTAATTTATTAAGCAAGTCTGCAAACAGGGGCATTATTCACCTCGTAGCAAAAAGGAGCAAAAATGGATATTAATCAAGCTATTAAAGAACTTAAACAACGTGAAGGCTTTAGTGACCATGTGGGCATGATGCTCATTCACAATGGTGTTGTTCGCTCTTGGTCACGTGAGGGCCATAAGACTGTTACTACGGTGCGTGTGCAACCAGATAGAGAAAAAATGAACGCTATCTGTCAAGAATTTGAACAACGTCCGGGCATTTTTGCCGTTATTTCGCATGCCGAAGAGGGTGAAATGAAGCCTGGTGATGATCTACTTTACCTCATTGTGGCAGGCGATATACGCGAAAATGTTAAGAGTGCATTTTCTGATCTTCTTGATCGCATTAAGTCTGAAGCCGTTGTAAAACAAGAGTTTTTAGCTTAATCCATCCCTCAAAAAGTTTTATAAGCTAGGGGTAGGAAACCCTATTTTCTTACCCTTGGCTTTAGTTATTTATTCGGACACTTCTGGTATGCCCAATAGGGCTGTTGCAAAATCCTTACCATTGAAAGGTCGAAGGTCCTCTAGTTTTTCTCCAAGACCCACATATGTTATGGGTATGTTAAATTGCATAGCCACAGCAATGGCAACGCCTCCCTTGGCTGTGCCATCAAGTTTACTTAAAATTACTTCGTCAACTCCCGCAGACTCATTAAATAATTTAGTTTGGGATAGAGCATTTTGACCTGTGGTTGCATCAATAACCAAAATACTACGATGTGGTGCACCAGCATGTTTTTTATTTATAACGTGACGAATTTTTGTTAATTCTTCCATAAGGTTGGTCTTAGTTTGTAAACGCCCTGCTGTATCAATATAAATAACGTCATAATTGCCTTGCACTGCCATATCCATAGCTTCAAAGGCAACAGCCGCAGGGTCTGCTCCGGCTTGTTTGCAATGAAAATCAGCACCAACACGCTCAGCCCACACCCCAAGTTGCTCTGTGGCCGCGGCTCTGAAGGTATCTGCTGCAGCAATAAGAACTTTTTTTCCTTGCATGCGATCGCGGTGGGCAAGTTTGGCAATGGTTGTGGTTTTTCCAACACCGTTAACTCCAATCATCATAATAACTTCTGGTGGGTTAACTGATGCAATGCGCCGCTGCATTTGAAAAATATCTTCTAAAATATATTGCAATATTTCTTTTAAATCTTCTGGTTTATCAATATTGCGTTCCCTTGCACCATCTTTTAGGCGTTCAATTAAGGTCATGCTTGGTTCAAAGCCCACATCTGCCATGAGCAAAAGTTCTTCCATTTCTTCCCAAAATGCTGCATCTAGCGTGTGGTGCGAAGCAAATAAAGCATCAAGCTGGCGTGTAAATTGCGCCCGAGTGCGAGCAAGACCATCACTAAGTTTTAGCAAGAGGCGGTTTCGTTCATCTTCTTCGTCTTCAAGCTCTAGGGCTAATGCTAATCTATATTGTAATTCAGAGCGAAATTCCTCCACATAGCGATATTCCATGCGCTTAAGCCAAGTTTGGAAATCTTGTATAAAGTTATTTGCTTCATCTTCTGAAGCTTCTAAGGAATGTAAAAGAAAATGCAAACGCTGCCAAAGTAAGGGTGTATTTTCTTCAATACCGTCTAAGACAATATTAAGCCAAGCAGAAAGCCGTGGCTCAACACTACGTAGAGCCAATGAAAGAGCATTTTTTTGTTCTTGGTCAAATTCTGTAAGATCTATATTGGCAGTAGTTTTTGGGCTATCATCAGAGCTACCTAAAAACTTTTTTATGGCAGAAAAAAATCCCATGTAACACTCCTAAACAATTTGTAATCGTAATAAGATGGCATGCTTGAAACAATGATTAAGTCTTGGTTGCAGCCTTTAATTGTCCACAAGCTGCATTGATGTCTTGCCCCTTGCTTTTTCGTATAATGGCTGTGATATTTCTATCCCACAAATATTTTTCAAAAGCTAGAATGCGCTCCTTGGTAGGTGCTTCGTAGGGCGCACCTTCTGCAGGATTATACACAATTAAATTAAGCTTGCCTTTAACATGCGAAACTAAGTGCACCAATTCTTTGGCATGTTCAATGCTATCATTGACACCACCAAGCAGAAGATATTCAAAGGTAACGCGCTCTCTAGTTTTAAGCGGATATGATTTAAGAGCCTGCAATAATTCGTCTAATTGCCACCGCGCAGCTCGTGGCATAATGCGTTCACGTAAATTTTGATTGGGGGCATGTAGTGAAATGGCAAGGTATGCAAGCCCTGATTCGCCAAGCTCGCGTAAGCCATTTTTTATCCCGCAAGTAGATACGGTTATGCGCCGAGGTGAAAAGTTTAAACCATGGTCATCATTAAGGCTGTGCAGGCAATTGAGTGTGGTGTTAAAATTTAACAAAGGCTCGCCCATACCCATAAATACAAGGTTGCGTAGCATAGGATGGTCTGGCCTTGTATCACCTAGATAGTGGCGTGCCACCAGCACTTGTCCTAGTATTTCACCATGAGTCATATTGCGCTCAAAGCCCATACTACCTGTACTGCAAAAAGTACAAGCCATGGCACAGCCCACTTGAGAAGAAAGGCATTGGGTTAGACGCACTCGTCCATCGCGAGACGTAGAAGGTATGAGCACGGTTTCAACTTGTGCACCATCAGCTAGACTTAGTAAAAATTTAACTGTCCCATCTTGGCTTTTTTCGGTGGTAACAATATTTGGCCAAGTAATGTGGGCGCATTGGCTTAGTTTTTCGCGCGTAGCTTTAGACACATTGGTCATGCTATGAAAATCGCGTGCCATTTTCTGCCAAAGCCATTGCCACACTTGCACTGCTCGAAAGCTTGGCTCCTCAAGCTCAGCCATAAATGCTTTAAGCTCTGGTAGAGTCATGCTTAATATATCAATGGATTGCTTCATGTTATTTGATGCATCTATAACTTTTTGCATGCATTAATACTTAATAGCCCTCTTAACCTACATTCTTTTGGGCGTAATTTTTAACAAAGCTTACGGCATCTTCAGCATTTTCCACTTCGCCAGCAATTTGAGCTTGTAACAATGCATCACGCAAAACACCCACCAAGGGTCCTGGGGCTAAATTGGTGTGTGTCATGATTTCATTGCCGTTTAATAGTGGCTCAAGCATTTGCTCTGGTGTTTCAGCGCGTGTTAAATACTTCATATTATGGTTAAAATAGGTGTAGCTACCATCGCGGGCCTTGATGTCAGCGCGGCACATTTCAATAAGGCGCGGATATTCATCAAGTGCTTTAAATCGGCGTATGCCATGGTCAGTAAGCATAAAGTGAAAGCGCATATGATTGTGCACAAGGTGACAAATAAGATCTATATCTTCTGGTAAAAAATGCAAACGGCGTAATATTTCGCGTGTAACTTTTGCCGCCACACGGTGATGCTGATAAAAAGTCCAAGTGCCATTAAAATATTCACCAGTATAAAGCTTACCCACATCATGAAAAAACATGGCCAAGGTACCAAGCCAATCATAATGGAATTCTTCTTCAGGGTAACGCCTCATACACTCAACAGTATGTGCAAAAACTGTTTCTTCTTCACCATGATCATTTTTAATTTGCTTAATGCAAGAGAGTGCAGAAATTTCTGGGATAAGGCCTTGTAAAATATGAGCTTCATGTAAAAGTTGCACAAAACGCCACATGGCTTCGGCACTAACTTTACGCCATTCATCCATAATGTCATGAGTAGATACATAATTTAAGACTGAGGAGCTTGCGCGCACAATGGCAACCCAAGTATTGCTGGCAACAGGTAGGTCAAAATTGGCTGCAAAGCGTAAAGCACGAATAGCTAAAAGAAAGTTATTACGTAAGGTTTCATCGGGTAACCCCACTAAACGTACAGATCCACCCTTGATATCGTCAAATCCTTCATAAACATCAACTCCTGCTGGGGTGCTAAAACGTGTAAGGCGCATAGTAATACGATCTTCCATATCCATACTTGTCACCATGCGCGGAGTTATACGAATGAGGGCATTGTCAGGATGGGTAGCACCTTCCACTGTTAATTGATAAAAAAGAAAGGTAATGCCGTCCTTAGTTAGTTTTGCAATGTAGCGATCATCAGTTTGGGCTTCGACCGCTTCAGGAAACAACTTACATAGTGTTTTGGCATCGGGTTCACATGCGATATCAATGCATATATCTGAGCATTCTGGTTTAATTAGTTTACGTTGAAGTGGGGCATTGATGACGTGTGCATCGTAACCATTACGTAAAATAGTCTTACATAAAGTCACAGCTTCTTTAAATGCATGTAACATGGATTGCTCCTTGGTTTTTTTCAACTTTAACTTCTATACTCTGCCCTATCTACAGCAAATGTCAAGCGAAATAAACGTTTGACAAATTGTGTCACTAGTTTTATATTTAAAGTAACCCACTTTGAACAAAGCGGTGTTGTCAGTAATTGCTTGCATGGTTTTGATATGCATTTCATCAATGTATAACTATGTGGAGGAAGATATGAGAAAATTATGTGCTATTCCTATTTGGTGTTGTTTGGCGCTTATTCTTATGTTTACTCCTGCCAAAGCCAATGATTCCAAAACTGGTATTTATGCTGGAGTAAAGTTAATTGACTCCATCCAAAGTGCTTGGTTAGCAGAGCTTTCGCACACACAAAATACTATTGGTGGTGGCATTTTTGTGGGTTATGATTTATACCCACGATTGCAAATGCCTTTACGTGTAGAAATTGAATATGCCTTGCGTAGTAATTTGCACTATGACGACACTTTTAATGCTAGTGGTGGGTTTGTTAATTCTTCCATAGATGCATCCTATGTTTTTAATGCCCAAACACTTTTGGCTAATTTATATTTTGACTTTCATAATAGCACAGCCTTTACTCCCTATGTGGGTGCTGGGCTTGGGTTTGGATTTACTACTGAAACCATTGAACTTGATGCCAATGGCAACTTTGATGGTGTTTCATACAATGGCAGTGGTAGTGCCACATCTTACAATACTAACTTTGCCTGGCAAGTGGGTGCTGGTGTAGCTTATAGTTTTAATGAGCTTATGGCTGCTGATTTAGGCTATCGCTATATGAGCTTTGGGGTAAGTGACATCGATTTTTTAACCAATGCTGATACTTTTGCTTCTGCCCATGAAATTAGTTTGGGTTTAAGATTAAACTTCTAGTGTTACTTTAACTTTATGCAAAAGCCCGCGTTGTTGGCGGGCTTTTTTGTTGTAATATAACAATATAAGGAGAGTTTATGTCTAGCATTGCCATTATAGGCGGCGGTCTTGCTGGCTGCGAATGCGCTTTGACTTTAGCCAAATATGGTATAGCAAGCACACTTTTTGAGCAAAAACCAAAACACATGTCTGCAGCGCATCACTTGCAGGATCTAGGTGAATTGGTTTGCTCAAACTCCTTGCGTTCTAATGAACTTGCTACAGGTATTGGCTTATTAAAGCAAGAATTGCGCGAGCTAGGAAGCGAATTTATGCGCATGGCAGATGCTTGTGCTGTGCCAGCTGGTAAAGCCCTTGCTGTTGATAGAGAACACTTTGCCAAGGCTATGACAAAGGCTGTGGAAGAAAATAACTATATTACAGTATGTAGGGAGCAAGTATCCTCTCTTGATTATACTGCTTTTAATAATTTTGATTATATTGTTGTTGCGGCAGGTCCCATGGCGTCGGATAATTTTGCCACTTCTTTGGCGCAATTTATTGGACATAAACAGCTTTATTTTTATGATGCCATTGCACCCATTGTTAGCGCAGAGTCTTTAGATATGAGTATTATTTTTCGTGGCTCACGCTACCAAGAACCAGAAGAGGCAGCCATACACGGTGAATATTTAAATTGTCCTTTTGAAAAAGATGAATATTTAAATTTTTATCATGCTTTAATAGATGCAGAAAAGGTGCAAGCCAAAGACTTTGAAAAAGAAATTCACTTTGAAGGATGCATGCCCATAGAGGCTTTGGCTGAGCGTGGTGAGCGCACCCTTACTTTTGGCCCTATGAAACCAGTGGGTTTTGTGGATCCACGCACTAATCGTCGCCCCTATGCCATTGTGCAGTTGCGTACAGAAAATTTAAATCAAACTATGTATAACTTGGTGGGCTGTCAAACAAAACTAACCTACAAGTCGCAAGAACAAGTTTTCAGACTGATACCAGGCTTAGCCCAAGCAGAATTTGTGCGCCTTGGCAGCATGCATCGCAATACCTATGTAAATGCGCCACAGGTATTGGATGAAAATCTGCGCCTTAAAGGGCAAGAAAAAATTTATTTAGCCGGACAAATAGCTGGGGTTGAAGGCTATGTGGAGTCTGCTGCTTGTGGGCATTGGGTGGCACTTTTACTTCGTGCAAAGTTGGAAGAAAAATCTTTAATTGCGCCACCATTACAAAGTGCATTGGGGGCATTGCTTAATCATTTACAAAGCCAAGCCAAAAAATTTCAACCGTCTAATGCGCACTTTGGACTTATGCCCGAACTTGGCGAAAGGGCAAAGAAAAAAGAGCGTAAAGCTCTATATAGTGCCAGAGCACGTGAATATTTTGCCACATGGTTAAAGCAAAATTTTTAAAAAATACTGTGAATAATACCACCAGCTAGCACTTGCCCTGTGGCGTCATATAGCGCAGCAATTTGCCCACAAGCAGTGAGACTTTGAGGATTTTCAAATTCAATGCGTAAGGTATTTTCTAAAAGTGTAACATTTGCCCTAGCTTCTTGTTGCCTGTAGCGTACACGAACAAAAATATCATTTGGCCATTGTTCCACTGGTGCTAATATATTTAAATTATTTATAACACATCCTTGAAGCTTTAGTTGTGCGGCTGTGCCAAGAATCAGCGTATTATTAACATTGTCCTTAGTGCGAACATATAATGGCTCACTATAAGCTATGTTTAAGCCGCGTCTTTGTCCCTCTGTATATTGCCAAAGCCCTTTATGTTGCCCTAGAGTAATGTATGTTCCATTTTGTTCTAATAAAATGGGACCAGCTCCAGAAAGTGCGATTTGTCGTTTTTGAGCTTCACTTTCTAAAAAAGGACGATAAGCATCACTTGGAACAAAGCAGATTTCTTGACTTTCTTTCTCTACGGGGATGTTGAAACCTCGTTCTTGTAAATAGTGAAAAATAAATGTTTTTTCTTTGTTTTCTAAAGGGAAAATACAGCGCTCAAAGCTATGCTTAGGCACAAGGCTTAAAAAATAACTTTGTTCTTTGCGTTGATCTTTGCCTTTTGCTAGAGGGCTTAGCCCAAGATTCTTAGCAGCGTAATGACCAGTTGCTAGTAAATCTGCATTTAAGCGTATTGCCTCTTGCAAAAGCAAACCAAATTTAATTTGTTTGTTGCATATGGCGCAAGGATTTGGAGTAAGACCATGGGCATATGATTTAATAAATGGCTCAATAACTAACTGATCAAATTGCTTCCGCATATCAATGATATGCAAAGGCACTTGTAATGCAAAACAAACTTCTTCAAGCTTTGTTGTGGGGTGAGATATATTTTCAGCTAAAAATAGCCCATGCATGGCTATTACATCATGCCCTTGCTCCATTAGGGAAACAAGGGCAAAAAGAGAGTCTGCTCCACCGCTTACGGCAACAGCTATGCGGGCCATTATAAAATTTGGTTTAAAAATTGCTTTAGACGAGGCGCGCGTGGAGATAAGAAAATTTGATCTGGTGAGCCTTCTTCTACAATTTGCCCTTGATCCATGAAAATTATGCGGTCAGCCACTGTGCGGGCAAAGCCCATTTCGTGCGTTACGCACACCATAGTCATGCCTTCTTCGGCAAGATTCACCATAACATCTAAAACCTCACCTACCATTTCTGGGTCTAAAGAAGATGTTGGTTCATCAAAAAGCATAATATCTGGCTGCATGGCAAGAGCTCTTGCAATAGCTACACGCTGCTGCTGTCCACCTGATAACATGGCAGGGTAAACATTGGCTTTTTCACTAATGCCAACTTTTTTTAATAAAACTAGAGCTTGATCCTCGGCATCGGCCTTACTAAGACCGCGCAATTTTATAGGACCCATGGTCAGATTTTGCAGTACGGTTTTGTGTGGGAAAAGGTTAAATTGCTGAAAAACCATGCCCACATTTTCGCGAATTTTATTAATATTATGCTCACGCGAGTTAACATCTTGCCCTTCAACTAAAATAAGACCTTTGTCTATTTCTTCTAGGCGATTAATAGAGCGTAGCATAGTTGATTTACCAGAGCCAGATGGACCAATGATAACTACTCGTTCACCTGAGCGAATATCAAGGCTAACATCTTGAAGGGCTGAAAGTTCTCCAAAGTATTTCCAAACATTGCGTATGCTTATGATTGTATTATTTTCGTTTGTCATAATAGTTAAGCCTTGCTTCCATTGTGCTTACACATTTTGATAAAAGTAGTGTAATGATCAAATATATAAGAGCAATAATAGTATAAGTTTCAAAATATAAATATGTTTTGGCAGCAAAACTGCGACCGCGTTGCATAAGATCTGGCATGGCCATTACAGATACCAGTGATGTATCTTTAAGCATGGCAATACATTCATTGCCAACTGGAGGTAGTATAGTGCGCCACGCTTGAGGTAATATGACTAAAAACATAGTTTGAAAACGATTAAAACCAAGGGAGCGTGCAGCTTCCATTTGACCTTTGGGAATGGCTAAGATGCCTGCTCTAAATACTTCGCCCATATATGCACCATAACAAAAGCTTATGGCAATAACAGCCGAGAGCAAACCACTTACATTTAAAAACTTTGCTAAGGCATAGTAAATATAAAATATTTGCACTAAGAGCGGAATGCCGCGTATTACCTCTACATAGGTGGAAGCAATAAGATTAATAATACGATTGCGTGAAATACGTCCAAGACCAGTTATTAATCCAAGCGGAATGGCACAAGCTATTGAAAGTAAGGTCACTTGAAATGTAACCAATAGTCCATCAGGTAAAAAAGCTATAATATCAAGATATGGCTCTGGCCACATCATACATAAGCATATTAAAGTTACCACAGCTCCTGTTAGCGCTATGGACCATGCATTGACTAAGCGCCACTCTTTAGGATCTGGAATGGATGCCCCATCGGTAACTAATATGCGAATATTACCTGTTTCGGCAGCTTGCTTTGGGGGATTGTTTTCGTGCATTTATTATGTGCCCCTCTAGTAATTTGTTGAAAAATTACACTTTTATAGCTAGTTTTGCTAATTGCAATTTTTCAACAGATTGCTAGTTTGCTGAAATTAATGTAAAATACTTAGTCGAAGCTGAAAAAATCATTTTCCAATGCCTTTTTTGAAATGTACATTGGCTCCAAATATCCCTTCGGTGTCGCCAGAAATAAATTCCGGCTTATTTTACGCTATGCCGTAATTTTTGTAAGAAAAATTACGATATAAAGGGGCTACCCTTAAGGATAGCCCCATAAGTTTTATTCAGCGCCCATCCATTTAATTTTGAGCTCTTTTTCAATGCCTTTTTCTTTTACCATTTTAATGCCTTTGTTGAGGATTTTGGCTATTTCCTCATTACCTTTCTTCAAGGTAAAGCCATAATATTCTACTTCAGGGGTTTGAAAGGCAACTTTAAACTTGTTAGTAAAGTCTTGTTTTTTGTTAGCATAATATTTTGCCACTGGATCATCACACATTACCGCATCAATACGTCCATTGGCCATATCTTGCATGGCAAGACCTACGTCTTCATATTCTTTAATGGTAGCGCCGGTTTTGGCTTTTTCCATAACAAAAATACCGGTGGTACCAATTTGACCGCCAACTTTCTTGCCTTTTAGGTCTGCAAGGCTCTTAATAGCAGAATCCTTTGGAACAATAAGTGCCTGATGAATTTCGCAATAAGGATCAGTGAACAAGAATTGCTTTTGACGCTCTGGGGTAATGGTAACAGAAGATGCTACTATGTCATAATTGCCAGCAGCAACACCTGCAAAAATGCCATCCCAAGCAATGTTTTTTATATCAAATTTAACGCCTACTTCCTTGGCAATAGCGCGCAAATAGTCACTGGAGTAACCCATAACTTGCTTTTTATCATCAAGAAATTCCATGGGTGGCCAAGTGCCATCGGAAGCCACGGTATAGGTTTTTTCAGCGGCTTGAGCTACGCCGGACATAATACCAAGAGTTAAAACAGCTGCCAATAAATAACGAAACATTGGGAATCCCCCTTAAAAAAGTTAATGTAGATTTTAATTATGGCTGAAAAAAGCCTAAATTGTCAAGCTAAGTGTGGAGCATTGGCAGGGCAAACGCATCTACATTATCTGACCTTGGTCGGATACATCGCCCTCTTAGCTCTCGAGGTATTTATGCCAAAGCGTGGTTCAACATTCATTTAATTCGTTTTTTGTGAAATAAAACTATCGCATTATGGAGTATTTACATGCAAAAAACGATTACTGGTTTTTGGGCAGTGTTGTGTGCGCTCAAAAGATCTTAGTAGATGCAAAGTTCTAGTTTTAAATTATCAAAAATAGGTAAATATAGCTGTTACTAAGATGGGTACAAGCATGGTAAGTATCATACCAGAAAAAATACCCATGATGGCGTAGCGTTCTCCAGCGTATTTAGCAATGACTGGCATGCATGTATCCATTGAAGCTGCACCACCAGAAGCCACAGGGGCAAAACCACCTGCTATACGCACTAAGATGGGCGCAAAGAGTAGAGTCATAAGCTCGCGACTAATATTGGCAAGCAAAGCCACAGATCCTAGTTCAGCATCACCAAGACGTGTGATGATAACGGTTGATAGGCTGTAATAGCCAAGCCCTGCTCCAACACCTAAGCAATCGCGAAGTGAAATATCATGAGAAAAAAGTGAGAGTAAAATATATGAGATAATACTGCCCAAGGCGCTACCTGCTAAAACACCCAGAGGCAGAAGTAGGATTTTATACCCAAAGTCGCGCACAATTAAAAAATTTCGTGTATCAAAACCCATGCACATGCCCGCTAATATAAGCAAAGCATAGAGCGCGTAGCCCAAAATCTCATTGGTCAAGTCTGGGTTAATAAAATCTATTCTGCCAGCAAAAACTCCACTCAAAAAGCAGATTAAAATTAATAAACCACCTTTCATGATTTTTTTGCCTTAAAAATTACATTATATATACACCAAGTGACAAAAATACTTCCCGCAGAGCACATTATGCCAATGAGCACGCCCTGTACCCCAAGCTCTGTCAGGCGGGATATGAGGTCGTCGTTGCCTCCAAGGCTAAGCCCAATTAAAAAAAGAAGTGTGTATATAACTATGGAAAGTGCACGGTTGGTAAAACTTATAGCCAGAGGTTTTTTACGCAATGCATAGCCTACAGGAATACCAGAAACAATAAGACCAACTTCCACCCACATAATTTACCAAATCCTTTATATTACTAACGCGCAATTTTTACTAAAATGTGATTGGAATTTTCCCATACAATAGTGCCAACTTTGGCTAACATTGGTCTATGCACTGGGGCAGAACTAAGTATATAATCGGCATTACTTTCAAGGGCCAGCTCAATGTAAGCCTCACGTGACTCTGCCATTCTTTTTTGTGTATCATACCAAAAGCGTAAACCCTGCATGTCTTTTGCAAAATAATAGATGCTTGGATCTCTCCAATTATATACTAGTGGGCGCAATGCTTTATATCGTATAGCTCTATCACCTGTGTCATGGTAGATAAGTGCGTCTTTTTCTGTGTATTTTTGAATGGCTTCAAGCATTTCTGTGCGCATTAAATCTCTGCTATAAGCTTGTTCATAACGTTCTTCATCAAGTGAATTCCAAAACCATAATGCACTGGTGCGCAAAAGATCTTGTTGTCCACCTACATAAAGACCGGCAATGAGCATAAACCAAACAATTGCCACAGCCCGTTTGCCCCATATATTGATAGGGGGTACAATGCGCCAAAGCATGTTAAGTGCCATAAAGCCAAGGCACATGGAGAAGAAGAAAGTAAAACGCATGGTGCGTACGATATTTGAAAGTGAACCATGTCCACCAGAGCCAGCAGTAAAATATTTATCAAGCAAGAATAAGCTTAAGCAAATGCCAACACCAACAGTCCAAAATGCAATCTGTAAAGCGTATTTACGCTCATCATCATTGCCTAATCGGCGCAATAAAAAATAGCTTATAATGCCAGTGCCTAGCAGTATAGGACGAGGGAAATCAAAGAAAAATCTTTGCAAAGCTTGCCAATACTCAGTGTAGCCAATGTTATAGCGAATATGCAAAATCTCTTTTAAAAGTGCTATGTCATCGGCAGTTAAATTCATGCTGGGTTGCAAAAACTTCAAGACAAAAGGCACCATGGGTATAAGGAAAAAACATCCGGAAAAAATAAGCCATATGGCATGCTTTCTAAAAGATACATCCTTGGGCTTGCACGCTGCAAAGCCAAGCCAAAAACCCATGGCTGTGGGTAGTGTGCTTATGGCGTGAACATATACCATAAGCCCTATGCCAAACATAAAAATTGGCCAATAGCGTGGTTTATGCAAAATTTTTAATGCCGCCACCACAAATAGGGCATAAAATGTAGAAAAATTACTACGGGGTACATGATCAAGAAAACCATTACCCCAAAAAGTTCCCCACTCAATCCACATGACTTGCCCCATAATGATAGTAAAGGCAAAGGCCTGCCACCTTTGCTTAAGCAAGACTACACCTAGGATATAAAAGGTGAGGTGATGCAGAAAAAATTGAATGCCGGTGAGCTTTAAATAGGCTAGGCCAAAATTATCATCAGTGGCAAGCATGCTCACCAGTGGCGTGGTGATGGTGGCATGAATGCTGTAGTCAGCTTCATTGTCGTAGACAGGGTCTTTAGCAAAGATTTCAGGATGAGCCATGGCGGCGGCCATACTGGCATAGTTGCAAGCATCAGTGGTTAATTGTGTGCCATTGATGGATGCACCAATGCGACCAAAGTGCACAACAATAGCTAATATTAAAAATAAAATACAAACGGCAATATCTATTTTTTTGTTGGAAATATTCATAAGGTTAATAGATTAGGTTGGTTGGTTCTAAAAGGTATTTTGCAATTCAATTATTTCTCGGCATTTATATAAAATAATACGTTTGTGGTAAAGTGTTTTTTCGTGGCTATAGCAGTGCGGACTTTTTGTTTGTTGTAAAGGCATGGATTCAACGTTGTGTTTGCAGGGACTTGGTTAATAGTTTTCATGTTATATACTTAAAGATTATGCCCCTTGCACAGTTTACCATAAACAGTCAGATTAA
>CAYJKC010000025.1:0-30290 GCA_964370675.1 uncultured Desulfovibrionaceae bacterium
CCATATAGAAGGACTATGGTCATATGTCAAGCCATATGCGTTTAAACTTATTCTGTGTGCGCATGGTAGAAGTTATTTCGAGTTGCAATTTTTTGTATATGCTAAGCAATAAGTAAATTTTTAGTGGTTTGGCACTCCCGTGTTGCTTGTATTGGATAGGTCATGCCCCGGAGTGGATCATTTGAGAAACAAATAGCCACATAGAGATGAAACAGCGCATGAACGGTTTGTCCTACCCACGTCAAAATTCGATATATTTACCAAAGTAGCCCACAAATCAGAATGCTGTGGCATATGGCATAGCTTGCACAAAGTAATATTGCACTTTGTGTTAAATTAACATACAAGAGTCCATGCAGGATAATTCTAATTTTACTGTGCATATTTGCTACACAAAACCTGATGCCAGCGAGCTATATCAAGGTATTCCAAGCTATGCCACAGCACATGCTGCAGGCATAGATCTTCGCGCCTGCATAAATACCCAAGAGTTAACTATTAATCCGGGTGAGCGCGCCCTTATCCCTACCGGCATAAGTATTGAACCGCTTATGGAGAATGTGGCTGGTTTTGTATATTCACGTAGTGGGCTTGGTGCCAAGCGTGGTCTTAGCGTTGCTCAAGGTGTGGGAGTAATTGATAGTGATTACCGCGGGGAGATTATGGTTTTTTTATTAAATACATCTACTGCGCCACAACAAATTACCAAGGGTGAGCGCATTGCCCAATTGGTATTTCAACCTATTTTACGTGCTCAACTGCAAATTTGCACAAAACTTGGCGAAACTACACGTGGTAGTGGGGGCTTTGGGCATACTGGCAGAGTGTGATTTTATTAAACTCTAATATTTATAAATAAATTTCATAGGGGAAAATATTATGCAACAATTTTCTGAAAAATTTAAAGCATTAAAACAAAGGGAAGAAACACTACTTTTTCGAACCTATGGGCGCTACCCCATTTCTGCCATTAAAGGACAAGGCTCATTGCTTTGGGATGTTGATAATAAAGAATATATTGATTTATTGGCTGGTATTGCCGTTAATAGTCTTGGGCATAGCAATGCTGAACTTGTGCAATGTCTAAGTGCTCAAGCACAGAAATTATGGCATGTGAGTAATTTATTTTATCAAGAAGAACAACTTGATTTAGCAGAAAAATTACTTTCAACTTGCCATATGGACAAAGTATTTTTTTGTAATTCCGGAGCAGAAGCCAATGAAGCCATGTTTAAGCTTGCCAGAAGATATATGCAACGCGTTAAAAAACGCGATGCTTATGAGATTATCACTCTAAGTGGGTGCTTCCATGGCAGAACCCTTGCTGCAGTTGCTGCCACAGGTCAAGAGCGTTTTCAAGATGGATTTATGCCTATGCCTGAAGGTTTTAAGCAAGTGCCTTGGGGTGATATGGACGCTTTGCGCCAATCTATCACAACCCAAAGTGCGGGAATTTTGATTGAAGTTATACAAGGCGAAGGTGGCATACGCCCCATGGATGAGGCATATATTAAAAATATTGAAAACCTTTGCCGCGAAAAAGATATTTTATTCTTGGTGGATGAAATTCAAACAGGTCTTTGCCGCACCGGCAAGTTTTGGGGCTTCCAGCATTTTGATGTAAAACCTGATATTATCAGTATGGCTAAAGCTCTTGCCAATGGTTTACCCATGGGAGGTATTTTAGCCATTGATTCGGTGGCAGCGGGCTTTGAAGCTGGAAGTCATGCCACAACCTTTGGAGGCAATGCATTAGTTGCTGCTGTGGCGGATAAATGTATTGAAATTTTCCTACGTGATAAACTTGCTGAACGTGCCGAGCAATTGGGCAATGATTTTATGCAAAAGGCTAGAGGGCTAGGTAATAAAATTCCTAACACCATTAAAGAAGTGCGTGGTGCTGGTCTTATGCTTGGTATAGAGCTTACCTTCCCCGGCAAAGAAGTGTGGGAGTTGTTGTTAGAAAAAGGCTTTATCTGCAATCTGACTCAAGATACTGTATTACGCCTTTTGCCAGCCCTAACTGTGGAGCAAGCCCATTTAGATGCTTTTTTAGAAGCACTGGAGCAAATTCTATTAAATCATAAGCAGGCAAGTTAGCCTTAGGGAATAAGCATGCAAATTTATGCTGGCTATCTTTTTATTTTTATAGCTGCTACTTGTTGGGGGTTTTTAGGTATCTTGGGGCGCATAGCCATGAACGAAGGACCAAGCCCCATGGATGTGGCCTTTTGGAGGGCCTTGCTTGGTGGGATTTTGATGCTCATACATGCAGCTTTTAAAAAAGATTTACGCATTCATAGCCGCAGCGATTTTATTGTTTTTTGTCTTTTTGGGGTTTTTTCCATAGCCAGTTTTTTTGTAGCCTATCAATATGCCGTGCGTGATGGTGGTGCTCCACTGGCAGCTGTGCTTTTATACACGGCTCCAGCTTGGGTTGCCGTATTTTCACGTATTTTCTTCGGTTTACGTTTTACCACTGTAACATTAATCGCCATTGGTGTAGCCCTACTTGGGGTGATATTAATTAGTGTTTCAGGTGTGGATGTGCAAGATACTGTTAGTGCAGATTTATCTGGCAATGCACTACCACTTATGGGTATTTTCTTTGGTTTACTTTCTGGATTTCTATATTCCACCCACTATGTAGTGACAAAAAAATATATGGTTAACTATAGTCCCTTTACTCTTTATGGCTACAGTTCCTTGGTGGCAGCTCTTTGTATTTTTCCTTTTGCTCATGTAACTTTGAATGTAAGTATGGTAGCTTGGGCAGCTATTTTTGGTATTGCCTTTATAAGCACCTATATTGCCTATTGGACTTATTGCGAAGGTATAAAACGCTTAAACCCCACCAAGGCAGCGGTGCTTGCTACTCTTGAACCTGTTGTGGCAACAATTGCTGCTTGGGCAATTTGGGGGGAGAGTTTTTCTGGTTTTGGTTGGCTTGGGGCTTTGCTTATTGTGTTAACTGTGCTTATATTATTATTTGATGATAAAAAAAGAGCTAACCAACAATAGGTGATGATATATGATTTATTTAAGATTATTATATGCTTGCTTAGCGTTTTATGTTATTCTTAACGCTAGTTATGCTCTTGCTAACACCAGTAAGGCCGTTACTATAAATGTTCCTAAGGATGCGCCCCGAATTAATATCTTACAAAAGAACTTTATCTTGGTTGGCGATATTGAATTGCCAGAACAATTTACAGCCATACGCAGTCAATGGAAAGATATAGAAAAAAAACATGATCCCAAGGTTTTTGATGTAAAAAATATTCCATTACCGGCTCAACACAAAGAGCAATGGGCCAATTTGTCAAGATTATACCCCAAAATGGATGGAACAAAAAAATTGCGTAATATCAATGGTTTTTTTAACCGCATTCCTTCTCGTGATGATGCATATACCTATCAAGCAAAGGAGTATTGGGCAACACCCAAGGAATTCTTAAAAAAACGGGCTGGTGATTGTGAGGACTATGCTATGAGTAAATATTTTGCGCTAAAATATTTTTCATGGCCAAAGGATGATTTATGGATAGTTTTTTTACGCGATAAGATTAATAATGGTATGCATGTGGTTTTAGCCGCACGTTACAATAGTAAAGTATTTGTTTTAGATAATTTAAGTAGACCAGCACAATTGCTCATTCCAGAAGCACAATATGCAAAACAAGTAAGCATAGTTGCTTTATTTAATCATAAAGGAATGTGGCTTCCATTAAAATAATATATGCAAATTTTTTCCAAGTTTTTAATCTTCACTGTATTATTCTTGAACTTTGGCTGTGCCCAGCGCATAAGCTCGCACGTAAGTGCAGTGGCAGAGGAGGGCTATTCTCCCAAGGGGCAAAGTGTTAGCCTTGGTCCATTGCCAAGTGAAACCCAAGATACGCTGCCTGATTTTGTATTTGATAAGCTAAAAACTGCTCTTGCTAGTGTGGGGTATGTTTTTCAAGCTGATGCCCATGCGCCTGCAGCTGTGCATGTTAGGGCTTATTGGCAAAGTGTTGGACCATATGTCACAATAAAAGAAAATCCTTTGTGGGATTTTGGTCCAGGTTTGCGTGGACCTTGGCAACGAGATCGCTACATCAAGGAAGAGAAGTTTTTACGAACCTTTATCGTTGAAGCGTGGAGTAATGAATTTGCAAAAGATGAAGTAGCAACAGCCAATCTTGCACCTTTTTTACAAAAAAAACTTAGCTTTAAAGAGGCATTAAGCTATATGCCAGCAAAACCAGCACGCCTTTTATGGCGTGTGCAAACAAGAAGCATAGGTAATCTTGCAGGTGTTGAATCTGTATTACCAGAATTACTCGATTCTGCCTTACCATGGATAGCGCGTTCTGTAGACGTACAGGTCATGATGCAAGGGGATTTAAGCACAAATATTGAAGCATTAGAGTAGTATAAATATAGTATCAATGCCCACTTGGTTGTGAGTTAAATTCTGTGTCAGGTATGGGTGGCGGTGGTGGTTTATTTGATGGCAATGGTAGATTTGCCCACATCTCTAATGTATTAGGGATAAAATTAAGACTAAATGTCCAAACTAAGCCATCAAATTGGCGTGTAAAATGAGTGTTTTTAAACCGCAATTCTTTTTTTACCTTGCTCATGGGACCAAAAAAATTACGCATAATTGCTACTTCGTCGCTACTCCATCTAAAAGTTCCCATTTTCATAAGCTGTTCTATAAGGCGTAAAAATTGCCTACCGCCTTCATTATGATCTCCTGTTTCAGGAAAGGTTGCCTCAACGCCAGTAATGACTTTGCCCTGCATATGAATTGTAAGTAAAACTCTAAAACCATAGTCTACCAAGTAGCCTTGATTAGTTTTATGTGCATTGTCTAATGTTACATAAGATGTTTCATACTTACCCCAAAACCTTTGAAAAGATTCCCACAAAAATTGTGGTGCTCTGTTAACTTCTTCTTGATTTTGACAGGCAAAAAGAAACAAGCACGAAAAAATTAAGAATATTTTAGGAGCTAATTTTATCATTATGTCTCTGCACTTTTTTCTTGTTCCCATGGTGGTGGTGGTCTCCAAACCCAAAGCAAGGCTAGTAAAGGAATTAGACCTAAGCTTTCCGCTATTAACCTATGTGTTAAGGGTAAGAGAAGCCACCAAATACCAAATCCTAAACAAGGCACAAGCACAACAATTGCCCACTGTCTAAGCCTTAATGGCTTAACTTTATATTGAAAAAAAGAGACTGTACATATTGCTACCCAAACTTTGGTTAAAGTTATGGCAAGAGCAGCACCTTCAAGCGGCATTGCTCGTGTAAGGTAATAACACAGTATGATATTTAAGACCAAACCGCTGGCATAAAAAATTAATAACAAGCGATGCTGGCGCATGCTAATCATGGCATATGCAGCTAGGTTATGCAGAAAGGCTGTAGCAATACAGGGTGCTAAAATGCGTTGTGCCGTAACAGCTAGATCATAGTTTGAGCCATAAATAAAGGTCAAAATTCGATCGCTTTCTACACAAATTATATATATAAGCGGCATGCAAGCTGCCCAAAGAGTACGAGCTGTTTGTCCGGTTAGTTTTTGAAATTCAAGTTTATTTACGTCCCATAATTGTGCCATGACAGGGAAAACAACCTTAGCCAAAAGGGCACTAGACACTAACACAGAAAGCCCATCTACTACTTCCCAAGCGACACTATATGCCCCAACTGCTGCATCACCACCATATTTTTTTAAAAAGAAAACATTGAGCTTATTATAAAGAATGGCGCAGGCTGAAATGCATGTGAAAACTATGCCCTGTTTCCATTGTTTTGCTATTTTTCCCATATCTGCCATGCGTATGCCTGCAAGAGGGTTTCGACCTAGTGCATTAAGGGCTATGACCATAAGAACTATGGACTCAAACGGCTTATACAAAGCAATAAAGATGGGGGAGGCGTTGAAAAGAATTAAAATAATGCCAGTGCCAATGCCTAAAAGACTGGCTGGCACACGAATACGCATTTCAACATCTTGTCGTCCTCGAGCTTGGCATAGAGCAAAAAATGAATCTGTCAGTGCGTCTAAACCAAGACCTGCTGCTATGGCCATTACAATAATACGCAACTCTAAGGTATAATCTTGCCAACCTGTAAAAATCCAAGCACCAATCAAGGCGAAGCATAGTAGGATAAGTTTTAGCCATGTAATGGCTCCAAGAAGCTGCCTTGGTCTTTGTTCACAGCGAGAGAAGGTAGATATTAAAAAATCATTTAAGCCCACATCAGCTATAAGACGTATAATATAACCAAATGATAAGGCAAGCATAATTTGCCCGAGAATATCTTGGCTATGCCTTGCAAGAATAATGGTAAACAATGTCCACGATACATCGCGTGTCCACTGCGCACCTAGAACATAACCTAGACGCTGCGGAATGCTTCTTAATTTGGCCATTTATACCAATATGGGTTTAAATATTTTGTTATTACAGCTAACTGCCCAATTGAACAATGGCCTTAAAGCCTGGCTTTAATTCCAAGTCTGCATTGGGAATGGTAAGCTCAACAGTGAAATACGAGGGAAAATCCACCCTAACGTCATTACTGGTCCAAGCAATTTTAGCAACAGTAGCTGTGAAAACCTTATCATCTAAAGACGGTATAGTAACTTTTGCTACATCTCCTACTTTAAGGTTATCCATATCACCTTCATAAACTTGGATATTAATGAGCATTGGATCCATTTTGCCAATAACAATGGGGGTAGCCCCTGAGGGGAATTGTGTGCCGGGGTATAGTCCAACACCAACTGACAAAACATGCCCGTCCATGGGGGCAGTTAATACCAATTGCTCGGGTAGGGTGCTACCTTTTTTGATGGTTGTTCCAAAATAATCGCTAAGTTCTTCGAGCCTTTCAGCAAAATTTTCTTCTCTTTGCGTTATATTGGATTGTAGTAATGCAATGCGTTTTCTAATGGAGTTAACATCGCCTTCCATAAGTTTAAATGCTTGTTTAGATCCAAGACCTGCATCGGCAAGCTTACGAGCTTTATTGCGCTCAGCAGCAACCTCTGCCAATTGGCTTTCTAAGGCTAGTATTTCCCTGCGTAAGCCTTCAGTACCGGCACCAAGGGTAATTTCCTTTTGTAAAGCACGCCTAGCTTCGTCTACAAGTGAGTATTTTAATAGAATTTGGTTTTCTACAACACTTTGACCAGGATTAACCAAGACTTCTTCCACAATGGCATTAAAGGGTAGTGGCTCAGACCGAGTTACTGCACTAAAAACCTTACCATTCAAGATGGTTGTGTGCCCTGGTCTAGGTTCTTGTTTGGGTGCTTCTGGTTGCTTATTTTCTTTTTCAGTTTTCGCAGGGGCTTTGTCATCGCCCTTAGCTTCATCTGCAAAACTTGCTGCGCTGCTAAATGCTAATAAACAAAAAAGACATAGGAAAATTATATGTTTTACAGTGTTATTTTTCATATTAGAATACCTCCTTAGCAGGCTTGCCTATATAGCGCTCTGTTAAAGTACCTGCTAAATTCATCCATTTAAGCTTGGCTAAATTATAATCTAGTTCAGATTGAACAAAATTAATGCGTGACTTAATAAGATCTTCTTGAGTATCTGCCACAACTGGATATGGAGAAATTCCTTCGCTAAATTCAATTTGAGCCTCTTTTGCCTTCATGGCAGAAACATCTAAATTAGTTTGGGCTATTTTTAGGCTTGTTTCAGCAAGGGCAAATTCTTGTTGGGCTTCAATCCAATCATTTGAATACTCTGTGCGGGCATGATGTAGTTCTTGGAATGCCAAAGCCTTTTCCATGCGTGCGGTTTGAACTCCGCGATAGCGTCTACCCCAATCTATGATAGGGAAGTCAAATGTTAAATGGACAAAGGTATCTTCAGCTCCATCTGGTGGTTGATATTGACCATTAGGTGGGTTGTTGTTTACTTGAAGGTTCATGTCAGGAATATACTGAGCCCAAGCAACTAAGATACCAAAATCTTTTAATTCTATTTGGGCGCGCATTAAGTATTCATCTTCATTTACAGCCCAGCGGTCTTCCCATTGTAGTCGCTCACCGTCAAAACCTTGGAACATGCTATCAGCGTCAGCAGTATCGATATTGAGTTTTTGTTGAATCTCTACACCAGCAATTACTTTTAACTGTGTGCGTGAAATTAAGTTTTTAATTTCAAGGCGTTCAAGCTCTAGCTCTGCCTCACGTTCTTTTTGCACTGATAGGTTTAAGACAACACCTTGGCGACCTTCGACCGCTTCTAATTGTTGCCAATAAGCAGTACGTTTTTTGCTTAAAGGTAATAATTCTTTTTGTATTTCAATCATTTTTCTTTGAGCTTCAATGCGCTGATATACTGTAGCAATATCATAAATGGTTTCGCCAACAGCTTTACGGTGTGTTGAGATAGCTAGGTTTACTAAAGCATTTTGTGATTGGTGATTAAAGTAAGCTTTTATAGGGTTTGGAAAAGCTGCATAAAATGCTACTTGTAGATGGGTTTGTCCATAATCAGAAGGAAGGTTGTCGCCACCCATGTTATAAGCGGTTATATTATTTGATACACCTAATGACATTCTTGGCTCTGGTAAATAAGCCCAAATAGCGTCAGTTTTTGATAGTTTTTGAATTTCAAGCTCTACAGCTGAGTTTACTAATAGAGGAGATTGTTGAATGCTTAAGTAAACACAATCATCAAAGGTGAACTGTTTATCAGGATTATAAAGATTTGGTACTGCGGCATCTAATTTTGCCTTATGTTCAATAGGTATTCCGGGAGCCTCGTCAAGCCAATGCTTTGCTGGCAACTCTGGTGCTTGTAAAGTGGCTTTTTGTGATGAACAACCTGCCAAGACACCAAGCATGAGGACCAATGCAAAAAGCTTATTAAAACTTGAACATAAATTACCATAAACAGAGTTACTAAGCATAATTTTCTATCCCTTAGTTATTGGACAGGCAGCATTTGCAAACCTTGTACCGTAAACAAAACATTTTTATACAAATCACATATTTGCGCATCAAGCACTTTGCCCGGTCCGTCATCTTGTAGCTGCCAAAACGCATATAAATTTTCATAGCTTGGCAATGCAGGTACATAGTGCAGTCGTTTTATGCTAGATATGTAATAGTTTGTATATGTAGATATAGCTATGTGTTGCAAAATTGCAATACACTCAACGGCAACATTATAGCTTGAAAAAGACTGCTGTGCAATGTTTTTTCTTGATAATATATCTTCTTGAATATGTTGTTTATTTAATTGTGATTGTGCTGCTTCATTCCATAGGGAAATTGGTTTGCTTTCATCACTTAGAAAAATCTTACCAGAAGCATGGTTTTGCAAATTTTGCATACGCCGACCATTTTCTGATATATCAAATAAAGACAGGTTGGTTTTGCATCGCACAGTTGAAACATTATTATGCCATTCAAAAGATGTTGCTTGCACCTTTAGTTCACATTCACGGGTGACACCAGAGGGGCAAATAAATGGTTTAGAAAATTGTAACTCTTCTGCAATGCAAGTTGTTAACCATGCAAAACCCATTTGAGTTGCACCAAGTAGAGCACCTAATATTTGCAAGGTATCAATTGTAGGGTTTAAAACATTTTTTAAGTCGAAATCCTGATCGGTATATGCTGAAAAATTGCGTTGAGCATAGAATGTAGGATATATACCAGCGGTTAGGCGTAAGGGGTATAGCAAACCACGCTCAGTCTTTATACCAGCCCTTGCAGAAGGTGAAGGCTGCGCTACGCTTAATGTATGAGTCGCATTTATTGCTTCTTTATGCCAAAATACATTGCCCCCCATGCCACACAAAAGCTCACGCACAAAAAGCATTGCCAGCTCAGTTTCTTCTATGAAGTTAGTGTGTTTTGGTGTAGGTAAATTTTTTTTGTTTTTATTTTGTTTGTCGTCATCATTAGTGATTATTTCCGGCATCCATATGCAACGCCATAAAATATTATGTGCCGTGCAAAAATCTTCGAGTATGGTGGCAATAGTCTTATGAGCTATAAATTGTTTAGTTTGTTTGGCTGTACCAAGCCAAGCCTCCATGGCAGTTATGGCAATGGAGTATTGAATATCAAAAGATTTAGCTGTTGTAAGTAGATTTTTTAGGGCTGCGCATTTTAAATTTATATCTTGCGCCCATGAATCTTGCAAAACTTTATCAGAAGTGCCATGACTACTGTCAGCGTCATAAATTAGTCCATCGATACCATCAAATTGCGTACAAATTTGTTTGAAAGTTGCTTGTACTTCTGCACTGTTATTTAAGTCACAGCAATAATAATGGTATTGCGTTCCAAGAGTTTCCAAGGCCTTAGTAATACGCTCTTGCATTTTAGCATTAGCACCTAAAATAACCAAGATACAACCAAGGTGAGTTAGCCCTTGCAATGCTGCAAGCTTTAATTCAGGCTCATTGCCTGCAAGAATAACAACTTGTCCCTTGCTAATGGGTAAGCCCACCTTGGAGTCATGCCAAGGGCTAGGCTTTAATTGCATGGAGCTTACAAAGCTTTGCCCTATATGTAAGCGCATGGGCATTTGAGAGTGTTCATTCAATAATTTTGGTATAATACTAGATAAGTTGTTAACTTCTTTGTGGCTGCTAATAGCTCTAAAGAGCATGTTTGGATATTCAAAAATCATACTAGAGAATAAACTATGCAAGTAGGTGAATAGCTCTGAACCCAAGATAGTTTTTGGGTCTTGCTCATATGTTATGCACATATATGCTTTAGCATTGTTTGCAAAGTCTTGGCATAAGGTGGTATAGGCTAAAAAATCATTCTGATTTACAGTAGCATCTTGTAAATCTAAAACTAAAAGTGCCGGTGTAAAGCCGTGCTTTATTTTTTTATTGGCATCTTGCACGTTATCCACTAGCACAAAATTTTCTGCACTAAGTATAGGCTTAAAACATTCAGACCACATGCTAGTATTTTGAGCTTTGCTGACAACTAATATAGGCAGTAAACTTGCATGCATGCTTATATCTAATGGTGTAGTTGCGCTGTCTAAGTTGATGGGGCTTTGCTCTAATATACTACGCATAATGCAAGCATTCTCAGTGGTTTCATGCTCATGCTTGTTGCTTTCAGAGTCAAGGTCATTACATTCTAATTGGCGAATTTTTGCCACAGCTTGGGCTAAATCACCTACAGTTGCCACGTTAATAAGATCTTCAAAGTTAACTTGTACGTTAAATGTTTTTTCAATTTCATTTATAATTACAGGAAAGCGGCTTGAACGCATGGCAAGGTCCAAACGTAAATCCATATGGGCACCTAATTGATGGCGCTCAAAGCCTGTAACTGTGGTTAATATAGGAATTATAGCTTCCATATATTCTGGTAAAATATATGAACTTTGTTTGTGGTCTACAAGTTTTGCACCTTGATCTATGTCTTCTAAGCTTGTGATATCATCGGGCACTGCATAGCTACTCTTGCCCTGTATCAAACCTAGAGAGTAAAGCCTTGCTACGGCACTACGCATGCTTTCAAGCTCATTATTTTTATGGCACAGCGGTATGCAATGAGCACTGGGCTCTATTTCATTAATAAATCCACATAATGTATCTGTAGGACCAATTTCTACAAAATGATGCGCGCCAAAATCACGATACATACTTTGCACACACTCTATCCAGCGCACGGCATTTTCGTCTAAATCCACAATATGTTCACATATGCCAACTTTATCACTGGGGTAAAGTTTAGCTGTATAATTGCTTAATATGGGCTTATGTTCGCCTTTAATGTCAAAGGCAAGGGCGCTATTAAATGAACGCTCACGCACAGCGCGTAAATGTGGGTGATGAAAAGCCATGGTAACATTTAAGACTATGCAGGGTACTTTTTGTTTTTTACGCAAAATTTGCCGAGCTTCCACTATCATAGCCTTAGGTCCGCTTAAAATAAATTGTTTAGGGCTATTGTAATTAGAAATGCATAGTTCGGGGAAGATATTTAAAAGTGCTTCAACCTTGTCAAATGGAGCATATACAGCCAACATGCCGCTGTCTTCAGTGCGTTCTTGCTCCATTTCTGCCATGATGCGCGCGCGTAAGTCAAAAATTTCCCATGCAGTTTCTGGTGTGTATGCCCCAGATAAGCACAAAGCTAAAAGCTCACCAAGGCTATGTCCTGAAAAAACGTCTGCTTGGAAACCCAGTGACTCTAAATAATGGGCTTGGGCATAGCCTACCAACAATACATAGGGCATTTGCCAGCGTGTTAAGAATAATTTCTCCATGCTTGGCTCATCCATAATAGATAATATATCCCATTTAGCCACTGCGGCTATGCGATCCATAGCAGCTCTTGCGGCTGGTAGCCTATCATACATGGCGCGACCCATGTGTGGCCACACAGCACCTTGCCCGCTACAGGCAATAGCCACAGTTGGTCTTGCCCTTTGTTTAGCTAACCATATGCCTTGTTGTTGCAAGTTTTGCAACGACTCAGTTGAGGGGTTAGGGCTAAGAGAGCTTAGACTATTGCGCCAGGAGGGCGATGTGGAACCAAGCCTCCATGTCTCATGGGCATGAGTTAAATTAATAAGTCGCACCCCATTTTCCACTTGTTCAGAATTTATGCGGCTGGAATTTTCTTGATGGGCATCAGAATGCGTTGCAAGAGTATTTTCTAAGTAAGTTGATGTAGGAGATTTCTTTTCCATATATTTTCCAGTTGGCTAGCACATCATAAAAAATGTTGGATAAACTTATAATATTTTTTTGAAAATGTCTAGAAAGGCTCTATGAACGCAAATGCAAAACAAACTAAGGCTTGCATTAGCAGCGACCTTGCCAAGATTAAAAGTTTATAGTATGCATATTCACTTGCCTGCCACTTGAAGCCAGTGACAGTGTGAATATAATATTTTTTGAGGATATATCATGACAAAAAAAGAAAGTGCTGAGAACAAAAAAAGTAGCAATACACCAGAGCAAGAAAAACCAAGTGAAAAAAAACGTTCTGCTTTGGGTGATAGCTATGCAGGAAATAAACTTTCTGTTGAGCGTATGGTTGTCTTAGCAAAGCTTGCAGGTCTTGAAAATACCTTATTTAAATGCCATGACGAGGCAGCGAAAGCTCAAACCTCCATTAATGGCAAAAAATTTCTTAACTTTTCTACTTATGACTACTTAGATATTAACGGGCATCCAGAAGTTACCACCGCCGTCACCAAGGCTGCTGAGAAATATGGTACCTCTGCTGGTGCAAGTCGTTTAGTTGGTGGTGAGCGCCCACCACACCTCGAGCTTGAAAAAGCCATTGCCAATCTTTATGATGTTGAAGATTGTATTTTATATGTTAGTGGGCATGCTACCAATGTATCAACTCTTGGTTTTCTTTGTGGTCCGCGTGACATAATTTTTTATGACAGCCTTGCGCATAATTCTTTAATGCAAGGAGCACGACTTGCAGGCTGCAAACGTATTGCGTATAATCACAATGATACAAATGCCCTAGAAGAAGCTTTGAAAAAATATCGTAATGAATATAAACGCGCCATCATTGTTACTGAAGGGCTTTTTAGTATGGATGGCAATATTCCAGACTTACCGCGTATCATAGAACTTAAAAAGCAATATGATTGTGCTTTATTGGTTGATGAAGCACATTCTTTAGGCACGCTTGGAGCTACAGGTCGCGGTGCACGTGAGCATTTCAACTTAGACTCTAAAGATGTTGATATGTGGATGAGTACATTAAGTAAATCTCTTTGTGGTTGTGGCGGATTTATTGCAGGGGAACACGAGTTAATTAGATCATTAAAGTATGGTTCACCTGGTTTTGTATTTAGTGTTGGTATGCCACCCATAGTTGCAGCTGCTTGTAGCAAAGCCCTTGATATTATGTTGCGAGAACCTGAAAGAGTACATAAGTTACAGCATATTAGTAAATATTTTCTTGAATATGCCAAGAGTTTAGGGTTTAATACAGGTGATGCTCAAGGCTATGCCAATGTGCCAATAATTCTTGGTAACTCTCTGGTAGCTGCATGCATGTCGCATTTGCTTTATAATCGTAATATTTATGTGATGCCTATAACTTTTCCTGCGGTAAAAGAAGGTGCAGCACGTTTACGTTTCTTCCTTTCAGCTGCGCATAGTGAAGAAGATGTGCGCAAAGCTATTGATACCACTCTTGAGGAACTTCCCACAGCCAAGAAACTTGCAGAAGAAGCACAAAAGCGAGTTGATGCAGCATCAAAGAAAACTTAGTACTTTATGAGTTCAAATGTATTTAACTTAATGATTTAATAAATGTCTAAAGTGAATTTAAAATGCTTTTGTGCCTAGCCTTTTTTGCTTTGCACAAAGGCATTTTGCTTTTTATTTTCATGATTAGTTTAAAGTAATATAACAGTGTGTGGAGAAAAATTATGTGCGGTATTGCAGGATTTTTTCAATTAGGTGGTCAGAGTTTACCAGAAAATGCTCATGCTTGGTTAAAAAGTATGACCGATGCCATACATTACCGTGGTCCTGACGGTGAAGGTCAATGGATAGATGGTCCTGTGGCTCTTGGGCATAGGCGCCTTTCTATCATTGACTTAAAAACTGGCGCGCAACCTATGGCTGATCAAGCAGGGCAAATATATGTAACATTCAACGGGGAAATTTATAATTTTCCTGTTTTGCGCAAAGAGCTTGAAAAAATGGGTTGTGTGTTTCGCACCAACTCCGACACAGAGGTTATACTCTATGCTTGGCAAGAGTGGGGCGAAGCTTGTGTAGAACGTTTTGAAGGTATGTTTGCCTTTGTGCTTTTTGATAAAAGACAACAAGTCTTATTTTGTGCAAGGGACCGCTTTGGCAAAAAACCTTTTTACTACACTATTCAAGATGGACGTTTCATTTTTGCTTCAGAGCTTACTGCCATTAAGTGTTTGCCCAATATAAAATTAAGTGTAAGTGCTCAAAATGTTATGCGCTACCTTGTTTATGACTATCCTCCCACCCCTGATTGTATATATAGTGAGGTAAAAAAATTACCTCCATCGCATACCTTGCTTGTGCGTGAAGGTAAAACTACACTGCGCCGCTATTGGGATATACCAACACCGCTTGAGAGTGTGCAAGCATCAGAATACGAATTGGCAGATGAGCTGCATCATCTATTACACTTAGCTGTTAAGCGTCGCATGATTAGTGATGTGCCATTGGGTGTTTTTTTGTCTGGCGGCATTGATTCGTCCATTGTAACTGGGCTTATGGCAAGACAAGCTAGTAAAATTAAGACTTTTTCCATTGGTTTTGAGGAAGCAAGCTATGATGAGTCAAGCTATGCAAGGGTTATAGCGAAGCACTTTGATACAGATCATTGTGAACATATTTTATCATCAGACTATTGCGCTGAAATATTGCCGCAAATAATAAGCCGTCTTGATGAACCCTTGGCAGATCCATCTGTTGCCCCTACCTATATTTTGTCAGAATTAACAAGAAAACATGTCACAGTGGCTTTAGGTGGTGACGGGGCGGATGAACTTTTTGCCGGGTATGAACACTTTATTGGTCTAAACCTTGCTGATTTTTATCTTAAATGGCCAAGTTTTGTGCGCAGGGGCCTTGAAAAAATACCAAGCATTGCTCCAGAAACAAGCAACTATATAAATATTAACAATGCATTATCAACATTTTTTCAAGGGGCTTATGCTCCCCCATGGTTGAGAGTGCAAACCTTGCTTACAGCTTTTACAAAAGATATGCGCCAAAATTTATGGAAGGAAAGTTTTGCCAAGGATAATCAAGATTTCCTTGCTGATGAGGTGCTTTTTGCACCAACTAAGGAACACTTTTCCCATTGGCAACATGCAGCAAGTAATATGGATAGGACATTTTATGTCTATGCACGTCAATTTCTTGTCGATGATATTTTAACAAAAGTGGACCGTTGCTCTATGTTAAAATCGCTTGAAGTGCGCGCACCATTTTTAGATACCAAGGTAGCAGAATTTGCTGCTCGGCTACCTTTGCAATATAAACTCAAGGGATTAAAGAGAAAATATATTCTCAAAAAATCTTGTGCCAATTTATTACCCAAGGAAATTCTTACCCGTAACAAGCGCGGATTTCAAATTCCAGTGGCCGCATGGTTACGTGGTTCTCTACGTCCTATGGTGGAAGAACTGCTTGGGGAACGCTTCTTGCAAGAGCAAAGTGTCTTTAATGTTCCATACATTAGAGAGCTGGTAAATACGCACATGAGCGGCAAGAAGGACCTGCGTAAGCCCCTTTGGACTTTGCTTGCGTTGCAAATGTGGTGGAGGGCAAATAAGCCGACAATTTTATAATCTTAGATAGTTAAATAGCAAAAAACTATCTAACCACTGGAGGATAGCATGTTAAAACGCTTGATTTTTGCTGTGTTACTATGCTTTGTAATGGTAGCCCCAGCTACAGCGGCAGATACTACTGGCATTTATGCTGGTGGTAAGTTTATTTATTCATATCAAACTGTATGGGGTGGTGGAATTTTTGGTGATTCATATTCTCAAGGTACTGCCGCTGGTGGTGTATTCTTAGGCTATGATTTCTACAGACAAACCGACATACCCATTCGCACAGAAATAGAATATGCATTTCGTGGAAACTTGTATAGGGATGACTCAAGCCTAGGCTATAATTCTGAAACTTTCTACAATATGCAAACTCTATTAGTAAACTTCTATTTTGATTTTTACAATGAGTCATCCTTTACTCCCTATGTAGGTGGTGGTCTTGGTGCAGGATTTATGACTGGTGAATATCAGCTAAAAGGCAATGGATTGTCCTATAACGGCACTATGGATGATACTGTGCTTGCATGGAATGTAGCTGGTGGTGTGGGTTATGCTATTACTGACAGAATTACAGCAGACCTTGGTTATCGTTACATTAGTTATAGCAGTAGTTATAATAACAATACTTCACAAGATTTTGAAACATCTACTTCAGGGCATGAAGTTAGCTTAGGTGTACGTTTTAATTTCTAAACTATAAATTATAAATAAAAATGCCCTCTTATCCTAAGTGGTAGGGGGGCATTTTTATTGATATACTTAAAGCTAGAAATATATACGATTAAAGCGAGTGATTAAATGTCACATTTCTTAAATTTTTGCACAGTCCATTCTTCTGTAATGCTGCTAGATTGTTCAGTAAATTCTGTAATGTGTGGCTGCATTAAGTATTTGCGCCAAAGCTCTTCACTAGCCCATGTTTCATAAATCAATAATTTATTATGGTTAGATAGGTTTTCATGAACAGCAATGCTGATGCACCCTTCAATGGTACGCGATTTAGCAAACACTTGGTTAAGTTTGCTTAATACTAAATCATGCATACCATCTTTTATGGTAATTGTAATAACAATGTTTAACTGTTGCTGATTCATGTATATCCTAATTAATGTAGCATGTTAAATTGTTGGCCATGGGGTGGTTGGTAAGTTTTGTTCTAAGATATGAGCCACATTAAAAATTGCTTCTTCACTAAAAGCAGCACCTATAAGCTGTATGCCAATAGGTAAATTACTTTCTTTACCCATGCCCACAGGTAGGGCTATTCCTGGTAAACCTGCCAAGTTTAACGAAAGTGTATAAACATCCATAAGATACATTTGTAGAGGATTGGTATTTAGACTGTTAAGTTCCCAAGCTGTAGTAGGTGATATGGGACCACAAATTATATCACACTTTTGTAAGGCTTGTTCAAAGTCGCTTTTGATAAGACGGCGCACCTGAGCAGCTTTTTTAAAGTATGCATCATAATAGCCAGATGATAGTACATAAGTGCCAAGCATAATACGTCTTTGTACTTCTTGACCAAAACCCTGACTGCGGGTTTGTATGTATAATTCTTCTAAATTATTTATATTTTCCGCGCGGTAGCCATAGCGCACACCATCAAAGCGCGCAAGATTAGAGCTCGCTTCTGCCATGGCCACAATATAATATGTTGCTATGGCAGCATGGGTGTGGGGTAGCTCAATATCAACTAGTGTAGCACCAAGTTTTTGCATGTTTTCAAGGGCAGCTCTGCAAGCTAGCTCAACTTCTTCAGCAAGACCTTCGGCAAAAAATTCTTTAGGTATGCCAACGCGTATGCCTTTTAAATCTGCATTAGCGTTTAAAGCCTTGCTATAGGCATTTGGCTCTAAGGGTATTGGGGCAGATGTGTTATCGCGTTTATCATGTCCGGCAATGTTTTCAAGCACAAGAGCACAATCTTCCACCGAGCGGGCTAGAGGGCCAATTTGATCTAGTGAAGATCCATAAGCTATGAGTCCATAGCGTGACACTCGTCCATATGTTGGCTTAACACCAACACAACCACAAAGTGATGCTGGCTGACGAATGGATCCCCCAGTATCAGAGCCTAAGGCTGCAAAGCATTGTTTTGCTACCACGGCAGCGGCGGAGCCACCGCTAGAACCGCCAGGAACGCGCTTAACATCCCAAGGGTTGTGTGTGGTGACAAATGCAGAATTTTCAGTGCTTGAACCCATGGAAAACTCATCAAGATTGGTTTTACCAAGAATAATAGCCCCAGCATCACGTAACTTTTGTATTACATGTGCATCATAAAAAGGCACATAGTTACTCAAAATTTTTGAACCAGCTGTGGTTGTTAATCCTTTTGTACAAATAGCATCTTTAATGCTTATGGGGACACCCCATAAGGGCTTGGTGCTGTCTGGACCGGTTTTGTCCATTTGACAAGCAAGTTCAAGAGCATTTTGTGCATCAAGGTTAATATATGTATGTAATTGTTCAGTCTGTTTTGTGCGCTCAAGACAAGCATTAACTGCATCTTCTGCTTTTATCTCACCTTGCAGTAATGCATCACGCACTGTGGCAAGGCTTAAATCATAAATACTCATATTCCTACCTACACGATGCGTGGCACGACAAAATATTGTTCGTTGTCTTTAGGTGAATTGCTTAATACATCTTGACGCTTAGATTCATTATTAGCCATATCTTCGCGACATACGCCATCATGGAAAACAGGGCTGTATAATGGTTCTACTTGACTTGTGTCTACATGGGCTAAGGTGTCCATATAGACTAGAATATCAGTAAATTGCTTGGTAAATAGCTCAGCTGTTTCTGCTGAGATATCAAGCCGCGCTAGACTAGCCATATGCTGAACATCATTAAGATTAATATTTTTGCCTGACATATAATCCTCTTTATTGTGCTGCAGGCGGACTGCTTGGAGCTGTGGTCGTTGTTGTTGCAGCCGGCGGTGCTGTAATCGGTGGCGCGGTAATGGCAGGTGGTGGGCTTGCAGGCATAGTCACAGAACTGCGCCTTGCATTAAAATCATTAATAGCTTGCAAGCGAATTTGATTAAATAATACAGCATCTGCCATGGTTACACCGTTTGGTGTAAGAGTAAATAGATAAAGCCTTTGACTAGCTTTGCCTCTCACATCCCAGTTAATGGGCGCCATACTCCAATTTATATTTTGTGCGCCTTGAATTTTGCTATTTACTTCAGCAACAGCAGCAGGAGCGCTTAAGCCAAGCGCTGCACCAAAGCGAACAAAATCATAGCCAAGACCAGTCCAAAAATCTGCATTGCCTGCAGCATTAAGAGCTGGAGGTACTTGGGTAGGATTCCATGCTCCAGGAAACACTGCTAGTTTATAATTGGCAGTATTGGCGGTTGTAGTACCACTCATGAGGCTTTGTTCCCATAATGATGTGCCAAGCAGTACTTGTTTATCATCCCCATTATAGAGGAATGCTGAAGTAATTAAATCCATATTCTTCCATGAATCAGGGAGAAATACAGCTTCAAAACTTGCTGTGGATAGGGGCACACTATTAATTTTTTGTGGTTTAAGCAAGGATGCTGCAGCTTGAGGCCAGCTTGTTGTATCACTTGGAGCATATGATACGGCTTGCACTGTACCGCCCATGTTTTGAACTGCCGTATTGAAAATAGTATTCATACGTGTGCCATAATTATCTTGAGGATAAAAGGAACCATAGTTTCTAATACCCATACCACTAGTAAAACTTAACAAACTGCTAACTTGATCTTGAGGGCTTGGGAAAAAACGCCACGCTATACTTCCTTCATCTTGCCCTTCAAGGGCAGGCAAAAAGGTAAAGAAACTGCGTGTTGCTGTGGCATTTGCCATTTTTGCTGCGTTAAAGTTTGCCGTTTGCAAAGGACCACCCACTACAGTACATTGTGAGGGTAAAGCTTGTAATTGACTTAACCAATCTGTTTGACTTGTATCAATATTGTGCAGTTGTATGCCAACTCCACCTTGGGCCAATTCTGCTATGGCAGCATCAGCACCAGCACGAATTTTAGTGCTAATAGGTACAATATTACCACTATGCGGTAATGCTAACACCAAGCAAGCGGACTGGGCATTGGCAGTAGTGGTTGGGCTTACTATAGGAGCTACACCGGGGACAACACTGGGGTCAGTGGTAGTAGTCGGTAAATTAAGAATGCGTTGAGGTAAGGATTGATCTGCATAGAGGCTTAAATCTTTAACTTTAGCTTCTGCTTGAGAGCTTATGGGTAAGCCACGGCGTAAACTTTCTAAAAGTACTATGTTGGCAGGAAAAGTAATACTTGCTTTAGCGCCTACACTTTGACTTAATGCAGTCAAGTTTTGTGTAGTCATATAGCGCATTTCTTCGCTAGTAATATATTCAATATTTTGTTTTTGAGCTATGTCTTTGGAATCAAAATAGCGTGTAATAAGGGGTAAAGTAGGTAGTGTTTGACCCGCAGACCAACTCCTCCCCATAAGAATAATGGCGGCTTGAGCGCGTGCATTTGGCGAGTTACTTACATTGGACCAAGTTTTTTGAGCTCTTTCAATGGCAACGCTTGGAGATAATAAACGAATACTGTTTAGCCATGCCGATTGCCACGCATTAGTGCTATCTGCATCAGGCATGACACTATCCCATTGGTCTAGCGCATCTAAGGCACTATTGGGGCGACCATTACGTGCTGCAGCAAGGGCATAACGCTCCCAAGCTTCGGTTTGTTCGTTAATAGGCAGGGTTAGCTTGGTAGCCTTGGCATATAGATTCTCTGCGCGCTGCATGTCATTATCATCCCAAGCTTCGCGAGCTTCATCAACCAATGGGTCAGAAGCTGGAGGCGCAGAACTGCCTACAAAGTCAAGATTAAGGTCTCCTAGACAAGCACTGCACCCAAGGCAGCAAATAAGTATTAAAATAAAATGAAACTTAACCTGCATTTTCTTGGTGGTATTCATCAATTAGCACCTTTATCTTTGAAAATTTAATCTAAACCCATAGCTTTAGCAGCTTTTTTGGCAGCTGTTTTTATTTTACCAAGAGGTGTTTCTTCTGGTTCGTGTTGTTCAAATTCGCGTAGCAACTCTTCTTGCTTTTCACTAATGCGCGTAGGAATAAGTACTCTTATTTCCACCAACAAATCGCCATTATAGCTTTGACCAAGATAGGGCATGCCTTCACCCTTGATACGCAAAACAGTACCACTTTGAATGCCCTTAGGTATTTCTAATGTAACGCTACCCTTAAGCGATGGAACATCAACCCTATGACCTAATATGGCTTGAACTACTGAAATATCTTGAGTAAACAGTAAATCTTGTCCTTGACGGGTAAATGTTTTGTCTTTGGCAACGCTGATAACAACATATAAATCACCAGGAGGACCACCGTTAATACCAGCTTCACCTTCACCTCGCACACGCAAACGAGTGCCAGTGTCTACGCCAGCAGGAATTCGCACGGAAAGTTCTTTAGTCTCCGCAATAATGCCTTGTCCCTTACAGCGTGGACAGGGGGTTGCTATGATGTGACCTTCACCGCGACAAATTGGACATGGGGTGGCAAGTTGGAAAAAACCTTGAGAGCGTCGCACTTGACCACTGCCACCACAATGGGCACAAGTCTCAGGCTTTGTGCCAGGTGCTGCACCAGACCCATCGCAATCAGGGCATATTACGCGCTTAGGAATTTTTAAGGTGATTTCATCTCCACTGGCGGCTTGGGCAAAGCTAACATTTAAGTTATATCGTAAATCTGCCCCCACCCTAGGGCGGTTAACTCCACCTGTGGCAAAACCAAATAAGTCACCAAAAATATCACTAAAGTGCGCAAAAACATCTTCATTGCTACCAAATCCACCGCCGCCATTTACACCAGCATGCCCAAAACGATTATATCGCTCACGGCGTTCAGGATCGCGCAAAACATCATAAGCTTCAGCTGCTTCTTTAAATTTTGCTTCTGCTTCGGGGCTATCGGGGTTACGGTCGGGGTGATACTTCATGGCTAAGCGGCGGTATGACTTTTTAATTTCGTCATCAGTGGCCGTCTTAGATACTTCTAAAACTTCGTAATAATCTCGCTGACTCATATTTTTTCTTAATATTATAAATTTACCAGCATTGAAATGCTAATTATTCAGCACTAGCTTCAGGGCTGGACTCTAGTTCAGCACTGCCTGCCTGTACGTCTTCTTCAAGCGGAATGTAGTAGGACATATCTTCAGGTAATACCTTGCCTGCTGCAATTTCACGCAATGCAGTAACAACTTCTTTATTGCGTGTTGTCACAAGGCCTTCATATCCTTCACGATACTGATACACTCTTTTAATAGCCATTTGAACTAATAAAAAGCGATTATCCACACGTTCTTGGCAATCTTCAACGGTTATGCGCGCCATTAAATAACTCCATAAATTTTTAATGTTAAAATATAGTGCCTTTTTTCACCCTGTCTAGGGCTAAAAAAATATTTTACTCTACAAGACAACATACTGATTTTTAAGAAATTTAGATAAAATGTGTTAAACCCCTTTGCGTATGTGAGGCAAGTATGCTATAGGGGGCTTCATGCTTTGTCAAGAAATATGAGTATTGTTTTATATATTATCTCGAAAAAAATGAAAAAAAATAAACGTACCTTTGCTCAACAAGTCTGTGTAAAAGCTGCCGGTAAGGCCATGCAGCAAACAGGCATGCTAAACCCGCATGCTCGTATTGGTATTGCCGTATCTGGTGGTATGGATAGTTTTGTTCTTTTAAAAACCTTGATCATACGCCGTGGTATTGTTCCATTTCCTTTTGAAATAATGGCTTTACATATCAATCCTGGCTTTGATGCCACAAGTCATAATCCTCTTATTCCATGGCTAAAGGAACACGGCATAGCTTCTCATATCGAAGTCACTGACCATGGTCCGCATGCTCATTCTGAAGAAAATAAGCGTAATTCTGCTTGTTTTCGCTGTGCATGGTTAAGGCGCAAGCGACTTTTTGAATTATGTTCTCAGTATAAATTAAGTCATTTAGCTTTTGGGCATAATGCCGATGACTTGGTACATACTTTTTTTATGAACTTATGCCAAAATGGAAGGGTAGACGGCATGGGCATGAATGAATCATTTTTTAATGGCAGTTTGCAAGTTATTCGCCCATTACTATTGGTTGAAAAAAATGATATTCGGCGTGCAGCCAAGCAATGGAGCTTGCCCATATGGTCAAACCCTTGTCCTTCAGCTGGTTTAACTAAGCGTGCTCATATGCAAGAAAACCTTGAACATCTTTATGCAAGTTATAAAGATGCACGTCGTTGTGTATTTAATGCTTTAACTCGCTGGCAATTACAAAAAAACTCTAAGCAAGATTAATACTTTGTCATGTGGAGTTTTAAAGGTGCAGAACAATAAATGTCTTTTTTAACTAAAGTGCAACATATGGGTCTTGCAGCTTTGATTATGAGTGCAAGCATAATGTTATCTCGCATTATGGGGCTTGTGCGTGATAAGGTTATTTCATGGCAATTTGGGGCCTCAAGCGAGGCTGATTTATATTTTGCTGCTTTTGTGGTGCCAGACTTTATTAATTATTTATTGGCAGGGGGTTATGTTTCCATAACTCTTATTCCTTTGCTTTCAAAATGCTTTGAAGAAGATAATAATGATGCTTGGAAGTTTTTTTCCACAGTGTTTTGCTGGTCCATGGTGGCGGTGAGCATATTAACCTTAATAGCTTGGATTTTTGCTTATCCTTTGGCTGAGCTGGTTGCACCTGGTTTTAGCGAAGGTCAAACAGCGCGTTTAGCCCTTTTTTTACGTATTATATTGCCAGCACAAATATTTTTTGTAAATGGAGCTTGTTTTTCTGCTTTATTATTTTTGCGAAAGCAATTCTTTGTGCCTGCTTTAACTCCTTTAATCTATAATGGTTTTATTATCTTGCTTGGTTTAATCTTACCACTGCTTAATATTGCTAGTGGCATGGAAGGATTTTGCTATGGTGTAAGTATTGGTGCAGCCATAGGGGCATGGTTTTTACCCGCTCTAGCTGCAAAACAACATGGACTTCAATTGACTTTAAGTTTTAAACATAAATATATGTGGCGTTTTTTAATCATTGCATTACCTCTCATGCTAGGGCAATCAGTAGTTATGTTAAATGAGCAATTTTTAAGAATTTTTGGTTCGCTTGCTGGTGAGGGTGTGGTTAGTTTATTAAGCTATGCTAGGCGCATTTCGCAAGTGCCTGTAGGTATGATTGGCGCAGCCATTGCTGTGGCATCATATCCTTTTTTGGCAAGCCTTGCCACTAAGAAGGACTTTAACACCTTTGCCAAAACCTTAAATACTGCCATGAGTTCTAGCATAGCTTTGTTAATACCTTTAAGTGCGTGGATGATAGCCGCAGCCATGCCCACCATGGGATTTATTTTCGAGGGAGGCGGTTTTTCTCATGAGGATACATTAAGCTCTACTCCGCTTTTACAAATTATGCTTTTAGCTGTGCCACTTTGGGGTATACAAATGGTCTTAGGGCGCGGCTTTTATGCTCTTGGAGATACATTAACTCCAGCTTTGTGTGGAACCGTGATTACTATTGTTAGCTTGCCTCTGTTTTATGTTTCAGTGGAATATGGTGCCATGGGCATTAGTATAGTAAGCATAGCCGGTGTGATTGCCTATATTTTGGGTATTATAATGATTTGGTGCAAACGCCAAGGTACAACGGCCTTTGCTGGACTTGGACGCATTATAGTATGGGGTAGCATACTTTCTAGCATAGCTGCAGTAATAGCTGCTCTTGTTAGTCATTATAGCCTTGCATATGCTATGCACTTGCCGTCTATATGGCCATATATTGTTGCGCTTGCGTTAAGTTTTATGGCATTTGTTGTGGTTTATGCCTTGCTAACTTGGAAATTTACCCCAGAACTGTTGCAGCCCGTTAAAGCATGTTTAAAAAAATGCTAAGCTATTGACCATGAATATACCTCAAGAAATATATATACCACCCAATTTAAGCGGAGAAAGGTTAGATAATGTTCTTATTTTAATTTTTCCAGAACTTAGCTTGCGTGCGAGAAGAAGACTTTGGGACAGTTGGCTTGTTCTGATAGATAATGTTGCAAAAGGACCGGGATATAGAGTGAAAACTGAGCAAAAACTTAGTATGCTGCCTAAGAATAGCAAGCATGTGCCCAAAATTGCTGCATGCGTGAACGCACAAGCCACGTTTTTACAAAATTTTAATGATTGGTACTTTATATATAAACCTCAAGGTTTGCACAGTGTAAGTCTTGACCATGGTGGACCAAGCTTAGAAAGTAATTTGCAAGCTATATTAGGGCAAAACCAAGAATATATTTTATGTAATAGGCTTGATGCTCCAACTACGGGTATTGTAGTAGCCGCTAAGGATGCTACCGCTTTGAAAGCTTGGCAAGAATTAGAAAATCAAGGACAATGTCAAAAGCGTTATATTGCTCTTGTTCAAGGTGATGCTTATAATTGTAGTATTAAACTAGCCTTAGATACAGATAAACGTAAAAAATGTCGTGTGTTACATCATGATGCACCTGCACTTCGCCACACTCACTTTCAAGTATTAGCTAAAATGGATGCACAAGATTATGAAATGGTTAAAGGGTATTTTCCTGCTTTTACTCAACATATGCCTGAAAAGCTTTTTCTTATGGGATGCACCATTTACAAGGGGGCGCGTCATCAAATTCGAGCCCATGCAATGCATGCAGGCTTTGCTCTTTTCAATGACCATCGCTATACAGAAAATAATTATGCCGATGAATGTTTTTTGCTCCATCATAAAAGCTTAATTTTGCCGCAAGTGCAAATTAAGTGCAGTGCACCTTGGGAAAAACATTTATCGCAAAATGTGGCAGAAAAAATAAAAGATTTTATAAGTCAAATATAGTTTTAGTCATTATAAAGGCATAGTTGTTTACAAAAAAATGCTTTGAACTGCAATTATAAAGACCAACAAATCAGCTATTTATCAGTGTAGAAAAATAAAAAATATATTGGCAAAACGTATCAAATGTGCTAGGTTTGGATTGTGGTGAAAATTGGTAAATTTACCATCTCGACCCCCCTATTATTATCGAGACCCACTATCGGACCTTGCCTCCCCCAGCAAGGTCCGTTTTAGCTTTTGGACCACAATCAAAACTTTATTGAATATGGCACATGGACATAAAATTTACCCAATTAACATTCAAGATATGGGTACAATTGATGTACTGACCTCATGGCTTGCCTATTGGTTAAACTTGGAGTAATGTGCAATGGTAAAAGCATGAGTTTAATCTCTGCAAGTAATTAGCATAATATTATGGAATAAACTATGGATAGCGGCAGTACTTCATCTTCACCACAATTAAAAACGAACCCTATTATGCCAGTATCTTCTCCCTTGGCATTCTTGCTAGGTCTGCGCCCAATTCTTAAGCGTTATGAAACTCTTGCGCCAACTTATACTCCTTGGGATTTTGCTCAAAGTGCCTTGCAAACCATGGGTATTTTTGTCATCAATGAGGGTGAGAACTTAGAAAACACATTGCCTAGTGAAGGTCCAGCTTTGGTTTATGCCAATCATCCCTTTGGAGGAATTGAAGGGGTAATTATGGCTGCACGTTGCGGGCTTTTGCGACCAGATTTTAAGCTTTTAGCCAATAGCATGCTTTGCAAAATTCCAGAATTGAGTCCCATGATAATTCCTATCAATGTAACAGCAAAATCGCAGCAGGATAATTTTTCTTCTGTGCGCACGGCTCTTAAACATGTGGAAAAAGGTGGGGCGCTTGGTTTATTTCCCTCGGGAATTGTAGCTCATTGGCATATGCTCAAAATGAGTATTATAGAACCAATTTGGTATTCATTGTGTGGTAGGATTGCTAAAATCCCTAATATATGTGCCATCCCAGTGTTTTTTAAAGGCACTAATAGTCCCATGTTTCACGCTGCAGGGTGTATACATCCTATGTTTCGTACCTTACTTTTACCACGAGAGCTATGGCGTATGCGTGGGCGTACCTTGCGTTATGTAGTTGGAAGACCCGTTGATAAAAAACTTTTGCAAGCTTTTGGCAACGATAAAGCGCGCACAGCGCATATGCGGGTGCGTTGTGAATCTCTTGCTCAAAATAATAATGCATTACCTAAAATATGGTCAACGCCTGTGGCAAAAGCCCATGATCCTAAAGCCCTGCATGCTGAAGTAGAGCAATGTATAAACAACGACCCCTTGGTGACTGAAGGTAATTTTGTAATTTTTGCCATTGAAGGAAAGGAGTCAAAGCATATATTGCACGAAATATGTCGCTTGCGCGAAGAAACATTTCGCTTAGTAGGTGAGGGTTCTGGCGAAGCTCGTGATATGGATCAATTTGACAAGAATTATACTCATCTCGTGCTTTGGGATACACAAAATCAATGTTTAGTTGGGGCATATCGAGTGCTTTGCTTTGAATCAGAAAAGGCAAAAGAGATTATTCCTACTTTATACACAGCAACTTTATTTGACTACAAGGATAATTTTTTTGATGATTGTCAAACTTCTATGGAGCTTGGGCGAGCATTTGTGGTTCCCGAATATCAACGTGACTATGAACCCTTAATGCTTTTATGGAAAGGTATTGGACGTTTAACTTATCGCAAAAAAATTCGTACCTTATTTGGACCGTGTAGCATGGGTCTTGAGTATGCCAACGCTTCAGCCTATATGCTACGCGAATACCTTAAAGAAAATCATTGGCATGAAAACTTATCTTCTTTAGTGCGAGGCAGACAAAAACCCATGGACTTTGAAGGTTTAAATGTTCCAGATGTACAAGGTCTGGATTATAAAGATTGTAATCGTGCGGTTAAGGATATTGAGGGCGACAAGGGTTTGCCAATATTATTTAAGCACTATTTGCAATTGGGTGGACGCATTGCTGCCTTCCACGAAGATAGGGTTTTTGGCACATTAGATGGGCTCTTGGTTGTTGATTTAGCAAATAGCCCTCAAAAAACTCTTTTGCGCTATCTCACGGCACAAGAGCTACAAGAGCTGCAAGAATTGTATGCTCAATCTCAATAGTTTCAGTAAATAATTCTGTTTTCACAATATAAGGAGTATGTATGACTCTAAGGACCCCAGTAGTTGCTGGTAAGTTTTATGAGGGCAATGCTAAATCTTTGTACAATTATGCACAAGCTACCCTAGATGTAGCCCAGCAAGCAGTAGAGCATAAAGATAAGGCAAGCATGATACTCTTGCCTCATGCAGGACATTTTTATTGTGGACATATTATAGCAGAAACTCTTGCCTGTGTTGACTTACCAGACACATTGTTTTTGCTTGGTCCAAACCATACCGGCAAGGGAAAATCCTTGGCTGTGTGGGAGACAGGTGCTTGGCAAACCCCACTTGGAGACATTCCAATTGATGAAGATATAACAAGGGATTTACTGCAAAGCTCAGGTGGGTTTGAGGCAGATACAAATGCCCACATGGCAGAACATTCCTTAGAAGTTATCCTGCCATTTTTACAAATAAAAATGCCCAATGTACGCATAGTACCCATTGCCATAAGTGGGCGTTACTTAGAAAGCTTACAAAATGCTGGATATGCTCTTGGAGACATAATGTATGCACTTGAGCAAAAAGGTATCAATACAAGTATTGTTGTAAGTTCTGATATGCATCACTTTTCTGACCATGAAACCACATTAGAACTTGATAAAATGGCTCTACAATCGTTGATGGAGATGAATCCTGTGGCATTGGCCAACGTTGTTGGTAAAAATAAAATTAGTATGTGTGGAGTTTGCCCTGCCATAGTAGCTCTTTATGCACTTAAAAAATTAAACAAATCACATTCTTGTCATTTGGTACGTCATACCACGTCTTATGAAAAAAGTAATGATGCTAAACGTGTGGTAGGTTATGCGGGGCTTTTTGTGAAAGAAAACACTTGCCAAACCAATTAAAAGTAGGCATAAGCAATATATTGTGTGTGGATGCATAATAGAATTAAAAACTTTGGAGGTGTTATGTCCCAGCAAGAGTCAAACGTCGTTGTTGACAAAGCGCAATCATCCTGGTCAGATCTTTGGACCAAGGAAGATTATTGGGCCATTTGGCTCGGTTTAGCATTTGTTTTTCTAGGTCTTTATCTATATGTGTTTAGTTTCACAGATGCAGATAAAGCTGCTGCTATGGAAAAAATTACTAAAGCTGAAGCCATCATGGCAGCAGAAGCAAGTAAAGCACCATTTAAGACCGTTGCTTGGTATGATGCTCAAGCAAGTAAGAAGGTTAAATTTAAACCTTCTGAGTTTGGTAGCTCCTTCAGGTCATATATGAAGGGTCCTGGGCGTTGGTCTAACAACCCCATGTCAGCTTTTGTGCTTGATGAAGCAGGTGCTAAAGCCATTAACGAAAAAGCAAAGCCTGCTGCCGAAAAAGCACGTGCCGCAGCCGATGCTGCCAAAGAAAAAGCTCTTGCAGCCGAAGCCGCAGCGGCAGCTGCATCTTTTAAAGATGAAAAGCTAAATAAAGATGCTGACCAGCTTGTGACTGATTGGCGTGGTGCTGAGCGTAAAGCTTCATCTGCTGCTAGCAAGGCCAAGGTAAAACCATTTAATATTCTCCCAACTCTACCTGTAATGATGATAATTTTAGCACTTATCTTCAGTGTAGGTATGGGCTTTATGGGTTATAGCATTCCTAAATTTATAGCTGGTTTTGTTGGCTTATTTGTATTCACTGTTTTTGCCCTAACCTTGGGCGGACAAATGGATATGCGCTACTATGGCGTTGGTACAGAAGCATGGGCTATTATTCTTGGTATGCTGGTAGCTAATACTGTCGGCACACCAAACTTTATGAAACCAGCCTTGCAAGTAGAATATTATATTAAGACAGGTCTTGTACTTCTTGGTGCTGAAATCCTTATGGATAAAATCA
>CAYJKC010000026.1:0-28678 GCA_964370675.1 uncultured Desulfovibrionaceae bacterium
TTTTGCAATTGGCGCAAAGTCTTATGCAGCAAGCCGCAGATAGTAGAAAATCCGCAGCTCAAACTTAAGATAATAAATGCTAAGTTAGCAGGAGATTATTATGTCTAATTATATTACTGGCACTGATTATAATGCGCAAACTGGTTTTTTTGAAATTACCACCACAGATGCCACAGGTGCTACAAATACACAAAGTGTTAGTTTTTCCACTCTGTGTATGATTTTTTCCTTAAATTCATTGCAAGCACAAGATGAAGTTTTTGCAACTCAATTTGAAGATGCATCAGAGCAGGTTACTACCCTAACCATGATTAATGATTGCATGCAAATGCTTAATAAATATAGTGCCGAAGCTCAAGCAAATGGCGATGATGAAACGTATCTTGATGGTATTGTTGAAGTGCGGGCGGAAAATAGTAGCTATAATAGTGATTATCCTGGGCCTCCCGGAACAAAATATGTGATTTATGAGACTGATAATAATACATTTGCCGTTTATTACGAAATTGGGTCTGATATGGATAAGTGGTTAAATACTTACAGACCTGCCCTTGTGGAAACGGGTATAGTACAAGATAGTGACTCAGGTGGTATTGGTATTGATGGTGGCTTTACTGAAAGTGGACTTTCAGCCCTTATGGATAATTTGCAAACTGCTCAAACTACAATTTCAAGCCAAAATGAACAACAAATGCTTGTGACTAATGATGCAGCAAGCAAGCGTTCAACCATTTTGCAATTGGCGCAAAGCCTTATGCAGCAAGCCGCAGATAGTAGAAAATCTGCCGCTCAAACATAATAAAAAAGCACATCTTTGCATAATTTTTGTGCAAAGATGTGCTAAAAAATGCTTATAAAAAAGTTATAAAAGTCATGACTTGCAACTTAATGTTTTTTATGTCAAATTTCACAAGATAACTGTTTAATACTGATAGATAATATTTTCATCATCCAAACTGGAGTTTGTGCGGCATGCTTAGAAATTTGTTTTCGTTTCTTGTGGTGTTTGTTTTTATAGCTTTTACACCTCTACGTAGCACAGCAGCTACATTTCACTATAGTGCTGACAATACTCCAGTGACTGAATTTCTTTGCGCATATGCTACATTTTTAGATCGAGCCTGCATGGTAGCACCTGAAGTTAGTGGAAGCATAACAGGACAATTTTCTTTTAATACGCCTCAAGAATTTATGGGATTTTTAGATCGTTCTGAAAATATTTCCACTTATTTAAATGCATCTACTATGCACTTTGATAATAAATCTGCTCTACAAAATGAAATTGTTGCCCTTGGTTTTGCTGGTAAATCAACCCTCACAGCAAATTTACGCCAAATGGGTGCTTATGATGCGCAATATCCACTACGCTCTGGCGAAGATGGCATGATGGTTATGGTCACAGCACCAAAGGCGTATGTTGATATTATCCGTTCTGTGGCTGAAAATATTATTCAACTAGCTCCACCTGTACCAAAGGTAACGCGTGTATTTAGGTTAAAGCATGCTTTTGCTGAGGATATAACCGTAAACCTTGGTCAGCAAGTTAAAACCTTACCCGGTGTAGCCTCACTTTTAAGACAATTAGTAGGCACGCAAGATATTGATGATGCTAATAACTCCGCACCACCTGTACAAGGTCAGGTTAATAGGCGCATGGGTCAAGGCTTAGCCAGAAATGGCGGCGGCACTCAAGGCTATGTTCCTACTCAGCAAGATGCTCAAGGTAGGGCGCAAGGTAGCATTGCCTCACCGGTAGCTACAACTGGAGCGCGAATTTTAGCAGACCCACGCCTTAATGCAGTTATTGTGTGGGATGAAGAACACCTTATGCCTTTTTATGACACTGTTATTGAAGAATTAGATAAGTCTGTTTTCTTAGTAGAAATTCGTGCTGCCATTGCCGATGTTAATGTGAATAGTATGCGTTCCCTGGGTCTTTCTTATGATTTTAATAGACTAACACCAGGTGGCAATTACGTCTTTGGTGGTGCTAATACAGGAACTATTTCTGATCCACTAAACTTTGCAAGCACTGTGGGTCAGGGTTTACAAGTGACTAGCGTATTTACCAATGGTATTGATAGCCTTATGGCACGCATTGAAGCTTTGGAAACTGAAGGTAATGCCTCTGTGCTTTCACGTCCAACTGTACTTACCTCAGACCATATTGAAGCTGTACTTGAAAATACTAATACATTCTATGTGCGTGTAGAGGGCTATGAAACTGTTGATCTTTTTGATGTAACCTATGGCACTGTGCTTCGCGTTACCCCACAAATTGTAATGCAAGATAATGGTAAACCTTTAGTAAAATTAATTGTTAATGTAGAGGACGGAGTAAGTACACCACCTAGTGGTTCTTCTGGTCTTGATTTACCGCAAGTTGGCAAAACTACCATTAGCACTCAAGCCGTTGTGGGCAATCAGCAGGCTTTAGTTATTGGTGGTTATTATTATGAAACAAAAGAAGTTGTTGCCAATGGTATACCTATTTTAATGCATATTCCTGTGCTTGGGCATTTATTTAAGACCGAAGATGATACTGTGGGTAAGCAAGAGCGTCTTTTTATTATTTCGCCACGTATTATTGACCCTAAAAATTTGCCTGATTTACCAAGTAGCTTAACCACGAATTTTGATAAAACCATGCATCCTCGTGTGGCACCGCCACCTCCGGCAAGTGGTGGTTGCTCTAAAAGAGTTTATAATACTCCAGAAGCTCGTAAACCAGTGCCAGCTGAAGAACCTAGTGTTTTTCCAGAACCTATGCCCATAGGCTCTCCAGTAGTCAAGCCCATGCCTGCTGCCATGCCCACAAAGAATAGTGAACAAGGCAACACCCTTTAGGTTACATATTAGGTGATAGCTGTGAGCATTATATTACGCATACTTACAGGGGTACATAAGGATGCCCAAATAGAACTCACCCCAGGTGATTGGGAAGTGGGCAGTGATGCGCTTTGTGATATTTTGCTAAGTGACGTATCTCCACATCAAGCAACCTTGAAGGTTTTGGATGATGGTAAGGTCTTGCTACTACCAAAACAAGATGAAGATGTAAGTAATTTTTTTCAAGGAAGCCTTGTGCCTGTTGAGGGAGTGGAAGTACCACAATATACTTGTATTAGCTTTGGGCAAGTACATGCGGCTATTGGAGATGCTAATATAAATCAGTGGCCAAACATAGTAATACCAGCAACACAAGATAATGACGATTTATCAGAAGATAATGCCAGTGCAGAGCGTGATGTTCAAAAAGTAAATGAATCAAGTCAAAAGCTTAGTTTTGATAACACAGCTATTAATTATAATGCCCAAAAAACACAAAATAATAAAAGAATTTTTTTGCGTATTGCATTAGTCTTATTACTGTTTATTCTGTGTATTGGTGGTGTTTCCACCTTGACGGGTCCGTCTAAAGCAGAGTTGCAACTTCAAGATATTGAAGCTGTATTACATGGCTTAGAGTCTGGATATCTTGCGGTTAAAGAAAGTGAAAATTCAGTTTGGCATGTAAGTGGTGGGGTTAGAGATAACCAAACTCAGCATGACCTAGAACAAGCCTTAAAAGGATTACCCTTTGAGGTTAAAACTGAGCTTTTTTCTTTAGCAGATACTGCCCAAAGTTTAGAAGCGCATATTAAAGCAGAAGGCTCTGTATTGCGTGTGCAAGTTGTAGCAAACGGTCTAAGTATAGCAGGTTATGTTTATGATGAAAAAAGCTTAGCAGCCTTACTAAAACCTATGCAAGATATTTTAAAAAATGTGTCACTCACAAAAAATATTACATATTATAATAAAATAAGCCATAACTTAGAAGCAAGCTTAACTAGCTTAGGTTTACAAAGTGTAGTGCGTTTAACACCAGGACCATATGCCATATTGCTGGAAAGCTCTGCTCTGTCCGCAGAGCAAAAAAAGAATTTTAATATATTTATTCAAGAAGTAACTGGCATGACAAAGGGCATAATACCCTTTGTAAAACCAAAGGCAAAGCCAGTTAGTGCAGCTAAAAAAGCAGATGTAACAAAAATTATTGATACAACTCAAGATGCAGAATTTTGTTCAAGCTTAAAGCTTGGTAGTCAAGGTTCTAAAATGTATATAGTTTATCAGGACAAAAACTATAATCAAGGTGCGCGCCTACCTAATGGCTTTGTGGTGCAAGAGGTTAGAGAAACCTATTCCACCTTTGTTAAAAATGATTTGTTAGTTTATTGTCCTCATTAGTATAAAACCAAACACTTGGAGGTGAAATGGATATTTATGCCGATAACTTTTCTCTGGATAAAGCCCTGCAAGAACGTGGGGTAAAAGCCTTGGAAACAATTATTGAAGCTTTGAGCAAACAAGTAGCTATAATTGATACAGATATTTCTAAGGGACTTTCTCCAAGAGATTTTGCCCAAGCTCAGCATTTACGCAATGCCCTTATGGCAGCGTATAGTATTGTCGCTTTACGTTTTCATCAACTATCAAACGATAAAAAGTAATTACAAAAAGAGGTATAATTATGAGCGATTTAGCAAACAGTGCACTAAATAGCATGACTGGTTCTATTGACGATATTTCTAGTCAAATTGCAGAATTTTCTAATAAAAGTGATTTAAGTGAAGCAGATATGATTGAATTTAATATGCTTGCTACTGAATACTCCACCATGATGAGCTTAGCTAGTGGACTTATTAAAAAACTCACCGAGGCTGAAGAAGGTGTTGCTCAAAAAATGTAAGGAGTTTTTATGTACGTTACAGATGGTACAGCAAAGTTACTAGGTAAAATTGCCTTATCCGGACTATGGTCCGGCAATATACGCTTAAGCGAAGAAATTTTTTCTAATCTCATACCTTTGCGTGAAGGACAAAGCGGCCCCATATTAGGTCTTGCCATGTGCCATGCTCATAGAGGTCACTATGCAAAGGGCATTGAAATACTTGAAAAACAAGGTGCAAAAGCTTTACAAACTGACCCTCACAGTAAGGCATGGTATGGTTTAATGCTTTGTATGAATAAAAATAATGCTCGTGGGCGAGATATTTTAGAAAAATTACTTGCCGATGATAGCACTCCAGAAGATGTAAGGGGTCTAGCAGAGCAAACATTATTAGATATCAAATAATCACCAACTATTGTAATGAAGGTCATAGTTTAGTTTTGCTTGGGTGATTGTTGGAGGTAATAAAATGGTAGATCCTTTAAGCCAACAAATTATACAAGAAATTGGCAGTAGTAATGTTGGAGAAACAGCTTCAACACCTAGTGTTGTTTCTGGTGATGATGCAAGTGCATTTCAAAACATGGTCACAGAACCTGTTGATATAAATTCTATTCAGCAGGTTTCTCATACTGAATCTACAACGCAAACCGTAGATGCACAAAATGCAAATCTTGCACCTGATACAGTTAATACACAGGCTGTGCAGGGTGAATCATCGCTTGGAGATCGCATTTTACAAGGTCTTGAAAATATGCAAAATGATGTAAAAACTACTCGGGAGAGTGTGACTACTCAATTGCAAGGTGACGATAAAATTAATCAAATGCTAGGATTGCAATTACAGGTTAGCCAGCTTACCGCTAATCAACAAATTTTGGGGCAAGTAGGTTCAAAAACCAATCAAGGTGTACAAACCCTACTAAAGGGTCAATAATGATGACTAAATACATGCGAGTACTATGTCTGTTATTATTAATGTTTAGTACCATATTGATATATGGCTGCCAAACAACAGTTTTTACAGACATATCTGAAAGTTCAGCCAATGAAATTGTGGCTTTTCTTGATAGCAAGGGTATTGTTGCTAAAAAGCAACCCGGTCAAGCTGGGCTTTTTTCTGTGTTTGTGGATGAAGCTGATTTTGGACCCAGTGTAACAATGCTTGAGGCTGAAGGTTTACCGCGTGCTGCTTATGATTCGCTTGGCAATGTGTTTAAAAAAGAAGGTGTTGTTTCTACACCTCTTGAAGAAAATGCTAGACTTATATTTGCATTATCACAAGAAGTTGCTGGAAGTATAGCTCTTATTGATGGAGTTTTAGATGCAAGAGTTCATGTAGTGCTACCTACCACTGATGCTTTTGGTAATACATCAGCTCCGTCATCGGCTTCAATATTTATTAAGCATAGGCATAATGCCAGCATTGAAAATGAAGTTTCGCGCATTAAACAATTGGTTGAAAAAAGTATTCAAAATTTAAAATATGAAAATATATCAGTATTTTTATTTGCAGCACCAGCTGTAAAAGACTCTGCACCAACACAATGGAAAAATGTGCTAGGTATTAAGGTAGCACCTGCTTCTGCTGCTTTTATTTATGTACTTGTGGGTCTTTGCTTAATCTTGCTATGCACTGCCATAGGCATTTGGGCATGGCCAAGATATATGAAAAATAAATAGCGAGTAGTGCATGCAAGGGTTAATGGAACAAGGTAATTTTTATGAACATGTTTTTCATAATAACCATTTATTATTAAAGATAGTGGCTAATTATTATGAAGACTTTGTTTATAATGTTTCTCCAAGATTATGTCATCTAAGTGAGCTGAACCTTGATGATGTTAACTTGTATGACTTTATCATGCAATGTCAAAACCTTGGAAAGCATGAACAATACTTTTGCGCACCCCTTGGCATAACCAACTTAAAAGATGAAGATTTTTCTATCATTCATAGTCGTATAGCCTTGATACCAAAAGAGCATCTATATCATCTTGTACTTATGGCAGGCATGGTCATATGTGCGCCTAATATAGCAAAAATAGTTTCTCGTGAAGATGTTAAAAAAATACGTGAACTTGAAAATATTGTTCCCTATAATACACAAGCAAAATATAGCAGTGCATATGACTTTGTTTTGCAAAAAGCACCCATGTATAAGGCCCACGCAGACCATGTATGCCATGTTGCAGAGGAAGATGCAAAAACACATAGTTTTAATAGCTTAAATATTGATGAACGTATTGTGGCATGGGGGCTTTGGTCTGTGCTTAGTTGTGTGCAGCATGGTGGGCAAAATTTAGTTTTGCGAAGTCTTGTGGTGCTTGATGAACTTTGCGCCTATGTGCCGCAGTTAAACATTTTTTCGCAACACTTACCAGGCAATAGTCTAAATCAATTTATTCCATTAAGTACAACCAGTGTTAATGCTTGGCCCTTACTTCGTGTATTATTATTCAAAGAAATTGCATGCCCTTGGGAGGAAGGATGGACAACATTTTTCGCTTAAAAAAGCAACATATCCAGATAGACCCCAATGCTTGCATTCTAAAAGCTAATGAATACGTTAGCTTAGTTGAAGCTAATGCTATGCTACAAGCTGCAAGAGATGAAGCTTTGCTCATTAAGCAAGAAGCTCAAAAAACTTTTGAAGAAGAAAAAATACGTGGATATGAAGAAGGGTTAGAAGAAGGACGCCTTGAAATGGCAGAACGCACCTTCGAAGCTATTGCAAAAGGTATTGATTTTATAGAAAGCCTTGAGAAAACTACTGTTGACCTTGTTATGAAATCTTTACAGCGCATCCTTGATGAAATGCCGCCGGAAGAAAGGGTTGTTAGTGTAGTGCGTCGTTCTTTGAGTTATGTGCGTGGTCAAAAAGATGTGATTATACACGTTTGCCCCGAAGATTTATCATTGGTGCAAGATGAAATAGCAAGTCTAACCAATACTGCCTATGGCATTGATAGTATACGCATTGTGGCTGATGCCAAATTATCCGCTGGAGCTTGTGTTTTAGAAAGCAACCTTGGTATTATTGATGCTTCACTTTCTGTTCAAATGGCTGTTTTACGCCGAGTATTTGAAGAACATTTGAAAAAGGTATAAACATGGGTCTTTCATACATTAGTAATACCTTAGAAGCTGCTCTGAAAACTTCTGTGTCGGTTGAAGTGCGCGGGCAAGTAAAAGAAGTTACTGGAACAATTATCAAAGCCATTGTGCCAGGTGTGCGTATTGGTGAAGTATGCCTTTTGCGAAACCCATGGGATGAATTGCAACTTCATGCTGAAGTTGTGGGCTTTTCCAATGAAGCAGCAATCCTTACTCCACTTGGTGAAATGCACGGGCTATCCACTGCCACTGAAGTTATACCTTCAGGAACAACTCACTCTGTAGCCGTTGGTCCAGACTTAATAGGACGTGTGCTTGATGGTCTTGGAAGGCCCATAGACGGTGGTCCAGCCATTGAGGGTAATAAACATTACCCTGTGTATGCAGATCCACCATCTCCGCTTAAACGCAAAATAATTTCTAGCCCTGTAAATTTAGGTATTAAATGCATTGATGGTCTTTTGACTTGTGGATGTGGGCAACGCATGGGTATTTTTGCAGCAGCTGGTGGAGGCAAGAGTACATTATTATCTTCCTTGGTACGCGGAGCTGATGTGGATGTGACGGTGCTTGCTCTTGTGGGTGAACGTGGGCGTGAAGTGCGTGAGTTTATAGAATATGACCTTGGAGAAGAAGGTCTTGCTAAGTCTGTTTTAGTAGTTTCAACTTCTGATAGATCTTCTATGGAAAGGTTAAAATCTGCCTATGTGGCCACAGCCATAGCCGAATATTTTCGTGATGAAGGTAAAAATGTTTTACTACTAATGGATTCAGTTACACGCTTTGCTAGGGCTTTGCGCGAAATTGGTCTTGCAGCAGGTGAACCACCCACAAGGCGCGGCTTTCCACCTTCGGTATTTTCATCACTGCCACGTCTTATGGAGCGCGCAGGCAACTCTGATAAAGGTTCCATCACTGCTTTTTATACCGTATTGGTGGAAGGCGATGACATGACTGAACCTATAGCTGACGAAACCCGTTCTATTTTAGACGGACATATTATTCTTTCGCGTAACCTTGCGGCTGCTAACCATTATCCAGCCATTGATGTGCTCGCTTCTATAAGTCGTGTAATGGGTGCGGTCACTGACAAAGAACACAAAGCATTGGCGCAAGAGTTTAGAAGACTGTATGCTAAGTATGAAGAAATTTCATTACTTGTGCAAATTGGTGAATATAAAAAGGGTAGTGACCAAATAGCAGATAAAGCCATCGAACATATTGAAATGATGCGTAATTTTTTGCGCCAAGATCAGCATACTAAGCATAGCTTTGAAGAATGTTTACAAATGCTAAGAGATAGTATTGCGTGAATAAATATCCTTTACAGGCTTTTTTGCGAGTTTGTAATATGCGCGAAGAACAATCTCAAAGAGATTTTACCAAGGCTCGCGCGGCAAAGATAAATGCTGAAGAAGTTTTACAAGTAGCCATAGAAAAACATGCTTCATTTAAAGCAGAACGGCCAAAAAAAGAAAAGTTACTTTTTGCAAAAATTAAGGGTGAAGTTGTTTCGCAAAAGCGTTTAGATAGTTTTCACCTTAAAGTAAAAGACTTAGTTGATGAAGAACAAGAACTTGCGTTTAAAGTGAATAACGCAAGACAAGACTTAAAACTTAAGCAAGAAGAAGAAGAAAAAGCTCATGCCAAGTGGTTGCATGACAGAAAAGAGCAAACAAAAATTCTTGAGCATTATAAAATTTGGTGTAAAGAGCAAAAAATTTTACAAGAAAAGGCTGAAGAAGCTGAAGCAGAGGGTTTATGAACAACATTAAAACTAATAATACCAGCTCCCATGAAACTCAAAATTGTTCTGCAGAACCAGAAAAACAGGTGGATGCTAAAGATTCTGAAAAATTTAAGGATATTTTACAAGAACATAAGCATGCAGGTAAAAAATTTGAAGATGGCAAAGCATTTGATCAATTAAAAGACACCTATGGGCAGAGTATTCTTGCTGGTCTTATGGGGCAATCCCAAAACCAAAATATAACAAGTGACAAAGTAAATGTGCCTAGTGTGCGCGAAATTGATACTGATACACTTAATAAACTTGTGGACAGTATCTTGGTGGCAAGTAGTGAAAATAAAAATGAAGTTAGAATTAATATAAAAAATGATATATTAAGTGATACACAAATTATTTTACGTTTAGAAACTGGCAAGCTTTTTGTAGAAATGCAAACCAGTAATAATGACAGTGCTATGCTATTGCATCAAAATGTAGATGCCTTAACAACACGCTTGCAAGCAAGTTGTAAAAATACAGAAATTGGTGTTAATATTGTAGAACTTGGTAAAAATGCCGATAATCAACAAGGTGACAACCAAGGTGACCAACGTTCACGTGGTAATTTTTTGTGGGAAGATGAGGCATAAATTACAAAGTATTGTTTAAACAAAGCTCAAAGGAAAGCGTATTTTCATTATTAGCATATGAATAATTAGCATTATGTGTGAGTTTTTGAAGGAGAACTAACCCAACCCCACCAAATGCTCTATCTTCTAATGGAATATTTTCAAGGCTTGATTGTTTTGCTGAGGTGTCAATAGGATTATTTTGCAGTAGGGGATTAAAGGGTGTACCATTATCAACAATAATGCAATGTAGAAACTCTTTGTGTTTTTGATGAGGTATATGAAGTGTTTGACTCTGAGCAGTGACTTCCTTTTTTTGTAAAAAAAGGTCAACAAAGGTAGCATATTGACCATGTGTACATACATTAATAAAAAGTTCTTCCACCAAAAGACGCAAATGCCCTTGCTGAACTTCAGGAATGTGCAAACTTTTTACAGTGTTAAAGACAAATTCTTGCAAAGTTGGCAAGTTGTCAATATCTGTATGTACGCGTATACTCTTGTAATTATCCATAAACTTTCTAGCGTCTTAACGAAAAGTGTTATATTTACTAACCTTAATCATATGAAATATGTATTTCTTCAACTACTTCAAGGCATCTTCATAATTAGGAAATTCTTTGAAATAGGAAGTAAATCCAGACATATCGAGAACTTCACGCACAGCTGGTACAATACCTACGAAGATAAGTTGCCCCTTATGTTTGCGCATGGTTTTGGCAACACCAAGTATGGAGCGCAAACCGGCAGAGCTAATATAGTCCACCTTATCCATACGAAAAATACATTTTGCTGGGCTTACGCTTGCAAAAGCATCTTGCATAGTCTTATCCACATTGGGAGCAGCCAAGGCATCAAGCGACCCTACCAAGGCAACCACAAGAGTGTCTGGCAATTGTTCTATAGAAATTTCCATATTTACCTCATAAATAAAACATTTTATGCAAAATTTATAGCGCAAAATACATAATAAGGCAATATATGAACGCACAAAAACTAGAGCTAAAATCATTTTCTAAAGTATATACGCGCTTACAAAATGCCATTGTAACAAATAAGCCAAGTTTTGCACTTAGCATTGGTGATAAAGAGTGGCAATGTAAGTTAATTTATGACGAGCAAATATTATCAAGTGCCTTTGCTTGCGTAATTGAATTGAATGTAGCAGGGCATAAGTGCAATTGTTATTTAGAAAGTCTTGCCCCCTTGGTGCTACCTCCGCTAGAAACAAAGCATATTGCATTTTTACCTGCTGAGCTTTTAGATATTATTATGGAAAATAGCATTAATGGCGTGTTGCAAAATTTATCTAATATATTAAATGTTAATTGTAGTTTAGTGACATTTAGCACTTTAGCGCCAGATTTTAGGGTCAATACCTTACAAAACTTTTCCTTTGTACTTGAAGAACAAAATGTACATAGAGCAAGTAATGATAGCTTGGCGCGTGGAGTAATTACAGACTTACCCCAAGCTTTATTAGAGATACTTGATGAAACATTTATCAATTATAATCAAGATGATAACTCTAATAATGAATTACATTTAAGCCCGCTTCTTGATAATACACGTATAAATATTGAAGTTATTTGGCAAACCAGAGCACTACCTTTTGATGATATTGAACAATTAGATGTGGGAGATTGCTTACTTATGCCAAGCCAAACCGAGCATATTGCAGTCAAGCTAGATCTTGGTCAAAAAATGCTAAGTGCAAGATTAAATTTTTTTACAAAAGAACTCACCTTGGAGAACCATATGCAAGAAGATGTACAAGAATCATTAGAACTTGAAAATAATGACGACACACTTAATGAAAATCAGTTGCCGAGCGAAGAATTACTAACTCACCCAAAGCATTGTCCTATTCCTGTACAATGCAAGCTAGGTTCAGTATCGTTAAGCCTTGAAGATATATCAAAACTTAGTTCAGGTATGATTTTAGGACCCATGGATAACTTAGATGCCCCAGTTAGTATTTGTGTTGGAAATACCCAAATTGGTCGCGGTAGTCTTGTGGATATTGAAGGTAGAGTTGGTGTGCAAATAACTGAAATTTTTAAATCCTAGTTTATTTTTGAACACATATATAAAATAAGGAAGTATTATGATTCAAACCATAGATCCCATTATGATTGTATTGGGGTTATTATTTCTTTCTCTTGCGCCATTTTTAGTTATGGTTTGCACATCGTACTTAAAAATTGTGGTGGTTTTGTCACTGCTACGCAATGCGTTAGGCGTGCAACAAGTTCCGCCTACAGTAGTGCTTAATGGTTTAGCCATAATTTTTACTATATTTATTATGACCCCCATTAGCATACAAACTTATAATTTATTAAAAAATGAAAATATTAGCACTAATATGGGCATTGTAGAAATGGTTGAAACGGTGCAAAGAGTTAAGGGACCATTTCAAGAGTTTTTAATTACACATTCAAACCCAAAGACGGTGGCCTTTTTCTTAAACACAGCTAAACGTATTTGGCCAGAAGAAGCGGCAAAAACTCTTTCCGCAACAGATTTTTCCATTCTTATTCCAAGCTTTGCCGTTTCAGAGCTAACCACGGCCTTTGAAATGGGATTTTTGCTTTATTTGCCCTTTGTAACCATTGATATAATTTTTTCAAATATTTTATTAGCCATGGGCATGATGATGATGTCGCCAACGGTAGTTTCATTGCCATTTAAATTGCTGGCATTTGTGCTGGTGGATGGTTGGGCGCTTGTGGTACAAGGCTTAGTGCTTAGCTATAAATAAAATCTAAATATAGATTGTAAGGATAAATTAATATGAATACCTTAAGCCAGCCAGGTGTCTTAGACCTTACAGTGCAAGCGCTTTTGCTAATGTTAAAAGTGTCTTTGCCTCCCATTATTGTAGCATCAGTGGTTGGGCTTATTATAAGCTTTTTTCAAGCTGTGACCCAACTTCAAGAGCAAACCTTAGCCTTTAGTATTAAATTGGTTAGTGTGGTGCTTGTCATTTTACTTACTGCCAATTGGCTTGGTGGCGAATTATTACATTTTATTCAGCAAATTTTTATGTATTTTTGGCATTCACGAGGATAAACTTAAACCAAAGCTTGAGAGCATATGGATGTTGTATTAGATAAAATTTGGTTAACACCATTTTTATTGGCACGAGTATTAGTTTTTATTCGTGTTCTACCCTTTATGGGAACAAGTACCATACCTCGTTTAGTAATTACAGCCTTTGCCTGCACCTTGGCCCCATTGCTCTTACCCATTTTTATGCATGATATGCCAAGTGAACCCGTGGGCATATTGCTTGGCTTTGCGCTTATAGTTAAGGAGATGATTCTTGGTTTTATATTTGCTTTTCTAGCTGGTTTATTGTTTTGGGCTGTTATGAGTATGGGTTTTATTATTGATAACCAACGTGGAAACAGCCAAGGTGACTCACTTGAGCCTTTAACTCAAGAACAAACCTCACCCCTAGGCTCTTTTTTCTTTCAGTGGGCAACATTAATTTTTTGCAGTAGTGGAGCGTTAACTTTATTTATAGGTGGTTTTTTAGAAAGTTATGTTTGGTGGCCGGTTTTTTCTCCAAGCCCACCTGTGAACATGGCTGAGCTATATGGTTTTGTTTTAGGTCAAATGTCTAACTTTTTTATGCTTTTTGCAGTGCTTTGTGCGCCTGTTATTGCCATATTCTTTTTGACGGATTTTTCTTTGGGGCTTGTAAATCGCTTTGCCCAGCAACTTAATGTGTTTATCTTAAGTATGGGGATTAAAAGTGGTATTATGCTGATTATTTTAGTTTATTATGTCAGCCTCTTGCAGGGTGTTTTATTAGATGATTTTTTAACACTTCCAAATATTTTTAAAGAAATAAAAGGTGTTTGGTATGGCGGGTAGTAGCGGCGAAAAAACTGAACAACCCACCTCCAAACGTTTGCGTGATGCGCGCAAACAAGGGCAAGTGGGCAAAAGCCAAGAAGTTTCATCGGCAGCAGGTGTCATTGCCACCTTTGTGCTTATTATTGCCATGTGGGATGGATTTAGCACAAGGGTTAAAGATTTATTTGTAAGCACAATTGCTGCCTCTACTGAATCTTTTTCATATGCGCTATGGACTGTGACAGAACTATGCTTTAACATTGCGCTTTTTATTTGTATTCCTATACTATTTGGTATTGTTGTATTAAGTCTTGTTTCGCAATTGGCGCAAATTGGTGTAATTATATCCTTTGAAGGAGCTACTCCTTCATTAAATAAATTAAACCCTACACAATGGGTTAAAAAAGTTTTTTCTAAAAAGGGCTTATTAGAACTTTGTAAAACTGTTGTTAAAGTAATATTACTTGGAACCATACTATATACTGTGGTGCGTGACCATATTAATGCATTATTACAATCTGCCTTATTTAATCTTGGATATTTTTTAGAAGCCTTGGGTGATACAATTTTTAGCATAGCAGCTTGGACCATGTTTATTTTTTCATTAGTTGCTGCCATTGATTATTACTTTCAAAAACGATTTTATATTAAAGAGCTAATGATGACCAAGGATGAAGTAAAGCGCGAATATAAAGAAATGGAAGGCGACCCACACATTAAGGCTAAGCGTAAACAATTACATAAAGAAATTATTAATAGTAATAATATTAATGCAGCGGCTTCTGCTACAGTGCTTGTGGTTAATCCAACGCATATTGCTATTGCCCTTAATTATGAAGACGAAAAAACTCCGCTACCAATAATAACTGGTATTGGACAAGATGCCATAGCTCTAAAAATGATAGAAGTAGCAGAAAAAAATAATGTACCTATTATGCGCAATGTGCCCTTAGCGCGGGCCTTGCATGAAGATGGCAAGCAAAATGACTATATTCCACGTGAACTTATGCAGCCAGTAGCTGAAGTTATTAAGTGGGTTAAGCAACTTTCATATGAGAGAAATTCATGAGCAATACCATACAAAATACACATATTAATGCCATGAGCTCACTACAAGTAGAGCATAATACGGGGCAGGTGCAAAAAGGGTCTTGGCGAGGTTGTGCCGTTCAAAGCATGAATAAGGGCGTTGCTAATGCTGCCGATATGGCAGAAGAAGTTGCTTTAAGTGTAGCAAATTATGATACAGAAAAAAATATAAAACGCAAACAAGATGAAAGTTCAAAAGTAGATAGACTAGCCAGTGCCGAACAAAGCCTTGGTATGTCCCATTATGAGCTAGAAATTTTTGTGCGCTCTTTTTCGCAACAGCCAGAAATGGATGCTGAAAACATATTAGATTTAGTGCAAAAATTCTTTAGGGATCCATCATTACAGGATGCTGCCCTAGGTTATTTAATGGGGTTTATCCTTGAAAGTGACCCAAGACATGAAAAAATAAAAAAAGCTCGAGCTTTATTACAAGAAAGCCTAGGGGCTCAAATTCGGGCAGGTTATAATATTGCCTTGGTAGATCGTGGCAATTTATCAGCTCAACAAGCAAGAGATTGTTATAGATTTAATGTTCTTAATTATAGTAGCTATGAGCAAACTTTTAAGAATTTGTTAAAAGATTATAACCCTGAAGACTTGCCCAATACAGTGGAGTTTTTACGCAAAGCCCTAGGGGCGGATATGCAGTCTTTAGAACCTTCTTGCGATTCTGCAGAACTTCATGAAATTTCAGAAGGGCTATATGTAGTGCAAAATTTGGGTAATCTTTATGCTGATGCTGGAAAATTGCACGAGGACATAGCGAAACGTTTTAAAAGTACTGAACCACACGCGCGTGAAGTTATGCTTGGGCTTTTGCACGGTAAGGATAATTTAAGCGTTAATGAGCCTTCTTTGCGTCAAAGTATGCCATTTTTATCTAGCAGAAACCCTTCGCGTGACGCGGTTTTTGTGCGCGGAGTGCGCGAAATTGCACGCAATATGCCCACAAAACTATATGCCTCAGAGGAACAAAGGCAAAGATTGCTTTTATCATTACAACAAAATTTAGATAAAGCTATTACACGCGAAGAAGAATTGGAGGCATAATGCAAAAAACTCCATTACATATGTTAGGTGAGTTATTTGGAATAAAAAACTTTATTCCGGCAACCCCAAATACAGCTCATTTTGAGTTGGAAATTTCAAATAAGAACTATATATTAGATGCGGCATTAACGAATGAGACCTTGGTGCTTTGTCTTTCGCGTAAACTTTTAACGCATGAAGAAAATAATCAAGATTTATTGCAAGCAGCGGCACGTATAGCTAGTGAACATGAACCATGCCTAGCTTATAATAAAAATCATTGTATTAGTTTTGTAACACGGCTTGCTCTTGATGCCAGTATTGATGTTATAGAAAAAAGCCTTGAAAATTGCATTGCTTGCCAAGAGGCATTGATTGGATATTAATAATTTTGATATCAATTTTAATTATTATAGCTATTAAGGGAGATATACATGCCTGTTGACCATATAGTGTTTAATTTAGATCGCGGCATTGACGGCATTGCTCAAAGCCCTAGCCAAGCCAAAAACTTAGAGGTTTTACCGCAATCTCAACAAGTTTTGCCAAGCAATTCTTTATTTATTGGCATGGAGGCAAATGGCCAAAGTATGGCAGTAATGCAGGGTGCTTCTAATTGGCATAAAACTATGCAAGACTTTGTCATGCCAAATATTGCTTCTAATGTTTTGGTTCCTTCGGAGCTAAAAGCAAGGCTTGATAATATTAGAAAAAGGATTCACAAAAAGGCACATAAAGAAAACGATCCTGCATTACTCGCCCTTGCTGAAGCTTTACAAGATGATGCGGATTTACAAGCAGCTCTACATATTTATCGCTCTGCTTTAGTGCAAGCATAATATGTAAAATGTTAAATATTTGAACTATTTTAAGTAGAGTATTATTTTCATGCAAAAATTATCTTTAGACGGGCAAAGCCTTTTAACACTAGCTTTCATTATGTGGCAAAATGGTAAACATGCAAAAGCACTAGCCATATTAGAAGGTTTGCAGCATTTAGAGCCGCAAAATGAAAGTTATTTGCCTTTATTATGCGCTGTATATTTAGATAATCAATTATATGACTCTGCCCTTATGCTTGGTCAGCGCCTAATGCAAAAAAGTACAGGTTATGCTCATTTATGTGCGGCACAAATTTGTGCTACTAGCCTTTGGAAAACTAATCAGCAGGCCAAAGCAACACAATTACTGCAAAAAGCCTTGGAGACAATGAATGTTAGCAAAAAATCGTAGCAATATTACTGATATGGGTCTTGCAGCTCTTGTTGTAGTTGTAATTGGGGTTATGATTTTGCCCATACCCCCCATAGGATTAGATGTACTTATTGCAGTAAATTTAACTATTTCAGGCTTGCTCATGTGCATGGCTTTATATATTCCTAATGCACTTGCTTTTTCTGTTTTTCCAACTTTATTACTTTTTACAACAATTTTTCGCCTTGCCTTAAATATTGCTACCTCACGCATGATTTTATTACATGCTGACGCGGGTGACATTATTTATACCTTTGGTAAGTTGGTTGTTGGTGGTAACTTTGTGGTTGGTGCTGTTATATTTTTAATCCTTACTGTCGTTCAATTTATTGTAATTGCAAAGGGTTCTGAGCGTGTTGCTGAAGTAGCAGCGCGTTTTAGCCTTGATGCTATGCCCGGTAAACAAATGAGTATTGACGCTGATATGCGTGCCGGTGCCATTGATATGGACGAAGCACGCAAAAGGCGTACAGCCGTTACTACCGAAAGTTTACTTTATGGTGCCATGGACGGGGCCATGAAATTTGTTAAAGGTGATGCTATAGCCGGTATGGTTATTACTGTTGTTAACATTGTAGGCGGAATTAGTATTGGTGTTTTTCAAAGAGATATGTTGGTTAATGATGCACTCAATACTTATTCCATTCTCACCATTGGTGACGGGCTAGTTTCGCAAATTCCAGCTCTGCTTATTTCTATTACTGCAGGTATTGTGGTAACTCGCGTTTCTGGTGATGAAAATGGCGGTCCATTAGGTGGCGCACTAACAGAACAGTTTGTAGCCCAACCAAAGGCTATACTTGCAGGTGGTGGTATAGCTGTAATTATGGCTTTTGTTCCTGGTTTTCCAATGATTCCCTTCTTTTTGCTTGGAGGCGTATTATTATTTCTTGGCTACACCTTAAATCGTCAAAGCAAGATACAGCCAAGCAGTGTGGATGAACAATTGGCTGCAGCTTTTAGCAATAAAAGTGAAGATGCTCTTGCAAGTAATAGTCAAACAAGTGACGCCTTTTCCATTACCATTCCACTTATGATTGACTTATCAGAAACCTTTCGCACAACTTTAAAGCCGCAAGATCTAAATATTGCTGTAGCCAAGGTGCGTAGAGCTTTATATCATGAAATGGGTGTGCCATTTCCCGGAGTGCAATTACGCTTTAATGGTAATTTAGCTCCACATAGCTATGCTATTTTATTGCGTGAGATACCTCTTAGCCATGGGCAAGTGTTACCTAATAAGGTGCTAGTGCGCGAGCAAGCAGAAAATCTTAATATGCTAGGTTTCTCATACACAAGTAGTGATAATTTTTTACCCGGATTACCATGCATATGGGTGGACGAAAATCAACTACCTTTACTAACAAAAGCCAATATGCAATGCTTGCAATCTTCGGAGGTGCTTGCCTATCATTTAAGCTATGTGCTTAAACATAATGCCAGTAGCTTCTTAGGTATTCAAGAAACGCGCTTTTTACTTTCACAAATGGAAGTCAACTTTGGTGAGCTTACGCGTGAAGTGCAAAAGATTTTGCCATTACAACGTATAGCAGAGGTTTTGCAAAGATTAACTACAGAACAAATTAGCATTCGTGATTTACGGAACATTTTTGAGGCTTTGGTGGAGTGGGGTCAAAAAGAAAAAGACATGGTTTTACTAGTAGAATATATTCGCACTAGCCTGAAAAGACAAATTAGTTATCAATATGGTACAGCACTTAATATGCTCCCCGCTTATCTGCTAGACACTGCTTTAGAAGATGAATTTCGTGCTGCCATTCGCCAAACCTCAGCTGGGGCATACTTAACCCTAGACCCAAACGTTTCGGCACGCTTTTTACAAAACCTTAAGGCAGAGGTTGGCACATTACCCCAAGTACCACCCATTCCAGTAATCCTAACTAGCATGGATATCAGACGATATGTGCGTAAAACTATAGAGTCCGAATATGTTGATCTACCAGTTATTTCTTATCAAGAGCTTACTCCTGAAATTACTGTACAACCTCTTGGGCGCATTAGCTTGGATTAATTTGTATTATTTACTAAGGTAAAGTTATATGGAGCTTCTATGACTTCTGGTATTTCTCCAACTCATAACGCTTTTTCAACAGCGCATCTTGATATGTTTGCTCGTATTTCTGTGCGCATGCTCAATGCCAAAGACGAAGAATCGTTTTTAATTGCGTCATTAGCTGATATTGGGCAGGTTTTGCAAGTATGTCGTAGCTATATTGTTACTCGCAAAAATGAATTTTGGAGCATTGAGCAGGAATGGGTGGCTAATGGAGTTACAGCACAAAAAGACATTTTACAAAATATTGTTATAGATAATACTGATTTACATGTTGTACAATATGGTAAACCGTATATGGAGGTTGATGTTTCTAAAATAGTAGATACTAATACTCGCACTTTTTGGGAAGCTCAAAATATTTTAGCATTAATAATAGTACCTCTTTTTGCCAAAGGGAAGATTGTGGGGATGTTTGGTGTAGATCAATGTTCTCATTTACCTAACTGGACAGAGCAAACTATGAATACGGTTATTATTTTAGGAAATTTATTAAATAATGCTAAAGCATACTTTGCTATGCGATACATTTTACAAAGAAAGAAAGAGCAAACCCAAGCCTTATTTGATGCCTTTCCATACCCTATTTATGTTTCAAGTATGGATGACTATTCAATTAAATTTTATAATAAAGCAATGATTGATCTTTTTGATATGTCACAGGCTGAACATAAAAAATGCTATGAAGTCTTTCAAAATTTAGACAAGCCTTGTCCTTTTTGCACTAATGCATTACTAAAAAAAGATGCTCCAGCTTATGTGTGGCACCACCATAACCCTGTGACCGAAAAAGACTATAAAATAATTGACTGTTGTATGAGCTGGGAAAATACTCCTAATGCGCGTATGTCAGTTGCCATTGATATTTCTGAGACATTACGCTTGCAGCAAGCAAGGCTGCTTGAGAGAGAAGCCAATATAGCTAAAGGGCAATTTTTAGCCAATATGAGTCACGAACTACGTACTCCACTTAACGGCATTATTGGTATGACGCATCTTGTTTATGGTGTTAATCAAAATCTTAAAGTAAGAGATTGCCTAGATAAGATACAAATATCTTCAAAAAATCTTTTGGCTATCATTAACGATATTTTAGATTTTTCACGCCTTGAAAATAGTGAAATCACTCTTGCAAGTAGACCTTTAAGTTTTACTGAAATTCTTTTTGAAATTCAGGCTATGTTACAAGCGGAAGTTGAGCGTAAGGGCATAACTTTACATTGCTATGTAGATGATAGCGTTCCAGCTTTTGTAAGTGGTGATTCTTTACGTCTGTCACAAATATTACTAAATCTTACTAATAATGCCATAAAATTTACCTCGCAAGGTTCTGTGCGTTTAGAGGTATATGCCAAAGAAGAGAATGAGCAGGAACAACTCGTAGAACTGCGTGTTAAGGATACTGGCATAGGTATTTCTGAGGAAAATATACAAAAACTTTTTAAAGAATTTTCTCAGGCAGAGGCTTCCACTACTCGTCATTATGGTGGTACTGGACTGGGTTTGACTATTGTGCAAGGTCTTGTTCAGCTTATGGGTGGAGAAATTCGTGTGGAAAGCGTGCTTTATAAGGGTACGTCGTTTATCTGTTCTATTCCTTTTCAGAAAGTGACAAATCAACAAAGTACGGATAATGCACAAAAGCACATGAAGCAAATTTATGAAGCGTTAGATGGTGAAATTAATGGAGTAAATATTCTTTTAGTAGAAGATAATGAGATAAATCAACTAATAGCAATAGAGGTGCTTGAACAATACGGCTGCTTTGTGGACAGTGCAGCAGATGGTCTTATAGCACTGCAAAAACTTGAAGAAAACAATTATGATCTTGTGCTGATGGATATTCAAATGCCCAATATGGATGGTCTTGAAACAACACGACATATTAGGAAAAATAGAAAATACGATAAGCTTCCTATTGTGGCTATGTCTGCCCATGCCTTGGTACAAGATCATGAAAAAAGTCGTGAAGCTGGTATGCAGGCCCATGTTATTAAACCTTTTGAACCAGAAGCCTTGCGTAATGTGATTTGCACTTTTACAAGTAAACCATTTAATTTTCAAGATAGGGATTTTTAATCTGTAGGCCCAAATTAAGGTGTTTTTATGTGTGATGTAGCGCAAAATTCTAATATATCCAACCAGAGCATAGAACTTTTTTTGAAACTTTCAAACAATATGCTTGTGGATGCTGACTTGCCTTCTTTTTTGGAAAATACTTTGACAGAAGTAGGTAATGCTTTGCATGTGCATCGTGTATATGTTTTTTCTTTTGATGGTAAACGTTGGGCAAATAGCTTTTCTTGGGTAGATTCGCGTTTACCTCCTTTTGAAGACTTGCTTAAAGGTGACGGTTTGACACTTCAAGACGCATTGTATGAAGATGGTATGTTTCGCTCGTTAATGGCAGGGGAGCCTTATGTTTTAAAATCTGTGGAACAATTAAAAACTACAGAAGCGCGTACTGCCTTAACTAAAGAACGTATAGATAGTCTTATTATTGTCCCCTTATTTTCTGAGGGTAAACTTTCTGATTTTTTGGGTGTGGATCAGTGTTTTAATGTGGAAGACTATGGAGTTATAGATAGTTGGGCAGAAAGTAACGTAAGTACTATTGTGACTCTTGGACACCTATTAAATAATGCCATACACTATTTTGCATCAGTGCAGCAACTTAAGAAAATGGAAAAAGAAGTGCAAGGGCTTTTTGATATGTTGCCTTTCCCTATGTATGTGACCAATCCTACAACCTATGAAATCTTAAGTTATAATGAGTCGCTTAGTAACTATATAAACACCACGGATATTGTGCATAAAAAATGTTATGAAAAAATTATAGGCACTAATGAACCTTGCTTTTTTTGTAAGACAGAACATTTAATTCCGGGCAATGCCCCATATGTTTATGATTTGCTTGGTGTTAAGGACGGTTTTGACTTCAAAGTCATAGATACATGCATTCCATGGGAAGATCTTGATGCTGCACGCGTAACTATAGCTTTTGATATTACCGACTCTTTGCGCTTACAACGAGAACAAGTTTTAGATAGAGAATCTACACAGGCCAAAAGCCGTTTTCTCGCCAATATGAGTCATGAATTGCGTACGCCATTGAATGGAATTATTGGCATGACACATCTTGCCATGCAACATAATGATGACACTAAAGTAAAAAATTACTTGGATAAAGTGCAATCGTCATCAAAAACTTTATTGAATACTATTAATAATATTTTAGATTTTTCTAAATTAGAAGCTGGCAAGCTCGAGCTTGAGCAGCGCCCCTTTAGCCCTTACGAAGTGCTCCAAGAGCTTGAAAGTTCTTTGCAAGAAGAAGCGCAGCACAAAGGTATCACTATAAGCTATACAGTGGCGGACGATGTTTCTAAATATCTTGTGGGTGATGCTTTTCGTTTTTCACAAGTCATTGATAACTTAATAAGAAATTCTATTAAATTTACAGAGCAAGGTTCTGTGTCTGTTACATTAAGTGTTGTAAAAAAAGATACGGAAGCAAGTATTGAAGAGCTATGCCTTGTAGTGCAAGATACAGGTATTGGCATGACAGAAGAAACCTTAAAAGACCTTTTTACAAAATTTTCTCAAGCAGATACATCGAGCACGAGACGCTATGGAGGAACAGGGCTTGGTCTTGCTATTGTCTCAAGTTTATTAACGCTTATGTGTGGGCGTATTTTGGTGCAAAGCATAGAAGGGCAAGGGAGCACCTGTACGTGCTATATTCCATTTAAAATATCTGAGCAAGTAGAGGCATGTTTAGAAAGTTCTGAGGACTTACTTAATGTCAATATAGAAGGAACAACTATCCTTTTGGCAGAAGATAATGAAGTAAATAGCATTATTGCTTGTGAGATGTTAAAGCAAATGGGATGTCGTGTGGATTGTGCACAAGATGGTAATGAGGTTTTACAAAAACTTCAAGAAAAACGGTATGACATGGTTCTTATGGATGTACAAATGCCAAATATGGACGGCATTGAGGCAGCTCGGCATATTCGGCAAAATATGCGCTTTGACGAACTTCCCATCGTAGCTTTGACAGCACATGTTCTAGTAGAAGAAATAGACAAATGCTATGCTGCTGGTATGCAGTGGCATTTACAAAAGCCTATCTCTGGCAAAGCTTTATATCAAGCCGTTGCAAAATATGGTAAAAATGATTTTCTTTATGCGCGCTAAGAAGATTTTTATTAAAAAATATTACTGTTTTGTGTAGTCATATTATATAAGTTAGAGGCAAGCAGGGTTTGTTAAAATAAATCTATCATCAGCGTTTTTCTCTCCCCACTCACACATAAGTTCTAGGATAGGCATAAGTGTCAATCCTTTATCTGTAATGGAATATTCCACTCTAGGTGGAATTTCATTAAAACTTTGCCGTAAAATTAAGCCATCAGCCTCTAATTCTCGCAGTTGATTGGTTAAAGTTTTTTGAGAAATACCCTTAACCTCGCGCATAAGGTCTTTAAAGCGCTTTGTCCCATCCTCTGCAAGCATGTATAAAATTAATGGTTTACATTTACCACCGATCATTTTAAGGGTTACTTCAATTTCTGAAGCAACTACAATCTTACTCATCAGTAACCTTCCTTTCACTAAGAGAAAATAATGTATCACATTGACAATAAATTTCTGTTATGCAAAAAATATTGAAACAGTAAATTATGCTTCAATAGTAAAAAAGGCAAGTTGAAATTTATAATTTTGATTTACTGTTAAAACTAATTTAGCAACAAAGTTATTTAAAATTTTACTGCTTTAACTATGTTAAATAATTGATAACATGAACTTATTCGTATATAAAAAAAGATACTTGCGTCCCATTTGGCTCATTTTTAGTCTAAGTTTTATTTTGTCACATGGTATTCCAGGCATTATTCCAATTTTACCACTGGTTTCAGAGGTATTGCAAGTATCATCTGCCGAAATAACACTTTTACTTTCATATTTTACACTATCAGCACTTATTTTTACGGGCATTTGGGGCTACCTTATTACTCGTTTTAATCAAAATTACTTGCTATTATCAGCTCTTGCTTGTTACTTTTTTGGAGGGGTTTTGTGCTCACTCACAAGCAATCTTGATATTCTAATTTTTTTACGCATTTTACAGGGTATAGGGTCGGCAGGCGTACATGTACTGAGTATTATTTTAACGACCGAATATTATCAAGGCCAAGCAAGGGCAAGAGTGCTTGGAGCTTCGTTTGCTTTTATGGCTATTGGGCTTTTTACTATGCCGTTGCTTTCAGGATTTTTAGCTTCATACTCTTGGAGGCTTTCTTTTATTGGTCTACATATACCCACTCTCATTCCTTTTATTATCTTCTTTTTTACAAAAAAAATACAACAAAACACACAAAATAAGAAAAAACATAGTCTCGATGACTATAAAAGATTATTTTCAAACCCTAAAATTCTAGCGCTTTTTTTCGGATCTTTTCTTATTGCAGGTCTTGATATTACCATTCCGCACTTGCTTTCACTCTATACAGCGCAAAATTTCAACTTCAGTACCAGTCAAATAGGTTCAATTTATGCCGTTGGAAATATAGGAATTATTATTGGTGCAGCATTTTTAATGAAACGCTTATCAAAATTAAGAGCTTTTCCATACATTCTTTTAATAAGTGGTTTTTGTGTGAGTCTTTGTTTGTTCATGTTTCTTCAGGTGAGTGGGTTACTTTTTTTTGCAATCCTACTTTTCCTATATTACATAGTTTCGGGAACAATTAACCCTTTCTTAAATTACAGTCTGTCAGTTAGTGTTCCTCAAAATATACTTGCCCCTGCTATCACCATGTTTATGATATGCTTGCGCTTAGGGCAAAGTTTTATAAGTTATTCATTATCCTACTTAGCTAATATTCAAGGTTTTACTGTAACAATTTATGTAGTCATTGCTAGCTATATGGTTATGATTGGTTTAATTTTTTATTTCACATTGAAAAAAGATAAAACAGTTTAGTCCTATAAATTTTTAAAAATAAATAACCCATTGTTATTTTATTAACATTTCATTACTACCCCATAGTAATTATTTCGCCATATAATTATTAATGATTTGTATTTTAAGAATATTTCATTTTTATTGCCACTATTGTTTTCTCCAATACTAACTCTTCGTTCACTTAGAGAAAATCATGTACCTCATTGACATGAATTTTTAATTATGTAAAAAATTTCTATTACAGTATTTTATACTGTAATAGAAAAAAATAATTGAAAGGAGTAAAGGCAAAATTGGCAGCGCTTGTAAAGTAATTTGCGTTAATACATTTAAAAAATAATTTAATTTTAACTAGTTATATTATTTATACTAATATAACTGTATGAAATCAAACTGGAGTTTATCATGGTTAAAACAAGTATTACGTGTTTTTTTAATGTAGTTTTTTTATTTTTGATTACATTTTCCACATCTTATGCAGCACCGGTTCCTCCTGCTGCAAGTGATAAGGCAAATGTAGAAAAGGTAAAGTTTAAAAATAGGATTTCTATTGAAATCGTAGGTGATTTATATCTACCTAAAAATATTGATGCGAGCAAAAAATATTCTGCTATTGTTGTGGGACATCCCTTTGGTGGTAATAAAGAGCAAACTGCTGGTTTGCACGCTCAAAAGCTTGCTGAGCTAGGTTTTATAGCTTTGGCTTTTGATGCCGCCTTTTATGGTGAAAGCGGTGGCATGCCACGTAATACAGAAGTTCCAGATGTTCGTGTAGAAGACTTTAGTGCCGCTGTTGATTTTTTGAGCAACCATAAGCTCATTGATAAGAATAAAATTGGTGTTTTAGGTATTTGTGGTGCTGGTGGATATGCTATTGCTGCAGCAAAAATAGATCCGCGCATGAAAGCTATTGCTACTGTAAGCTTAGTTGATATGGGTGAACGTAATAGAAAGCAAGGCTTTGCTCGTGATGCAAAACTATCACCTGAAAGGCGTACTGAACTTCTTAAAGCTATGGCAGAGCAAAGAACAAAAGACTTTGTTGCTGATAAGCCTCACTATACAAGTAATATTCCCACAAAAGGTCCCAATGAATTTTATGAGTATTATAGAACTGCTCGTGGAGCACACCCTCGTGCCTCTACAGATTATACTTTCGTAAGTAATGCAAGCTTGTTAACTTTTTATCCCTTGATTGACATAGAAACCATTGCTCCACGCCCTCTATTATTTATTATGGGTGACAAGGCAAGTTCTGTTTATTTTAGTGAAGAAGCCTATGCTAAGGCTGCTAAACCTAAAGAGCTATATATTATAAAAAATGCTACTCATACAGACTTGTATGATAATCCTGCATTTATGAAAGATTCAATACAAAAACTTAAAGATTTTTTTGAAAAAAATCTTTAAAATACACTTAGGAGAAAATAATGAAAAAACTTGTAGTAATTACCGGTGCAAGTTCCGGATTTGGTAAGGTTTTAGCAGAGCAATTTAGTGCTGCAGGGCATCCTCTTTTACTTCTTGCTCGTCGTATCGAACTTGTAGAGGCCATGAATTTACCCAATGCTATGTGCAAAAAAGTAGACGTAACCAATAAAGCAGATTTTGAGAGCGCAGTTCGTGAGGCTGAAACGCAATATGGCAAGACTGATTTACTCATTAATAATGCAGGTGTTATGATGCTTGGTAGTTTGGAAGATCAAGACGCAGCACAGTGGAAAACTATGCTTGATACTAACGTGCTTGGTGTTATGAACGGCATGCAAATCGTTATGACCAATATGAAAACTCAACAATGCGGTACAATTATAAATATATCTTCTATTGCTGGGGTTAAGGCTTTTGGAAATCATGCGGCTTATTGTGCTTCAAAATATGGTGTTGTTGGTCTTAGCGAAGTAGCCAGAGAAGAACTTTCTGCACATAATGTTCGTGTTATTACCATTTGCCCTGGTGCTGTGGCTACAGAACTTTTGGGACACACCACAAACGATGATATTATAAAGGGTTATAAAGAATGGATGCATTCAGTTGGTGCTACAAACATTACTGCAGATGATGTAGCAACAACTATTAAATTTGCTTACGATATGCCGCAAGGTGTTTGCTTGCGCCATATTCAACTAGCTGATACCAAACAAAATATGTAAAATTATAAATACTTTGCCGCTCCATTAGAATTTACTAAAGGGGTGGCAAAGTTTTTATTATAAATTTGAAACGTATTACTTTTTAAGGAATACTATATGAAGATTTTAATTATCAATGGTAGCCCAAGAAAGGGCAATACAAAATGTGCTTTAGGTATTTTTGAAAATACCATTCAAGCAAAATATAGTCATGCAATCTGCGAATTCATTGATGTTCCTGCGCTCAAAGTGCAAGGTTGTATGAACTGTGATGGCTGTAAGAAAAATGGCGGTGACTGTGTTATGAAAGATGGGAGTGCCGAATTGATGAATAAAATGATGGATGCAAATATCCTTATTTTTGGTACCCCTGTATATTGGTGGGGTGTGAGTTCTCAATTAAAGGCATATATCGATAAGTTTTATTCAAAAGATTTAATGATACAAGAAATTGCACCCAAAACTGTTGGCATTATCGCCATAGGTGCATTAGAAACAAGCAATATTCAATACGAACTTATAACTCGTCAATTTGAAAGTATTTGTGAATATCTTAAGTGGAAAATGGCATTTAGTGTTTCTTACTCTTATGAAAAGAAAAACGAACTTGCAAATGACAAGACAATTGAACAGAGCATACATTCGCTAGTTGAAAAAATATAATTTTCACAAAATTTGATATATATAAATATGCATCTTAAAAGAGCTTTAACAGGCAATGGTTGAATTTTCTTTGAATGGAGAAAGGCTACAAATTATTTATTTAATAAGATTTGCAGCCTAAAAATTTTTTTTTGAATGCTTAAATGGCGGAGAGGGATGAATTAGCATTGTATTTATATTATACTGATATAATGTATTTTATTCGATTTAATTTGTTGCAATACCCCCCGTAAATACCCCCATTTTTTTAGGATGAAAAAATATTTTTTCGGACGCTGTCAGACGAGGGAGAAATAATACAAGGGAAGGATTAAAACAGCGAGCCTATGGGAATGAGAGCAAGTTCAATTCCCACAAGTTGCAATATCACTTATCGGGATTATGCGTGTGCAAGCCTGTAAAATGCGTTT
>CAYJKC010000027.1:0-28580 GCA_964370675.1 uncultured Desulfovibrionaceae bacterium
GGCCTCTTGAATGCCATTCAAGCGCTCTCCCAACTGAGCTACACCCCCATTTGGTTTTGGTAATTTGCCTTAAAGTGTATGCACTGTCAACATAAAATTTTAATCGCATATTTTAGAATGTTATCTGTAGTCATGTGAAGTGAAAATTTTACAATACTTAATGTTATTGTGTGAACGTTAGCATTAATTTTGATAATTTATCAGTATTGTCATTTAAAAGTAGTGTTAAATTCAATGTTTACTTTTTTTACTCTAGCATCTTCACTTAACAGAGTTCTTAAATGTGCGATGATGTTAGAAGCTTCATTTAGGGGCATATTTTTCTTAAAGCTAATTTTTATATAAATGCCATAGTCAATACCTTGTTTTAGTACGATAAATTCTGTTAATTCAAACTGTTGTTCGTTTTTTATTATATAATCCTTAATTACTCCAAAAAAACGTTCTTGCACTTGTTCTGAAGCATGTGCACCGGCTATGCCTACGATACTATTAAAAAAGATTGTCCACGCAGTTTTTATGAGCATAAGTATAATAATTATTGTGGCAATTTTTTCTGCGTATATTAGCCATGTTATATTATGTTTAATGCCAAAGTTTGTAATTAATAGGCCTATTATTACAATGATGGTTGAATATGCGTCTGTTAATGATTCAAGACCGCTACTTTTTAGAGTGTGCGAATCTAATTTATTGGCCTGATAAAGTACGTAGTATGACAGAGTAAGCTTGATGATAAAGGTTGCAAATGACACAGAAAGTACAACTATGCTCACATCTGTAGCAACAATTTTCCAATTACTAACAAGTTCGGCTATGAGGCCATAGGTCATGAAAAAAATGAGTACTGACACGGTAAGAGATGAGGCATATTCTAAGTTACCATGTCCAAATGGGTGGGCTTCATCTTCTGGTTTTTTTGCAGCATGCAAGCCGATCATGGCAAATATATCAGTTAGTAAATCTGAAGCAGAGTGAATGCCGTCTGCAATAAGCAGTTGACTATTAAATAAAAAACCAACAACAATCTTGAGGACAGAAAGTAGTATATTGGTAGTGGAGTTTACAAGCATTACAAAAAAATGCTTATCGATAGATTTTAACATTTTCATCCTACTATAAATTTATCGTGTTGTGTGGTATTTGTTAGTTGCCAAAGCAAGCACTCGTCAACATTTTTTTTATATTTTTTTACATAGTATAGTATGTTGCCTTGCCATGTAGCACCATAGATGCAGCTAGACTTTTAAGCTACAATTATGTAAAATTTACAGATTAATTTTTCAAAATTTTAGAGTTTTGTTCGCTAATAATTGTTAAATAAAGATTAGGATATGTTATGAAAAGAGCTTTAATTACTGGAATTACAGGGCAAGATGGTGCCTATTTAGCTCGTTTTTTGTTGCAAAAAGGCTATGAAGTTCATGGCATTAAGCGGCGTTCTTCTCTATTTAATACTCAGCGGGTGGATGATATTTATCAAGGCGTGCATAGCAGTGAACGACGCTTTTTTTTGCACTATGGTGATTTAAGCGATAGTGCTAACTTAGTGCGTTTAGTGCAAAAAATTCAACCTGATGAAATTTATAATTTAGGCGCGCAAAGTCATGTGCAAGTGTCTTTTGATGCGCCAGAATACACAGCAGATGTGGTTGGTATTGGCACATTGCGCGTACTTGAGGCAGTGCGTTTACTTGGGCTTGAAAAAAAGACTCGTGTTTATCAAGCATCAACCTCAGAACTTTTTGGCCTTGTGCAGGAAGTTCCACAAACAGAAAGCACGCCATTTTATCCTCGTTCACCCTATGCTTGCGCAAAGCTTTATGGTTATTGGATTACAGTGAACTATCGTGAAGCTTATGGTATGTATGCTTGCAATGGGATTTTATTTAACCATGAGTCGCCCATGCGTGGCGAAACCTTTGTAACACGTAAGATTACCCGCGCTTTACCGCGTATCATATTGGGGATGGAAGATTGTCTATACATGGGTAATATTAACGCTTTACGTGATTGGGGTCATGCCAAGGATTATGTGCGTATGATGTGGCTTATGCTACAGCAAGATAGCCCAGAGGACTTTGTTATAGCCAGTGGTGAGCAACATTCTGTACGCGAATTTATTGAAATTTCGGCAAACATGCTTGGCCTGAATATTGAATGGCAAGGTCAAGGTGTTGATGAGGTTGGTAGAGTAGCTAGTTTTGATGAAGATGTTCTAACTGCATTGCTTGAAAAACAAATGCAAGGAGAAAACTCCGCTACTAAACAAGCCTTTATTACAGATACAATGCGAACTATTCAAAACAATAAAACCTTACAAAAAGGCACTGAAGTAGTGCGCATAGACCCACGTTATTTTAGACCTACGGAGGTGGAGACCCTGCTTGGGCATGCTGCTAAAGCTAGGGAAAAATTGGGTTGGGTGCCACAAATTCCTTTTGCTGAATTGGTGCAAGAAATGGTGGAAGAAGATTTTGCTGGTGCAAGGCAAGATAGTTTATGCATTCAGGCCGGGTTTGCTATACCAACGGTGCAAGAATAATTTTAAAAAAGAGATAATAATATGTCATGTTATATGGTTACAGGTGGAGCAGGTTTTATAGGATCTTGTTATGTATTGCAAAGTCGCAGGCAGGGGGTGCGTGTTGTTAACGTAGACAAACTCACTTATGCTGGCAATATGGATAATGTGGAAGCACTAAATCAAGATGCAGAACATATTTTTGTGCATGGTGATATTGGTAATGAAGAATTAATGGCTCATGTATTACAGCAATATATGCCAGATGCTATTGTTAATTTTGCTGCAGAATCACATGTGGACCGCTCAATTTTAGACCCTGATGCTTTTGTGCGTACCAATGTTTTGGGAACTTGCGTGTTGCTTCGTGTGGCTTTGAAATATTGGCAGGGTTTAAGTGATACAAAAAAACAAAACTTTCGTTTTTTGCATGTGTCTACCGACGAAGTTTTTGGCACATTAAATATGGACGATGCGGCTTTTACGGAAGATACTCCTTATGCTCCTAATAGCCCATATTCAGCGTCTAAGGCAGCCAGCGACCATTTAGTTCGCTCATTTCATGAAACCTATGGCTTGCCTATTCTCATAACCAATTGCTCCAATAATTATGGACCGCGCCAGTTCCCAGAAAAGTTAATTCCTTTAGTAATATGTAATGCTCTTGATGCAAAGCCCTTACCCATATACGGTAAGGGAGAAAATATTCGTGATTGGCTGCACGTAGAAGATCATGCTGCAGCTATTGAAGTGGTGTTACAAAAAGGCGAGGTGGGGCGTACTTATAATATTGGTGGGCGTGCTGAGCTTGCTAATATCGATGTGGTTAAAACCATTTGTTCTGCTTTAGATAATTTTGTACCTCGTAAACAGGGGCAATATGCTGACCTCATTACCTATGTATCAGATCGCCCTGGGCATGATTTTCGTTATGCCATTGACTGCACGCGTATAGAAAAAGAGCTTGGTTGGGTTCCGTCACATACCTTTAATGAAGGTATTTTAGAAACTGTGCGCTGGTATTTGGATAATCAAGAGTGGGTTAAGCGTGCGCGTAGTGGGGCCTATCAAGATTGGTTACAGAAAAATTATACGACTAGATAGATGGAAGCTCAAAAAATGAGTGAAGATATTGCTTTAGAAAATGAACAATATTCAATATTACTCGCTACTTATAATGGCGAGCGCTTCGTTGAGGAGTTTTTAAAACATTGCCCATGGCCAAGTGGTGCTGACATTATTTTACGAGATGATGGCTCAAGCGATGATACGTTGACTATTATACAGAAATTTTGTGCAAAGCAAAATATTGCCTTAATCATGCTAGAAGGTGAACGCTTAGGTGCAAAAAATAATTTTGCTAAAACCCTAGAGTGTTTAGAAAAACCTTATTTCTTCTTTGCCGATCAAGATGATATATGGGAGAAAGAAAAGTTTTCTACTTTATTACAAGCCATGCATGAACTAGAGGCTAGCTATGGTCATGACGTACCCTTGCTTGTATATTCAGATGCTTCTTTAATGAATGAAGACGGGCAAATATTTAGCAATTCATATTTGAAAAATGCCATGATTCCTTATGGCTGGAATGAGCAATTTCGTAATGTTTTGGTCATGCCTCATGTTCCTGGTTGTGCTATGCTTGGTAATAAGTCTTTAGCAAAAGCTGCTTTACCTATAGCTAAAGAAGCTGTTATGCATGATGCATGGGTTTTGCAAGTGGCTGCAGCACTAGGAAAGGTGAAAGAAGTTGCTTTGCCCTTGGTGCGCTATAGGCAGCATTCGGTTAATGTTTTTGGTGCAAAAAAGCGCTCGGTTAAGGATATAATCAAAAGAGTATTAGGTGGGCGCAAACCTAAATATGAAAATATTGTGCAATCGCAGCGCCAAGCTGCAGCTTTATGGCAACATTGCGGACATTTAATGACTAAAGAAGATCAAATTTTATGCAAGGCTTGGGCTGAGGTTACAGCTAAGTCTTGGCTTGAACGCCGCATTATCTATGCAAAATATGGTTTTAAAAAGGCTGGGCTTGTGCATAACGCTGTGCTTTGGACTTGCGGTTAATCTGGTCTAAAGTTGCTCAATTATGACTTTTATTGCTTAACTTACCCTTGTTATCTTTAAACAAGTAACTCCAAATAATATAGCTCTATATATAGCCTTATCAAGGTAGATTTCCTTGGTTAACTTTAAAAAAGGCATAATCTTTTTTGTTTTCACTACAGGCTGAAGGGATTTTTTAAAATCGTTAAATTCCGCTGAAGCTATTATTTCTTTTTCATATGCAAGGGTTTTTTGGGTGAGTACATGCATTTTCTTTATGTTTTTTGCTGTATTAGCTTGATGCCAACGATAACTAAACCACACTTCATCAAAGTATTTCATTTTAGCATACTTGGCCACTTGGAGCATGAGCCAAAAATCTTCTAAAGGGGCTTTTGTTGTATATCTACCAATTTTATCAAGCATGCTTTTACGGATTAAAAATCCGTTGGGAATATAGTTGCCCACATAGAGCGACATATAATTGCCAAAACTAGAACTATTAAAATCAACATCTGACCTGATTTTTTTTAAATAATCTCCAAATGTTTTATAAGCGGCTTCATTTTCATTATATACAGGTTTGCGTTGTTCGTCCCAATAAATGCGTTTACCCTCAAAATCAATAAACTCATTATCGCCAACGCACAAAGCATAGTCGGAATTAACTTCTAAAAAATCTACAGCTTTTTGTATGGCATGCTCTTTTGCATTGTCGTCAGAAGCTAGATAATATACATACTTACCTTGAGATTGTTCAATTAAAAGATTTAAGGTTTCGCATGTGCCGCCATTTTGCTTAGTGTGAATTATAACATTACTCAATTTTTCTTGAGCTATGGAGTGCATTGCTTGAATTTTTTGCCAAGTGTCATCGGTAGATCCATCGTCAATAATACAAAGCTCAATATTTTGATATGATTGATTAAGAACTGATTGTATAGTTTCTTGCACATAATCTTCATGATTATAAGCAGGGATAATAACAGAAACTAATGGTAACTTGGCTTTCATAAGTGCTCTTGAGAATTTTAAAATGCCCAACTATTAACACAATGCACAATCTTTTCTACTTCAGTAGTAGTTAAAACAGGGCTTATAGGTAAGCTTACTACTTCATCATGGATTTTTTCCGTTATGGGTAGCGCCATGCCTTGCCACTCACTGTAAGCTCCTTGTCTATGTGGTGCTGTGGGGTAGTGGATAAGCGTTTGTATATTATTATCAGCAAGATATTGCATGAATTCTTGCCTATGTTGCACCCGCACCACAAATAAATGCCACACATGGGCATTTTCAGCATATGGTTTTGGTAATATTATACGCTCATTCTTAATATGATTGCGAAAATATTTAGAAATTTCTTGCCTTTTGGCATTGTCTGCATCAAGACCTTTAAGCTTTACATCTAGGATAGCAGCTTGAATTTCGTCAAGACGAGAGTTTACACCTTTAAATGTATGTTCATATTTTTTGTGTGAACCATAATTAGCAAGAGCTTTTAGTTTTTGATATAGCTCTTGGTCACTTGTGGTAACAGCTCCACCATCACCAAGTGCGCCTAAATTTTTGCCGGGATAAAAAGAAAAGGCCGAAGCATCACCCAAATTACCTACGCGCTTATCGTTATAATATGCTCCATGTGCTTGGGCAGAATCTTCTATAATTTTCAAATCATATTTTTTGGCAAGTTCCCAGATTTTATCCATTTGTACAGCTTGACCATATAGATGCACAACCATGATGGCCTTGGTATTAGAAGTGATTTTTGCTTCAATTAAATCAGGGTTTATATTGTAGGTATTTATGTCTGGCTCAACCAAAACTGGCTTACAACCATTTTGAGATATGGCTAATATACTGGCAATATAGGTGTTTGCAGGAACAATAACCTCATCACCGTCTGAAAATCCATAGGCTTTGATAATAAGATTAAGCGCATCAAGACCATTGGCTACACCAAGGGCATAGTTTGTGCCACAAAATTTTGCAAAGTTTGCGCAAAATATATCATTTTGCTTGCCATTTAGGTACCAGCCAGAGTCTAGCACCTCGGCAATTTTGCTATCCATTTCAGCCCTATAGGGAGCATTAACGGCATGTAAGTTTAGAAAATCAATCATTTTCATCTACCTTTACGGGTTTTTTATTGGCTAACTTCCTATATATTTTGCCTAGTTTTCGATAAACTTTTTTACTAAAATGGCAAATTAGGGCCTTGTAGGTTATTAAGTTAAATTCCCAAAAAATTTGCACAATTTGAGGTATGTTGCCTCTAAATGCCTGAAAGTGTGTGCTAAAATCAACGGATGAGTTGTTTAAATAAAATCTGGTAATGTGTTCGTTAATTATCTCAAATCTAAAGCTGTCCATATCCATGTTAGGGTCATGTTGTATGTAAAATATATCCAAGCGTGCCCGTTTGGAATAGTCATTTAATGTCTTTGCTGCTTCTATTAATTCTTGGTCAGAGCTAATAGCATTACGTGCAACCCAAACCAGTAAAATACGGTCGCAATTATCAAAGGTATCTTGAAGCCTTTTAATTCTGCGCTCATATTTTACTTTTACATTGTCATAAAAGTCATCAAATGGCACATCTACTAAAAAATCATGTTGAAAGTTAATATTGGTGATTACATTTTTGTATCTATTAAAAGCGTGGTCTTCTACAACTTCTGTTTGTATTTCAAAGAATTCTAGAGCGTCTTTTTTAAGCCAATTTTCAAAATTATTTACAATTAGCTGTACTCGTGTGGCAAATGGTGCACCATCAATCCAGTCAAAAGGCATACTACTATTTCTAAGGGCAGTGCTAGATAAATGACCGGCAGTAGCGCAGTCTTCTCCTAAGCTGATGACCATATCATAATGAAAAGCTAGTTTTTGCTTATTTTTCGTTTTTAATTTGTGCAAGATGTATTTGATTATGTTCATTGTTAGTCGCTTTTGATTGCTTTAATTTTTGATACAGAAGAACGCACAGAGGGCAAATGCTCGTATAATATTAGTTTTTTAACTATACTACGAATTTTTGCAAGAAGTTGATCTCGCTTAATTTTATCTTCTAAAAAACTAGGTTCTAATTTTTCAATGTCACCCTCATTATGAAAAAAGAGTTTTACACCTGTAATTTCTTGTAGTTCAGTTAATCTTTTTTTCCAAGTAAAATCTTTGGCTACAATTTCTTGAGATCTAGCCACAATGTCGTGGCGTAAGTTATCTTCTTTTAATAGTTTAATACAAAGTTCTCTGGCTTCATAGGCATTAGAATACATGGGAATAGAAAAATTTCCAAAAATCTCTTGCACCGATGTGGATTGCTCAGAAAATAAGCATCCATTACTAGCCATGATATCAGGAACACGCCAAGAAAGATCATTGCTACATTGAGGGTGCATGGAGTTTAAACAAATTTTGGAAGAGTTATAAATGTCTTGATTGTGTTTAGATGTATAGACCATGCGGTCATCAAAAATTGTCACTAAGTTAGGTAGCATAGAGGATAAATGTTCCCATGCATGTCCGTAAAGAGTTAGTCCAAGGTCACTTAAAGCTAAGACTGTACTTACTCTTTTTTGAGCAGCTATGTATGCAGTGATTTGTATGTCTTGATTAAACATTTTGGTTTTGAATGCTTCTAACTCTGCTTTATTAGTATTTGGAATTAGTGGTTTATTATAGAGTTGATTTTGTGCATCATGCAAAGCTTGATTAAAGAGTTGTTTTTCTTCAAAAGTTAAATTTGTTATGAAATCACAATAATGATTGTGAAGCACAAAATTTGTCCCGATGAAGGAAATATTTTTATCTTGTTCTATGTCTTCAGCTTGGATGCTGGTTGCTGGGGGCATAACGTGAATTTGTTTAGATGAGATGTGTGGAAAATTACTTTGCAAGTCTTTAATGCTTGGCTTACCAAAACAGAAAAATGTAAATCTGTGCAAATTAGCTTGGATTACATCAACTTGATTCCAAAAATTGACTAAGTCTGCATTCCAAATAACAAATGGACAATGAGTGATTTCTATTAATTTATCATATACAGCGTAGTTAAATGAGATAATTAATTCTGGGTCAAAGCTTATAATATCATGTCTTAACTTATCTTCATCAATATACTGTTGCAAAGTATTATTAGACATAAAGGCAAATTCATTGAAATCTTGAGGAATAAAAATTAAAACTTCATTTCCACTGTCTTTAAGAGCATTTAAGAAGTTTTCATAAAAACACACATATCGTTTTTGACCTTTATGTGTGATTACGTTAGATAAGCATACTAATATTCTAGACATTTGTATTCATTAATCAAGTATGTTTTTGGCTTGCTTATAGTAGTCTGTTTTATGGCATTCAAAAAAATAGTCTAACTCATTTTCAGCTATTTGTTTTGCACCCATAAGCTTGTGATAATTTAACACCTTAAGGTTGTTTTTACGCACATCAAAGTGGCATTTTTCAAAACCTAATGTTTCAAAACCAAATTGACGCACTAAAAAGTCTGCCTCCATGGCTTCATGTGATGCAACACCATCAACCATGAGCCAGCTTCCAATGCCAAAGCTATCATGGCGAATATCATAAATCCTAAATGTGCCAATTTTTATGCCGATTAAATTTTCCACAATGAAATAATATTCATTCTTTTTATTAAAATAATCTTTTATATAGTTAGTTTGCTTTGCAAGATTATTTTCTGTGGTATTTAAAAACCTTGCCTTATGGGGGTCACACCTTAAAGAGAGAATAAATTTAGCATCTTCAACTTTAACTTCTCTCAAGCGAACAAATTTTCCTTGACCATATTCCATTATTGAAACTATTTTACTTGGTAATATAAAAAGTTATGATACAAAATTAATCTGCTTTACAAAATTTTTCATTAAACTTTTTCATAAAAAGCCTTGGGCGCATGGAGTAATAGGCCATTTTTTGAAGTACTCCCTTTGGCAAAAGAAATCTGTTTGGAATACTAGCGGCGCTTATTAATTCAAATTTGCCAGCATGATCTGAGTTTGTGGTATTACATAAAGTTATGCCAGAAATATCTTGCAGGTATTCTAATAAGTGTGAAAAGCGATTTTTTTCATCCACGGCTTTTTGACTTGCCATTACAACATCTTTTCGCCATGCTTCATCTTTAAGTAGCCTTTGGCAAACATCTCTTGCTTCAGCAGGGCTTGTGTAGGTTGGGATTTCTATATATGGGGAGATGGTTTTTAAATCTTTTTGTGGTGGAGAAACTAAGCATGCATTGGATGCCAAAATATCTGCCACGCGCCAAGACAAGCCATTTACGGCTTGCGCATTGGGCACTGTAAGGGATATGACCGAAGAGTTGAGCATGTTTTGTGTGTCACTTAATGTTAGCATGGGGTTAAAGTTAAAACACTTTACAAGCTCAATGGAATAGGGCAGAGCAAGGACCATATTGTTTTTCCAACCAAAGATATTTAACCCTAAATCGGTAAGAGCGTCTAATGTTTTTATGCGCATATTGCTAGTGAGCACATTAAGAATTGCTGTGTCTTGAGAAAGTTCTCCATTAGTAAATTTGAATTTTTGTATAAATTCTTCTAATTGTTTGTTGTTTTGTAGGTGTAAAAACGTTTTATCAGCACTTCGCCCCCATCCTATAGTGCCTACAAATGATATATTATAAAAAATATCAAGGTGTTGAGCTTGTATGGCTGTGTGATAACCAATATTAACATTTTGCTCAGGCTTGCTATTAAAAAGTCTTATGCAATCATTATAAAAACACGAATCCCAGCCACAATGCAAGAAGGTGTATCTTTCAATGTGCTTTTTAATAAATTCCTTACCTTCAAAAAATGAAGTTGTGTCAGCCATTAAAAGCAATATGGGGCAGCTTGTAATTGGGTAAATGCAATCAGGTAGTGAATTATTGGCAGCAATAATTAGCTCAGGTTTAAATTGTATAATTTTTTCTTTGATAATTATATCTATACCGCGGTGCTGGCTTTCATTATCAAAGCCAACAATATCATTGGTTCTAATCACCAGAATATCATGGTTATTTTTTTTTAGTTCTAAAAGTAGAGCTTCGTAATAGGGGTCAAAAGCATTATCTCCTGCCCAAATAATGTTTGACCTAGCTGCAAATAAAATTTTTGCCATTTATAAACTCCACCTATAGGTATCATAGCAGACGGCTCTACCGCCAAACCCTTCTTTTTGATTTATCAAGCCTTCGTTTAATACTGTGCCTTGTTGTTCAGTTGAAATGCCAAAATCAAAGATGAGTTTGTTTTCACCATATAAATTGATTAGATAGTCCATTGTAAGATCAAGTGCGCCAAGGTTTTTACCTGTGTTGGAGTTAGCTATATATTGGGCATGTGCAGTTTGTTCAGTTTCAAATATGACAACACCTGCAAGTAATTTTTCTTCTTCAAAGCAACAAAATAATTTAATATTATTGGGGAATTTGCAGGCTAAATATTCAAGCTCTTTTGCCGTGTGCACAGCGCTTGTTTGATGATATTCTTTCAAAATTTCATTGAGCATATCGATGTAGCTAATATAGTCATTGCTACATCTAACCTCTAAATTATTTTTTAAGGCTTTTTTTATTCCACGCTTTCTTTGGTCAGAAAATTTTAATTTATTTTTTAAGCAAATAGCCGTAGAAATATCACGCCTTACAAGCTGTGCACCATTTTTAAATAAAGCATATAAATCTTCATCAGCAAAATAAGTGTGATAGATCTTAGGCATGCATTTATAATATACTTCAATAATATTGCTATCTAATAAATAAGTTTTTAATGCTTCAAAAACATTGAGCATTTTTGAAGCAGTCATTTTTAAACCAGTAATAAATCCACCGTATGTTAAACCCATGTGTGAATAGACAATGCTATCTTTGATACATGCCGGTAAAAGCGCAATGAGTTTTTCATCATCATAAAATAGCAGCGAAAAGTCTGTAAATCTATCTTGATGGTATTCCATATAATCTCTATGGAGCATAAATGTACCATTTTTTGAATTTGCTACAAACTCATCCCAAGCGTGTTTATGTTCAGCGGTATATTGTTTTACTGTTATCATTTTGGCATAAGCTCCGCATAACCAAAGCCTGTTTTACCCATGTCGTTGCCAGCATAAAACATATATGTTCCGTACTTTGTTTCAGTAACAACAGGATAACATGCCATTTGAGAATCAAAACCGCTGGTAGAAATATCTAGCCTACCCACATGATCTTTACGCTCCCAATTTTTGCCATCAGAGCTTGTGGCATAGCCAGCCTTGTATTCTTTATCTAAGGTATCAAAAGTATAGCGCATTTCATAATGGTCTTTAAGTTTTCTGACCTTGGGGCGACCGATGCGGTATTCATTGCCCATGCATTGTACACAAGTTTTGCCTTCTTTACCAAGATTTATACCATCCTCTGATTCAATATATTTAATATAATAAGTAGGATATGGTATGTCATTGATATAGGTCCAGTCATGAATTACAGCGTACCAAATCTTAAATATATCACCATCTTGGATTACAGTGTGTATACAGCGCCCAAAAATTCCTTCATCTGCGCGGTCCAGTACAGGATTTTGCTGCACTCTTGTAAAAGAGTTGCCATTATCTGTAGAAATAGCAAGCCCCGAGAAAGCTAAAAATTTAACTTTTTTAACTAATTGAAATCCAACATAATACATGCGAATTTCATCATTAACCCTAATAACTTCACCAAGCAACATGCCATTATCATCAAAGCAGCCAGAGTTGCCTATGTCTAGTACAGGTTGTTGCGATATACCAAGTATTTGCTTAGGATTTTTAGCAGCAATATCTATATAGCCAATGCGTCCCACACCGTTTTTATCGCGAAAAGATGAATAAATTCTAATAGTTTCATCATCGAGCATAAATGGCTCTGGTGTTAAAACAGTATTATTCATCCACTCACTTGAGCCATCAGGACAATAGATTAAGCCTTTTTTTTCCCACTCCATAGCTTACCCCTTTATGCCACAAAACATGGTAGCGGATATTTTTGCTTGTTGTGTGGGTTTTTCAAGAAAAACGCTGTCGTCCTGAGTGTCTTTATGTATATTACACCCAATGCCAATGAAATTATTTTTGCCAATTTTTACTGTATCAGCAACAGCAGAGTTTACACCCATAAAGCTATATTCGCCAATTTCGCAAAAACCTGGAATAACAACATGTGATGAAATGAAGCAATGGTCGTGAATATTGGAGCGATGACCAAGATGATTACCATTCCACATAACCACATTATTGCCTACACTGGTGAAGGCTTGTAATATATTGCCCTCGAGAATAAAACAATTATCACCTATCTGCACATTATCCCAAACAAAACAGCGCGAACTAACATAGCTTGCCATAGTATAGCCCATGTTTTTGCAAGCCGTATATACTCTTGCACGCGCGTGATTTAGCTCCGCTGAACCCATGGCCACAAAAAGAGAATACTTTGTTGAAGGATAAGTTGCTTCAATATTTTCAAGTGCCACTATGGGCAAATCTTGCAAGGTTTTTTCTGTGATAAATTGCTCATTTACAGAAAAAGCTACCACGTCATAATCAGAGTCTTTGGTAAAATATTCATAGGCTAGGAGTCCAGTTTCACCAGTACCTATTATAACCAATTTTTTACTCTGCATTGTGAAAAACCTTTAATAGATCTTGAGCCGACTTAGCCGCCTGCACTTCTTGAAAGTTTATGCTTATGCCAAGCTCTTTGTCGAAAAATGATATGGTAGCAATTTGGGCTAAAGAATCCCATTCGCTTATTTCTTCAAATGCTGTATCTTCTTTAATAATATTATCTAGTTGTAGTATATCTTTAGAAAGTTTTTCTAAAAACTCAGCCTTGGTCATCTCACACCTCATATTCCATTATTTCTGAACAGTAAATTTTATTAATATCTATAATCACGCTTGCCCAACTTAGACCTACACCAAAGCCAGACAATAACATTTTGTTATTATTGTTTGTTATTTCTTCATGCAGCATATCTACCATGGCGCAAGGAATGGATGCTCCGCATTGATTACCATATTTAGTCATGGTTCCCATGGGTAATTTAGTTTCTTCAACTCCTAGTTTTCTGGCAATGTTTTCTAAAATAAATTTATTTGCTTGATGCAAGACAAAATAATTAATGTCTTCTTTTGCAAACTTAGTTCGCTCAAGAAGTTGCTCAATGCTAGGAGCAATTTCTGAAATGGTAAATTCAAAAATTCTTCCACCATCCATATGGGATTTATACATAAAACTGCCATCATCGTAAAATAAATCTTTATGCGGTGGGTTCTTAAATCCACCATGCTTACACATTAAAGAGTCATAACCGGAGCCATCTGAATGAATGTTAAAATGAATTTGATTGGCATTACTATCAAACTCAATAAGACTTGCAGTGCCGGCATCACCAAAAACTGGTGCTGTATTATTGTTAAACATATCAGAAAATTTTGAAAAACTATCTCCCACTAGCAATAATACTTTTTTACATCCTGCATTAATGAGCATGGCAGCTTGATATAGCCCAAGCACATAGCCAGAGCAGGCTTGGGGAATGTCCATGACAACACACTCTTTAGCAAGCTCTAATTCTTTATGTAATACATATGATGTAGCAGGCATTAAATAGTCTGGAGTATATGAAATAAAAAGTAATGCGTCTATATCATCTTTAGATGTATTTGTTTTTTCAAGTAAATCCTTGGCAGCTTTTAGACAAAGGTCTGAGGTCATTACTTGAGTAGCATTAACACGGCGATTTAAAAAACCAGAAGATTCAATAACTCTTTGAATTTTTTTTGCATCTCCATTGTAGAGATTTTTATCTTCTAAAAGAGACAGTTCATGTGGAGGTATAACGGCAGAAATACCTTTAAGTTTCACATTATTAAAGGAAAAAATCATTTATCCACCTCTTCAAGAAAAACATTGTAATCTCTAATATAATCATCTTCTGTATAGTGATCAGATGCTAGAACCATGAGCACACAATTTTCAGAGAAGTTAGTAAATTCTCTCCAAATATTGTTTTTTAAATATAAGCCTTGCGCTGGATTATCTAGTGTTACAACCTTTCTTTCTCTACCATTATCTAAAATAAAATCGCATGAGCCAGCAAGGCAAACCACCACTTGCTCAAGTCTTCTATGTGAATGTTTACCACGAACCACTTGATTTTCAGTATCCCAAATGTAGTAAACCCTTTTGATATCAAAGGGAAAATCTTCATTTTTTTCTAGTGCAACCAGCTTACCTGCGTGGTCACCACGTATTTTGAAATTTAAGATCATGTACATAATTTACTACTTAATCAACTTTTAGCATTCTTTGATATTTGGTGATTCAATGTAGGATTTTAATACTTCTTGAGTTGGTCCTTCCATGATAATTTCACCATGCTCTAACCAGATAAGTCTGTTACATTTTTCTACGGTACTAAGTCTGTGTGCTATAATTACACAGGTAATATCATCTGCTAAGGTATCAATAGTATCTTGAATAGCCTTTTCATTGTGTTGGTCAAGGGCAGAGGTTGCTTCATCAAAAATAAGAATGGAAGGGTGAGTGTATAAAGCTCTGGCAATGGACACACGTTGAGCTTGACCGCCGGATAATCCGGCACCATTATCACCTATTTTAAGCTCTAAACTTTCATCATCGTCAGTAACAAAATCTATGGCAGCTTTACGACAAGCTTCGCGTACACGCACAGGATCATAAGGGTCACCCCATTCACTAAAAGCCACATTCTCAGCTAATGTACCAGCAAATAAAAATGGAGTTTGCGGAACATAACCAATTTTTGAGGCAAGAGCCGCAGCACCTTCTGGGCTAAGTTTTGTATCGTCAATTTTAATATCTCCAGTACTTGGTGGCAATAAACCACTCATAATCCCAGCAAGAGTGCTTTTGCCTCCTCCAGAAGTACCAATAAGGCCGATTTTTTCACCTTTTTCAATGCGTATGTTAATGTTTTTTAGGCAATAGTCATTGTTGTCACCATATTTAAAATTTATGTTTCGCAGTGTAATATTCTTATCAAAGGTAAAGTTGGGATCTGGCTCTATTAGTTGCTCAGAGGGTAAAGCTCGTAATTGCTCTAATAATTCCACCACAGCAGTGGCCATGACACGAAATGCACGTACTGAAATTTGCAAACTAATAATACGATTACAATATGGTAAAACACGCCAAGCCGTAATTACTAATAAGCCTAAAGCAGCAGAAATACGCTCGATGCTAGCTTGCTCTATAAAAACTAAATAGCTTATGGCTGCAACAACTGTAAAAAAGCCTATACTTTCAAGCAACCAAGATGGGGCAGTAGGTGCAATATGATTGAAACTGCGTGACTTGCGGCCTCGTAAGTTATTTTCTATTATGGCATTTAAAAACTTTTCCTGCTGGCGGTATATTAATACTTCTCGAATGCCCTTGGTAGCACATAAAATAACATTAGTTTCTTTTAAGGCACAATCAGCTGCAATTTTAGCATTTATATCCACCTTACCCTTTACGGCACGAAAGAAAATAATGCCCGAAAACAGGGTAGTGGCAACGACAATGGTAGTAAGTAGTGGCTCTTGCACAACTAAGCTACCAAATAAGAGAATTACCGTAATTATTAGGGAATACATAACAAGTAGTGTAGATAGCATAGAGCCAAGGTGTCCGCGCCACTGCATACGCTGATACATGACAGTACTAGCAGAAGAAAGATGCCATGCATAATCGCGATAAAGATAACGCGACATAATTTCATTACCAATACTTAGGGAAATATCTTCACCAAGCAGGATAGATGCGCGAGCTTCAACAAAGCTTACAATGCTTTTAAGGAAGCAAATCACAACTACCAAGACACCGGATATAATCAGTAAGCGTCTTGGATCTTGTGCCCAAACATCAAGAGCAGGAGATATGGTAAAAAGTATTTGGAAAAAAGCAGAGCTCCGTAAACCTTCGCTATGAGTTAAGGCAAGACCCATATTAGCAAGAACAAATATGAACCAAAGCTCAAGCACACTTTGTATGACCATGAGCAAAAAAATCATGAAAGTGCGTATACGTAAATTGCGATTTAATAATGGAAAAATTCTAAGAAAATCTTCAGCAAAGTTTCTTTTTAATGAAGCAAGTGCAAACATGTATATTAAAATCCTAATGGTTTGTAGTTACGGCAAATTAATGTTACATTATCTGCCTTTTTTTTTATAAAGTAAAGGAAATTAGCACTGTTCGTGTCATAAAAATATTAATAATTAAAATAAAGTGTTTATATGACAAAGAAAAGAATCTTTGGGCAGAGAAGATGGTAATTTATAGGTAAGTTTGTGTATATTGGTTAAGTGTCTGATTTTATTAAAAAGGTCTGCGTCATGCGGTTTTGAAAGGCATTGCTGGAGCAAGTGTGGATATGCGTTTGAAATTTCATGCATATTAAAAAATATTCTATTGCATTCATAATCTTTCAATATGGCATAGGTTGTATAAAGGTGGAACATGTAATAGTCAAAAGCCGTATTTTCGCGTGACCAATATTCTTCTAAAAATAGTTTAATCAACATAATCAGTCTATTACTCTGCTTTGCATGCATGAACCAATTAGAAAAACACCGTTTATCAATGTTCCTAGTTTGAGTAGAAAAAATATAGTCTAGCTGTGGTATGTTTGATAGCTTGCACCAAGGTGGAAACTTATAAGCAAAAAAGTCTTGTGCCAAAATTTCATTGGGGATCGCATCGGTTAATAAAACAGTGGAGTCTATCCAAGTTCCGCCATATTTTGCAAGTAATGCTACACGAATATAATCGCTAAAATGGGCCTGCCCAATAATTCCCTGCTGAAATTTAAGGAAAATATGTTTAGGAATTTGAATGTATTCTTGCACATTATTCAGGTCTAAAATTTTAATTTTTAAGTTAGCATGGTAATGCTCAACGCTCTTTAGGCATGACTTTACAATGCTAGGTGCACTTTCTGTACCTTGTAACCAGCATTGCCATATGTAGTTTATATCATAGATATTACATGATTTTTCTTGCTTTGATTCAAAAATGTAGTCGTATTGAGATAAATATTTTAACATATGCTTTTACTGTCAAGTTAGCTTCGTTGGTTTAATATATTTTCATAAAAAATAGTTTTTTGCGCATAACTCCACCACAATTTTGAAAATGGAATGTCTTGTGAATTCCATGGTTTTATGGGTGAACAATAATGTATGATGTAAGGATTTTGTAAAGCCTTGGTATAAGATTTGAAATCTTCTGACGGAACAAATTTTATTAGTTCTTCTAATTCTACGTGGGTTTGTAAGTTCCAAATCGGGTTAAGAAATGTTATGTTTTCTTGCATAACACTATTGATAATGCATTGGTCTACAGTTCTTGGCCTTTGCACTTCTATCAATTTTTCAATGCATTTTTTGGTAAAATTAATCTCATTTAATTTTTTAATGTCAAATATTAATAGTCCGGAGTTAAAGTATTTTTGCACATCTACTAATTTAAGTACGTTTTTTGCGTAGTTATTTAATATTTCATCAAACTCTACTTTACATTTAAATTTATATTCTAATACAGCTGCCATTGGCATGTTTTTTAAATTTATATTTAGTAATTCAGTAATATTTTTTAAAAAAAGCATATCACAATCTAAATAAACTACTTTTTGATAATTTATAAAAATTTTTGGAATAAAAAAACGGTAGTAGGCTTCTTTACTAAAGTGGGCATGAGTTTTAAAAATATCTACATCAAGATCAGACAAAAAAGATGTAATATTAATAAAGCGTATAGAAAAGTTTTCATTTTGCAGTGATTTTATGCTTGCTTGGTGTTTAAGACTAAGGTCAGTATGTAAGATGCACACATCACATATATTATGCTGAGCTGTGTGCATTTTTAGTGACCATAAAGCAACGCCAAGATATGGTGCATAATTATCATTAGTTGCAAAAACAAAACAAAATGGATTTTGTGAAAAATATGGGTGAATATTTTTTGAGATAAGGCGTGATAGATGGGGCATTTTTTCACTAATTTCATGCGGTATTAACTCTGCCAATCGATGCAATACTTGCATGGCCGCTTGCTTATGAGCACCCCAAAGCTCAAATGTTGCAAGGTTATTTTCAATTTGTTGGTATATTTCAGGCTTAATGAGTTGATTTTGCAGCATGCTTTCTAATGCTTCTACATGCTTTAAGAAATGAAAATATTCCATGTGAACACTGGTTTGACCATTCATATTTTTTCCTTTAATTTTGCCAGTGTGTCATTAAAATCATGCTAATTAAGTGCTTTTGTAAGCCAAAAGCTTAGTGTATTACGAAGTTTATTTGCATCTATAGGCTTAGTAATGTGGTCGTTCATACCATGGGATATGCTTAATTCTTTATCACCCTTCATGGCATGGGCAGACATGGCAATAATAGGTAGATTGGTATATTTTTCTTGAGCGCGTATTTGTTCGGTTGCAGTATATCCATCCATAATTGGCATCTGGATGTCCATGAGAATGGCATCATAATTTTTTTGTTTAAGCATTGTTAAGGCTTCTTGCCCGTTGTTGGCAATGTCTAAGGTAAATCCGGCAGACAGCAATATTTCTTGGGCCACCAGTTGGTTAATTTCATTATCCTCTGCTAAGAGCAAGTGTCCGCAAACTTGCTCAGTCACGTTTTGAGTTTGTATTTCATGCGCTGTTTCTAGTGGGACTTGTGTAGTTGATGCAACTTTAAATATGGCTGTACAAAAAAAGGTAGAACCATTTTCCGGCTCGCTCTCAACCCATATATTGCCACCCATCATGCCAATAATGTTTTTAGAAATGGCAAGTCCTAAACCTGTGCCGCCATATTTTCTCGTTACTGTATTATCTGCTTGTGAAAATGCAGTGAATAGCCTTGAAATTTGTTCGGGGTTTAATCCTATTCCGGTGTCTTTTACTGCAAATTGGCATTTTCGATGATTTTCATCATGCTGAATACACTCCACTTCTAAGGTGACCTTCCCTTGAGTAGTAAATTTAATAGCATTGCTTATAAGGTTAAATAATACCTGTTTTAAACGCAAAGCGTCACCAAGCAAGATAGTGTTTGGATGTTCACCTAAATGAATATTAAATGTTAATCCTTTTTCCTGACTACTTGGTTCATATAAGTCTTTTATTTCTTGTGTGATTTCTTGCAAGGTAAAAGGTTTGTTTTCCATTTCAAGCTTTCCAGCCTCAATTTTAGAAAAATCTAGTATATCGTTTATAATGCGCATGAGGCTATTGGCAGAAAATGATGCTTTTTGTAAATAGTCGTTTTGAGTTTCGTCCATGCTTGTTTGCTCAAGAAGATGCAAAAGGCCTAATATTCCGTTCATGGGAGTGCGGATTTCATGACTCATATTTGCTAAAAATTCACTCTTAGTCTTGGCACTTTGTTCAGCAAGGTCTTTTGCCTGAAGCAATTTGAGCTCGTGATTATGAATTTCTTTAAGCATAGCATAGTGATCGCGTAAATCTCTAAAGTAAATAATAAGACCACTTTTATTCTGATAAGAAGTGCGTACCATAAAAATTTCTACAGGTATCTCTTCGCCTGTGACAACGTTTAAGCAAAGCATTTCAGATTTACATACTCCATGAGTATGTCCATCATGTATTTGCTGTTGCACAACATCGACAGATCTACGTCCATCTGGTTGAAATTCCGGATGAATTTTATGAAAATTTTGTATAAATTCTTCTCTAGTTTCAAAGCCAAAAAGAGTTACTGATTCCATGTTAGTATAAACAAGATTATCTTTATCATCCCAAAAGTGTACACCCATAGGCATGGAGTCAAGCATCAAGGTATTGCGCAGTTCTGCTTCATGCAGTAACTCTTGAGCTTTTTTAATTTCGCGTAAATCCTTTACATAGGCTATGACAATGTCTTCTCCAGCTAACTGTGAGCGTACATGGATAACCTCACAAGGTATTAATTCACCCGTACTATCATTGTGCATCCATTCAAATCGGCAGTATCCATCTCTAAGTACATTAACATGGTTTTGGGCTATGGCCTTAGCTGAGTTTCTCCCATCAGGTTGATGCTCGGGTGACATTAAATAAAAATTATCTATAAACTCCTGTTTGGTAGCTAATTTAAATACACGTAATGACTCTTGATTACAGTCTATGATATCTCCTTCAAGATTCCAAACCGAAGTACACAAAGGGAGATTTTCAGACATAATCGTATTGAGCTCTTGCTCCATTTTTTCTTTTTGTTCAACCAAAGTATCTGTTATATCAGTAATAATAGATAGGCGAACTTTTTTCTTATCATCCCATTTTATGCATGAGTCTACTAATTGCAGGTGCTTATTTATGGATTCATCATAACGATCCCAGATATAAGGGGTTGATAATGATTTAATTATATCATTGGTGCAATCTGCACAGGGTTTATCAAGATTCCTAAAAATTTTATGGCAAGCATTAGAAACAATGTTACTGCATTTAAAAAAATCGTAAGTTGTTTTATTACAGTATAAAACTTCATATGTTTCCATGTCAGCTATGTATAAGGGCATGGGTAAAGCATCAAGCATGGATTGCATTTGATCTTGCTTCATTTGTAAAGTTTTTTTCATTTTAAGCTGTTTTTTCCCATAAATAAACAACACACTTATTAAAATGATAAGCAGCGCAATGACACCAATTAAAAGATCGACGCTCGCGTGTGATAGTGAGCGCATTAATTGCGATGTATAGCTTGGTTGTGTGGTGTGACTTAGCACAATATTGCTAAATCTATCTTGTGGAAAGGCTGCAATGGCTTTGTTAAAAATGGAAATGAGACGTGGGTCAACATTTTTATTAAAAATAAAAGAAAATTTGTCATAAAGAGGTAATATATTAACAATATGTAAAAGTGGATATTCTCCATTTACAATGGCTACACGAGCCGCATGTACATTTTCAAGGGTAAAATCTGCTACTCCATTTTCAACGGCCTTATAAGCATCGTTGATGTCTTCAAACTCAAGCACTGTGTTTTTAGGAAAGGTATTTTTGACAAATTTTATAATGACAGGATGTAGCTTTGATACGGCAAAAACACTACTATCTAAAATTTGATATTTTTTGCCAATCATGGCAATGGGTGTTGCAAGAAAAGTATTTGATATTAAAGCATTTAACTCTTGTGCCTTTTCATGGTTTGTATCATAACTTAAGTGCATGGTTGTCCTACCGTGACTTAAGTTATCAAGAGCCTCTGCATAGGTAAGTCCATGAAGAAAATTAAACTTTAAACCAGTTAAATCTGCAATGAGCATAAGGATTTCATAGTTTATACCCTGAATTTTTTGTGCTTTTTCATCATACTTTTCAAAGGGAGGCCAGAAGGCATCATAAGAAACCTCAATGGGATTTGCTTGCTTAATAAAATTTTCTTCTTCTTGGCTTAGAGAAAATTTATCTATGGAGATAGCTAGGCTTGCATGCACAGGCAGTATAATAAACGCTATTATCAGTAATATGAAGTACAGAATAAGTTTTTTTAAACGGTGAATCAATGTATATTTGGTAAGGCAGTACATGAAAGTCCTTTTGCATAATATTTTAGGCAAACAAATACAAAATGTTCTTTACGCTTTTCATCTTGTATAATGTTTACTTTAGACAATGTTTTGCTTTGGTGCAACAAATATATTAAGTTTTGGTATTAGATAATTGTTTTTTTTTGCTATATTGGATAGTGTTTGTTGTTCAATTTAAAAGCCATTAAAACTAATCAGTTTCAATGGCTTTTAAGATGTTACACATTGTTTCTTAGATTATAGCATCAAATATATTATACAATGTGATTAATATGTAATTTTATTATTTCTTTAATTCCATAATAAGGTCAGATAGTTTGTGAGCTTGATCACTCAAAAGATTTACAGCTTGGGTTGCTTCCATCATAGCATTGGTATTATCATTGACCACATTGCTCACATCTACAATAGATTTTGCAATTTCATCAGAAGTAGCAGATTGCTCTTCACTGGCAGTAGCAATGGCACGAATGCCATCTGCACTTTCTTCAGCCATATTTAAGATTCCATGCAAAGCCTCACCACTATTAATGGCAAGCTCTGTGGCTTCTTCAATGCTTTTAACCGCAGCATCAATTTGACGTACATTCATCTCTGTGCTTTGCTGAATGGCAATAATAGCGTTAGACACGTCAGCTGTGGAGGTCATGGTTTTTTCTGCTAGTTTGCGCACTTCATCGGCAACAACAGCAAAACCTCTGCCAGCTTCACCAGCTCTTGCAGCTTCAATAGCAGCATTTAATGCAAGTAAGTTAGTTTGGTCTGCTATGTCAGAAATTACGCTCATGACAGCATTAATTGATTGTGCATGACCTGCTAAATCACCCATTCCGCTACGAAGCTCTATAGATTCCTCGCGCAGGCGTAACATGGTGTTTTCGCATTGCTTAATAACCTCTGAGCTTTCAGTAGCTTTTTCTTTTGTTGTTTCAGCAAGTTCCGCGCTATTATTTGAATTTTTAGCTACTTCAAGTACAGTGCTATTCATTTCATCCATGGCAGTGGCAGTTTCGGTCATGCGGGCAGATGCAGTTTCTGAGCCGTTAGTAGAAATTTCAATTTGCGAAGTTAATTGCTCAGAGGCAGAAGCAATATTAGAAACAATATTTTCAAGCTGATTTGCCGCTTCATGGCGACCATTAACAAGGGCTTGTGCTGCATCGTTTAGCAATTGTACTTCTTGATTTCTGTCAAACACCATATCCACATATCCGGCATGATTGCCTTCTCTGTCATAGAGGCGTGCAGCCATGGCCTTAAAGTGCCCAAGACCTGGTTGTTCAAAATTCACATTATCAATACCTCTTTCACATGATTCAATGGCACAGTTTTCAGTGCGGCAAATAGATGCGCCCCAATTGTAGCAAGGTAAGCCTATAAGCTCCTCTGGCTTCTTACCAAGCATGTTGCATACACCTGAATTTACAAATATAAAGTTTCTATCCTTATCCATAGCAGCTAAAGGCGATGGAATACAGTTTAAGATAGATTCATACCAAAAGCTTTGTTGCTTTAATTTTTCTACCATAGATTGAAGAGACTTAGCTAAAAGTCCATATTCATCATTGGATTTGACATCTATTGTGGCTTCAGCATCACCATCAGCAACACTCGATGCATATTTAGCTATTTTATTAACAGGTGCAGTGAGGCGCATTCCTACAAAAATAGCTATAACAAGCATTATTCCAAGAGTTATTAAACTTATAATGACAGTAGATATTTGTGCATTTTGCTTTATCTGCTGTACGGTGCTTACCGGCAAACCAATAAACCACATACCAATTATTTTGCCTTTAAGTTCTTTTGCTGGCCAATAAGCTGATAAATACTCAATACCAGATATTTCATTGGTGCCAAAATAAGTTTTACCCTCATTAAGAACTAAGGTTTTAATGGATTCATTGGTTAGTGATGTTCCTATAATGCGTTTACCTTGTGCATCTCTAAGTGTAGTCATGAAGCGAACATCACCCTTAAAGAAAGTCACTTCTGCGCTTAAAAAACTACTTATCCAGTCAAAAAATTTAGTATCAGTTATGGCACTGCCAATAGAAATTGTACCTACAATAGATCCATTGTAGGATATAGGGCTTGATGCTCGAAATGAAGTAGCTTCAACGCCCAAAACTAAGCTGGTATTAGATGTACCTTTAAGGGCTGTGTCTATGCTATCTTGCTTGGCAATACTATCACCTAATTTTTCGGAGTGTGCACGGTTTAATACGTTACCTCTTTCATCGGTAATAGTTACTATGGTAGATTCAGTTATTTGCATTATTTCTTTGCCAAGTGCAGCAACAGTGGACAAGTCTTTATTAGCTACTGCTTGGGCAAGACCTTCGTATTTTGCACCTAATATACTTTTGTCGAGAAATTCAGCTTCAATGGCAGTGGTGAGGGCGGTGAAGTGTTTTTGAGCATCATGAATAGCATTATTAAGTGTTTCGGTGAGCGGTTTATTGTAGTTATAAGCGGAAACTAAAAAAATTGACCCTGCACTTACTATTAAAAGCACTATAATAGTAAGAATAAACTTTTGTGTGACCGATAAATTCATGATACCCCCATAAAAGTTTTAAATTATTTTTTAATGCTTATGCATTAAAATTGCATATTTAACACACCTCGTAATATAGTTTTAGTCAATTCACATAGAATGATTATTGTTTTTAGGAATCAAAATTAATGGTTTTAGAGATCAGTCTAGTTGTGTAAGTATGCAAAAAGTACATTAATTTAGCGAGCAAGTCAATGATATAGCCAGCAGAATATTAATTTTGTTCTATGTATCTTGAAGAATTATCGGATAAGATATAAAAAATAATAGGGCAATATAGATTTTTATTCCATTTAATAAATTAAACTACAAGCTTAATATTTACAAAAAGGTTTTGTTAAAGGGAATCCACCAGCTAAGCTGATGGATTCCCAATTTATTTATGCAGTTTTTTTCTTCTTGCCAATGTTGGCAAAAAGTTCTCTTCTAGTCATGGGGCTTATTTCTGCTACAGCCTTGGGGAAGATTTCTCCCGGTGTATAGGGGTAGAGATAAATTACCCGAACAGAACCCACATCTCCTAGCTGTGCTTGGGGATATTTGGGCAGAACTTCCTTAAGTCTAGCTTCTGCCATGGCAGTAATTTCTGCCTCATCACCAAAGCTCATAGCTCCGGTAGGACAAGTTAGCACGCAAGCAGGTAACTTGCCTTCTTGGATGCGATCAATGCACATATCGCATTTTACTGCAACCTTATCTTCTCTTTGACGTGGAATGTCATAAGGGCAATATTCACGAATTGTAGCAAAGTCGGCATCCTTTGTTTTTTCTGTAAAAACAACAGCACCGGTTTTTTCATCATGAATGATTGCATCTTCTGCTGCATAAAAGCAAGGTGGATCAACGCAATGTCGGCATTGCTCGGGGAAGAATACCCAGTCAATTTTTTCCTTGCCTTCTGGTTGTAATTCCTTAAAACGTACAAGCTTTAGGGTTGTTCCTGACAAATCCTTGGGGTTTTGATGTGAACCCCAATTTTTTGTTTCTTCTGCAGGAAGGTCCTTCCATTGTTTGCAAGCCACTTGGCAACCACGACAGGCAGTACATAATGTTAAGTCTACAAAAAAAGCTTTCATATTACACCACCTTTTCGATATTAACCATAAATGCCTTGCTTTCCGGAATACCTACGTTGGGGTCACCCACAGCAGGAGTTAGCAAGTTGGCAGAATCGCCCCCATCTTGTGGGTTGTGCCATCCAAAGTGCCATGGGAATCCAACCATATGTACAGGTTTGCCCTTAATCATAAAGGGTTGAATTCTTTCACTCACAATAGCAACGGCAATAACTTCACCGCGGATGGAAGATATTTTTACCTTATCTCCATTGGCAATACCACGAATCTTAGCAAGGTCGTTGCTAATTTCAGCAAAGAGCTGGGGTTCGCATTCTAATAGCCATGGCATACGGCGGGTCATAAGACCTGTTTGCCAATGTTCGGTTACACGATAGGTTGTGCCCACAAAGGGATATTTTGTTGTATCCTTAGAAAGCTTAACTCCCTCTGCAATAAATGCCACAGGGCTATTGAATTGCTTGGAGAAAGGATGTGACTTAACAGGACTTTCCATTGGTTCATAGTATTCTGGCATGGGGCCATCGGCAAGACCTTGACCAAATAATGTACCATGTCCATTAGCGCGCATAATAAACGGATGCTTGGTGCCAGGTGCACCACCACCGTCAATAACGTCGCCCACCCATTTGCCATCTTGCCACATTACAACGGCTTTTTCTTTGTTATATGGCTGACCTTTGGCGTCAACAGAGGCACGGTTATAAACAATACGTCTGTTTACAGGCCAAGCAAATGACCAATTAGGGTAGAGGTTAATTTTATTTTGCATTTCGGTTTGTGTAGCATCACGGCGTGCCATCATATTGCCTGCTTCAGTCCATGAACCAGCATGCAGCCAGTTTCCACTAGCTGTTGAGCCATCATTTTGCAATACAACGAAGTTTGGTACTTGTGTGCCGGCTTTATAAACCTTATCGCCAATTTTTACATCCTTTACAAAATAGCCATTCATAAGTTTTGCAACTTTTGCAGCTGAGAAGGCATGCCCATCACCCCATAGGTCAATGCCTAGGTTGACGATAGGTTCTGGATATGCTCCACCTTCTTCTTTGTAAAGTCTTTGTAGTTCCATGGCTAACCAATACATGATTTCGCCATCAGGTTGTGTACCTTCTTTGGGCTTTGGTCCTGCATAACGCCATTGCATCCAACGACCAGAGTTTACAACGGAACCTTCTTTTTCATTAAAGGCAGCACATGGTAGGAAGAATACTTCTGTCCCAATGGTCTTGGGGTCCATACCTGGACCCTTCCAGAAGGATGAAGTTTCATTTTCATAAAGGTTTACATTTACAAGCCAATCAAGCTTTTTAAAACCATCGCGGGCGGTGTTTACATCTGGACCGCCACAAGTGGGGTTCATGCCCCAAGCAAATAAACCTTGTATATTCCCCTTAGCTATTTCACCAATAATGCTCATCCAGTAGTAATCGGTCATTTTTACACCGGCATCGGCTTTGGGGAAGTAAGTAAAGGATTTTTGTACATCGTCATTGGGGTACAAGCTCTTAAAAAAGCTTGCTGCATATTTACCACGATGTTGCCACCAGTTAACACTTTTGGGGTCATTAGACACAGGAGTTGTGGCTTTGACATATTCATCAAAAGTTTGATGGGTGGACTTTGCTACGGGCAAATAACCGGGGTAGATGTGTGAAAGTAAGGCTTGGTCGGTGGAGCCTTGTACATTGGACTCACCACGCAATGCGTTTACTCCACCACCTGCTATACCTACGTTACCAAGTAATAACTGTACCATAGCCATGGTGCGGATATTTTGCACCCCGTATGTATGTTGAGTCCAACCCATGGCATACATGATGGTTCCGGCTTTATTTGGCTTACCAGTGGCAGCGTATAACTTAAATATCTCCTCAAGATCCTTAGTGGAAACACCTGTCATATCTGACACTGTTTTAAGGTCATAACGTTCGTAGTGCTTTTTCATAACATTAAGAACGCAAAGAGGATTTTTAAGCGTGTCATCACGCAATGGAACTTTTTTGTCGTCTACCTGGAAGGACCATTTAGACTTATCATAACTACGTGTTTTGGGGTCATAGCCTACGAATAGACCATCTTTGAAGGAATAGTCTTTATTTACTAACATGGCAGCATTGGTATAATTGCGTACATATTCGTCAAAATAAAGCTTATTGTCGAGAATGTATTTAATTAAACCGCCAAGGAAGGCTATATCAGAACCTGAGCGTATATGTGCATGTTTATCACAGCGTGCTGAGGTGCGTGTAAAGCGGGGGTCAACGTGGATGGCCTTAGCGCCTTTTTTTTGTGCCTTAGTAACCCATTTGAATGATATAGGGTGATTTTCCGCAGCGTTTGAGCCCATAATGAGAATGCAATCGGCATTTTCAATATCAGCCCAGTGGTTGGTCATACAACCGCGTCCAAACGACTCTGCCAGAGCCGCTACAGTGGAGCTGTGTCAGAGGCGGGCTTGGTGCTCAATATAAATGAGCCCAAGAGAACGCATCATGGCTTGTAAAGCCCAGCATTCCTCTGTATCAAGGGCAGCTGAACCAAAGGAAGCCATACCAAGGGTACGATTGACCATTTGCCCCTTAGCATTTTTAACCATGAAGGTTTCGTCACGGGTTTTCTTGATGCGTTTGGCTATTTCTTTAATCATCCACTCCCAGCTAACTTCCTTCCACTCGGTGGAATTGGGCGCGCGGTAAAGCGGAGATTTTGGCCTTGCATCGTTTTCAGAAACCTGAATGGATGCTGCACCTT
>CAYJKC010000028.1:0-27417 GCA_964370675.1 uncultured Desulfovibrionaceae bacterium
TGCGTTTGCCCTATTAACAATACATAATACTATTTACAATAAACGCATATTTTATTACAATTTATTTTATATATAGCTTATAAGGATAAAATATGGCTCGAACCCTTGGTGGAAAATCTATCCTCACCTCTGACACGACACTGCTTATTTATTACGCCCTTTCTTTACTTAGCTTGGTTATAGGTGTGACATGCTTTGTAGCCTTAGTGGGATCTTTTTTATCGCGCTATGCAGCTAACAAGGAAGGTGCAGCCTTTGTTGAACAACATTGCACATGGATTTTCCGAAGCCTCTTAATAAGCCTTTTATTACTTTTTCTTATTGGTGCAACCACTATATTCTTACTTGGAGCAACGGGTATTGTAATACCTGACATGTCAGAAATTAATGACTTTGCACAACTTTGGGCTGACCCTGCCATACGCCTAGCTCTACAATATATTTTTGCTATGCTTGCTTGTGCTAGTATAGTTATGATTTGGTTTATATACCGTATTGTTCGTGGTGGCTTAGCTCTTATTGGTAGACGACCTATACGCGAATTAAAAATACATACCCATTTATAATTATGAATAAATTACCTATTGCTGCCCCTTCTTGCGTTTTACCTGATACCGTGGCTGGCAATGCCTTATTTCTTGCTTCTCGTGTACAGGAAGTCGGTCTATGTCTTTTTGAATCCGAGGCCTGTCTTAACTACACTGATCAAGACTTACCTAAAGAACTTGCTAACCTACCCTTAAACTGGCATGTGCACTTACCGGTAGATTTACCTTGGCATTTAGATGGAAAAAGGGCAGCAGAGCTTGCGCTTAAAGTTATGGGCAAGGTGCAATATCTAAAGCCACGCTTAGCAGTTTTACACCCCCCCGCTACCATAGATAACAACCAAGACTTGCAAGAAAAACTTTTATTAAGCTTTGCCAAAACATGGTATAATCAAACACAAATTCCCATACTTTTAGAAAATATTGACGGCGCACCCCTTGCTAACCTTAATCCAAAAATTTTTAATAATCATCACTCACCCATAGGCATTTGCCTTGACGTGGGGCATATGTTAGGGTTTAATCAAACAGAAATGTTATGCCAAAGTGCATTGCTTAAGCATGTACGATTAATACATTGGAGTGCACCTGGTAAAAAGGATGAGCACCTTGCCCTAGAACATTTTTCCGTTAAGGAACTAGCAGTTGTACGCGAATTAATGCATCATCTACCGCATAATATTTGCCATATGTTAGAAATCTTTAATTGGCATGGCATTGAGCAATCATACCCCATACTAAAGGAACTTTGGAACTACAGCCATGAGTAAAAAAGACAACCAAAGCAAACTTGCCACACGCATTCAGCAGTGGCGCAGTACCCTTTGCAAAAATGACTCATGGTGCATATTAGTTGTGGCTGACCCTGATGCTCTGGGTGCTGCCATGGGCTTAAAACGTATTTTACGCCCACGCGTAAAAGATGTTAGTATTGCCAGCATTAACCAAGTAACTAGACCTGACAATTTGGCCATGTTGCGTTATTTGCGTATACCACTACAAACTTGGGAAACTAGTATGCAAAATGACTTTAACCGTTTTGCCATTATTGACTCCCAACCAAATCATAATCCGGCTTTCAAAGATATTAACTTTTCTGTTATCATAGACCATCACCCTGCTCCAGAAGAAATTACATATGACGCAGACTTTATCGATATTTCACCAGAATATGGTGCAACTTGCACAATGATTACGCGGTATATGAAGTTTTTAAATATACGTCCAGGCAAACTTTTAGCTACAGCCTTGCTTTATGGCATACGCGCTGACACAGCAACCTTTGACCGATCAGGCATTGCTGCAGACTTCCAAGCCTATCAATATCTTTCACGCTTTGCAGATATTAACTTAATGCGCCGTATTTTGCGCAGTGAGTATCTTTTAAGTTGGTTGCCACTTTTTAGTCGTGCCTTTCGCACCTTAAAAACATGCAAAACTGGTGCTCATACTCATGTGGGTGATGTAAGTTCACCAGATTTATTGGTAGCTATTGCAGACTTTTTTACGCGAGTACATGGTTTGCGCTGGGTGGCCGTAAGTGGAGTATTTAACGATACTCTTGTTATCATATTTAGGGGTGACGGCAGTAAGAATATGGGGGATCTTGCCTCTCAAAATTTTGGAGCTGTTGGTTCTGCCGGTGGACATAAAAATATGGCCCGTGCTGAGATTCCCATCGAAGCCATAGGTGATACCAAATCTCAAGATTATGTTTTTGCAAAGCTTATGAGCAAGTGTTCAAAAAAAATAAAAGATAATATCAACCTCTAACCACAACACAAGGAGATGTTCATGAGTCAAGAAAAAAAACAAAAATGCGCTACAGAGCTAAGCATCTGGGAAGACGCTACTGCCATGATTGAAAAAGCTCGCGCTGAAAATATTGAAACTGTATGGGACCGCTTTGAACAACAGCAACCTGCATGTAAATTCTGTGAACTTGGAACTTCTTGCAAAAACTGTAGCATGGGTCCATGCCGCGTGGTACACAGCGAAGACGGCAAGGGCAAAAGAGCCCTTGGAGTTTGTGGTGCCAATGCCGACATTATAGTAGCTCGTAACTTTGCGCGTTTTGTGGCAGGTGGTTCTGCCAGTCACTCTGACCATGGGCGTGACTTAATTGAAGTGCTTGAAGCAGTGGCTGACCAAAAAGCTCCAGACTATAGCATTAAGGATGAAGAAAAACTACGCCGCATTGCTGCCGAACTTGGCATTGACGTTGAAAATAAAGAGACTCTTAGTGTTGCCAAAGAATTGGCAGAGCTACTCTTTACAGACTTTGGTAGTCGCCGCAAAGAAATTAACTTCATCAACCGTGTGCCTGCCAAACGCCGTGAATTATGGAATAAATTAAACATAACTCCGCGTGGTGTTGACCGCGAAATTGCAGAAATGATGCACCGCACCCATATGGGCGTTGATAACGATGCTGTAAATATTTTACTGCACTCCGCACGCTGTTCATTAGCTGATGGCTGGTCAGGCTCCATGATTGGAACTGAACTATCTGACATACTATTTGGAACACCAACTCCAAGAACATCTAAAGCAAACCTTGGTGTGCTCAAAGAAGATTGCGTTAATATTTTAGTACATGGGCACAACCCAGTAGTTTCAGAAGTAATTTTAGCCGCCTCAAAAGACCCAGAATTAGTAGCCCTTGCTAAGCAAAATGGTGCTACTGGTGGCATTAACGTAGCTGGTCTTTGCTGTACTGGCAATGAACTACTCATGCGCCAAGGTGTACCCATGGCAGGCAACCACCTTATGACAGAACTAGCCCTTATTACTGGTGCCGTTGAAGCCATTGTAGTTGATTATCAATGTATTATGCCATCCTTAGTTAATGTGGCTTCTTGTTATCATACTCGCTTTATAGACACAGCAGCCAAAGCTCGCTTTACCGGTGCTGATCACTATGACATTAAACCAAGCACTGCTCTTGAACAAGGCAAAGCCATTGTGCGTAGTGCTGTTGAAGGCTTTAGCAAGCGCGATCCAAAACGCGTAAATATTCCAAGTGAACCTATGGATATTATGACTGGTTTCTCCAATGAAGCTATACTAGCAGCCCTTGGTGGCACTGCCGCCCCACTGCTTGATGCCATTAAAAGTGGTGCCATTCGCGGTGCAGTAGCAGTCGTTGGCTGTAATAATCCAAGAATTAAGCACGACTCACTAAACGTTGGGCTTATGAAAGAGCTAATCAAGCGCGATATACTTGTGCTTGTAACTGGTTGTGTGACCACAGCAGCTGGCAAAGCAGGCTTACTTATGCCAGAAGGCGCAGACATGGCAGGCGCTGGTTTAAAAAGTGTTTGTAACGCCCTTAAAATACCCCCAGTACTACATATGGGTAGCTGTGTTGATAACTCACGCGTGTTACAACTTTGCGGTTTACTTGCCAATGAGCTTGGCGTTGATATATCTGATCTGCCTGTGGCAGCATCTGCACCTGAATGGTATTCAGAAAAAGCCGTTGCTATTGGTCTTTATGCTGTAGCCAGTGGGGTTTATACTCATATTGGACATCCCCCACACATTCTTGGCTCACCCCTAGTTACACAGCTTGCCGTAGAAGGCTTAGAAGGTGTGGTTGGTGCAAGCTTTGGAGTGGAAGCTGATGCAGTTAAAGCCGCAGAGCTTATTGATGCCAGAATATCCTCTAAGCGTGTAGCACTAGGGCTTAGTAAGTAGCTTAAAAATTACTTTGCTTAAAAAAGACAAAGTCTACTTGGGAGAAACCTTTTGTGACCAAAAGGTTTCTTCCAAGACTGATTACAAATTCCCTATGGGGTATTTGTAATGTGATTGTTATTGCAGCAAAGAGGGTCTCTCCATATTTAGAATTTAAAGCTTCAAAATTTGAAATTCGATATGGGCTTTGTCCATAACCTGACCTCAAATATCACTTAGTGATATTTGAGGCGCTAAAAGTTTTTTTGAAAAGGGTCTGGGAAAAATCTTTTTTTTCAAAAAAAGTTTTTCCCAGAGAGGTTTTGTCAACACTCTCATATAGGGACAAAATAATGAAGATAGCCATAGCCGGAAAAGGTGGGGTAGGAAAAACCACACTAACTGCAAGACTTGGAAACACTCTAGCCCTTTGCGGTCAAGATGTTTGGTTAGTAGATGCAGACACTGCTACCTCATTAGGGCAAGCCTGTGGTTTAAGCAATGATCAGCTCCCCTTGCCCCTTGCTGCACAACGTGAGTTATTGCACCAGCGCACCACCATGGGTGAGGCTTCTTTATTATCCCTTACACCTAAAGTAAATGATTTACCAGAGGCTTTGTCTGTTGCCTTGCCAGTTATAGGGCATGACCCAAGATTTACTCAAGTTGGCAAAAAAAATCTATTGCTTATGGGTGGTTTGCATCATGCCGGTGGCGGTTGCGCTTGTGAGGCCAATGCTTTGTTAAAAGCCCTTTTAGCGCATTTGGTGCTTGAGCGTAAGGAGTGGGTTTTAGTAGACTTAGAAGCAGGAGTTGAGCACTTAGGGCGTGGCACTGTGGCTAGTGTTGATCAATTAATTATTGTAGCAGAACCAAGCAAGCATTCCTTGGGCATAGCAGCTCAAGTGGGACTTATGGCTGCAGAAATGGGGTTAAACAAGCAAGTCTTAGTCTTAAATAGAGCAACAGCTAAAGATGTAGAAGTTTTAAGCACACTTAATATACAAGGATTACCCAAGACTTGCATCAATATTTCACCATGCACCAAGCTTATGGAACAGCGCCTGACCTCAACCTCTGTGCTTGGGCTTGACCCTGCCACAGACATGGAAGTACATGAACAAATATTAAAGCTTTTAAAGGCTTGCGACATGCCTTTATAAAGTTAATCTAAAACTTTAAGTGCTAAGTATTCTTTTTGTGCCTTTGACGCCGTTCTTCCATTAAAAATTTACCGGTAACAGATTTAGGATCTGCCACAATGGCTTCAGGAGTGCCGCTTGAAACTATAAGTCCTCCATTTTCTCCACCACCAGGTCCAAGGTCAAGCACATGGTCAGAGCTTAAAATAACATCAGTATTATGCTCAATAACCACAACACTAGCTCCTTTATCCACCAATTTATGTAATACATTTATAAGCTTACCAACTTCATGCATATGCAAGCCTGTGGTTGGTTCGTCAAGTATATAAAGGGTGCCGGGCAAAGATTTTTTACCAAGTTCACGCGATATTTTAATACGTTGTGCTTCACCACCAGAAAGAGTGGTTGCAGGTTGACCAAGGCGCAAATAATCAAGCCCCACATCTTCAAGCACAGCTAAGCGTCGCTCTAAAATAGGATAATTTTCAAAAAAAGTTTTAGCTTTAGCCACTGATAAATCTAAAACATCGGCAATATTAAGCCCTTTGTAGCGCACTTCCAAGGTTTCATGGTTGTAGCGTTTACCCTTACAAATATCACAAGTGACATAGACATCGGGTAAGAAATGCATCTCTACCCTAATTTGCCCATCTCCATTGCAAGCCTCACAGCGACCACCACGCACATTAAAACTAAAGCGGCTGGCGGTATAACCACGTTTTCGCGCATCGGTAGTTGAAGCAAAAATATTACGAATTTCATCAAATACCTTAGTATAAGTGGCAGGATTTGAACGCGGAGTACGCCCAATGGCACTTTGATCAATGGCGACAATGCGCTCAATACTTTCATGCCCTTGCATGCCTGCAATAATACCCGGTTGATCCACACGTATACCGCGTGCCAAGGCTAAATGTTTGTATAAGGTATCAACCACTAAGGAACTTTTGCCAGAACCGGAAACACCAGTAACGCATGTGAGCACTCCTAGTGGTATGTGGCAATCAATATTTTGTAAGTTATTGGTATTAATACCTTGTAAAATTAACTCACTGGTAGCTTCGCGCCTTTCATCGGGCAGAGGTATATACATATCCCCACGAAGATATTTAGCTGTTAATGTAGACGCTTTTTTCATAAGCTTAGAGACAGAGCCTAAAAATACTAAATCGCCACCCAAAGAACCAGAACCTGGACCAAGCTCAATGACAGTATCGGCTTCGCATATGGTGGCTTCATCATGTTCCACCACAAGCACAGTATTTCCACGCTGCTGTAATGATCGTAAGGTACTAATTAAACGAGCATTATCACGAGGATGTAAGCCAATAGAAGGCTCATCTAAAACATATGTAACACCCACAAGACCAGAACCAAGCTGCGACGCAAGCCTTATGCGCTGTGCTTCACCACCTGAAAGTGTAGACATGGCCCGTCCTAAAGAAATATATTCTAAGCCCACATCACGCATAAAACTTAAACGGTGAGTCAATTCCTTCAAAAGTGGCTCGGCAATAAGAGCATGACGACCACTAAAGCTTTGTTGTTCAAGCCAGTGCAAAGACTTTTCTACCGAAAGAGCACAAAATTTTTGAATATTAATGTCATTCACTCGCACAGCAAGAGCTTCAGGGCGCAGGCGTGCTCCGCCACAGTCTGGGCAATGGGTGGATTGACGAAAACGCGCTAAGGTTTCTCGCCACGCATCACCATATTGCATACCCTTTTCAAGCAAGGGGATAACACCAGTCCAGCGCTTAGGACCAATGGGCACAAGGCCTTGTGCATCATCGCTATCCATAAACACAGTGCTATTATAGTCACCCTTTGCATCCATGGCCACATTACCCCCCATCCAATTACGGCGCAAACCTTGAGAGTTATGCGCAGCTTTACCTTTTTCATCTTCACCATAAAAAAGAGCTTGAAGAGCATCTGGGCTAAATTGAGCTAAAGGAGTTGAAAGCTTAAATTTCCAGCGTTTCCCAAGGGCAGCCAAGGCGTCTGTATAGCGATCAAAATATTTAGAACCAGCCCAAGGCAACAAAGCTCCACCTTCAAGGCTAAGCCCCTTATTGGGAGCAATAAGTAGTGGTTCAAAATAATCAACTGTACCAAGACCTACACAACGCGGACATGCCCCTTGAGGGCTATTAAATGAAAACAATTGCGGGCTTGGAGCAGGAAAACTTATACGGCAACGCGTACACACCGAAGCAGTGGCATGAATAATATCCTTACCCTTATCATCAGTAAGTATATGCACAATAAGCCGCCCTTCACCATAGCGTAAAGCAAGCTCCACAGAGTCAGCAAGCCTGCCACGCAGGCCATCTTTTTGCACCAAGCGGTCAACAACTAAGTCAATAGTATGTTTTTTATTTTTATCCAAGGCAGGAACATCATCAATGGTATAAATTTCTCCATTTACCCGCACACGCACAAAGCCTTCTGCCTTTAGCTTTTTAAATCTATCACTATGCGTACCTTTTTGATGTTCCACTAAAGGAGCCATCAGCATAAACTTTGTACCCAAAGGCAGTGACAATATATCTTCTATAATTTCATCAGCAGCACGAGCCTCAATGGGTTCTCCGCATTGCGGACAGTACATGCGCCCAAGACGCGCAAAAAATACCCTTAAAAAATCGTATATTTCTGTAACAGTTCCCACAGTTGAACGTGGATTGCGCGCTGATGATTGTTGCTCAAGCGATATGGCAGGAGATAAACCTTCTATTTTATCCACAGCCGGCTTATTCATTTGGGGGAGAAATTGCCGCGCATAGGCAGAAAGTGACTCCACATAGCGGCGTTGCCCTTCGGCATAAACAATATCAAAAGCTAATGTGGACTTACCAGAACCAGAAGGACCGCAAACAACTACCAATTCATCACGGGGAATATCAAGACTAATGTTTTTGAGGTTATGCTGGCGCGCACCTTCAATGGATATTTTTTGTTTTTTCATGTTTCAAAAAGTAGTGCTTACTTAATAATTGGCAAGGCTTAATTTTTAGATGATTTTATGGGCGCAAATTTAATAAAAATTCACGCGTCTTAACTAGGTCAGTGCTATGCTCGGTCCAAAGTTGCATTTGCCTTAGAGCTTGACCCACAAACATATCAAGACCGTCTTGTGTATTAAGACCTGCCTGCTTGGCCTCTCGCAAAAACCTTGTTTCTAACGGATTATACACTAAATCATAGGCTAGCATATGTTTCATGTCTTGCTCTGAAAGATGCTCAAAACTATATGGACTTAATTCCTCAAAGCTACCCTTCATGCCTAGAGGGGTGGTATTAATAATTAACTCTGTATGGCATTGCAATCTATCTGACCACGCAACACTCTCAATATCAAACTCTTGGGCTAAGGCTTCAGCCTTAACAGAATTGCGATTACTAATAAAAATTTGTTTAATACCAAGTTCTTTTAAACCCATTATCACTGCTCTAGCAGCACCACCAGCTCCAAGAATTAAGGCCGATCTCGGTGCCTTTCGCACTAATAAAGGTAACATAAACCCGTCTACATCTGTATTTTCACCACATAGCTTATGTCCTTGCCAATATAATGTATTTACAGCGCCAATGCTTTTAGCACGCGGGCTTATCTCATCTAAAAAAGGCATGATACATTCTTTATAGGGTATAGTCACACAAGCTCCACCTATGTTTAAGGTGCGCATAGCCACAATAAAATCTGCTAATTGTGATTTTTCTATGGGCCAAGCCTTAAAAATACCTGCATATCCAAGCTTAGCAAAAGCCCAATTATGCAAACTAGGGCTTAGGCTATGTCCAAGAGGTTGACCAATTATACCATAAATTTTCATGTCTTGCATAGCAACTACCCTACTGCTCTCGCACTCGACCAAGAGTATCTAAAAAAAATTGTATCAACGCTGCATTTAACACTTGATGGGCTTCACGGCGCAATTTTGGTGGAGCATTACCGCATAATTCCGGTAGGTTTTGTCGTAAATCTGGAGGACAAGCAGACATTAAATCTGGAGTATCCACCCCTTCAATATGTACAAATTGTATGGGCTTTAGAAACATATCTTGCAAAGATGCCGTGGTCCATGGGCGCTTATTAACACTATCTGCCCCGGCCTCTATCAATAAAAGGTCAGGGGCAAAATTCATCAATGCGTCTTGACTAAAAAGCATGTTAACACTAGGTGATACTGCGGCAACAGCCTTGATTTTTTCTTGGCTTAAATTTTCTTTTAGTGGCAACGCGTTAACCATATTCTGTATGCGCTCACGCACCCACCTACCACAATAAAGAGTTGCATGGCGTGTTTCGGCGCAATAATTCGCCCAACCTGTGCCTGTAGGCTTTGCATTGCCAAGTAATAATGCTGCACTAGCTCCCATACCAAAGCCTATAATGCCAATACGCTCAGGATCAACGCTATTCTTTATGGCTTCATGGTTTAGAGCTATATCTAAGGCAGCTTGCAATTCTTGTACTCGCTCGGTGAGCTGCTTCAAGGTAAATGGATGTGTTATATGAGTTAAATTATCATTCTTATGGTCTGGTGCAATAACTACAAATCCACTTCTAGCCAGCTGCGCTGCAGTTTCATGATATGAAAATCGCGTAGCCCCTGTATCATGCGACAGCAATAACAAAGGGAAACGCCCTTCAGCACTGCGCCCATAGCGCACCACACGCAAGGTCCAGGGGGCATAATTGGACGGAGAAGGCCTACTATATGTGGGATACCAAATATTTACATCAATGCGCACTGCATCATCAAAAATGCCTAAGGTCTTAAAGGCAGGCTCAAAACTGGTGGCAGCAAAGCTTGGCTTAAAAGCCAGCAAACTTATGAAAAAAACACACAAAAATACCGCGCGGTGCATCATTTACTCACTAAGATTCAATTACCGTACCCAAGGGTTCATTATTGACAAGATAGCGTTGCAAACTAGATTCAGCTCGTCCATCAAGAATTAAAGCTTTTTTACACCCAACCTCAAGAGCGTGTAAACAAGCATCAACCTTTGGAATCATACCACCAGAAATAACATTTTCTTGCTTCAATGTTTCTATTTCAGCTTTGGTTAAGCGTGGTAGCAAATTACCTTGGGCATCAAGTACACCTGGCACATCGGAAACAAGCACAAAATAATCTGCTTGCAAGGCTCCGGCCAAGGCTCCGGCCGCGGTATCAGCATTAATGTTTAACGCCCTATGTTCATTACTATCCTTATGAGCTGCCACAGGAGCTATAACTGGAATATATCCACCTTCAAGCAATACTTTAACAATATTAGCATTGACCTTGCTAACTTCACCCACAAGACCAAGTTCTGGCTTTAATACCCTAGCCTCAAATAGGCGTGCATCTTGACCGCAAATACCAACAGCCAAGGCTCCAGCCTGTTGAAGCAAGCTAACAACAGCTTTATTTACTTGACCGCAAAGCACCATTTCCACCGCTTCCATGGTGGCAGGACAAGTTACACGCAAGCCTTGCTCAAAATTACTTTTTATCTGCAACCTATTAAGTAAACTATTGATTTGTGGACCACCACCATGCACAAGCACCAAGTTTGTACCTTGATCTTTTAGATCTTTAAGGCTGCTTGCAAAAGGAGCTTGCAACCTTGGGTCATCCATGGCGTGACCACCATATTTAATAACTACAACAGAACTCACCTAAAACTCCGTATTTATACGTTCACAAATTCATCTGCCAAGGTAGCAACCATGACGGCTTTAATGGTATGCACTCTATTTTCTGCTTCATCAAAAGCAACATTAAGCGAAGATTCAAATACATTATCATCCACTTCCATACTTTCAATGCCATACTTTTGAAATAATTGCTCTCCAATGGCGGTTTCTGTATTATGAAAAGCAGGTAAACAGTGTAAAAATTTACAATTAGGGTTTTTCGTCTGCTCAAAAGTATCTAAGGTTACTTTATAATTTTGCAAACGCTCTATGCGCTCAGCCCAAACATGCTCTGGTTCGCCCATAGAAACCCAAACATCAGTATATAGAAAGTCACAATCAAGTACACCCTCTTGCACATTGTCAGTGACGGTAATTTTTGCACCAGTTTCTTGTGCTATGGCTTTACAAAGCGTTACAATATGCGCATCAGTTTGTGAACCGTTAGGAGCAATGGAGCGAAAATCCATACCCATTTTTGCAGCACCAATCATAAGAGAATTACCCATATTATAGCGCGCATCACCAAGGTAGGCAAAGATCATTTCAGATAAAGGCTTTGAACAATGTTCTTGCATGGTTAATAAATCTGCTAGAACTTGGGTTGGATGAAATTCATTAGTAAGCCCATTCCAAACCGGCACTGAAGAATATCGAGCTAAAGTTTCAACCATATCCTGCCCAAAACCGCGATATTCAATGCCATCATACATGCGTGAAAGCACACGTGCTGTATCTGCCATGGACTCCTTCTTACCCATTTGTGAGCCAGATGGTCCAAGATAGGTAGTAAAGGCACCCTGATCTCTTGCGGCAACCTCAAAAGCGCAACGCGTTCTTGTGGAATCCTTCTCAAACAACAAAACAATATTCTTATCAAGCATATGTTTTATTTCTTTTTTTTGCTTTTTTGCTTCTTTTAGATGCGCCGCTAAGCGCAAGAAATAGGCTATTTCATCACTGCTAAAATCAAGCAATTTTAGAAAGTGGCGATTTTTTAGACTCATAAACTTTGCTCCTATATAAACCACGAGGTTACTCATGTATAATTTTATATTAAACCTATTATAAATTATACTCACTTGTGAGCATAATTTATTTCATGCAGATATATGCTCTTTACAGTATTATGGCAAGCTTCACGCTTAGGCTTAGCCTACGCAATTGGCATAATTCTAATGAATGAGAGCTACACTAATGCATGATATGACGAAATTTTTTTATCCATCAGAAAACACCAAAACCAAACACAAAAGATAAACACCTAAAAAAGTAATACAAATTTAGGAGCAAAAAACACTGCCAACTAAAGTTTGACCTTGTCACTTCATTTACACAAAAATATTCATGGCAAAGTGTCAATTATTAAGTTATAGTTATCTTTGCGCTAAGATTTATGGTCTTATCCTAATTAGGAGGAAATTTATATGCGCGAAATTGAAGCTCAGGTCATTACCAAAGCAGTGACAGATCTAGCCATAAAGGCATGCTGTGACTTGCCAAAAGATGTATATAATAGCTTAAAGCAAGCCAAGGCCCAAGAGCCATCTATTGTTGGTCAAGCCATACTAAACCAACTCTTACTCAATGCTAACCTTGCCAGAGATGAAAAAACTCCTATCTGTCAAGACACAGGCCTTGCTGTGATATTTGCCGATGTGGGTCAAAATGTACGCATTACAGGCGGCGATTTTGAACAAGCCATTCATGAGGGTGTACGCCGTGGTTATATTGATGGATATTTACGCAAATCTTGCGTAGAAGAACCACTTTTTGAACGCCAAAACACCAAGGATAACACCCCCGCTATTATTCATACCCGCATTGTGCCAGGAGATGAAATTAGCCTTACCTTTGCCCCTAAGGGTGCAGGATCTGAAAACAAAAGCATCTTAAAAATGCTCGTTCCTGCCGATGGCATAGAAGGTGTGCGCCAAGTGGTTTTGGAGGCAATTAAACTTGCAGGACCTAATGCCTGCCCCCCCTTAGTGGTAGGTGTTGGTATAGGCGGCAACTTTGAAATGGCTGCCATATGTGCCAAGCGCGCAGCTGTGCGTGACATAAATAGTAGCAACCCAGACCCACGCTATGCTAAACTTGAAGAAGAATTTTTAGAAATGGCTAATAAAACCGGCATAGGACCACAAGGTCTTGGGGGAAAATTTACTGCTCTTAGAGTACATATTGAACATTACTCAACCCACATTGCATCCTTGCCGGTGGCTGTTAATATTAACTGCAATGCCGCACGCCACGCTAAAATAGTTATTTAGGAGCTATCATGTCAGATAACAAACACATAAGAGCCCCCTTTGACCATGAGACAGCTTGTGCACTTAGAGCTGGGGATAAAGTGCTCATATCCGGAACCATTATCGCAGCACGAGATGCTGCTCATAAAAAACTTATAGAAACTCTTAATGCTGGAGAACCACTACCTGTAGATCTTAAAAATGCCGTTATTTACTATGTGGGACCCTCACCGGCTAAGCCAGATCAAGTTATAGGTTCGGCTGGCCCAACCACTTCAGGGCGCATGGATGTATATACTCCACGCTTACTAGAGCAAGGACTAAAAGGTATGATTGGTAAAGGTTACCGCAGTCCCGAAGTTATTGAAGCCATGAAAAAACATGGTGTTCCCTATATGGCTACTGTGGGTGGTGCTGGTGCATTAATTGGACGAAGTATCAAAAAATATACCGTTTTAGCCTATGAAGAACTTGGACCTGAAGCTATAGCTGCCATGGAAGTTGAAGACTTTCCTGCCATTGTAGTTGTTGATTGCCTTGGTAATAATTATTATGAGCAAGGACAAGCAGAACACAAGCAAATATAATATTGAAGTGCAAATTAAAGTGTAAAAGACTATTAATTTTAAATTATTTAAAGTAAGAAGCCACCGCTTAATAACGGTGGCTTTTGTTTGTTAAGAAAGTATATTTTCTACTTCATCATATTAAGATATTTAGCAAGAACCATAAGGTCTGCATCGCTCATACCCTTAAAGGATTTTTGCATGCTCACAACCTTAGGGCTTTCAAACTTGCCATCTCTGTAATGCATCATCTTTTTATTTAAATCTTCCACCGGCTTACCTGCAAACTTTGGTTTAGCAGAGTGACAGCCTACACATTTTTTATAAAGATCTGCGCCAGTCATGGCATCTGCAGCATTGGACTGGATAGCCAACGCAACCACAAATACAAGAGGTAAGCATAGAGCTACCAATGTTTTCAAGCCAAATTTCATCACTAATCCTCCAGGTTAAAGTTAAAATACATTAAAAACCCAATTAAAGAATAGCATAACGATAGCTATAATAGCAAGCATTTAAATTAAAAGTAAAAAAAATTCACAGTACTATAATGTACCAAATCAGCTAAACTTTATCATCAAAATATAACTTGCCACTTAGCACAGCTCTGGTTAATTTTTAACTTAACGGAGTATTACATATGAAAAACACAGTGGTTCTAGCTACACGCAATACTGGAAAAATTCGCGAACTGGCAAACGAGCTTAGAGCTTTTGGGCTTGATGTGCTTGGACTTGAGTCATTTCCAGAGCTTGAAGATGTTGAGGAAACAGGACAAAGCTTTGAAGAAAATGCACTACTTAAAGCGCAAACCGTGGCTCAAGCATTAAACTTAATAGCCATTGCCGATGATTCGGGCTTGGAAGTAGATGCCCTCAATGGTAAACCTGGCATATATTCAGCACGCTATGCCAATGACCTTGAGTTGTTACCCAACGAAAGTAATGATGAACGCAACATTCGTAAGCTTTTACTGAGTCTTGAAAATATATCAGATCGAGATGCTCGCTTTGTTTGTTGTATGGCAGCTTGTAAGCCTGATGGCACACACCTTATTATACGCGGCACTTGGGAGGGCAGCATCACAAAAAAACCACAAGGGCAACAGGGCTTTGGTTATGATCCTGTTTTTTTTGATGCCGAGCTACAAAGAACTGCCGCTGAACTTAGCAAGGAAGAAAAATTTGCCAAAAGCCATCGTGGCAAAGCTTTACGCATGCTCTTAAATAAATGGGAAGATTTTTATAAATGAGTAATGTGAAAAATACATCACAAAATTTGGCGCAAAATAGTAGAGAAATTGGCATAGATGCACTTTTGTTATGCGCATTTGTGCTTAGCCAAAAAATAAAAATTAAAAACTTTGTAGAGCTAGGTATGGGCAATGCCCTTGCCTCTTGCACGCTTGCCCTTAACTTGCAATCATGCCAAGGGTTTGGCATCGATATAGCACCAGGAGCTCTACAGGTCGCAAAGCAAACTGCCTCTAAACTCACACTTGAAAAGCGCTTACAATTTGCCCTTGCCAATGTGCAAGACAGGCAGCATGTTATAAAGCTATATCAAGAGCATATGGGTAATAACTTTACTCAAATGGTTATGACAAACCCCCCTTATCACAAGCATGGCACAGGGCGCACTAGCAAAGTTGAAGACCGGTGCATAGCCTTACATCAAGATGAAAACACATTGGAAGAATTTTGCGCCACTGCATCAAGGCTATTGGAACATCATGGGCATTTTTTTTGCATTTATAACCCTAAGTTTGTGGCTGATTTGTTCCAAGCCCTACCAGCTCAGAAACTTGGTATTCGGCATCTGCTAGCCATACATAGTTTCAAGCAAATGCCCGCGCAGTGGATTTTAGTACATGCTCAAAAAAATGCTCAAAATGACATAAAAATTCTACCTAGCTTAAGTCTTTATCATGCTAAAGACCAATTGAGCCAAGAAATACTAAACTTCTGCCCCTGGATTGGATAGGTAATCATGCTATATCAATAAACAAGCGCCATATCCCATACTGAGACATGGCGCTTGTTCATAGTAATAAAGCTTAACTTTACGAAGTTTTGCTATCATCTAATACATTTTCAAGACGTGATACAGTTAGCGCACCTAATGCGTCGCCAAGCACGTTCATAGGGGTACGTGCCATATCAAGAATACGATCAACACCAGCTATTAAAGCAACGCCTTCTAAAGGTATGCCCACTTGCACAAAAATGATACTCATCATAATTAGTCCTGCTCCAGGTACACCCATGGTTCCCACAGCAGCTAAAATTGCCATAAGCACAATAGTTAACTGATCACCAACGGTTAAATCTATACCATAAACTTGCGCTACAAAAATAGCACAAATCCCCATGTATAAAGATGTACCATCCATATTAATGGTATTGCCTAAAGGCATACTAAAACTAGCAACAGTCCTTGACGCACCAAGTTTTTCTGCTGAGGCCATATTGGTTGGTAAAGCCGCTGCACTTGAACATGTTGTGAATGCCACCAAGAGCGGCTCCATCATACCCTTTAGAAAACGCATAATAGGCAAGCCCACAACAAACTTTAACAATGGTACATAAACAGTCACAAACAATAATACGCAACCAACATACATGATAACTATGACTTTTAACAAAGGTAATAGAACTTCAAGTCCATGCCTTGTTACTGTGTAAGCAATTAGACCAAATACACCAATAGGAGCATAAAGCATTACATAACCTGTAACCTTAATCATGGCTTCACCGCAGATTTCAAAAAAACGATGCACAGGTCTTGCACTCTCACCAAGTGCACTTAACGCAAAACCAAAAATAACTGCAAAAACAATTAGTTGCAGCATATTCCCCTTAGCCATAGCCTCCACAGGATTCATGGGAATAAGGTTTATTAAGGTTTCAGATAATGCAGGTGGGGTAACCTCTTTAGCTTTAAGCCCTTCTAATGTAAGGTTAAGACCAAGACCAGGCTCGGCAATATTGGCCAAAACAAGTCCAATCAAAACAGCTGCAGCCGTGGTTAAGAGGTAAAATAAAATAGTTTTTGTAGCTAAACGCCCAAGCTTTGCTGTATCGCTAATACCTGCAGCTCCAGCCACCAGGGTAGCAAAAACCAAAGGAACTACAACCATGCGAATAAGACGAATAAAAATATCGCCAAGCGGTTTAAATATTGCAACACCCAATGTTGAGTCTTGTGCCCAAATACCAGCTAAAACACCAGCCACAAGACCTATACCCATTTGAATAGATAAACCAATCTTAACTTTAGACATTCTATCCTCCTTAATATATTTAAACTATTAAAAGTACACTTTTAAAGTGAAGTATAAATAAATCAAGTTCTAATTGCAAGTAACGAAGCAAATAATATCCAAAAGAAAATTATCACAATATAAGCACCAAAATTACAACCAAACCATGCATTTTACAATATCATTTTAGTTTGTTATGTGAAACAAGGAGGACTAAATCATGCAAAAGACAACCACATTAAACATGGTGTTTATCTTACTTTTTATGACACTTATAAGTACTACAACCCATGCTAAAGAAGCTGTAAACTATGAAAACTTTGCTCAAGTTGAAACCAACCTGACTGCAGGGCGCATACTTAACACGGCAGGTGGCATAAATAAATGGGTGCACATTAAAAGCCCAACTCCACTTGACCAGCAAACCATTATTCGCATGAACCGAGATACACTTTATAGCATTGCTATTGTTGATGTTAGCAAGGGTGCAGTCATTACTATTCCCCCCGTAAAAGATCGTTACCTTTCTTTTGCAGCCATAAATGAACAAGGCTACACACGCATGGTTGAGCTTGGCGGTGGCAATTATACGCTCAACACCGAAAACATTGGCTCAAATTATGCCTTTGTCATTATGCGCATATTTGTTGATGCTAACAACCCCGAAGATGTAAAAAAGGTAAACGCACTGCAGGACCAGTATAAAATTAATGCAAACAGTGCCAACGCCTTATTAATAAAAGACTGGGATCAGGATGCTTATAAAAAAATGCACTCTTCGCTTACAGAGCTATTTAAAGTAGCAACAAATGCAACTAAAATGTTTGGCAAAGAAAAAGAAGTGGATCCTATTTATTTTCTTGTGGGTACTGCTGGTGGCTTTGGTGGTTTACCAAGTAAAAATGCTATGTATTTTAACTTTAATCCTCCAAAAAAGAATACAAATTATAAGGTTCACTTCAAAGAGATGCCTGTAAGAGGTTTTTGGTCTGTCACAGTGTACAATAAGGATGGATTCATGTTTGAATCAAAATTTGGTAAAACTAATATCAATAGCGCAACTGCAAAAAAATCATCCGACGGAACATATACTGTATATTTTGGAAATTGTGAAAAAAACAAGGTAAATTGCCTTGCAATTGAAGAAGGTTGGAATGGTATATTACGCCTATATGAGCCTGAACCAGAATTATTAGGCGACACTTCATCCATTCCACGTTTACAAAGCGTAGAATAATTTTTTACTGCGTTACTAGTGCTGGCAATGGATTTTATAATCCATATTCTGAATAAAGTATTTTACCACAAAAAAGCCCACCAGAAGGTGGGCTTTTTACATTTATAAGATTTGAACTTTATAGATAGAACATAAAAGTAAGTACCACAAAGAGCGGCACCAAGATACCAAATGACCAAGCCATGTAGCCAAAGAATGAAGGCATTTTTACGCCCATATCTTCAGCAATGGAGCGCACCATGAAGTTTGGTGCATTACCAATATAGCTATTAGCACCCATAAACACCGCACCAGCCGAAATAGCTGTTAAGGTCATGGCTAAATCACCCATGAGGGTTGTAGCATCGCCACCTGCTGTATTAAAGAACACAAGATAAGTAGGAGCATTATCAAGGAAGCTTGAAAGCATACCTGTTAACCAAAAGTACATATAGTTAACGGGCTGACCATCTTGCGAAACCATTTGGATAAGAGGAGCTAGAGCACCTTCTGTACCAGCTTGCAAAATTTTAATGGCAGGAATCATGCTTATAAAAATACCCAAGAACAGTTTAGCAACTTCTTCAATAGGAGCCCAGTTAAAACCGTTTAAGTCTCGGCACTCCTTGGTAGTAAGCTTCCATGAAATACCAGCAAGTAAAAGCAATAGGAAGTCGCGTAATAAATTTTGCCCTTCAAGTGGTACACCATAAATATTTACCGCTTCACCTAACTTTAATAAGCCAGACATTAGCACTGCACCAATAACACCCACAAGCAAAATAAGATTTACCTTACCATCAAGACCAAGCTTTTCACCGGTTTGCATGCTGGCATCAGGTTGAGGACGACCTTCTTTATTGTAAAGCATGGTATCAACAATATAGTAAATAATAAGCAAGGCAATGCTTAAAACAAGCATTTGCCAAAATAGAGCTGAGGTTGTCCAGAAAAAGCTAACACCTTTTAAGAAACCCAAGAATAATGGTGGATCACCAAGTGGGGTTAAGGAACCACCAATGTTAGCAACAAGGAAGATGAAAAATACTACTGAGTGAACTTTGTTTGAACGATGAGCATTAGCACGAAGTAAGGGACGAATAAGCAACATGGCAGCACCAGTTGTTCCCATCCAGCTTGCTAAAATAGTACCTACAGCTAAAATAGCTGTGTTTACTAAAGGTGTACCCACTAGAGAACCAGTTAGGCGAACCCCACCAGCCACAGTAAATAATGCAAAAAGCAAAATTAAAAATGATACATATTCAAGTAGTATGGTATGTAAAAATTCATATAGAGTTATGGAAAAACCATATACCATGGCGCAAGGCACAAGGAAGGCTAAGCCCCAAAATATGGAAATCTTACCAAAATTATGATGCCAAAAATGTGGCAATGCCAGCGGCATAATGGCAATGGACAACAACATGCAAGCAAAAGGTATAACCCAAACGGCTGACAGCTCCGCACCTGGCAAGGTGGGATGACCTGCACCAGCAGCAAGAGCCAGAGATGGCACAAGTGTGGCTAACAACATTAAAACAGATGAAACAAATTTTGGCATAAACTTCCTCCTAAGATTACCCCACATGTGTGAGGAAAAAAGAATAACAAGTCTTTGTTAACGTCCCAAGACACTCTTGGCAAGCTTATTCACGTGTATTTTAGGTGATTTTTATGCGTTTTTATTTTTTTCACTGCTAATAGATTGAAATATAAAAAAAGTTTTTCCTTGCTTATAAAGTTTTTTTTTGACAAAAAGAAAACAGCTAAGGAGTAATCATGCCAAAAAATCCAACTAAAGCTCGGCTTGCACGCATAGAAAGCGTTTTGCAGCAACGCCAGCCAAGCTTAACACTAGTTCTTGCTAACATTCATGACCCACATAATGTATCGGCCATTTATCGCTCTTGCGACGCCTTTGGTGTGGCAGAGGTACACTTATACTATACCAATACGGCATTTCCTGTGCTAGGGCGCAAAACGTCAGCATCAGCGCGCAAATGGGTAGATACCATTCGCCATAATAACAAAGAAGAACTGTTTAGCACACTTAAAGCTAATAAGATGCAAGTACTTGCCACATCTTGCACAGCAAATGCAAAAACTTTACGCGAATGGGACTTAACTAAGCCTACAGCCATAATTATGGGCAATGAACATAGTGGCGTTGCCAAGGAGCTTGTGCAAGGCATTGATGGAGAAATCTATATTCCCATGCATGGAATGATTCAAAGCTTTAATGTTTCTGTGGCAGCAGCTGTGCTTTTGGCTGAAGCTTCGCGCCAACGAGAAATAGCAGGCATGTATGACACCAAAAGCTATGACGATGAAGAATATGCCAAAAGATTGGCTTTATGGATAGAAAAATAGACAAGAGACCATATAGCCTTGTAGCAAATAAGCTTTACTGCAAGGCTAGTCTTTAATATAAAACACTTATATGAAATATTGGCAAAGCTTTCAGAAGCTAAATCATTACATTAACCCCTGAAAACATTACCTAATATATTTTTAACTTATACGCCAAAAAACTCTACATCTTCTTTTATAATGCCCTCGGCAATGCGATTATTATCAATTTTATATGTGCCGTTTTGCACTTGATCACGCAATGCGGCTACTTTTTCTGTGCGCACATCTGAGGTTTCACTAGCAACGCCCCTAGCCTCTGCCATCATTTTGGCATCCCCAGATAATTGAACACTATCACCCTTGGGAGCTATGGCTTGCGCACCTTTTTGAGAACCTTGATCACTATTTTTGGCAACTTGTTCACTATGCTGACGATATACATTAAGAGGCATTTGAGCGCTATCACTACCTATCTTCATAATTTACTCCATGTATACAAAATATTAAACCGTAAATATGGTATGCAACTAATATACCACAAAAAATCAAACCATATTATCATTAACTGTTTGCAAAGTAATTTTCCACAATAAATGCAATGCCTTAATCTTTTCTTCTTCACTAAGAGGTATTGCTTGTTCTTCTTTATTATCCGGTAAACGTAAGAGGCGTAAATGTTCTTCCCTTAAAGGTGCAGGAGCAGGATATGTCAACAATATGTCACTGCCCATGGCTTGACCAAGTTTTTCGGTAATATCGTCAACCATTGGGTTATCCGATCCTGTAAAAATTAACCTCTCATAAAGCTCTTGAGCTACCCGTTTTACAGCAGTTTTACGCTGTTCAACTGGGTCCGGACTTTCCTCGCCAGTCTCTAACAATTGCTTACGCCTATGGCGCGCTAAGCGCCTTGCTGTAAGCAATTGGAGCTCATAATGCTTTTGCATCATTTTAAACTGTATACTGTTTGTTCCCATTCCCATCCCTCATCTATGCAATCGGATAATAACTACATTTCTTTAGGTTTAGAGGAAATTTTTATAACAAAAAATATTTATTTATTTCAAGACATTAATCTATAGCCACTGCCAAGAATAATAACGTTCAATAATTTTTGCAGGTATGGTCACAATAAGAGTTAAAAGCAAATAAATGGCGGCAACCATAACCCAAAGCTCTAAGGAGAGAAATGTATCAGCAATGACAATTTGAGCTTGCATGGTTAAATCAGGCAAGGCTATAGCACTAACCAAGGCCGAATCTTTTATCAGGGATACAGTTTGATTGGTTAAAGGAGGCAATACTCGACGCAAAGCTTGTGGTATAATAATGTGTGCAAAAATATAGGCACGCGAAAAACCAAAACTAGAAGCAGCATCCCACTGCCCTTGAGGAATAAAGCCAATACCAGCCCTAAAAACCTCTGCCATATAAGCCCCTTCAAACAAAGCTAATGTCCAAACAGCTGCCCAAAATGGGGAAAGCCCCAAAATCGGAGCAAAAACAAAATACATAACAAATAGTTGTATTAAAAGAGGAGTGTTGCGCACAATGCCCACATAACCGGCTGCAAGACCTCGTCCTACAAAAAGTGGCGTATAACGCAAAAGAGCAGTACCAAGACCAAGTAAAATAGAAAGTATGAAACTTACACTCACAATGCGTATGCTTAGCCATAACCCTTGCAAAAGCGGACCAACAACAATTTCATCATTGCGCACTCTAAGAACATAACGAAAAGCTCTTTGCCATTGCCAATCATACACACTATCTTGCAAAGAAAAACCCCACCACACAGCAATACAAACAATGCCAAGCAAAGGACCATATGAAAAAATTTTACGCATCATTGTCATTCATAGTAGCATGGAGAAGTAAACTGTCAAGAAAAGACTTGCACAAAAGAAAGCCCCCCTGTTATAGAACTCTGTCCAATTAGCTCTATAAGGGAGGCTTCAAGCAAAAGGAAGGAAGCTATGTAATATTTACATAGCAATAAGCATGCCAGACCATCAAAAAAAACAACAAAGCCTTCAAGTCACTAAAATATAAAAACATCAACAAAAAGTGTGGTTTTTATATCAATAATTTTCGGTAAAAAAAACTATACTTCTTTAATAGAATTTTAGTCATTTGGTCATTTAGCTTAAAAAAAGCTGTACTGCATTTAAATGCAGCTAGTTAGTCAAATGTTAAAAATTTGAGCAGACCATAAAATTTACTCTTAACAGCCTGAACAGCTCTTGCATTTTATAGTATATCCTTATACATATGTATATGAAGTAACTAAAGGCTGATGTTTTAACAAAAGCTTATAAATAATGTCTTGCACAGAACATAGCCTAACAACATACTATAGAGGTAACAAATGTCAAAACGCCATAGCATTGAATGGTCCCAAGCCTACATAGGGCGTATGCAACAACAAAACTTACCAGATTTAAGTGCGCAAGGATCACTGCTTTCTGCTCGCCTTGCCAAAGAGCTTAGCGCAGGTGAATTACCATTTCTATCTATGCCCTATAGAGCGCAGCTTGATAAGGACATGACCAATGTTGTACCGCACTTAAAAAAATTTGAACATATGCTTGTCTTAGGCATTGGAGGTTCAGCTCTTGGAGCTCGCGCCATACAAAAAGCCTTCGCACCAGAACAAGACGGACCTTGCCACAAAGGTCCATGGCTGTGGATTGCTGATAATGTGTGTGCCGCAACCTTTGAATCTTGGCTTGACAAGCTACCGCCACAAAAAACTATTGTAGTTTGTATTAGTAAGTCCGGCGGCACCATTGAAACCCTTGCTCAATATTTTTTAGTACGTGAATGGCTGCAAAAAAACTTACCCCAGTCTTGGGCTGAACACATGGTTCTTATCACTGACAAAGAAAAGGGATTTTTACGCGAAGAAGTTAATGCTAATAACCTACTATCATTAGAAGTTCCTGACTTTTTAGGTGGTAGATATTCAGCACTTTCTGCCGTAGGCATGGTCCCGGCGGCCTTTTTAGGAATTAATTGGCAAGGTCTATTAAATGGTGCAGCAGAAGTGGCAAAACCTCTAGTTGATGCTCCGCAAAGTCTTGAAAGTCATCCTGCTTATTCTTTGGCAAAGTGGTGCTTCGGACTTGAGCAAAATAATTATACACAACTTATTTTATTTTCCTATATACCCAAGTGGGCAACGCTTGGTCCTTGGTTTGCGCAATTGTGGGCAGAAAGCCTTGGAAAATCAGGTAAAGGCACCATGCCCATTGCTGCCACAGGTGTTACAGACCAACACTCCATCCAACAGATGTTTTTAGATGGTCCAAGAGATAAAGGGTGCATTTTCCTCTCTGCTAAAGAGCTAGTTAAGGGCAGAGTCTTCCCTAAAGATTTACCTGCTAATTGGCAATGGTTATGTGGTAAACCCTTTGGAGCTTTATTAGATGCAGAGGGTCTTGGCACTCGTATGGCCTTAACCTCAACTAATACTCCACTTGTGCATATACAAATGGCTAAAACCAAAGAAGAAGCAGCTGGAGCTCTTATGTTGCTTTTAGAGGCATGCACAATTTTTACAGGCTGGCTTATGGACATTAACCCCGTAGACCAACCAGCAGTAGAGCTTGGCAAGCGTTTGGCCAATGCCCAATTAGGAGCGCCAGGTTATGCTAAGGAAGAGGCTGAGCTTGCTGCATACCTAGGTATTGCTCAAGATATTCAGGAATTTTAAATGGATCAAGTAGAAAGTAAAAACCAAAAACCCAGAGCGGACTTACCATTAAGTTATGCAAGAACCTTATCTTGGTTATCTTTATTACTAATCTTAACCATAAGCTTAGTTCTTTCGGTTTTTATTGCCAATAGTGCACGTGAAAATTTATTAACCAAGCAAGAAGAGTTTGCTAATTTGGTGGCTAGCAACTTAAACCACCAAATTTATAGACGATTCATGTTACCAACCGTTTTAGCATATGGCAGAGTTACTCTACGCAATGCAGCTCAATATGAGCGATTAGACGAAATTGTGCGCTCGGTTATTCATGGACTAGAAATGCAGCGCTTACGTTTGTATGATTTTAGCCGCATTGTTTCATATTCTACCGATAATGAAGACCTTGGGCGCACCGGCATTGCTCCACTAAGTGTTGGCGATGCCCTGCGAGGTGAAAAACCAAAATCTGAAATTATTTCTACCTTTCCCATGTGGCAAGCACCATTTAGACTACCCTTGGAACCAGGCAGCTTTGTATTAAGAACCATCTATCCACTAACCGGTGAAGTGCGAAATAGCCAAGGAGAAGTGCATACGCCTGTTATGGGTGTTTTAGAATTAAGCCAAGATATTACTGAAGATTATGAATCGGTACTAGCCTTTCAAGGCTTAATTGTGGGGGTTAGCCTTTTATCATCCATAATATTGTTTTCCATGCTTTTAATGCTTATAAGGCGCGCAGAAAAAGTGCTTGCAGAGCGCATGCTTAAAAATAAAGCTTTAGAAGACGAGCTACATAGCACTGAAAAACTTGTTAGCATGGGACGTGTTATTGCAAGCATAGCCCATGAAATTCGTAACCCTTTAGGCATAATTCGCTCTAGTGCAGAATTTTTGCAAGGTCGCACCGATAAGGCTGATGTATCTACCAAACGTATATTGGGAGCTATTTATGATGAATCTTGCCGATTAAGCCAAACTGTTAATGATTTTTTAGACTATGCAAGACCAAGGCAGCCTAGCAAAAATATTATTGATATTAATTTAGTTTTAGATCAAGCCCAAGCCTTTTTAGAGGGTGAGTTTAGTCGGGTGCAAATTTCTATTAAGCGTGACATTAAACCAGAACTTTTTGTAGCTGGTGATAAAGACCTACTATATAGAGCTTTTTATAATATACTTGTTAATGCCCAACAAGCTATGGATGGTCCTGGCATCATAAGCATTAGCGCAACCAATGTAGATGATTCTATTATATTACACTTTGAAGATACAGGACCTGGATTTCCAGATGATATTATAGAAAATATTTTTGACCCCTTTTTCACCACCAAAGAAAGCGGAACTGGTCTTGGTTTAGCCATTGTAAAAAGCATTATTAATAGTCATGATGGACGAGTGTTTTTAGAAAATTCTAGTGATGGTGGAGCTATTATTAACGTGCAATTACCAAAAGTTACAAACAATTTGCTTGAAGCTTAACCCGAGGACTTATTATGAACGAAAAAGCACACTTGCTTATTATTGATGATGAAAAAAACTATTTATTAGTCTTGCAAGCCATGCTTGAAGATGAAGGATATAAAGTTACAACATTAAATGATCCAGAAACTGCCCTACCTTTTTTAGAAGAATCAGAGGTTGATGTGGTGGTTACTGATATGAAAATGCCTCGCATCAGTGGGCGCGAAATTCTTGAAAAGGTTAAAAAAAATTGGCCACACATTCCAGTTTTGATTATGACTGCCTTTGGTAGCATAGAAAGTGCCGTTGAAGTTATGAAATATGGTGCTTTTGACTACATTACAAAACCTTTTGCCAATGATGAACTATTATTATCCTTACACAATGCTGTGGAGCTTTCCACCACCCATAGACAATATCGACTATTGCAAGAAGCTATGGAAGTACGCTATGGAACGCATCAAATTATTGGACGTAGCCGCGGCATACATGATGTACTAAACATGGTGGAGCGAGCAGCACCAAGCCGTTCTACTGTGCTAATTAGCGGTGAATCAGGCACAGGCAAAGAGCTTGTTGCAAGGGCTGTGCATGTATCTTCTCCGCGTAAAGATGGTCCATTTGTTTCGGTTAACTGCATGGCGCTAAATCCTGGAGTATTAGAAAGCGAACTTTTTGGACATGAAAAAGGTTCTTTTACCGGTGCCATAGCCATGCGCCGTGGTCGCTTTGAACAGGCTGATAGCGGAACTCTTTTTTTAGATGAAATAGCCGAACTTACACCAGATTTGCAAGTTAAATTATTACGTGTACTTCAAGAAAAACGTTTTGAACGTGTTGGTGGCGGTGATGAAATTGAAGTAGACATTAGAGTTGTAGCAGCAACTAATAAAAACTTGCAAGAATTAGTAGAGTCCGGCGCTTTTAGAGATGACCTATATTATAGATTAAATGTAGTAGAAGTACATCTACCACCCTTACGTGAACGCAGAGAAGATATTCCGTTATTGGTGGCTCATTTTGCCGAAAGCTTTGCTAAAGAAAATGATATGCCCATTAAGGCTTTTAGCACAGAAGCTCTTAATTATCTCATAGGATATGAATGGCCAGGCAATATTAGGCAGCTACAAAATGTGGTTGAACGATGCACAGTACTTGTTCAATCAGAAACTATTAGCTTAGATAATTTACCTCCAGAAGTCCGAGATGAAGAAGCACAATTTAAAAGTGCTGTAGATTTATTACCAGTTCAGCTAGATCTTGCCGATACTATGGAAAAAATTGAAGCTGCTCTTGTGCGCAGAGCTTTGGCAAGGTCACAATTTGTACAAGTAAAAGCCGCTGAATTGTTAGGAATTTCTAAAAGCTTACTGCAATATAAGCTAAAAAAATATGGTATTACCGGTCATTAGAAATCAGGAATATATTATATCTTGTTAAAATAGCATCAAAAAAGCCTTCCTCAAGTGGAAGGCTTTTTTACTATTACGGCTTTAGCCGGTTGAGCCGAAGGCGAAACAGTTAACCACCCGCTATGCG
>CAYJKC010000029.1:0-26286 GCA_964370675.1 uncultured Desulfovibrionaceae bacterium
TCGCTTGGAAGAATACTACCTCAAAATGACCTGACTGTTAATGGGGGGCAGTATAGGGCTTTATGTAATGCTTCAAATCATTAATCAGTGATGCTATCAGAGGGTATGCAGTATTTACGCCTAGTTTTATTTCCGTCGTGTTGCAACAAACCTTTTTTTACAAGATAAAATAACTCCTTCCTAATAGTTTCTGACGTATATTTTCTATTTTGTTTTAGAAACGTTATCGTACCAAAAGATATATGTTTGACAACATCTTCGTTGGATACCCAGCCTCTTTGGACGATGAAGTTAAGTATTTCGTTTTCACGATCAGATAACTCTGTATCAAACACGTAGTTTGAAGTTTGTTGTCCATATATTTTATTAATTTCATATACCTCTCCAGGTGTTGTCATCTTCCACTGTTCTGGAGGTGTGCTTGAATCACTTTCAAGAAGAAGAAAATCACCTAAATGTCCATTGAGCTTTGTGTATTCTTTATTTTTTTGCATCCAAAGTTCTATATGGCAGTCTTTATCGTTGCCTTTTTTGTTTTTGGAAGGATATATGTGAAAATAGTTGTGAGTGAGGAAACGAACTTCTTGGGCACCAATATTTTCTCCTTTATCAGAGAGATGGTGCACATAAAGAATGCTTATACCAAAGTCGTTAGATAATGTTTTAAACCACTGCGAAAGGTCATTCCATTTTGTGGGGCTACGATTAACCTCTGGTGCTAAATCTAATAAGTTATCAAAAACAACAAGTTTTGCTTTGGTTATCATTATACGTGACTTAATGATATCTTGCGTGTTACTGTCTAACAGCGAACCAAATATAGTATTTTTTCTTGACAATACGTTAATATATTTATCAACTTCATCGTTGGTGTATCCATGGCTATTTGCAATTTGGAAGATTTTAGCAGCAGCTTTTTCAAGTGAGTTTTCACCGTCAATATACAAAATATTTGCTTTTTCTGTTGAAACAAAACCAAAGATGTTAAACCCTAAAGCAAAGGATAAAGCTAGAGAATAACAAAATAGTGTTTTGCCAGAGTTTTGTTGCCCATAGCATGCAGAAATGTAATGAGGTGAAAGTATTTTTTTAAGTTCAAACTTAGTAGCATCTCTGGGAGTATCTATAAGTGATGTAGAAAGGGGCGTTTTTTGGAACTTTGTTTTTTGAGGAGGCATGATTCCATAGTCAACAAGAAATTTTTCATATTCAAGTATTGTTTTGGAATTTTTTTGCAAATCTGACATATTAAATTCTTTTGTTAGCTTTATATTTTTTATGACGTAATCGATAAATTTATCATCTATAGTATCAGTAGGATGATTAAAGTGTTCAGAAATAATATATGGTGTAGTAGAAATACGAACACTATTTGCAGTCTCATTAATGGCGATTGCTTGCTCAAGTGCAAGTTTATAGGAAAGCTTAGACACTAAGGGAATAATAATAACATCCCTGTGTTCTAAGTGTTTTGTATCAACTTTTTCAATTCTACTTCCGGGAAATGTTGTAATTATAGCGTCTAAAGTTTCTTGTAGGACATTTGTTGTAAATTTATCATGACATAAAACTATCGGTAAATTTGAGCTTTTAATCATTTTATTTTCATTCATGAGGCCAAATTTAGATAGCTTATGACCGAGAACTAATGTATTAATAGTGTTTTTTCCATGATTTGAATAAAATCCACTTGCCCTAGCTAATATAGTAAAATACTGTTTTTTTGTTTGATTAAAATATATTAATTCGGCAAGATAATAGTTTCCCTGGATTGAGGCATAGTTAACTTTAAAGAATAATTCGTATACATCTGAACCTAGCGTCATATTATTTAATGCAGGAAATGCTATGCTTCTTGTAAAGTTGACCGCTTGAGCGGTACAACTTTGATTATATTGTAACTCGCCGCTGCTTATGGTTTCATAAAAAATTGACCCAACTTCACAATCGAAAAAATTTTCCATCATAGTTTTAATGGATTCCGCTCTTGAAAGGTTATTTGTTTTTGCAAATGCTTCGATTGTTTCATTTATATCCTTGCTATACACGGTGTTAAGTGATGAACGGTCACTATCATATCTATTTAAGTACGTATGGAATTCTTGATCTGTTATGTGATGTTTAATATATTGTTCGCAAATACTACTTTTTTGACTATTAGAAAGCTCAATTGGGCCAAATATCCAGCTTGCTAAAGGGGGACTAAATTCATTTTGTAACATTATGATTAGACTCCTATCTATCTACACATTCAAAGTATGATGCCAGTCAATTTTACTTATGATGTCGTTGTAACATTGTTGTACTGAAAACTTACTGCCATATTGATTGGATGCTAAGTCCGTAATGGCATGTCCAAAAATTTGTTTAAATATATCTGTATGCAAATTTCTTATCTTAAAGTAGTCACTAAAGGTGTGTCGTAGGGAGTGAAAGCTTTTATTTTCTTTGGGAAAATTAATCTTGCTTAGGTAGCGTGAGAAGGTTTTGCCAACATTTTTTCCAAGTTTAGGTGAGCTCTGTGTTTTCTTTAAATCAAAAAAAATTCTTTCATGTCCTGCGTCACACACGTGTTGAATGTAGTCTATAAGACCAAAATCTAATAGGTCTTGATGAATAGGGATTTGGCGCTGTGCATTTTTATTTTTTAGAAGCTTTGTATCTGTGCTACCAGTTGGAGTTGTTAGGTTTACATCAATAAACCATACCTCACCATCTTTTGATATATCATCGCAGTATAGTTGACAAATTTCTTCAAGGCGCATTCCTGTGTAGAGCCCAATGAGTGGAACCCAGTAATACGTCGGGCTAACAAATTTTTGTGCACTAAAGTCCCCTGAAAAGAAGATTTTTTGGATATCATCAGGAGTAAAGGCACTTTTTAGTGAAATTTCTTGCCTTTCATCTTTAATTTGCAGAGATTTTGCATTATTTTTGTCAAGGTAGCCCTCACGCACCCCCCATTCCAGCATACTGGCAATGGACTCTATGGTTATATTCACTGTTTTTATACTGTAACTGCTTGTTTGTGGCATTTCGAGTATTTGGTCAATGGTTTTTCCCTTATAAAGGCTACTTTTTTTATAGTTTGGAGGGAGTTTTAGTAGCGTATCTCTTAAATGACGTATATTTTCGCGAGAAAAATCTTGAATGTCTTTGTCACCTAGTATGTCGATAAGTACGTGTAGGCGATTTCTGTGCGTGGGGACGCTGTGTTCCTTCCAATGCTTGTCTGAAAGTTTTGCAACAATATATTTTTCAATAAATGCAGAGCAAAGTAATCTCTCATCGACTTTTGTGGGAGTTTTCTCTATCTGTATTGTGTCTGAATAATTTGTATTTTCAATGGTAAAGTTTTTTTCGTAAGTATAATCGCCTTTTTCACGAGCTAGCATGATTCGATTGAAATTTATTTGTAATTTATGGTATTCATTAAGTATTTTTAGAATATTAAATTCTGTAAGCTCTTCGGGGTTAAAAACTTCTAGCTGTAACAGCTCAATGATGGCTTGTGGAAAGTGTTGAGCTAGTAACATATTAGGGGAGTTTGTTGTATTTTTGTAAAAGACGTGAAACATATGATCAAGGGTTTCTTCAGGGGTGACATAATCATATTGACCATTTATGCTAAGGACGCCCTTTTCAGGGCGATACAGAGTATTATCTGCATGGAGTAGCATATTGTGTAGAACCTTTGCCATTCTTTCTTGAATGTCAACTATTGAAATATTTTTCTTTACTGGATAACTGTCCAAAAGTTCTTGTAATTGCAAAATTAACTTTTGCCTTACTTCTGTATATGTAAGAGTGTTTCTGCCATCCATAAGCAAGTTCTCAAGCGTAATGTATAAGTTACGTGCTAAACGTTTTGCAAGGTTCAAAAATCCAGTTCTCAAACTCATGCGAATTTCTGTACGCGCAAAATGAGCCTTTTGCTGAGCTGTAAAGGCATAGCGAAAGTAATATGTATTTGACTTTAGATACAAATAAGTCCCATGACGTTTTTGTCTAGGGGAAGTTTTTGTCTGTGAGGATATATTTGCTTGAAAGGAGGGGGATGGCTGCATAATGTTTCCTTGTGGTATGCCAATGGCTTTGACCCCTCACTTTGACCCTATTTTTGAAAAAAGGGTGGTTCGAGGACATTTTCATCCCAAAACAAGCAAACATGCTTTTAAAAAAATAAAAGGTTACAGTCATTTAACTGTAACCCATTACTTTCAACTGGTGCCGAGGGCGGGACTCGAACCCGCACAGCTATTGCCACTACCCCCTCAAGATAGCGTGTCTACCAGTTCCACCACCTCGGCGCGAAGAGTTCTATATAGAAAAGTTTTGCATATGGCAAGTATTTTTTGAGATAATTATAGATTAAGTATTTGTGTATTGCTTAACTAGTATATAATATTGAATCTATCATGTATGCGCATAAAAGCATTGTGGGAATTGTATAAAGGCTATGCTTGCCTACTTTTTATAATCACGATATAGTTTGGTTTTATTATTTAAGTGTTGAGGCTTTATATGTCCCAAGATGAATTTGAATTTTTGTGTAAGAGTGGTCCAATTTTATGTCTTGATATTGGTAGTGGAACTCAAGATGTATTATTAGCTAGACCAAATATGACACCTGAAAATTGGCCACGGTTTGTGATTCCTGCTCCTGCGCGTATGATTGCAGAGCGCATAACATCTTTGACTGCGCAAGGTAGTCATATTTGGCTTTATGGTCATAATATGGGTGGTGGCTTTTTTAGAACACTTAACGCTCATCTTAAAGCAGGTTATGCTGTATCGTGCACAGCCTGTGCAGCAGCAGCTTTGCATGATGATATAGCAAGGGTAGAGGGCATGGGTATTAGCATAGCTGAAACTGCTCCTAGTGGGGCTGTGCCTATTTTTCTTGCTGACTATGCCCCTAATTTTTGGCAGCATTTTTTACAACAGCTTGGGCTACCATTACCAAACATTGTATTAGCTGCAGCCCAAGATCATGGAGTGCATTTAGATGGTAATCGCATGGGGCGTATGCTTGCTTGGCGCAAACTTCTTGAGCATTCAAACTCTGCAGAAAAATGGATATATAATGAAGCTCCAGCAGATCTTACCCGTCTTTTAGCCATCCAGAAATTTAGTGGTGGACCAGTTGCTGATACTGGTACTGCGGCTATTCTTGGTGCATTATGTGCCCCAGAAGTGCGTGAAAGATCTTGGCGTGAGGGTATTACCATAATTAATGTTGGAAATAGCCATATGGTGGCAGTTTTGGTTTATAAAGAAAAAATTTGGGGCATCTTTGAGCACCATACTGGACAGCGCACCTTGGATGAATATTTGCAGGACTTAAAGGAGTTTCGCCTTGGTTGGCTGCCTGACGAGCAGGTTCGTCAAACTGGTGGGCATGGAACGGCGTTTGCTAACATTCCTGAAGAAGCGGGCGCTTTTGCTCCAACATTTTTGCTTGGCCCGCAACGAGAGTTTTTGCAAGGGCATGGGCAATGCATTGCTCCGCATGGAGATATGATGCTTGCTGGTTGTTTTGGTCTTTTACGAGCTTTTAGAGATAGATATATATAAGGGGAACATTATGGAAGTTTTTGATCAGGCTGAATTGTGGGATCGTGAAACCATAGAAAATGCACAATGTACGCGGCTGCGCACTACTATTGAACAAGCCTCTAAGTGTCAGTTTTATGCTAAAAAATTTGCCGAAGCAGGTATTAGCCCGCAATCAATACAAAGCTCTGAAGATATACGTAAAATACCCTTTACTACCAAGGATGATTTGCGCGCAAATTATCCTACTGGACTTTTATGTGTGCCGCGTTCAGAAATTGTACGCATGCATTGCTCAAGCGGCACTACTGGTACACCCACTGCCATTTGTCATACCCAAAATGATCTTAATTCATGGGCTGACCTCATGGCGCGCAGTATGCATATGGCAGGGGTTAGGCGTGATGACGTTTTTCAAAATATGTCAGGATATGGTCTATTTACAGGCGGATTAGGTATTCATTATGGTGCAGAACGCCTTGGATGTTTAACTATTCCTGCTGGAGCTGGTAATTCACGTCGTCAGTTGAAGCTTGTTAAGGATTTTGAAACAACAGTTGTGCATATACTACCTTCTTATGCTCTTATCTTGGGTGGGCACTTAGAAAAAGCTGGTGAAAATCCGGCTGATCTGCCATTGCGCATTGCGCTTGTAGGGGCAGAACCATATACTGAAGAGTATCGTAAACGCATTGAAAATCTATTTAATATGAAAGTTTATAATTCATATGGACTTTCAGAAATGAATGGACCTGGTGTTGCATTTGAATGTGAACAGCAAAATGGTTTGCATGTTTGGGAAGATGCTTTTATTGCCGAAATTGTAAACCCAGAAACTGGCGAGCCGTTACCTGATGGAGAAGTAGGTGAGCTTGTAATGACTACGCTTTGTAGGCAAGGTATGCCTGTTGTGCGTTATCGCACTAGGGATTTAACACGTTTTATACCTGGTGAATGCCCTTGTGGGCGTAAGCACAGACGCATTGAACGTATATTGGGTCGAGCCGACGATATGTTAATTATCAAGGGTGTTAATATATATCCTATGCAAATAGAGCAAGTGCTTATGACCTTTAGTGAAGTTGGTGAAAACTATTTAATTATTCTTGAAAATGATGGTATTTCTGACAACATGCGTGTGCAAGTTGAAATTCGGGAAGAGTATTTTGTTGAAGATATGCGTATTTTGCGTAATTTACAATCTAGTATTGCAAGACGCTTACGCGATGAAATTTTAATCACACCTAAAATTGAATTGGTGCAATCTGGCAGCATTGCTACTAGTGAAGGCAAGGCTGTACGGGTTCAGGATTTACGAGATAAAATATGGAATTAATGATACCCTCTGGGTTAACATACCTTTTGGCCACAGGATTTATGGGTCTACTTACGCTTGTTTTATTCTTAAATATTTTTAGCTTACCAGCCAATTGGATTATACTTGGACTGATAGCTTTGTGGAAATATATTTATCCAGACACAGCCCAAATGGGTTATGTGTTTTTTGCTATAATCATTGGTCTTGCGGTTTTAGGTGAAGTGTTGGAGCTTGGTTTACAAGTGATGAAGGCCAAAAAATATGGTTCTACATCATCAGGAACTTTTGCTGGAGTAGTGGGAGCTATTGTTGGAGCTATTGTTCTTGCTCCATTGTTTTTTGGTCTTGGTGCTTTAATTGGTGCGCTTATTGGTGCATATATAGGTTGTTTTGTGATGGAAAAGCTTAAAGGTAGATCCTTTAAAGACGCCAGTGAAGCAGCTTATGGTGCTATGATGGGGCGTTTTTTGGGTACTGTGTGTAAATGTGGTATTGGTGGTGCTATGCTTGCCGTTACTGGACGCTATATTTGGCCAGAAGTTCCCGAACCGGTGCAGCATGTGCAACTATTCTTACAAAGTGTGGTTTAATAAAAATGACTGAATTGTCAGCGACTTTGCCAAACTTAAGTGGACTTGATGTACTTCTGGTTAAAAGTCGCTTTCCTGAAAATGTGGGTATGGTGGCGCGCGCTTGTGCTAATATGGGAGCGGATAGTATTAGCCTTGTGCAGCCTGAGCTCTGGAATATAGAAAAGGCCATGCCCTTGGCTACTGCCAGAGGTAAGGATATTCTTGAAAATATAAGGCTTTATTCTTCATTGACTCAAGCTATTGAGCCTTATGCCTTGGTTGTGGGTAGCACTGCAAGAACTGGCGGTTGGCGACGTGAATTATTAAGCCCAGAACAAGCCGCACATGAAATTTGCATTGCTTTGCAAGAAAATGCAAGTGTAGCCATTGTGATGGGACCAGAAGATAAGGGCTTAACTAATGAAGAAATTGAATGTTGCCAACGTCTTGTGACTATTCCTACAGCCGGAGCTTCCTCTTTAAATATAGCTCAAGCCACATTACTTTTATTATATGAATGCCTTAAAGCTAGGCAAAAACCATATAAGCAGGAAAATAGAGTTGAAGACAGCCCCATTCGTATTTCTGCAAAAGATCAAGCACGCCTTTATGAACACTTAAAGGATATGTTATTACATATTGACTACTTGCACGGCGATAACCCTGACTATTTTCTTATGCCTTTACGTCGTTTTTTAGGCAGGGTTAGCATTCGTAGACATGAGTATGATGCACTTATGGGTGTATGTAGGCAAGTACGCAATAAGTGCAAATAGTAATGTGCTACATTATACATTAAATAAGAAATGTATAACGTCGCCATCCTTTACAATATATTCTTTGCCTTCAGTGCGTAAAACCCCTACTGATCTACAAGCGGCTTCGCTTTTATGCTGTATAAAGTCAGTATATGCAATGACTTCTGCTCGAATAAAGCCGCGTTCAAAGTCGGTATGAATAACTCCGGCTGCTTGTGGGGCTTTCCAGCCTTCACGAATGGTCCAAGCACGTACTTCTTTTTCGCCAACGGTAAAGTAGCTACAAAGTCCTAGGGTTTCGTATCCAGTGCGAATAATACCCTCAAGTCCGCTTTCTTCAATTCCAAAAGATTGAAGCATATCAGCCTGTTCTTCATCGGATAAGCCTTGAAGTTCTTCTTCAATCTTAGCACAAATAATGGTAAATCCTGCTTTGCGCTGCTTAGCTAACTCCTTGACACTTTCAACATGTTCATTACCATTGGCAATGCCATTTTCGTCTACATTGGCACAATATATAACTTTTTTTGCGGTAATTAAGCCCATTTCACGCCATTGTGTAGCAAAGGCATCACCTTCTGGTCTTTTAAATGTGCTGGCAGGGTTGCCGGCATTTAAATGTTCAAGTAAGCTTGCCACTTGGTCGGCAAGAGCTTGTATTGCTTTGTCTCCACGTTGCTTGCGTAAACGTTCAACACGTCTTTCAGTGGATTGAATGTCTGAGAGCAAAAGCTCAGTTTCAATGGTTTCTATATCACGTAGGGGACCCACTTGACCATCAACATGGGTTATATTTTCATCTTCAAAGCATCGAATTACATGAACAATAGCCGCACATTCACGAATGGTGGCAAGAAATTTATTACCAAGTCCTTCGCCGGTGCTTGCTCCGCGCACAAGACCTGCAATATCAATAAAGTCCACGTTAGCATGTAAGGTTTTTTGTGGTTTTGCAAGGTCGGTTAAAATCTTTAAGCGTGCATCAGGCACAGCCACAGTGGCTTTGTTTGGCTCAATGGTGCAAAATGGATAGTTGGCCGCTTGCGCATTTTGGGCCTTAGTTAATGCATTAAAAAGCGTGGACTTACCTACATTTGGTAAACCAACAATACCGATGCTTAAAGACATAATGAACTCCCATTAATATTTTCGTAGAGGCATGTAATAATCGTCAAAGAAGATTTTGGCAAGCAAGATTTATTGTGTGGATGTGGGGTGTCACAGCATTGCGATTTGCACCGGGCTTCTTAATTATCTTGACATTTAACTTAGTATTTTAAATATATTTAAAAATAAAAAATTTTTTTAAAATCATTATAATATGTTACGTTCTCCAATAAAACGTGGGAGGTGGACGGTATGATAAAACGGCTTCAAGTTGCCATGATTGAGGTTTCAAAGTGTTCTGAACATAAAGGCTATTGGTACAAGGTTCAAGACATTCTAATTGCCTTAAATTTACACCTTTCCATTCACATAATTTTCTTAATATCTCACCCACTGCCCTACGCTTTTCACCGTAGAAAACCTGTCGTCTATATTTTGGGGCAAAGACCACATGGTATTTGCAGTTCCATTTGGTATGAGCTAAACTCTTTGCGTCACCCATTGGGGACCTCCTTTTGATTTGTTGACGTGCAGTTGTCAGGCCGCAGGTCTTTTATACAAATCAAAAGGAGTTTTAGCTACTGACTTATAGCTGTAAGCTTTTTAGAACCTCCCGCCTAGCGGGAGGTTTTCGTCTACCAAAAAAGGGGAATTCTTTGTGAAAAGAATTCCCCCAATTAATTTAAGTTATGTGAAGCTTAGTGTGCGCCACCAACGATACCAGTGGCAGCCACGGTTAAAATTATAACTTCAACTGTAGCGATAACAGCCATGAGTGTTTCTTTGGTACGGAAAAAGTCTAAAGCTAGCTGCACATAGCAAACGATTGTTAGTCCAGCTAAAATTGCAATTCCTAAAAAGTTTGCAAAGTCACCAGTTAGGAGTAAGTTTGTCCAACCCCAGCCCTTGGGTACTTCGTGCAGGGCATTAAATTCTGCTGAACTTAGGTGCCATGTGCTAACAAGCTCATGTACAGGAATATGCGGAGCTGCAAGGCTTAGGTTAAACACATACATTAGGAAGGTAACAACCATGACCACAAATCCAATCAGCGAACCGTAATGCAATAGGTGTGCATAACGTAATTGCGCAGGTGATGCTGCTACATCGTGATTTTCCATAATATACTCCTTTTATCCTAGACCTTTTAGTAGAGCTTGTACACCGGCAAAGCTTAGTACGCCAATAACCATATAGCGAATGAATTTGGGATTTGCTACCGCAAGTAGGCGTACCCCAACTACAGAACCAGCCATGAGACCAACAATGGAAGGTACTGCAATCATAGGAATAACTGCGCCTTGGTTTAAGTATACCCAGGCAGCAGATGTATCTGCAATGGATAATAAGAATTTTGATGTACCAACAGAAACTTTTAGCGGCACACCCATAAGCAGATTAAGTACAGGAACATTAGCCCAACCAGCACCTAAACCAAACATACCTGCCATAAGACCAATAGCAATAAATAGTAAAATACCAGGCAGAGTGCGATGTGTTTTCCAGCTTATTACGTCGCCAGATGTGGGCTCAAGAAAAGCACCATTCATGCCAAGTGCCATGCCAATGGCGTCTTGTTTGGTAACGGTTGGCAATACAGAGTTTTTTGCAAGTAATAATAGTACTGCAATACCAAGTATGGTAACACCTAAGCATATTTGTACAACATTTGTTGGAAGTGCAAGACCAATCATGGCACCTGCAATGGAGAAGGTCGATGCAACCAATGCCACAGGTAGAGCTAGGCGTAGGCTTGCAAGATTAAGCTTTAATAATCCCGGACCAGCTGCTAAAGCACCTGCTAATGCTACCATAAGACCAGCACCGCGTACAAAGTCTAAATGGAAGGGGAAAAAGCCACTGACTAATGGAACAAAGAGCACGCCGCCACCAACTCCAGCTAGAACGGCAATTACACCAAGTACAAAACAGAAAATAAGTAAAGCTAGTGGCCAAAACCACCAAGCCATGCCGCTGCCTGTGGCAGCCTGAGCTACTTCTTGTGCTTCGCTTGGACTTGCTGCACCGGTTTCTGCTGCAAGTGCTATACTTGCAAAGCAAAGAATGAGAAGCCCACAAAATACCAAAATCTTACGGATAGGCATGCATACCCCCTTATTGCTTGTAGCAGTTTAAAATTAAACATCCTTACACACAAAATGTATAGTTTGGGAAAAAAAGCACAATAGTAAATTTGCCTAATATGAATAGAAATTTTAAGTGAATTCCTTATTAAATTTGAATTAATCCATGCCTTATGGCAATTTTTATTAAATCACTTTGAGATGTTATATGTAATTTATTAAAGATGTTATATTTATGACTTTCAATAGTCTTGGGGCTTAGATGCAGTTTGGTCGCAATGTATCGTATGGGTACGCCTTCAGCAAGCTGTAAAAAAACTTCATGTTCTCTGCTAGATAGGTTAGATAAATCTTCTAAATATGGTTTTGATAAATGCTTGCGCATAAGAGCAATTAAATACCCACCGGGATCGCTACTACTTAAATATGCTTGACCATTGCGTACATTATGGATGGCTTGCAAAAGTATAGCAGGCAAAGCTTCCTTTGTGACATGTCCCATGATACCCATTTGAATTAATTCAATTAAAAAGCGTTGATCTGTATGCATGGTGTAGATAAGAATTTTAGCACTGCTTAATTGATTGCGTAATAGCTTAACTAGAGCGAGCCTACTTGATTTTTCCACTTCCATAATAATGAGGTGAGGCTTATGCTCATGAGCAAGTTTTAGCGCCTCTTGCCCAGACGGTGTTACGCCAATAATTTTTATATCAGGATAAGGGCTTAAAATGCTTTGTAAGCCTTCTAAAAGCAGGGGGTGTTTGTCAATAAGCAAAGTGCGGCATTTTTCCATAAATATCACTATATCCTAACTATAAGACATTGATTTTCAATACCTATGGCTTTTGCATTTATAATTCCATCTATGGTAGTATTAGCACTTACATGTAAGCGACATGGGGCATAATGAGCATCAATGGCTTTATATTGAGTGGTGCTTTTTGCTTGTTTGTCTTTGGTATTATCAATTACAATTTTTAAATCCTGTTTTTGCAACAGGCTATTTAAAAAAGAAGTTTTTTGCGCTTCTACCAAGCTACGTATTTTAGCAGTACGTTCAAGTTTAAGCTCATGGGGTACTTGCTTCTCAAATTGACTGGCCGCAGTACCAGGTCTTTGCGAATATGGGAAAACATGTGCATAGCTTAAATTGAGTTCTTCAATTAAATTTAGGGTATCTTGCACATCAATTTCTTCTTCACTAGGAAATCCCATGAGTATGTCTGCGCCTAAGCCCATATATTGCCATGAATTTTTTAATTCTTTTATGGCTTGTATTAATGAATTAATTTTATAATGTCCGCGCCCCATGGCTTTAAGAATGCGCTTGCTACCATGCTGAATGGAAAGATGCAAATGCGGGCAAAGTAAAGATGAATTTTGTAATGTATCTAGCCCCTTAATATTGATTTGGCTAGGTTCCAGTGATGATATGCGTAGCCTTGCTTTGGTCTTAAATTTAGGGGCAAGCTCAAGGTCTAACCATTGAACTAAATCCCAAAAATCTTTGATTTTATTGTGATTTAAATCACGCCCAAATTGATGCAAATTTATGCCGGACAACAGTATTTCGCAAAAACCAGCCTCTAAAAGTCTTGTGACTTCAGCCAAAATTTCTTCAGGTTGCCTACTAATGCTTGGTCCACGTACTAATGGGACGATGCAATATGTGCAAGCGTGAGAACAACCATCTTGAACCTTAACTATGGGTCTTGTGCGCCGAAAGGTATTAATATTAAAGCCATGTTCACCAAAGGGATTGCATGTACTTTGTGCTGATAAGATATGAGGATAATTATCCCATTGCCATGGACCCTTGAGCAATAAAGCCTTAGCCTTGGCAGGAATAACCACATCAAAGTGTTTAGCATCAATTTTAGAAGCTATTAAACTGGCAGCGCAACCAGTTAATATTCGCAATGAACTAGTATTATTTCGTTTGATATTATAGAGGGCATTTCTTGTGTCACGCTCTCCCTTGGCAGTGATGGCACATGAGTTGACTAAAACCACTTGGGCTTTTTTTAAATCATTAACTTCAACACCACCAAGGGTATGCCATATTTCAGCAATGGCTTGGCTTTCATATTGATTAACCTTGCAGCCAAGGGTAATTATAGAAAATGTCCATGGTCTATTTAATGACATAGCGTATAAATATTGGGTATAAAGAATAGGATGATTATGCGGTCCTTTTACTTCCAAGAAATTTTATAGAAATAATTTCATATGTTACACGTCCGCGTGGAATGTCAATACTAACCTCATCACCTTCCTCTTTACCAATAAGAGCTTGACCCACAGGGGATAGCACTGAGATGGATCCGCTATTAAAATCTGCTTCGTCTGGTCCAAGTAGCGTAAATAACTTAACTTCTTCTGTGTCTACATCTTCTACTTCTACAGTTGCACCAAAGATAACTTTGTCGCTAGTTAATGTATCAAGATCAACAACTTGAAATTGGCCCATGCGTGATTCAATATAGGTGATGCGGGCTTCATTCATGCCTTGGCGTTCGCGAGCAGCGTCATAACCAGCATTTTCGCGCAAATCGCCTTCTTCACGTGCTTCTTTAATGGCTTGAATGATGGCTGGTCTATCGCTTTTTAGGCGTTCAAGTTCAGCTTCTAATTGGATAAAGCCTTGTTTTGAAATTGGTATACTCATAAAAACCCCTTATATAGTAAAAAAAGTACGCGCTATCTGTGCAATGCGCGTACAATAATTTTAAGAAATATGATTAAAAATACTAGGCAAAAACTATGCAAAGGTCAAGAAGTTTTTTAGTAAATTTGTAATGCAGAAAAATAATTGCATTGTAGCACTAAAAAAGATAGTCTGTTCAATTATTTTGATGGAAACTATCATTAGGGTGTACCCCTTGATAATAACCATATAACTATCGATTTTTTTTAAGGTTTTGGTGTTTAGTTTATTATGAAAAAGTATTTACGCTATCTAGGCCCTGTGCTTATTACATGCATATTTTGTGGTGCAATATATTTGTTATATCATAAGCTTAAAGCGTATAGCTTGGATCAAATCCGCGAAAGTTTATCTCAAATTTCCGATTGGCGTTTACTAGCTTCTGTAGGACTTATGATTGTTAATTATATCATATTAGTAGGATATGATTGGTTAGCTCTTGTGGCCATTAAAAAACCCTTGCCATTGCAGCGCACAGCGCTTGTATCATTCATTGGACAAGCTGTAAGCTATAACTTTGGTGCTCTCCTAGGTGGAACGACCGTACGCTATCGCTTCTATTCGGCTTGGGGCTTTTCGTTGCATGATATTGTGCGCTTGGTCCTCATGCTTGCGGTGACATTTTGGGTGGGAGCATTGGGTCTATGTGGGCTTGTGTTTATTGTGCATCCGCCAGATATTCCAGCAGAATTATTAAGTAAAATGCCCATTACTGATGTGCGTTTTCTTGGTGTTATTTTACTTGCTATAGCTCTTGCTTATTTTGTAGCTTGTCATTTTATTCGCAAACCCATATCTGTTTTTGGGCGTGAATTTGTTTTTCCACCATTAAAAATTGCCATTTTGCAAGCTATTGTAGCAGGTGTGGATTTGATTGTTGCAGCAGGTTGTATGTATGTGTTGCTACCAGGTGATTTAAATATTGGATTTATTGAATTTTTACCAAGCTACCTCATGGCTCAAGTAGCAGTTGTTTTAACCCATGTTCCAGGTGGTGTTGGAGTTTTTGAGCTGGTCATATTGCACCTTACCCATAGTCCACGTGAGCAAGTGGTGGTGGCTGCGGTGCTTTGCTTTAGATTGATTTACTTTATTTTACCCCTATTAGCAGCTGCTGTATTTTTAGGTATATATGAAGCTAGACAACGCAAAGATATTTTTCGCGATACCGGTCGTTGGCTTTCTGTGCTTTCACATAGTATATGTGCTTGGGCAACATTTTGTGCTGGGGCATTGTTGCTTATTTTTTCAGTCTTGCCGGCTTGGACCAAGGGGCATTTTTTCTTATTTATTGATTGGAGCTCATGGTTTAGCATTCTTTTGCATAGTTTTAATATTTTCATAGGTTCTGCTTTATTGTTTTTAGCATACGGGCTTGAAATGCGCCAAGCAATTGCTTGGCGTTTGACCTTAATTTTCCTTAGCCTTGGTTTAGTTTGTGCTGTGCTTAAAGGTCTTAGTTTGCTTGTTGCTGTGATGATTCTAACGGTGCTTGCGGCTGTGCTGATGTCGTCAAAACGTTTTTATCGAAAGTCATTTTTCTTTGAAGAACCACTACCTTTGCGTTGGCTTTGCCCCACTTGGGTTGTGCTTGCTGCAAGCCTTGGGATTTCATACTATTTTAGTCTTTTTGATCACTATGTATGGAGTTGGAATGGTAATATTACTGCTCAAAACAATTTGCTTACAATCATAATTGTTTATGCTGCACTATTTATAGCATGGCTATGGCGCATTTGGCAACGCAAAGCTGATTGCAAGAAGAAATTATCTGTAATTAATTCTTAATATTTCTTAATATTTCCCAATGATTATTATGGTGTGTATATGCAAGATTTAGCTGAAAAAATAACCAAATTGCGTGCAGAACTTGGCCAAGACCTGTGTATTGTGGGTCATCATTATCAAGAAGATAGTGTTGTTGAACATTGCAATATCACGGGTGATTCGTTAGAGCTTGCCCGCAAAGTTGCCAAAGAAACAGCTCCACATATAGTGTTTTGTGGGGTATATTTTATGGCAGAGTCTGCTGCATTGCTAGCTCGTGAGGGGCAAAATATTTATATACCAGATAGTTTGGCAAATTGTGTAATGTCACAAATGACCCCTGCACCGCTACTTGAAACAGTGCTTGAATTTCTGGTTAATAACTCTAAACAAAAAATCATTCCACTTGCCTATGTTAATACATCCTTGGCGGTTAAAGACGTGGTGGGGCGTTATGGTGGTGCAGTTTGTACCTCTGCCAATGCTAAAATCATGCTTAAATGGGCCTTGGAACAGGGTGACCAAGTATTGTTTTTGCCTGATAAAAACCTTGCTCAAAATACAGCAAACCAGCTTGGACTAGCAAAAAGTGATATACACACATTAAATATTCGTAACCAAGGTGGAAATTTAGATATGAAAGCCGTGCAAGGTGCAAAGCTATTACTTTGGCCTGGTTGTTGCGCTATTCATGCTAAATTTAACCCAAACCTTGTGCAGGCAATGCGTGATAAGTATTTAGGTTGCAAAGTATATGTTCACCCTGAGTGTTCGCCGTATGTGGTAAATAGTGCCGATGGTGCAGGCTCTACTTCATATTTAATTGATATAGTTGCTAAAAGTCCTGTTGGCAGTACTGTTATTGTAGGAACTGAAACAAATTTGGTTAATCGCTTGCGCTTACGGCACAAAGGGCATTGTGATGTTATACCATTGCGTGAGGCATATTGCTCACACATGGCTAAAATAACAGCTAAAAAACTTTTTGAAACTTTAAGTAATATTCAAAGCGGTCTGGCAAAACCGGTGCAAATTCCTGCTAATCAAATTGGGTCTGCACGCAAGTCACTTGAGCGTATGCTTGAAGCATGTGCTAAAGCCGGAGTATAACTTGGAAGAAAGAATTTATACCCAAGTTCTAATTATAGGTTCTGGTCTTTCAGGATGCACAGCAGCTCTGACTCTAGCTGATGCTGGTGTTGATGTGCTCTTATTATCATCAAGCAAAAATATTGGTGGTGGCAATTCCGAACTAGCGCAAGGTGGTATTGTATATAAATCTTCCACGCAAGGTGCTAAAAATAATGATGATGCCACTTTGCTTAAGCAAGATATTTTTGTGGCAGGTCATAATTACAATTATAATGATGCTGTGGAGCATTTATGCACACAAGGTCCTGTAGCCGTAGAGCAAATGCTTATGCAGCGCTTGCAAGTTCCTTTTGATAAAAATTCTGATGAGAGTTTTCATCTTACACGTGAAGGCGGGCATAGCACGTCGCGTATTCTACATGCGGCAGACCATACTGGCAAAACCATGATGCAAAGCCTAAGTGCTGCAGTTTTGGAGCATCCCCGTATTACTTGCATGCAAGATTGCTTTGCTATTGACATTTTAACCAGTAGGCATCAAGGGCGTCATTCTGACTATCGTTACCATGTGGAAAACCGTTGTGCCGGAGCCTATGTATTTAATGTCCAAAAATCTCAACCCCAAACTATTTTGGCAGATTGGACTATTCTTGCCAGCGGTGGAGTGGGTAATGTATTTTTGCACTCTACCAATACTGAATCTTGTGTTGGTTCCGCCATTTCTATGGCGCATCGCGCCAAGGTTAGTGTGGTAAATGCTGAGTTTATGCAATTTCATCCCACGGCCCTTTATAGTAAAAAATTGCATCGTCGCGCACTTATTACTGAAGCTATGCGCGGTGAAGGTGCAAGGCTTTTAGATGCTAAGGGTAAACCCTTTATGCAGCGCTATGACGAGCGTGGTGATTTGGCCCCCCGTGATGTGGTTTCGCAATCTATGGTTTCAGAAATGCTTAGCACAGGAGCTGCATGTTTATATCTTGATGCACGACATATGGAGCAGGATTTGAGTGTGCGCTTTCCTACTGTTTCTAAATTCTGTAATGACATTGGGCTAAATATACGTAAAAATCCCATACCTGTTGTTCCTGCAGCTCATTATTTTTGTGGTGGTATTTTGGTGGATAAGTATGGGCGCACCGATGTTGCAGGTCTTTATGCCATTGGTGAATGCTCTTGCACTGGTGTGCACGGGGCCAATCGTCTTGCCAGCACGTCCTTACTTGAGGCGTTAACATGGGGCTGGTGTGCCGGTAAGGATATTGCTAAGCGTAGTGTTGAAGAATCTGGTATTTCAGAAGGTTTGCGCAAGGCTATCCCCAACTGGGAACCTGGCGGCACTGAAAAAAATGATGACCCAGCGCTTATTGCACAAGATTGGGCAAGCATACGCAATACCATGTGGAACTATGTAGGTATAACCAGAACTAATGCACGCCTTTATCGTGCCTTCCAAGATTTACGCGATCTTTCAAGGCGTATTCATGATTTTTATAAGCGCACTCAAATAACTCCACCCTTGATTAATTTATTTCATGGTGTGCATACGGCATATGTTATTACCCAAGCTGCTTTGCGTAATAAAGAAAGCCGTGGTTGTCATTATCGGGTTAATTAGTCGGGCGTACATTCGACTAAATAGTGACGAACTACAGCAACATAGATTTATATTAATTTATAGCTGTTCAAATGATTAGAGTATGGCGATGACGCAAAATTATACCATGTAAAAAAATATTGACATACTTATATTATAAATGTATCTTCAAGTGTTACCTCAAATGTAGGAGCGTAGCTCAGGTGGCTAGAGCACTTCCTTGACATGGAAGGGGTCAGCAGTTCAAGTCTGCTCGTTCCTACCAATTTTTTTAATGATAGTCGATAGTTAGAATTTTAAAAAATTGTTAGTTCGACTCAAGGGGGGAGGTTGCACCTTCCCTTTTGTGTTTTTTAAATACTGTTTTAGGAGTTTTTTGTGAATGTGCAAATAGATGGTGCTGCTATAGAAGTTGCTGAAGGTTCATCATGTGCTGACGCGCTTAAAGCAGCTCTTAGTGGCAAGAAATTTAAAAGTGTTGTTGCTTGTGTTGTTGGAGATGATTTGCTTGATATATCTACTCCAGTTCCTTCAAGTGCTACAGAAATTACGCCTATTTATATAGACTCCGACCTAGGTTTAGACGTGCTTCGCCACTCTACAGCCCATGTGATGGCAGCGGCTGTGCTTAGACTTTTCCCAAAGGTTAAAGTAACCATTGGACCTGCCATAGATAATGGTTTTTATTATGATTTTGATACTGAAAAACCATTTTCGGCTGATGATTTATTAGCCATTGAAGCAGAAATGCAAAAAATTATTAAAGAATCCTTGCCCTTTATACGTAGTGAAATGGGTAGGGACGAAGCCATTACCCATTTTAATGGGCTTGGTGAAATTTATAAAGCAGAAATTATTTCAGAAATAACTCAAGACACTGTTTCATTGTACCAATGTTCTGAATTTTTAGACCTTTGCCGCGGTCCGCATATTCCGCATAGTGGGCATATTAAAGCATTTAAATTGCTTTCTGTTGCTGGTGCTTATTGGCGTGGTGATGAAAAAAACAAAATGCTTTCACGTATTTATGGTACTGCTTTTGCAGATGAAAAAGCCCTTAAAGCTTATCTGCATAATTTAGAAGAAGCCAAGCGCAGAGATCATCGTAAGCTTGGGCGTGAGCTTGACCTTTTTACATTTCATGAAGATGTTGCCCCGGGTATGGTTTTTTGGTTACCCAAGGGCATGCTTGTGCGCACTATTTTAGAAGATTTTTGGCGCAAAGAGCATTTGAAGCGTAACTATGATATTGTGCAAGGACCACAACTTTTGCGGGTTGAAACATGGCAAAAGTCAGGTCATTACGATAATTATCGTGAAAATATGTATTTTACAAATATTGATGATGATGCATATGGCGTAAAGCCCATGAACTGCATTTCGCATATGTTAATATATAAAAATGCATTGCGTAGCTATCGTGAATTACCGCAGCGCTATTTTGAACTTGGTCTTGTGCACAGGCATGAAAAATCTGGTGTTTTGCATGGTCTTTTGCGTGTGCGCCAATTTACTCAAGATGATGCCCACATTATTTGCACCGAAGGGCAGTTGGAAGATGAAATTATCGGCGTAATTAAGCTTGTCAGTGATTTAATGAAACTTTTTGATTTTGATTATAAAGTTGTTGTTTCTACTAAACCTGAAAAATATATTGGTACTGACGAAGCTTGGGAAGTTGCTACCCAAGCCCTTATAAAGGCTGTTGAGCGTGTGGGTATTGAATATAGCATTAATGAAGGTGATGGAGCTTTTTACGGACCCAAAATTGATGTGAAATTACTTGATTCTATTGGTCGTGAGTGGCAATGTTCAACAATACAGTGTGATTTTACCTTGCCTGAACGTTTTGACCTTGAATATGTTGGGCAAGATGGTGAACGCCATAGACCTGTAATGGTGCATAGAGCTATAATGGGTTCTTTAGAGCGTTTTATAGGCGTGTTAATTGAGCATTATGCCGGAGCATTGCCTACATGGATTATGCCAGAGCAGGCTCGTATTTTAACAGTTACCGATGCTCAAAATGAATTTGCGTTATCGGCACTAGATATACTACAAAAAAATGGTATAAGAGTTACAGCCGATGTGCGTAACGAAAAGTTAGGTTTTAAAGTGCGTGAGGCACAATTAAGTAAGGTTCCATATATTCTTGTTGTTGGAGATAAGGAAGTGGAAGCTAATGGACTTAATGTACGTTTGCGTAATGGTGATAATCTTGGCCTAAAGACTGCTGAAGAAGTGGTGAGAATGATTGAGGCTGAGTGTGAAGAACCCTTTAAGAAGAGAGGTATGCGTTATAGCTTCGCCTAATATGAGACCACGGCGTGAAATGCCGCAAGATAGTGTACGCCGCAATGAGATGATACGCGCTAGAGAAGTGCGTGTTATTGGTGCGGAAGGTGAGCAGTTGGGAATTCTTGACCGCAATGAAGCCATTGCCGCTGCAAAAGAAGTAGGCTTGGATCTTGTGGAGGTTGCCGCAACAGCTGATCCACCTGTTTGTCGTATTATGGACTATGGTAAGTTTAAATACGAGCAACAAAAAAAGAAACAGGAAGCCAAAAAAAAGCAATCTGTGGTGCAAATTAAAGAAATCAAGGTCAGACCTAAGACTGATGATCATGATTATGAAACGAAGGTGCGCCATATTCGACGTTTTATTGAGGCTGGTGATCGCTGTAAGGTAACGGTATTTTTCCGCGGGCGTGAGATTGTACACAAAGATCGCGGTATGACTATACTTGAGCGTATTGTTGCAGATCTGCAAGATATTGCCAAAGTAGATCAAGAGCCACGCGCTGAAGGTCGTACCCTACAAATGCTACTCATACCTAAAAAGTAGCAAGAAATTTTTATATTTTGCCTCTTGCCTTTATATCCATTTTAGGGCAAGTTACGGCTTCTTTATGCATATGGTGCTTTGATGCATTAAGCATTTTTTAGCACAATGCATAATTGCTTTAATTTTGTTGTTTGTTTTATAATATTTAGGAGAATAGTATGCCTAAGATCAAAACTCGTCGCGCAGCTGCTAAGCGTTTTGAGGTCACAGGAACTGGGAAGTTTAAGCGTCGCCGCCAAAACTTGCGCCATATCTTGACCAAGAAAAATGCTAAACGCAAAATGCGTCTTGGTCAGTCTGCCATAGTAGACAGCACCAATGAAAAGGCAGTACGTAGAATGCTGCCCAATGCTTAATTGGTAAATTATTAAATAATTTTTTGGCTAATAAGTAAAGAAGCTACTAAATCCCTTATGGGTGCTTCAAGCTTATTTTTGTGAAAATTTTTTTATTAGGCTGGCATGATCTCCGCCTTGCCTAATAACTGGAGGGTATTCCCATGCGTGTAAAGAGAGGTCTTGCCGCACATCGCAGGCATAAAAAATATTTAGCCATGGCTAAGGGCTTTCGCGGGGGGCGTAGTCGCTTATACCGCACTGCACGTGAGGCTGTGGAGCGTTCATTACAATACGCCTATATTGGGCGTAAATTGCGCAAGCGTGATTTTCGCAAACTTTGGATTTTGCGTATCAATGCCGGTGTGCGCGAGTATGGTATTTCCTATAGCCGTTTTATGCATGGTCTTAAAAAAGCTAATATTGAACTAAATCGTAAAGTGCTTGCCGATATGGCAGTACGTGCTAAAGATGACTTTGCAAAACTTGTAGAAATTGTTAAGGCGGCTTTAAAATAGTATTTTATCTCAAACAAACAACAAAAGCCTAGAGCAAATGTGAACAATGCACCTTGTGCCAAAGGCATAGGGTGCATTGCTTTTAATTAATCATTTGAGTTTCTTAAATAAATCGTTGTTCAACTTTTTGATAGAAGGTATATATGAATTTAATAACTGCGCTGGAAGGTCTGGTGCCAGAACTAAAAGAAGGGCTTAATAGTGCTGTATCTTTGGCTGAACTAGAAGCTTTACGCATTGACTTTTTGGGACGTAAAGGGCGTGTGGCGCAAATTATGTCTCAATTGCCAAGTCTTGACCCTACCCAAAGACCAGCTGTTGGACAAAAAGCCAATGAAGTTAAGACAGAGCTAAATATTCTTTTTGATCAAAGTAAGGAAAAACTTGATGCCAAAAGCCAAGCTGAAGCCTTGGCAAGATTTGATGCAAGTATTCCTGGGCGTGCCCCTTGGCAAGGGTCTTTGCATCCAACCACCTTGGTTATGGAAGAAATCTGTGATATATTCAAGAAACTTGGTTATGATATTATGTCAGGACCTGAGGTTGAGACAGATTATCACAACTTTGAAGCCCTAAATTTGCCCCCCGAGCATCCAGCGCGTGATATGCAAGATACGCTATATGTTACTGATAGGGTTGTTATGCGCACGCATACATCGCCAGTACAAGTGCGCACCATGCTACAAAAAAAACCACCTCTTGCCATTATTGCACCAGGTAAGGTTTATAGACGTGATTCTGACATTACACATACCCCCATGTTTCATCAAGTGGAAGGATTGTATGTTGATAAAAATGTTAGCATGGCGGAACTGCGTGGTACTTTAACTGCCTTTATGCGTAATGTGTTTGGAGCAAAGACTAATGTGCGCTTTCGCCCAAGTTTTTTCCCTTTTACTGAGCCTTCAGCTGAGGCGGATATTTCTTGTTGTATCTGCGGAGGCAAGGGACATATTGGTACGGATACATGTCGTGTTTGTAAGGGTACTGGTTGGGTAGAAATCTTAGGTTGCGGTATGGTTGATCCAGCAGTTTTTGAGGCTGTAGGCTATGACCCAGAAGAATATACCGGTTTTGCCTTTGGTCTTGGTGTTGAACGTGTGGCCATGCTTAAATATGGTATTGGCGATTTGAGGATGTTTTTTGAAAATGATGTACGTTTCTTATGGCAGTTTGCGTAATGCATTATTAATTCTTAGTGTTATCGCTTTTACCATTGGCGTTAACATTGCCTACGCAGCAACTAGCGGTACTGGTCTTGAAGGCGGGCAAAAACATAGTTATGGTCCCGATGTTGAGGGAAGGTCCAGACCAGGTATTGTTGGTACTGGCATGGTTGATGCTTATGGTAATCCGGTAATTCCTGAAGAAGAAGATAATCAACCACGCCAACGTTTACGCCGCGGTGCTTATGGTGGTGGCAATAAAACTAAGCCATCAAGCTCACTGCCCGATTTGCCAGAAACTGATGCTGGCTGGAAATTCAAATAATATAAGGTTTTTATTATGCTGTTAAGTTTGAAATGGCTACAAGAGTTTGTGCCCTTTACCCATAGTGCTAAAGAGCTTGGGGAACGTTTGACCATGCTTGGTCTTGAACTTGAAGAAATTTTGCGCCCCTTTGATAATATTGAACCCATTGTTATTGGGCATGTGGTAGAGTGTGCAAAGCACCCTGAAGCAGATAAACTTTCTGTATGTAAAGTTAATGTAGGTCAAGATGAACTACTCGATATTGTTTGTGGTGCGCCAAATATTGCAAAAGATCAAAAAGTTCCAGTGGCCCTTGTTGGCACGACCATGCCAGATGGTATGGTCATTAAAAAAGCAAAATTACGCGGTCAACCTTCGTTTGGGATGATTTGCTCTGAGCGTGAGCTTGGGTTAACTGACGACCATAGTGGCATAATGGTTTTGCCAAGTGATGCCCCTATTGGAGTCAAGCTTGTAGATTATTTAGACCTTGACCGCGAAGTTTTAGATATAAGCATTACTCCAAATCGTGCAGATTGTATGTCTGTACTTGGTATTGCAAGAGAAGTTGCTCTTGCTTATGACCTACCACTAACTATACCAAGTTTTAAATTTGAAGAAAAAGACTCTAGTGCTAATATACCTGTAACTATTGCAGATCCTAAGCTTTGTCCTCTTTATCAAGGGCGCATTATTGAAAATGTAAACATTGGTCCTTCACCCATGCGTTTGCGCTATCGCTTGCATGCTGTGGGTGTGCGCCCCATTTCTAATATTGTGGATATTACAAACTATGTGCTTATGGAATGTGGTCAACCCTTGCATGCTTTTGATGCTAAAAAATTAAGAGGTAATTGCATTCATGTGGACGTGGCCACAGAAGGTGAAACCTTAGTTACCTTGGATGGTCAAAAACGTGTGCTAAAAGCTGATGATTTAACCATTCGGGATGCCGAAGGTCCTACTGCTTTGGCTGGTGTTATGGGCGGTTTTGATTCTGAAATTACCGAAACATCTGACACAGTATTTTTAGAAAGTGCAGTTTTTCGCCCAGCAAGCATTCGCAAAACTTCTCGTCGTTTAGGTCTTTCTAGTGAGGCTTCCTATCGTTTTGAGCGCGGTGTTGACCAAGTGGCTAATACTTGGGCTATGGATAGAGCTGCCAGCATGATGGTAGAACTTGCCAATGGACAAGTTTGCAAGAATGTTTGTAAGGCAGAGCCATTACCATTTGTTGCTCGTGAAATTAAATTTCGTTTAGAGCGTGCCAATGCATTGCTTGGACTAGAACTTGATGCAGATTTTTGCCATAAAGTATTGCAAGGTCTTGGATGTATAATCAATAATAGTGATGCCAAGTGTTGGCAGATTACTGCTCCATCATGGCGTGGTGATTTTGAACGTGAAGCAGATTTAATTGAAGAAGTGGGTAGAGTGTATGGACTTGACCGCATTGAGCCAGTTTTACCCGTACTTAGACCAAATTTAGCCGATGCTGGTGCAAAGGAAACGGCTTATGCATTTTGGTCTAAGGTGAAAAAATGGGGTTGTGGTTTAGGCTTGAATGAAGCTGTAAACTATAGCTTTGTGGGACATAAGGATTTAGATTTTTTAAATTTACCCAAGCAAGGTCGTGTGTCTATATTAAACCCTCTCTCAGCTGAGCAAGATGCACTACGCACAGCTTTAGCCCCCGGTCTTTTGCAAAGCTTGCGTCATAATATAGCTCAAGGCAACACGGGCATACGTATTTTTGAGCTTGCGCATATTTTTACTACCGATGCTAATTCGGATACCACAGCCAAAGAGTCTGGTCGCCTTGGTTTATTATTGTATGGTGCGCGTTTTGATGGAGCATGGCCACAAGTGGTGGATGATTCAGACTACAGCGATTTAAAAGGACTTGTGCAGCATTTATTTGCCTTTTTACATGTTGATGGTGTAGAGTTTAATTTAAGTAAGGAACATGAATTTTTATCCCCTTGTGTAATGATTGCATATGAAGGGAAAAATTTAGGCTTTATGGGGCAAGTTAAGGCACATATGGCTGAGGAGTTTCATGCAAAAAAAGCCGTATGGATGGCAGAGTTAAACCTTGATTTATTATACGAATTATATCATGTAGCAAGCATTAGCTTTAAGCCCTTACCCATGTATCCACCTATTCGCCGTGATATAACTGTTATGTCAGATCAAATGTTACCTGTTGGAACTGTTTTAGAACATGTGCAGGCTATGAATTTACGTTTATTAGAAAGTATTAACTTGATTGATCTTTTTGAGCCAGAAAGTGGTGGGCGCAACGCGACATTTCGCTTAACCTTTAGACATAATGGGCGAACTTTGAAGGATACTGAGGTAGACAAAGAGAGGGAAAAAGTGGCACAATCGCTCATAAAGAATTTGGGTGTGCGGATATAATTTTAAAGCCTTATTTTGTGAGGTAAAACATGGCTGAAAAAACATATCGTATTGGAGATGTGGCTGCATTACTGGAGCTTAAAAGCTATGTTTTGCGATTTTGGGAAACAGAGTTTTCGCAATTAGCACCATT
>CAYJKC010000030.1:0-7958 GCA_964370675.1 uncultured Desulfovibrionaceae bacterium
TGTTACTCCTAATGAATTTACCTTGGCTCTTAATAACGACAACTCTGTTGTAAGTGGTCTTAACATTGGTGATAATAACCTTCCTTTAGAACTTGACGTGTCTGTTTTTGACGGTACAGTTCTCATCCCAGGTACAATAAGCACTGAAATTGAACCAACTAACGATCAACCTACCATCACAGGATATGACACAGGTCTTGCTGTAACAGAAGATGATGCAAATAAAGCAACTGATAGTGGTGATGTAAGTGTTACTGATGTAGATGCTGGTGCTACACTTAATTTCTTTGTTAAAGAAGGCGGTGGTGTAGATCACGAAGGTCGACCAAACATTAAAAAAAATCTAACTAATAGTTCAGGCAGCACTACTGACCCCAAATCTTTGGGTGAATTTGAAATTGTCAAAAATCCACAATCTCCAACCGAAGCTAATTATACCTTTAGCATTAATAATAACAATGCTGTTGTACAAGCTCTTGCTGAAGGTCAAACTCACGAAATTGATTACACCATTTACGCACAAGATGAGCATGGTGCTTGGCGTTCTGAGGTTGTTACTGTAACCATTACTGGTACAAACGATGAGCCAAGTCTTAAGATGGGTACTAACAATGATGTTACTGTTTCAGAAGATGGCGTAGTATCACAGGATATGTATCTAGGTTCATTCAAATTACCATATCCTAGTTTTTCACAGGATGCTAATACTGATTTTGTTAATGATCCAAAAGCTTCAGGCACTTTCTCCTTAAGTGATACTGATGCTAACGATACGCATGATATTAGCATTGGCGGTGTAGAAATAGTAAACGATGGCACCCTTGCAACTGCCACAACATACTCCGTTGAGCTTGTGCTTGATCCTAGTGATCCTAGTGGCTCTAAGTACATAGCTAAATTGGTAAAGCATGACCCAACAAATGATGCATATGCTGGGTCTATTACCTTTACAGGTGATAGCAAAGACTTTGGTTATGAATTTACTTTAAATGATAGTAATAGCACAATAAATCAACTTACCCAAGGTTCTTCTTTAGATATCAAATTTGAGATGGAAGTTGATGATGGTGCAAGTAAATACAATACTACTAATGGTGAATTCACAGTCACAGTGCAAGGCACAAACGATATTCCTACAATAACCTCGTACGACAGTACTCTTACAATTAATGATACTACTGGTAATGAAGGGCTTTTAAGTCTTTTTACTGTTAAGGGTCAAATGAAGGGTGACGATCCTGATCTTCCTCTGTCTGGTGATGAGTTATTCTATGGAGCAGGTGAAGTTCCAAAAACTGCAACAAGCCTTGATCTTGTTATAACTAATCAGGTTGTTGTAAGAGACTCTGGTGTGTTTACTATGGATAGAGACTCAGGCGCATATAATTTTGTTGCCAATCCATTGGTAGTGAAAAGTCTTGGCAAGGGTGAAACACATGAAGAGGTAATTACTATTTATGTACGTGACAAACATGGTGCATATGCTGAGCAAACTGTCACCGTTACCATTCATGGTGCTAACGATGTTCCAGTTATTTTAAGTGCTTCTGATGTAACAGTATATGAGAAGCATCTTTATGATGGTACAGAAAAAGATGCTGACGGTATTTCTTCTGCTAGTGGAACCATTGTTGCTACTGATGTAGATACTAATGATGATTTGACATTTGAATGGAGTATTGAAACTAAATCCGGTGCTGATAAAGGCGATGCAGATTATTATACTAATCAACCAAATTTATGGACTTCTGAAGGCGATAAGGTTGAATGGAGTTATGGTACCACCAATGGTCAAGTTGATAAGACCATACTTATTGGTACGGCTGATGGACGAGAAGTTATTACCCTAACTGCTAAGGAAACCAATACCGATGGTATATTTAATTATGATGTGCTCTTAAAAGAATCTTTATTGCATGACGCTCCAGATACAGATCATGACAGTGATGGTCATCTATCTGATTATAATACTGATCTTGATGGTGATGGTGTGGCTGACCAAACAGATAATGACCCTAGCAATGAAACTGATAAACTTGAATTTGGCTTTAATATTTTTGATGGTATAGAAAAAACTGAAGGTGAAGTGAGTGTCACTGTTCAAGATGACATCGTTACGGTTACAAATATCATTACTAAGCCAGATGATAATCAGATTGTTACTGAAGCTGGAGAAAATTTTGAAACTAAACCTACAGACGGTCTTAACCAATCAACCTATGATGGTAACGGCTTTACCTTATCAACAGGTTATGTAGAAGGTAGAGGACCTGATGGCAGCAGCTATGGTGATTTTCTAATGCCTGGTGAAAATGGTACGCCTACTGGCACAACCTTCCTCTGGACCGATAAGCTTGCTGGTGATGGCGATAAGCCTGATGGTGGACTTTATGTGGGTACACCAGGTGAGAGTGATCTTAACGCGAAAAGAGTAAACTATGATGATGCACGTGGCATTTCAGAAGTTGTAAGGCTTGATATTGATGATAGTCAAACTGCCGTTGGTGTTTCACTTACAATTGGCTCTATATTTGGTGGTCCTGGTGCCGGTGGTCGTGATGATGAATCAGCCTATATTCGTTTTTATAATAAGGATGACGATGGTAACGATGTTTTAATATATGAGCGTGAAATTGAAGGATTTGGTAGTTCTGGTAAGTTTGATCTCATAGTGCCAAGTTCATATACTCATTTTGAAATATTCTCTGTGGATAATGGCAAGGGTGGTGATAATAGTGATTTTGTGTTTAGTGACGTAAAATTACTTACAGTTGATAATTATCAAACCTTTGCAGGCTCTGCTTCTGCCAAGGGTGCTGATGATTATACCTTCTCCATTGTTGAAAATGGTACTGGTACAGGTGACAGTCGTAATGGTATTTTCAAGGACGTTGCAGGCAGTACTAGTGATGTGTACTTATATGAAATGTATGACAATGGTGTACTTCAGTCCACTATTTCCATGGATAAATTCACTGGAGCTTGGACACTAACCAAAAAAGATCCTTTAGATGGCAAGGATATTAATTTTGATATTAAGGCAACTGACCTTGATGGTGATGTTGGTGTTACATCTGTAACACTTGATGCACCAGATCTTGTAGAAACCGACAACCTTGAAACTTATGATAGTGCTTTAAGCAATGGTACTGGCATTGCCTCTGCTGGAGAAATACCTACAGCTACAGACTCTGGTAGCATAAGCATTATCACCAAGGAAACTATTGACAACATTAGTATTTCAATTGGTGGTCAAGAAATTACTTTTAACCAAGATGGTAGCACCATTCCAGCCACCATTAGCGGAACTTTTGGTGGTGAGCTTAGCAACTTTAAGCTTGTAGCTAAAGCAGATGGCAGTGGATATGACCTTGAATATGACTTTGAGCAACAAAATGCACGTGATCATGACGCACCTGATGGTAACCCTGGTGGACCTGATGAAGAAAAAGGTGGTGATGTATTTACTGTGGTTGTAGGTACTTCTACTGGATCCACTTCAATAGAAATTAATACTACCATTAATGATGACATCATCAACATTGTAAGCGCAGATCCTACTGACAAAAATGTTACACGTGATGTAGTTACAGGCTATACGCTTAATGCAGATAAAATAAACTACGACCCAATAGAATTAACTGGTCAAGAAGTTTATGAATATGGTGCACGATTTGATCCAAAAACTAACACAGCAACATCCACAGGTGATATGAATTTCATTGGTGCAGATGGTGTTAGAAGTAGTGATATTACGTTGATTACTCAGGGTATGGGCGGTACTGTAGATAATTTTATCATACTTAATGGTCAACCAATTAGTTTAATCAAAGTAGAGAACGGCGGTGAAGTAACTTACACAGCTCAGAACACCATTAATGGTGCAAGTATTACTTACTTTACCTTAGAATTCAATAAAGTAGATGGCACATGGGATTACATACAGTACGAACCATTTGATGAAGAGCTTACTCTTAAGTTCGACGTAGTAGATGATGATTACGATACCGATACACAATATGTTGTAATTAAAGGTACCAATGACATCCTAGATGTAAAGTCAAGTGTTGACGTTATCGTTGATGAAGATGATCTTGCTAGTGGTACTTCACCCAATACAGTAGCTCTTACTCAAAGTGGTGAGGTTGTACTTGAAGGTAAAGTTACTAGTGTTGAAATTGATGGTCAAGAGCTTGCTACGTTTGAAAATGGTGTATGGAAACTCACTGCTGGTGTGGTTAATGTGCCTAATGGTACTGCAGAAGTTACTGGAGTTATTACTGATGCTAATGGTGTAACAACCGTCACATATGCATATACTCTAGGTGAAGAATATACCAGCGATCAAGCAAGTGATACTCAAGAAACAGTCAATTTTGATATTACCTTTAATGGTGGCATAGTTAAGGAATCTATTGATGTAACCATCATTGACGATGTGCCAAGTATACAAAAGGAAGTTGACGGTGTGTTGAGTGCTGACACCATTACTGCTATTGTGGAACTTGATTTTGGTGCCGATGACATCGAAAAGACGATTGAATTTGGTGATTCTACATTCACTTATAAAGATGGATTATGGAGCGGTGGCCAAAGCGCCAGCACAGAGAATGGCATAACAACGCTCACCGCTGCTGATGGTTCAACCTTGAGTACAGCAGGTTCCAGCGATCTTTGGTTAGCAAACCTTAAATCAGTTGATGGTGCCCACAGCATTACTATAATCGATTCCGATTATGATGAAAGTACGATCAATGTGAATGGTACCGATTCTGAAGGAGAGCTTCTTGCTCTTGCAGGTGGCGCAGCCCTCTTGCAAGCAGGCACAAACTACAACTATCTTGCTGCTATTGACACGTCAGGTACAATGTATGGTGATGATACATACAGGGGATACTTTACAGATGATGACGGGAATATAACAACACGTCTTGATGCTTCTTGTAATGCTTTGATCAATCTCGTTGAAGATCAATTATATACTCATGCACAAAGCGCTGTTGGAGGTGAAATAAACTTCTCAATCATTCCATTCTGGGGTAGAACTGCAGAAAATTCAGGTAACTATAATGAAGCAATGGTAATATCCGTTTCAACAATTGGCAAAACTGCTGAAGAATTCAGAGATGAGCTTATAGCTGGTATAAATGAGTTAAGACTTGATTTGAAATACGGCTCTGCTGTGAAAATTGACGGATTTGATTCGAATGATTACCCAGTTGATCCGAGTGAAACTGAAACAAATAATTACGGTGAGCTTGGTAATGAAGTATTTTACCATGATTCAAACGGTAAACTTTTATATGTTGAATATGATGGTAATCAATATGCCGTTAATAGCAAAGGTGAAATAAGATATGACTATACCAAGGATGCCGGTGAAAACGGTGGAGCTGTAACGTCTACAAATACTGGTGGTCCTGCAAATTCTCAGTTAGAACATTGGCATTGGGGCACAAACTATGAGGGCGGTTTTAAAGCAGCTTTGGATAAGTTTGAGAGTTATAATAATGGCTTTGTCAATAAATTCTTATTCATTTCAGATGGTCAGCCGACTGATGGTAACACAGATGAGGCTTTTAAGGCTTTCTTGGATGGAATGAAAGGTAAAGAATTTGAAGTTGACATGGTGGCCGTAGGTGGCGATGCTCCCGAAGAAGTTCTTCAAGCTCTTGCAAATGAAGCTAATGGAACTTACACTAAAGTCGATGACAGTGATGCTGAAAACCTTTTCAAACTGCAATCAGAAAGCATTGCTTCTGAAAGCGATAAAAATAGCCTTGGCAAAACTAATGCAGGCAGTGATGTTCTTATCGGCGGTATTAATGAGGCTACATTGCTTCAAGCTCTTGAAGATGAACTGGGTTCACCAGTAAGTAAAGCAGTTGCCATCGCCTTCTTGCAGCAAAATCCTAACTGGATTGCAGATAATGTTGACGGTCTTGCTACTGATCAAGTTCAGTACACAATGGTTGCTGGTATTGGTGATGATAGTATCTATACTCAAGAAGCAAATGATCTTCTTATCGGTGACGGTAACCAAGATAGTATTGCAACACTTGCCAGTAAATTAGGTCTTGATTCAAAAGACTATGCATGGGAATCATTAAACGATGCACTCTTGAATAAGGATCTGAATGGCAATGGAATAATTGAAGATTCAGAGAAAAATGGTAAAGAAACCGTTGGCGATCAGCTTATCGAAAAATTAATGAACGCGGCTCGTAATGATGTTGATTCACTTAAAGCTGCTGCCGATGCTTTGGAAAGCGTACCTAGTGTGGGTGAAGCCTTTGATGCAACTAAACATGACGGTGCTGACATACTCTTTGGTGGTGATGCTGACGATATCTTGTTAGGGCTTGGTGGTAGTGATATATTAGTTGGCGGTGAAGGTGCTGACATTATGCTTGGTGGATCTGATGATGACTTATTTGTGCTAGATATTAATGACATACTTGTTGATGGTGGCACAGATGCAGATGGTAACGATCTTGATATACTACTTGGCTCTAAAAATGACCAAACCACTAAGGATACTGTTATTAATGACATGAAAGCTGGTGATATAACTAATATCGAAATGATTATTCTTGGTAAGGACTTTGATGGTCAAGATGTTGAAAAAATGCTAGCTGATCTTGGGCTTGGTAAAGAAAATAATCAAGTAGACTTTAGCACAGGCGATTGGCAAAGGGGACAAACCCATGATGTTAATGGTACTGACTATATAGAAATAACAAGCCAAATTGAAGATATTACTATCTTAGTTGAAGAAGCTAAGGTTAAGTTTGGTAGCATCTAAAACTAGCTTAAATATAAACATATAACCAAAGCCCCCAAGTTTTTGTAACTACATAAGTTTGGGGGCTTTGTTATTTGTCATTTGGATGATTTTTGTAATGCGACGAAGGAAATAAAGGATTGTCTAGTCACTCTGCATATTTTGCACAAAAAAGCATAATGACATCATTTGCGGCGTTAAATGGCAATTTTTAGCTCATCATCTTAGCAAAAAATTCCGGAAACATTTTTTGAATTTTAATTTTTGCCACCGTTTCATTATGAACATAGGTTTCGGCACTACTAAGCGCAACTTTGCCCTTGCGATCGTGGATAATATAATCATCAATAGGGTAGTGTTTAAAGCTATGCCCCAATTTATGCATATCTCTAAACCATTGAACACCGGTATCAAGATTAACCACATGCTCCCAATCTTCGCCAATTTTAGCACCAGAGGCAAATTGACCTCCAAGAGGTCTTGCTTCTCCATGGGGAATGCTGTCAGGGCGGGTTTTTTCAAGATTTACAAGCATGCACCACTCATTAACACGGCACTCCGGCAAGGGCCATGGGCGCTCCCAAAACTCTTGTTTAAGCCCTAAATTGTAAGCGCGGCGGTTATTATAGTCCATATCTTTATTATAAATATACATAAGTTGATGATATTTTGGTTTAAATTCTGTATAGCGCTCTGAGGAACAAATACCTACCTGTCCAGCAGGACACCACCAACATTGCCCAAGCTGCCCAATGGCTGTACTTTCACCAATATGCATAAGATACTGCTCAACAATATCTCCTAAAACTTCTATATCATTGTGAATTAATAAAACAAATTTTTTGTCGGAATTTTCTAAGCCATATTGATAGCGCATGGAGAGGCGATAATCTTCTTTAGCAAGTTTTTCTTCATCAACGGCATTACTAGAAAGCCAGTGGGGCAGGGTAAAGTGAATCATTTTTTCTGAAAGAAAATCTAAAATAGCAGAGTGGTTGCGCCTTTCAAAATCAGAAATGGCACGTTCTTCATGAAAGTAAATCTTGTCAATATGTTGCCCTGAATGTTTTAGCAAAGAAAGTAATGAAAAAGCCGTTTGCCAAGGTTTTGCAAAAACATTTATTAATACATCGACTTTTTGACTCATGGTTATCCTTTAAGGATTATAATGATG
>CAYJKC010000030.1:7968-26163 GCA_964370675.1 uncultured Desulfovibrionaceae bacterium
CCCCGACCAAGAGCTTAGAAGGCTCCTGCTCTATCCAACTGAGCTACGGGCGCATATGGAGAAATGGCACAATATACTGTAAGCTTATAATGGTCAAGTCTGAATTTAGTAGTTGCATTCAATACAGCTAATATTCTTTTTTTCATCTTGCACCATTTTTTAACTTGCGTTAATATACAAAATCGTGGATGGATTTTTATTTGTGACGTCCATTTTCTATTATTTAATTTTATGAGGAGAATTTCATGAAACGTGCTTTAATTCTTTCATTGGCAGCAGCATTAGTGCTCACCTGTTCAGCGGCTTTTGCTGCTACAAAACACCTCACCATGGGTACTGGTGGTACTGCTGGTGTGTACTACCCACTTGGTGGAGCCATTAGCCAAGTTTTAAGCTCTAAAGCTGACGGCGCTTTTTCAATCACAGCCCAAACCACTGGTGCTTCTGGCGAAAATATGCGTCTTATTCAAGCTAAAGAAGTTGACCTAGCTATTTTACAAAATGATGTAGCTCACTCTGCCTATAATGGTATTGCTCCTTTTAAGGAAAAATTAGAAGGTGTTCGCGCCATTGCTCGTCTATATCCTGAATATGTTCACGTTGTAGCAAGCAAGGATAGCGGCGTTATGAAGTTTGAAGACTTTAAGGGCAAAAAAGTTTCTGTGGGTGCTCGTGGTAGTGGTAACGAAGTTAACTGCCGCCAAATCTTTGATTTTTATGGTCTTGACTATAAAAACGTAGACCCAGTATTTTTACCTTATGGCGAAACTGCTGACCAATTCAAAGATCGCGCGCTTGATGGTTTTGTGTTTACCATTGGTACACCAAACCCAGCTATTCAAGATATTACCACAGCTCAAGAAGTTGTTTTCGTACCACTTGATGGTGAAAAAGCTGACGCTGTTGTTAAAAAATTCCCATATCTTGTAAAAGATGCCATTCCTGCAAAAGTTTATAAAGGTCAAGATAAGCCTGTTCCAACACTTTCTGTTCAAGCTATCTTAGTTGTAAATAAAGATATGTCTGACGAAGATGCATATCTTATTACCAAGACCTTATTTGAAAACGTAGGGGATGTAGCAAAGGCCCATAACAAGGGTTCTGAAATTATGATTGAAAAAGCTACCGATGGTATCACTATTCCTTTCCACCCAGGTGCTGAAAAGTATTTGAAAGAAAAGGGTGCTATGAAATAGATATTGAATTTATTGGTTTTTACGCGGCATGGAGTTAGCTTCATGCCGTTTTTTTTGTTACTTACACATTAATTTTTAGCAAGTACAGGCATTGTTTTTTGTGCTAAGCTATGTTATGTTAATGACATAAAATTGCTAAATTGTATATTTACAGCATATAATTTTTATAATGGATTGAATGTATATGTTTAATAATATTAAGTATGCTGTGCTTTTATTGCTGTTGGTGTTCTTGGTTTGTATCACAGCGTTTCAGCAAAATTGGCTGATAGTTAAAACCGTAGATGATAAAGGAGTTTTACTTGCTCCCATACCAAGTGATAAAGAGTTTTTTATACGATTTACTCACTCAGTGGCTCTAACTCCGGTGGATGAATTTTTTGGGGTTGATAATGGAGTAATAGCTTTAAAAAGTACGGTATATCATGATTTTGGAGCTGGTTTGCCACATATGGCTGAGCCTGGGCAAAGCATGATTTTTGAAGATGGGAAGATAGTTATAAGTGGATTTAACTTAAAAATACCTGTGCTGTATGTAAGAGTGGGGCGCATTGCAAAGCATGCTTTATATATTCCCAATATTTTTTCTGATAGCTTTGAGAAAATTAGTTTAGATAAATTCGTAAAGCCTGGACAGTCCCTAGCATTAAGTGTGCAAAGCATGTCTTTTTTGCAAGCGCTAATTCAAGGCAATGTGGATATAATGTGTTGGAACTGGTAATATAATTGAAATAAGGGGGACTCATGAGTCAAAAAGATCAAGTAGAACAAAAAAATCCAGCTAGTGACTCAGCTTTAAAGGACGGCAAGTTAGATGCATCAGTAGCAGAGCATATGAATGATACAGTTGATGTTGCTGAAATTGTTGCTAAATATGATAAAGAGGCCACCTATAGACAGTTTAAAGGGCATTTTGAAACCTTCATTAAAATCTTATGTATTGCCTTTTCTGCCTTTCATCTTTATACCGCTGCTTTTGGCGCTTTTGCACCGCAAATACAACGTTCTGTGCATTTAGGTTTTGTGCTTACTTTAGTCTACTTATTATACCCAGCTCGCAGTAAGAGCGATTTAAGTAAACTGGTTTGGTATGACGTAATTTTAGCCATACTTGGGGCGATGGTCTGTGGATATATCGTATATAATTACGATGTTATTGTGCTTGAAGCCGGTCCACCAACACAGCTTGATTTAATTTTTGGTAGTATGGCCATTTTGTTAGTTTTAGAAGCTACAAGACGTATTGTGGGATTTCCCATTGCCTTAGTGGCTGCTATTTTCTTACTCTACGCGCTTTATGGTAACTATATCCCCGGAATTATGGGACATAAAGGCTTTACGGTCTCGCGTATTGTGGCCCATATGTATTTAACAACAGAGGGTATATTGGGCATGCCGCTGGGGGTTTCGGCATCATTTGTATTCTTGTTTGTACTCTTTGGTGCTTTCTTGCATAGTACTGGGTTAGGTAAATTCTTTATTGACCTAGCTCTTGCTGCTGCCGGTAAATATGTGGGCGGTCCAGCAAAGGTTGCTGTGCTTGCTAGTGGATTTTTTGGTACTATTTCAGGTAGTTCTGTTGCAAATACTGTGTCTACAGGAACATTTACCATTCCACTTATGAAAAGTGTCGGTTACCGTGGGCACTTTGCTGGTGCAGTTGAGGCAGCTTCCTCCACAGGTGGGCAAATCATGCCACCAATTATGGGTGCTGCTGCCTTTATTATGGCACAATTTTTAGGGGTTAGTTATTTTGAAATTGCAAAAACTGCTATTATTCCTGCGTTGTTATACTATTTAGCTGTGGGCTTTATGGTGCATATGGAGGCCAAACGCCTTGGTTTGAAGGGTATTCCGGTTGAGCGTTTGCCTGTTACCATGAAGGTATTGCGTGAGGGCGGATATTTGCTTGTACCTATTTTCGTTTTAATTTATCTGCTAATGCAAGGTTATACTCCATTAAAATCAGCTTATTACTGTATTCTTACCACAGTAATTATTTCTGTGCTTGCTAATAATTGGAAGACTTACGTAATTTCTAAGGCAAGTAATGAAGATATTGGTCAAAACTTGGTTAAATGTAATATATTAAATGGTAAGGACGCTTTAGCAGCCATGGAAAATGGTGCGCGTTTAGCCCTTGGTGTTGCAGCTGCTTGTGCTTGTACAGGTATTGTAATTGGTGTTGTCACACTTTCTGGCATGGGGTTAAAGCTTGCCAATGCTATCGTAGCATTGTCTGGTGGTAGCTTCATGTTGACACTGGTGTTAACCATGTTTGCCTCCATTGTGCTCGGTATGGGTCTTCCGACCACTGCTAAATATATTGTGCTTGCAACCATTGCCGCACCAGCCATTAAAAGCTTTGGTGTGCCAGATATGGCAGCACACTTGTTTATTATGTATTTTGGTATTTTGGCAGATTTAACACCCCCTGTTGCCTTGGCAGCCTATGCTGCTGCTGGTATAGCACGTTCTGATCCCAATAAAACAGGATTTACCGCGGTTAAACTGGCCTTGGCAGGGTTTTTAATACCGTATATTTTCTGCTATAACCCAGGTTTATTAATGATTAATACTACACCTATGGAAGTTGTATTTTATGTAGTAACAGCCTCCATCGGTATTATGTCACTTTCTTTTGCTAATGTTGGTTATTGGTTGCGTAATTTGCACATTTGGGAGCGCTTACCCCTTACTGCTGCAGCTATTGCGCTTATTACACCTGATTTAATGACCGACTTAGTAGGTGCTGGTATCATGCTTGTAGTTTATATAATGCAAAAAATGATGCCTAATGATCCTAAAGCTAATATGGCAGCGTAAGTTTTAAAGAAAGCTATAATGGAGGGTTTGATAGGTTTTTGTGAAGTGTGAAGTTAAATAGCTAATAAAAAATGAAAATATTTTATTGACATTTTTTCTATTTGATAATAGTTTCCATTAAGGAATTGTACAAACTTTAGACTCAAGAAATACAACTTGTATTTTCAGTCACTTATTTGTATTTTATTGAAAACTCCTTTGGAGGCTAATATGACACAGAGCAGAATGACCAAACAACGCTCAATTATTTTAGAAGAACTACGCAAAACTAAAACACATCCAACCGCTGATGAATTGTATGGTATTGTGCGTAAGCACATGCCACGCATTAGCCTTGGGACAGTGTATCGTAATTTGGATTTATTGGCTGAAACCGGTGAAATTATAAAGCTTGAATCAGCTGGAAGCATTAAACGCTTTGATGGTGACACTTCATGGCATCAGCATGTACGTTGTGTACATTGTGGGCGCGTTGGTGATGTAATGCAACCGCAATCTATACCATGTGTTGAGCATATTCATGTGGATGGTTTTGTAATAACAGGGGCGCGCATTGAGTATGATGGGGTTTGCAAGCAGTGTTCTGGAGCCAATTAGCTACAGAACGATTTGATTTCGCCCCTAATTGTTAATCTTAAATTTTTATGGAGAAATTTATGGCTGAAGCAAAAGATATGTGGCGTTGTCAAGTTAATAATTGTGGATATGTATATGATCCTGATAGAGGGGATAAAAGGCGTAAAATACCCTCGGACACTAAGTTTGAAGATTTACCAGAAGATTGGTGTTGCCCAGTATGCAAAGCTACTAAGAAAAGCTTTGTAGCCATGGGCTAAAAATATCAAAAACCCCCAAGGTGCTTTGCTTTGGGGGTTTTAAATTCTAATATAAATTCTTTAACTTTTATGATAGATTCTTAAACTCACCATCTCGCTTTAGCACCAGATGTTTAATGGTGCAGGCTGAACCCTCATTTTTTTCCATATACATTTTTAATGCTTGCTCAGCCATATGTGCAATACCATTACAACATGGCACTTCCATACGTAAGGTGCTAAGTGTTTTTGGCTGATTTAATGCTAATAATGTGTAAAGCTTGTGTGTTAATTCGTCTTGAGACTCAAACTTTGGGCAAGCTAGGAAAATGCTTTTTTCTTGGCGCAGTTTTGCAAAATTCTCATAACTTGGAGGTACACAATCTGCCACAAGGCAAAACTCATCTTGCCAAAACTTACTGTCAGCTTGAATTAGGCGTAGCTTTAAGGGCCATTGTATAGTGTTGTTGCTTGACGTATTTTCATGTAATGATTGGCAAGATATATTGGAAGATGCAAAGCAGTGTTGTGAAATAAGTCCATTTTGCTCTTTAATACGCTCTTGTTGCAATGCATGTACAGCCGCCTCATCAAAGGGACTAGCCTCACGTTCAATTATTTTTAAAGCATTTTGAGGGCATGCTTGTAAACAAGCTCCAAGCCCATCACAAAGATGATCAGAAATGACCTTTGCCTTGCCATTTTCAATTATTAAAGCATGCTCGGCGCAATCCAATATACATTGACCACAACCATTACAAAGTTCTTCATCAATTTCGATGATTTTTCGAGTAATTTTCATATAAATATTATTTTAAATATATTTTTGTAAATATATCTTGCTATTTACTTTGCTCTGCTTGTTTCTTTTTACTGCCCAAAAGTTGATGCCTTTTTTGCGCCGTAAGAACATTTTTACGCAAGCGTATGGATTCTGGTGTTACTTCCACCATTTCATCTTCGCGCACAAAGTGCAGAGCAAATTCTAAAGTCATGGGGCGCACTGGGGTTAGGATAACATTTTCATCCTTACCAGATGCACGCATATTAGTAAGCTTTTTCTCCTTAGTTGGGTTTACATCAATATCGTTATCTCTATTATGTTCTCCAACAATCATGCCTTCATATACAGCTGTACCAGGTGGAACAAAAAGCACCCCACGTGGTTCAAGGTTAAATAGCGCATAAGGCACAGCATTACCATTTCTGTCTGCCACAATGGAACCATTAAAGCGAGTAGGGAAGTCTCCGCGCCACTCTTCATATCCGGCCAAGAGTGAGTTCATAATGCCAGTACCGCGTGTATCAGTTAAAAACTCATCTCTATATCCAATAAGACCGCGTGATGGAACAGAAAATTCTAAGCGCACCCTGCCTGTTCCGCCGCTTTTATCGTTGATGCAATTGAGCATGCGTCCTTTGCGTTGTGCTAGTTTTTCTGTAACAACGCCCATAAAATATTCATCACAGTCAACATAAAGATGTTCTATGGGTTCTAAAAGCTCCCCATTGGGGGCTTTTTTTAATATAACTTCTGGGCGACCAACTGATAACTCAAAACCCTCACGGCGCATAGTTTCTATGAGAATAGCCATTTGAAACTCACCACGTCCCTTAACCAAGAAAGCATCACGCTCGTCAGTTTCCTCTACACGAATGGCCACATTACGCAAAGCTTCCTTGCATAATCGCTCCCAAATAACACGGCTTTGCACAAGCTTTCCTTCACGCCCCGCTAAGGGAGATGTATTAATACCAAAGCGCATGGCAACTGTAGGCTCATCTACTCGTATGCGCGGCAAGCTGCGTGGTGCATCCTTGGTACAAATGGTATCACCAATGGTTACATCTTCAATGCCGGCAAGAACCACTATGTCACCGGGCATGGCACTTTCTACTTCTGTTAAATGCAAACCGCCATAAACTTGAAGCTTACTAACCCTAAGAGGGGTAACTTGATTGTCTGGGCCCATGCAAACTAATGCATCCTTAGCATTGATTTGTCCATGCATAATGCGCCCAACCGCCAAGCGACCAAGATAGTCAGAATAATCTAAATCAGCCACCAACATTTGAAATGGTTCTTCGGGATTATGACTTGGACCAGGTATGGCCTCTAAGATGGTATCAAAAAGCGGAGCTAAGCTTTCGCCTTGTTCATCAAGGCTTTTCATAGCAACACCATCACGACCGATGGCATAAAGCACAGGAAACTCTAATTGTTCCTCTGTGGCATCTAGGTCAATAAATAGGTCATAAACTTCATTTAATACTTCTTGGGCTCTAGCATCTTTGCGATCAATTTTATTTATAACCACAATAACATGCAGACCAGCTTCAAGAGTTTTACGCAAAACAAAACGGGTTTGCGGTAAGGGACCCTCAGAAGCATCTACCAGCAAAATTGCACCACTTGCCATGGATAATGCGCGCTCAACCTCACCACCAAAGTCGGCGTGACCTGGTGTATCAATAATATTGATTTTTACACCATTCCAAGAAACAGCACAGTTTTTTGCAGCAATGGTAATGCCACGTTCGCGCTCAAGGTCCATGGAGTCCATAATACGGTCATCCACTTGTTGGTCTGCACGAAATATCCCACTTTGACGAAAAAGTGCGTCAACAAGAGTGGTTTTGCCATGGTCAACGTGCGCAATAATAGCAATATTGCGAAGTAAAGAATTGTTTTGCATAAAAATAAATGGGGTTAGAAATTTTAAGAATTATCCTGCTTGGTATTTGAAAGTCGAGGTGCAGTATAAGCAAATAAAAAACTGGCAAAATAAGCAAAAGCATATGTATTATAAATCTTTTGCGAAATAATTATCATCATATAACCGCCTAAGGTAAAAATCATTGCTAGAACAAAAATATCTTTACTTTGGCGATAATACTTAATGCTAATATAAAAAACGCATGATATAATTAATAAAAAAATACCAAGTCCCACAATGCCTTTTTGTGAGGCTAAATGCGTGTACTCTGATAATGCAGGTGTAATGCCTAGGTCAACATAAATTTTTAGCTCCCCTGCACCTTCTAAGTTTTCTTTTTCTAATGCTCTCCAAAATTTTTTGCGACCATGTGATTCAATACCCATGGGGTTATCTAAACCAATTTGCATGTGTGCTATGAATAAAGTGGCACGTGTAAATAATTTGGGTATAGTTTCAGGGAGTTTAGTATAGTTAAATGGTGGTGTATTGGGATCTTGATTAATTAATTTAACGTGATTTGCAACGTTTGCCGCTGCTGTAAATGTATTTTGTATCTTATGCCCTATGGGGGTATGCATAATGGTTAGAGTAAGAGCTATAAGTGCCATGACACTAGTTAATGATGTGAGTATAAAAGTTTTTTTAGGTCCAATAAATTTAGTAATTTCATATAGTATAACTAGACCTAAAAAGAAGGTTCCTGCTAAAATGCCAGATAATGTATGACACCATAAAAAGCTTGCATACAGAATAGTTGGTAATAAAAGCCATGTTTTTTGGGCATATTTTTTGTAGAAATACCAAGAAATTCCAAAAACAGGGAAAATGCCCCCTGCCAAGTATCCAGGTTCAGCATAAAGTCCGCGTATGCGCCCTTCATAATATGATGGCGGCCACCAACCGCCGTCTAGCTTTTCAACTCTAAAATAATGATTTATCGAAATAAGAAAATCTTTCACTTGGCTTACACCAAGGTTTGCCATAGTTTCAAGCATCATGTGTATGGCATTTAGCAAAAAGCCCAAACCTATGGCATAAATAAATATTTTTTTCGCTTGATCTCGCTTAACTAAGTAAAAGATTAAGCTAAACCATATAGCCATGCCATACCCCCATATATATAAAAAGTATATGGGAATAATTAAGATTTTGTATTTATAAATTGTTTGCCACCATGCAAAAGAAAGTAGCAAGCTAATCATGCCAAGAATACTAAATGGATATTGTAGTTGCCAAGATTGTTCTTCAAAAAAAGGGCGATATGGGAAGTAATTAAAGCACCATAGTACAATTACAAGAATGGCACAAATAAATGAAAAGTTTAAAAGAATCCTTTGAATTAGCAGGGGGGGATTATTTTCAAAAAAATCAAAATTCAAAGTTTGTGTAGTATTCATAAAAAAAATTGTCGTTAAGTCTGCAACCTCCAAAAAACATAGTATTTTTTTTTTTGAATGTCAAGTTATGCCCTTAAGTAAAAAGCTTTCTATCTATGTGATTTTTATGTTTCTTTAGACCACAAATCTAATTTATCGTTTATAAATTTACATATTTGAGCATGATCATCCTTACCCTGCTCTTGAACATAAATGGGTGCTCCAAAAGCAAAATGAATGGTCTTTTCTTTATGTATTGCTCCAAAGTCTTTGAAAAGCTTTCCTTGTGGCCATGCATCGGTTTTTAAGGCTAGAGGTATAATCGGCTTGTTAGCTTTGCGCGCAAGTTTTACTCCAATACTATTAAATTTAGCAGCATTGAATGTGACTGAACGTGTACTTTGCGGAAAAATTACTAAGGACATGCCATTATCAAGGCGTTTTTTGCCTTCTTCTAGCATGTTTAATAAGTCTTGACGTGGGCTTTTGCGCCCAACCACAATAACATCTCTTGATTCAAGTACCTTACCAAAAAAAGGTAGGTCAGCTAAGCTTTGCTTAACTACAAAGGTCACTGGCATATGCGGACGAATTATACTTGGTAAAACAAAGGTTTCTAGTGTACTCATGTGGTTACCAACAATAATACATGGTTCAGGCATGTTTTTTAAATAATCAAGACCAGATATTGAAAAATTACAACCCACATCTTCAAAAATACGCCCCATATAGGCACTATTGGCAGCCCAAGTTAAGTCATTACATTTATTAAATTGTGCTGCAATACAAAGGTTCATGACTGGTCCTAACAAAGCAAACCAATAAAAATATAAATTGGGCATGGCATTGCTTAGAAAGTTTAATTCTCTGGGCTTAGTTTTATAAATATCCCCTGAGTAAAAATGCATATCAAATTTTTGTGTTGGACAATTCATTAAAAATCACCGTATTTTTTTGTAATTTTTCGCCACCATTGGCTAAGACGTGCTTCATCTCCATGATTATGTGGTTTATAAAAGCTGCGCCCCAGAAGTTCCTCTGGTAAATAATCTTGCTCCACATAGCTTTGTGGATAGCTATGCGGATATTTATACTCATTACCATAACCCCATTGTTTTTGTAATTTAGTCGATGCATTACGTAAATGCAAGGGGACAGGTTGCATGCCTTGGCTACGCACTTCTTTTTGAGCAAGCAAGTATGCTGCATAGGTGCTATTACTTTTTTTAGCTAGTGCCAGATAGACTACAGTTTGTGCTAGTGGAATAAAACCTTCTGGCATGCCAACAAATTCAATAGCTTGCTGACAAGAAACTGCTAAGGGCAAGGCATTAGGGTCTGCAAGACCCACATCTTCAGAGGCTGATAAAATAAGCCTTCGGCAAATAAAACGTGGGTCTTCTCCCCCTTCTAGTAAACAAGCTAAATAATATAATGCTGCATCTGGATCGCTACCACGGATGGATTTAATCAAGGCTGATGCAAGCTCATAGTGGCTATCACCATCCTTATCATGTCTTGTTAGAACTTCAGGAAGTCCAATTTTTACGCGTTCAAAGCTGCGTTCTGCTTCCGGTTGAGATGCAGTATATTCAATTAAATTTAATAATGTTCTTGCATCACCATGCGCAACAGTGGCAAGTAAATTTAATACATCTTCGGTGAGATTAATACTTTGTAATTCAGCACCTCTTTTAGCAAGCGTTATAAGCTCCTCTTTTGAAAGCGTGCGCAAACGCAAAACATGTAGGCGAGATAAAAGTTGGCGAGTTACACTAAATGAGGGATTTTCAGTGGTGGTTGCTATAAGAGTTAAATCTCCAGTTTCAATAAGTGGGAGAAAAAAATCTTGCTGTGCTTTGGAAAATCTATGCAGCTCATCAAGAATTAAGATGTCTATACCATTAAGTTTACGTCTTAATTGTTGTAAGCCTGCCTCTGGCGCGCTAATGCGTAGTACATGTTCAGATTTTGATTTGGCAAGCAAAAGAGCAATGGTGGATTTTCCACAACCAGGTGGACCAAAAAACAGTAATGATGGAAGCCTTGACGCTTTTTGTAAGGCGCGTAAACGCTCCACTAAATGTTTTTGCCCCACAAAAAGCTCCATATCTTCTGGGCGTAAACGTTCAGCTAAAGGACGATTAACCGTCATAAGATGTTCCGATACGAAGGTTTAGTGACATATAAAGTAATTTCGTTATTATTTATTAATGGTTAAATGTGATGCCCACCAATGTATACCTAAACACAATAATGCAGCAGTTTCACAACGTAAAACTCTATTGCCAAGACTTACACTTTGAAAGTTTGCCTGACTCAAAGATTTTATTTCATCCTTAGAAAAACCACCCTCAGGTCCTACACAGTAAATAGTTGTGCCACTTTTGCCAACCATTTGTGGTGTAAGCATGGGAACATTCTCTTGTATTTCTAAAGGTAATATTTTGTTTTCAATGCTTTGACTTTTAAGAACTAATTCCTTAATTCCATCTGGCAGTATATAGATATTTGGTAGCCAAGGGTTATGGCATTGCTTCATGGCAGCTATACATTGCCCTTGCCAATGTTCTATAATATTAGTATTTATGCGACCTTGACTATGGTCAGCAGCCCAAATCCATACTTCATGAACTCCAAGCTCCACCGCTTTTTCCATAAAAAAACCGCGTCTTGTTGCCTTGCTCCATGCTAAAGCCATAATAGAAAGTGAAGGTGGTCGGGATATGATTTCATCTTCTAACAAGCAAAGCCTTACTTCACGCTTGCTAATGCTATCTATTTGGCACTTACCCTTACGCCCAAGACCATCAAATATTAAAACTTGTTCTCCCACTTTTAAGCGTAATACTTGAGCTAAGTGCTTAGCTTCTTGTCCTACTAGGGCGCAATGAGTATTCCAATCTCCTGGTAGATAAAAAGCATTTGCCATGATAAGCCTTTATAAATATGTGTTATAAGCTGTTTATTTGTTATTTAAAAAATATATTTATGAATGCGTGTAGGTGCGCGCCTTACGCACAGATATAAATGTATCGCGCAGTGAAACAATACGCCGATAATTTTTACGTATTTCAATACCCTTAGTTGATAGCGTGTCTTCTTGAACATCCATATAGGTGCGTGTAATATATCTATCTGCTAAAATAGCATCTATAATTTGAATAATAGTATCCACTAAGGGAGGGAAAAAAGTTACAATTTCATAAGAAAGCTCACTTAATAAGCTTACAGCTTCACTGGTCATTTTGCAATAACTCACGCGCGCGCCTTTAAAATATCGTTTGCGTAAATCTTCTAAAATACGAACTTTTCTTGCTTGCTGTATATAACTAACCCGCTCAAGCAAATCACGATATGCTTCACGATTTTTTTCAAAAGCATCTTCTTTATCAGGAGATTGCAAATAATTATTAATAACTTTCTCCACATTAGCAAAAAAATCATCGCTATAACTAATAATACGGCGCTGATGCTTAGTAAGCCAAGTGTAAAGAAATTTAATTCTTTTTTCTTCTGTGTCAGTGTTTTCTATAATTTCCGTGCGCTTATATACGATGCGTCCATTATATTCCCCGCGCACAATATCATTGAGGCGCAAAAACATATTGCTATTATCTCTAATTATATTAAGTCCTTCTAGCGGCACACCGGTAAGTGGGTGCAAAATTTCTTGCTTAGTTACAGAAAGGGCACGGTCTTGTCGCACATTGCTGGCATCAAAAGCATGTTGATGGTATGTTACGCGAATGATAACAACACGATTTTCTTCGTCAAGGAAAAAGCCACCCTTTTCAATGGCTTGTAATGCATCACTCTGATCTTTATCAACACTTATCAAAGCGATTTTTTCTACCTTGGGGTAGCGGCTATGATCTCCACTGCCTATGTATGTTGTAAGGGTTCTGTCTGTTTGACCAAGTACACGCAATAGGAATTTTTCATTCATATTATGCAGCTTTCTTGCAAAAAGCGCACTAGAAGTACGCCTTTCTGAAACAACAGGAAAGCCATAAAGTTCCATAAGGTATTGATATACGAACATTCTGTTGCGTTCATACATTTCGTTGTCACCATAAACAAACTTACCAATACGCATACCAAAACGCTTAAGCTCGTTATCAATATCAGAAGGAAATGATGCAAAAATACCGCTAAGATGAAATTGACCAAAAGCGTCAGTAGACATAACGTGCGCGCGGTCAAGTTTAAGTAAGTATGGGATAATACTTGGATAATATTCTAGTAATGATGTGTCGAGGCGCCCACAGTCTTGCTTAAATTCATCATGTATTACTCTAGGTAGCCTTGTGGCTATGGTTTGAATATTTTGCTTAATGGTTGGTTCTTCAAGTGGGCAAAATTCTCCCTCAGCAGCATCTACAGCATTTAAGACAGAGTGAATAATATCATATTGAAAAATTTCAGATAAATATTGTAAAGGTCGTGCAAATGCCACCAAGGCAAACCCTGGTAAGTGGCTATATTCCCACATATCATTGTCAAATGATGGTAGAAGTTCTCTTGCCTCAACCAGAGGGTAATTTTTTGTGGTTTGGTATGGCTTAACTAAGCAATGTCTAATATGGATAGCATTAAGCAAAGCGTAAAGATCATCTAGGTTATTGATTTCAATAACATCTCTAAATGAACTTTCATTTGCCCAGGGAAAGTTATCCTTGGTAAATACTTTTTTCCAATGGACCATGACTGAATTACTCGCACCTATTAAGGCTATTAGAGTTAAATTTTTATCTACAATAAACCCAACCAAACTAAATATATACTACAATATTTTTTTAAAAATTTCTAGTGTTTTTCTATCAATTTCAGAGGTGTTTTTTTGTTTTTTACTTCTCATAACCTTTAAAAATCGGTTGCGACTATGCAAGGGCTTTGATAAGCTAGAAAAAGAAGAAATAAATAAACCCATAGCCCAATACTTAAATTATTATGAAAGAACAAAACAATATTCAAAGTCAACTGCTTGCCATAGTGTGTAGTGTTTTTGATGCCTATTCTGCCACACTTTATCTGCCTTGTGAAAATGGAAATGAATATGAGCTTGTGGCATCTTTTTCTCTAGGAGAAAAAGATGACTTTAGAAAAATACTCCTGCCTGGTCTTGGTCTTGCGGGTTGGATTTTACGCAATAATCAGCCCTTGGTGGTGGCAAATTTTGATCAGCACCATAGCAATTTGGGCTATTATGCAGAAGGAGTTGATGTAAATATCAAGGCATTTATGGGCTGCCCCATTGCATCTGGCGGTGTACTTTGTGTTGATAGTAAACGCCAGTATTCATTTTCTGACAAAGATAGTAAGATATTACAAATGTTTGCAGATATTGCAAGGCAGCAAGGCGGCATAAAGACACAAAGTTCTTTAACAGGTAATATACCTGAATATTACGTTAATCTTGGTATTATTCAAGGTCTACGATTTCAGCATAAGCGTTGGACGGTGTTTTTGCAAAACTTCTTAAATATTATGTCAAAAAGTACTAAGTTTGATTATTGTGCCTTTGCTTCTATAGATGGTTCTGGTGAAAATTATATTATTGAGGGTGAAACTATGCCCTTGTTATTAAAAGATAATCCTAATGTAACCCTGCCTCTTAGCAGTGGACTTGTAGGTTGGCTTTTGCGAGACGAAGGGCAAGCTATTTTTTCAGAAGGATTTAGTGAAAGTGTTGCCCCGCCGCTTTTTGGTAAAATTCCTGACTTTCCTCAATTTAGAGCTGTAATTTGTATGCCAATTATGGTAAATAAATCTGTACGTGGGGTGCTTTGTCTTGCAAATTCTGAGGCACAAGAAATGGACGAAGCTTTGCGTAGTTTTGTGCATCAATGTCTTGACCATTTGGGTTTGTTTTTAGAGAACCTATATCTTAAAAGTAGGTTGCACGCCATGTTACCAAGGGCTTTTGTACATAGTGAGGGTAGTGCAAGTTATGATGCCCATGGTGATTTTTGCAAAGAGGATGAGTAATGTTTTCGCGCTTGGTGGAATATTTTGGCAAAAAAATTGCCATGGACCTAGGTACTGCTAATACCTTGCTCTATACTAGAGAGCATGGCATTGTGCTTAATGAACCTTCTGTTGTTGCTGTTGATACTTTAGAAAATAGAGTTGTTGCTGTAGGTGCCCAAGCCAAGCAATTTATTGGTCGCACACCAAAGCGTATTAAAGCCATCCGCCCCATGAAAGATGGAGTTATTTCTGATTTTGATGTTACCAAGGAAATGATTTCTTATTTTATTCGTAAAACTATAACAGGCATGCGTTTGGTTAAGCCAAGCATTGTTATTTGTGTACCAACAGGCATTACACAAGTGGAAAAGAAGGCTGTTATTGATGCGGCACTGCTTGCTGGTGTGCGTGATGTGCGCCTTTTAGAAGAACCTATGGGTGCTGCTCTTGGAGCTAATTTGCCCGTGCGCGAACCCTTAGGTAATTTAGTAGTTGATATAGGTGGCGGAACTTCAGAAGTAGCCGTTATTACTATGTCTGCTGTGGCATGTGCAGAATCTGTGCGCGTTGCTGGAGATGCTATGGATATGGCAGTTCGGCGTTATTTGCACGATGTATTCCAGCTTCAAGTTGGTGATAATACCGCTGAAAATGTAAAGAAAATTTTAGGTAGTGCTATACCCATGCCTAATGCACCCTTACTTGACGTATCTGGTAAGGATATTGTGCAAGGTATTCCAAAGGTAGTGCGTGTGTCTGAGGGGCATGTGCGTGAAGCTTTGCAAGATTGTTTGCGTACTATTATTAATGCAGTCTTTACTGCTCTTGAAAGAACACCACCTGAGCTTGCAGGCGATATTTATCGCAATGGAGTTCTTCTTGCTGGGGGTGGTGCACTGCTAAAAGGGCTTGATCAGCGCATAACACAAGAAACGCGCCTTAAAGTAATAGTTGATAATGACCCCTTAACAACTATTGTGCGCGGTGCTGGCAAAACCATTGAAGATATGCGCGCCCATGAAGAAGTTTTTATTAATTAATATGCATTCATATTATAATAATTAAGCTTATATAGTTGCTCTAAATATCCATGATTTATAAATTCTAAAAGTTCATGGTTTAGCATATCGCTAAAGTGGTTTATAAAGCCTTGCATTTCTACAAAGTCTAGCCATAATACTTTTTCATCAAAGTGCTTTTTATATTCATCATGAATGATGCTAGTAAAAAAAGTGATGTACTTATAGTTGCTTATGACGTGCGGTTGTAGAGTGATAGGTAAATCTTCTTTTGGATTAAAAATGCGTTTAAGTACACGCAAAGACGCAAGCTCACCTGCTTCACCTGCATAAACATGGGTATTAGGTATGCTTAAGACATGGTTTTTACTTGATTTTAATAAAAGGGTTCGTTCATTTAAGTCTTGTAACACTGTATATACTTTACGATGAGCTAGGCCTTGCTGAAAAACTTGTTTTTGTGGCAAAATCATGATGGGTTTATCATCTTCATCAACAACTTCTACATAGCCTTGGTAAGCACTAGGTAGGGTGTAGGGATAATTTTTCATGCAAAGCCCCTTAAATGTAAAACTAAAAACCTTAGATGTCTGTCACGCAAAACACATAGCAAGCATTGAACAGCAATGTTTTAGCATGCCTTGGAGTGCAAAACAATGCGCGGCAGTCTTTAACCAAAAACATTTTTTTGCTCTAGGTCTTGAGCAAGAAACAAATCAAGACCTTGTGGCATACATTTCCTTCTATCAAGTTTTGGACGAGCTGGAAATACTAAATATTGCTGTTTTGCCACAATTTCGTCGTCAAGGTTTAGGCGAATATTTATTGACAAAGACCTTGCAAGTGGCAGGTAAAATGGGTATGAATAACGCGGTACTTGAAGTGCGCACCACTAATATAGCTGCTCGGGCATTATATGAAAGGGTAGGTTTTGAATGTGTGGGGTCGCGCCTGAAATATTATGCTGATACTGGCGAAGACGCTTTAATTTATAGGCTTACGTTGCCAGCTTTATATACAGGAGAATAATATGTCAAAATTAATGGCTGCCAATTGGAAAATGTTTAAGACTCGTGCTGAAGCAAGAGCAACTGTTGCTGAGCTTTGCACTAAGTTAACTAATCTTCCTAATGATAGGCAAGTACTTATATTTGTTCCTTTTACATCAATTAGCGAAGCTGTGGATGCTGCAGAAAAGTCCTTACCCTTGGCTATTGGTGCACAAAATTTTTATCCGGCCACAGAAGGTGCTTTTACTGGAGAAATATCTTTATCCATGGTTAAAGATGTGCAAGCAACATGGGTTTTGATAGGGCATTCTGAGCGCAGACATATTTTTGGTGAAAGTATTGATTTTATAGAAAAAAAATCAAATTATGCTCTTGAAAATAAGTTTAATGTGGTTTTTTGTGTAGGTGAAACCTTAGAGCAACGCGAAGCTGGTGAGCTTCAAAGTGTTTTAAACGCACAACTTGCTTGTCTTTCGCAGTTGCCTAATGAAGCAAATGTTGATACATTCGCCGTCGCTTATGAGCCAGTTTGGGCCATTGGTACTGGTAAGGTTGCCGGACCACAAGAAATTTTAGAAGCCCACGCCATTGTTCGTGATATTTTAAAAGAAAAAATGGGCGCACAAGGCGCTAATATTCGTATTTTATATGGTGGAAGTGTCAAGCCCGAAAATACTGCTGAAATTATAGGACTTGACAATGTGGACGGTGTGCTGGTAGGAGGCGCATCTTTACAGGCTGAAAGTTTTGCACGTATTGTGCAAGCATAAATATATGGTTGCCTAAGGGCAAGGAGGTTTTTTGTGCAAACACTAATTTTAACTCTGCATAGCATAGTTTGCGTTTTGCTAGTTATTCTCGTATTATTACAAGCTGGTAGAGAAGGTATGGGTGTTATTTTTGGTGGCGGTGGCGGATCTGTTTTTGGAAGTGGCGGAGCAGGTGGTCTACTTTCCAAAATGACAGCTTTTATGGCTGTACTATTTCTTTTTACTTGCCTAAGTTATACATATATAACAAGTACTCCTGTGGCAGATGAGTCGGTTATTTTTAATACTCCACTTGAACAAGTGCCAGCAGATTCTCCGTCTGCTGCTCCAAGTGCTACACCAACTGCACCACAAAGTGCCCCGCAAAATGCTGCACCTGATGGTACTGCCCCGGCTAAACCGTAGATAGGGGCTTTATATAGCCCCACAGAGTGCTGACAAAGTCAACACGACCGATAAATCAAGAGTAGGCGGAGCTTTGCTTCGCCGT
>CAYJKC010000031.1:0-24796 GCA_964370675.1 uncultured Desulfovibrionaceae bacterium
CTTCATAACTATGACTATACACCTCAAAAACAATACCAAAAGGGTCTTCCACATAACACATGCGATAGGGTTTCTCGTTGGGGTAATATTCACGAATAGGCATACGTTGTTTACCACCATGGGCAACAATTTTTGCCACAAGACCTTCTATATCTGGGTCTTGCACAGAAAAATGAAACAAACCTGTTTTGATAAAATCAAAATCTTCTCTTTGTTTGGTGTTTTTTTCAAATTCAAAAAGTTCTATGCCTATATTATTAGATGTTACCATATGTGCAATTTTAAAGTCGCCATGGTCAACACCAAAAACATCATGACACATAATGCCAATGGCAGATTCTTTTTCTTGCTTTACCAAGGATGGGTTCATAACAACATACCACCCCATAACTTCTTGGTAAAATTTTACTGCTTCTTCTAAATTGGGTACGGAAAGTCCGATATGTGAAAACGCTCTTGGATAAGTCATTGCTTAATCCTCCTTATGTGATGTGAAAGATATATATACTCACCAAAAGATTTTGCAATAAGGTACTTTTTTGTACGTATCTAAAATTTTTAGAACTTTAATCTAAAAGATGGATATTATTTTGCTGTGCATAGTCTTTTGCAAAGTCACAAAAACTATTTACTATGGGAATAAGCATCGTATATTGTTCAGAAAGTGAGTATTCTACACGCAATGGTAAAGTTTGAAAATCATGCCGAAGTAAAATGCCGCTTTTTTCTAATTCTTTTAACTGTGTTATCAGCATCTTATGTGTAATGTCTGGAATAGCTTTTTGTAGTAATGAAAAACGGTTATCACCATGCAAAACATGCCACAAAATACGCATTTTCCACTTGCCCCCAAGCAAATCCATAGTAAGTAATAATGCACAAGCGTATTCTTTTTTTATTTTTTCCATAATATACCCCTAATTTTATAATTTAGAGTACACTAAGCTTAGCGCAAGCGCAATTGCAGGCTGTGTCTTTAATATATGCGGATAGATAAAACTGTAGGGAAATTTTTCATGGAAGAGCCTGTTTAAATTTTACAGGTGGACATGTAGAGTGATACTATAAAGTGGTAAGGTAGTTTATAAAAAATTAAAACTTCATAAGCGTATAATAAAAGATGCTAGTGCTAAGTTAAGTAATATGACACTTAACTATCTAATCGCCATATGAAATGGAATTATGTCAAAAATACTTTGAGATAATAGTTTTTTATAGGGGATGGGTTTGGTGTGCCAAGCTATATAAGCTGGATAATCAAGGGTAATCCATATCTTAATTTTGCGTCTGCAGTATGCAAAAACATGCATTAAAAACGGAAGTGATGAGGACAGATTTTAATTATGTATCAAAAACTTCTATCCATGTTAAAAAAAACAGCCCTTTGGCAGCGCAGCCCTGAATGTTTTTGGCGTGATACACACATTTCTAAAGGGCTTTTAGAGATGCATTTAAATCCTCATTTAGAGTTAGCTAGTCGTAGGGCAGACACAATTGAAAAATCAGTAAAATGGCTTTCTAGCATTATAAAAGGTGGAAGCACTATTCTTGACCTTGGTTGTGGTCCTGGATTATATGCAAAAAGATTATCAGCATTAGGCTATTCCGTCACAGGCATAGATTTTTCTAAAAACTCCATCAACTATGCCAAGGTTCAAGATGCCACATCCAATTATATTTATCAAAATTATTTGGATATGGACTTTGCAGAAGTTTTTGATGTAGTTCTATTAATATATTGTGATTTTGCTGCATTAACCATGGATGAACGACAAAGATTGCTAAAAAAAATACATAGAGCTTTGAAACCTAATGGAATATTTATATGTGATGTATTTACGGAGCATTCTCAAAAAAACAAAGTCAAAGCACCTACTTGGACTTTTCACAAGCAGGGTGGTTTTTGGAGTCATGAACCCTATCTGTGCTTAGAAACAACGCATCTATATGAACTTGAGAGAACATCGGCAGATCAATATATTATTATAACAGAAAAAGCTGCAAAAGAGTATACTGTTTGGAATACTATTTATGATTTAGATAATCTTTCTGAAGAAATTTGCCCTCATGGTTTCACACTTATAAGCTCGTTTGATGATGTTTGCGGCAAACCTTATACTGGTAAATCTGAAACACTATGTGTAATAATGAATAAAGGTGCAACACATAAATATGAAAAAAATTAAATATGATAAAGGTATAAACTTTTGTGCAATGTTAAGTATGGTTGTATTTCTATTTTTACCACAAATTACTTTTGCAGCTAACACAAACTTGCCAAATAATCTATATAAAGACATAGACTTGGTAGCTGTCTCCAATAATCTTAATTGTAGTGTAGTATTTTATACACCTAGTAATGAAACTTTTGAGATTTTTAATAAAAACATGGCATTTATCCGCAAGGCGCCGCAATCTACATTTAAAATAATTTCTACATTAATGGGGCTAGAACATGGTGTAATTATAGATGAAAAAAGCAGAATGCAATATAATGGTACTAAGTATTGGCTTGATGCATGGAACAAAAACGTGGATTTGAAAGAAGCTTTTCAATCTTCATGTGTTTGGTATTATCATCAGCTAGTATATGGAATTTCGAAGGATAATGTACGACATTTTTTGCAAAAATTGCAATACGGCAATCAAGATATTTCGCAATGGAAAGGAAGTGGAAGCAGTGACAAAGATGAACTAAATGGTTTTTGGCTAAGCTCTTCCTTAAAGATTTCTCCTCTTGAGCAGGTGCAAGTGTTATCAAATATTTTTGAAGGCAAAGTGTTAATTGATAGAAATCATATAAGAATATTAAAAAATATTATGCAGCAAAAAATATTTGGGAAAGAAGTATATGCAAAAACAGGCTCTAATATGAAAGGTGAAAGCTGGTTTGTGGGCTTTTTTTCTATTCCCACTGGGCGTAAATATTTTGCTTTTTATGTGGATGACCCAAAGGGAGGTGTAAGTGGAGCAAAGGATGTTGCACTTAGGTTTTTTGAAAGTAATAAGTTTCAGTAGATTTTATAAAATAAATTAATAAGTTAAATCCGAAGTATTAGGCAGATGCGATGAAGAATTTGAAAAATAATCAGATGTGCGAAGTTTTGCAATTGTATTGTGTTCATAAAGTATGAAATAGTTTTTATATCTCGCATTGATAAACAATGTCACACGCTGGAAGTCTGATGATTTTTATGTATGGTTTGTAAAGTTAAATTTGTTTGATGTAGCTTATAAAAATCTTTAAAAAGGTTTAATAAAAAAATTCCACACTGACGCATGCCTTAAGCTATAAGAATTTATAATGATATTGCCTTTCTTTATTTAAATGCCTTGTTGTTTTATTAAATTAGTGCTAAAAGTCTATAATTAAGCAATGTTTTATGTCACAAGTTCTTGAGGATGATTATGAAAGTAAAGTGTAGCTTATCTTTGTCTGGTGTAAAAAAGCTATTTCCTTTTTTGCCTGATATTCAAAGTATGACTCTCCCAACACTTAGAGCTGATATCATAGCTGGTTTGTCTGTTGCGCCTGTTGCCATACCACAAGTGATGGCTTACGCTGTTATTGCTGGTATTGCCCCGCAATATGGGCTGTTTGCAGCAACTTTTGCGGTTATGGTTGCAGCTTTATGGGGATCATCTCGGTTTTTAGCTGCAGGACCAACCAATGCCATTGCCATGTTGTTGTTTTTTACTATTGCCAATGCATCTATTAATGGAGTGAAGCTTTCTACGTTATCTGCCGCAGATCTTATGCCCTATGTCTTTGGTGTTACGATTATGGTTGGGGTTATACAATTTATCATGGGTCTTATGCGCCTTGGAAATTTGGCAAATTTTATTTCACACTCTGTAATGGTAGCTTTTTCTGCTGGGGCAGCTGTTCTGATTGTCTCTGGGCAAATTTCTAATTTTTTCGGTTTTGATATGGGGCCAAAATCGTATTTTTTTCAAGATATGATTGCCATCATGCAAAATTTGCAAAATTTTAATCCATGGAGTGTGGCTATTGGGCTTTTAACCATAGTTGTGGTTTTAGTTTGCAAGCGCATTTCTTATCGATTACCATCTTATTTAATTGCTTTAATCGTTGCTGGTTTGGTGGCATATGTGTTTGATTTGAAGCATGCAGGCGTTGATTTTGTAGGAGCGGTGCCTGCTATTTTTCCGCCCATTTCTATGCCTCCAGGTTTTAGCTTAGCAGCCATTCGTGATTTATTTTATCCTGCCTTAGCCATAGCTATATTGGGGGCAGTAGAATCTTTAGCCATTGGTAAAAATCTAACCTCACTGCGCAAAGAACACTTTGATGGTAGTCAAGAACTTATGGGTCAAGGGCTTGGTAATATTACAGCTGGATTTACCTCTGGTATGCCAAGTTGTGGCTCTTTTACACGTAGTGTGCTTACTTTTAGCTCTGGGGGAAAAACGCGCTTTGCTACGGTCTTTTGCGGCTTATTTACCATTCCAGTAATAATTTTTTGCGCCCCCTTGGCAACTAGTATTCCCATGCCTGCCCTAGCTGGAATGCTTTTAGTTATTGCTTGGGGTATGATTGATGTGCAAAGTATTCGCATGTGTTACAAGACAACGTACATTGATCGCACTGTGCTTATTATAACATTCCTAGCTACATTAGTGCTTGATCTTGAAAAAGCAATTTTCATTGGTGTGTTATTGTCTTTAGTTTTATTGATTTATAAAGAATCGCATCCACGCATGAAGCGTATTTCTAAAAATGATATACCGTCGGACTTATATGAATGGTGTTTAAGCAGTAAATATGTGAAAACCTACATAGTAGAGGGTACTATATTTTTTGGTGCTGTGCAGTCTCTTGAGAAATATTTAGCTTCTCATAAAAGCGTTGACACTAAAGTAATTGTGTTGAATTTAAATCATGTACTATGGATAGATGCCTCAGGAGCTCATGCCCTAGGTCACTTTGCAGAGCGCTGCCATGCAGCTGGTATTCCTCTAATTTTAGTAAGTTATGATGAAAAAATTAATTCCATTTTACAAAGGTCTGGAGTAATGGAGCATATTGGTGAAGATTTTATTTTACCAAATATTAATCAAGCTTTAGATTATGCTAAAGAACTTCTTGAAAATATGGGTTACTCTGTGCATGACCAATAAGCATGCTAAATTTAAAGTACACTATTTTATATCATATTATTTAACATTTGTGATTTGTTATGTTTGTTACGCAGTATAAAAGTCATGGTTATAAACATTACAATGCCAAATGTTCCTTCAATGATGAAATATATATGCTGAACCATGCGAGCTATGGAATATCCTTGATGCATGAAATTATCTGGTACATAGCGCCCAAAAAACACATAGAGTAAGAAAATTAAGGCTAGGTAAGGTAAAGCTGGCTCTAGGACGCGCCGCTCTATAATACTTTAGTCAAACATGAATATATTTTTTATCATAGTTCTAGTGTAAATAGGTAAGTAAAATAATGAAGGGAGTACTAATTAAAGATCCTCCCTTCTTATGTGACTGATTAAAGAAATTATAAATTTTAAAGTAAGTTTTTACGCAAGTCTTCTGCACTGCAGGGTGAAAGGTATGCTGGTGGTACATCAAAAACAGTAAATGCACCCTTAGCACCATGTTTTTGCAAGCGCATGTTAGCACGAGCATAAGCCACAAGCACAGAGGCAGTAAATTCTGGGTTTGAATCAAGCTTTAGTGAAAATTCAATTAAATGCTTGGACTTTCCACTAGCATCGCTTTGGCCACTTCTAAGCACAAAACCACCGTGCGGAATGCCACTATGGTCTTTATTAAGCTCGTCTTGGCTAACAAAGTTCACAATTGTGTCATAATCTGCGAAATAATTAGGCATATTCACGATTTCATTTTTAATTTTTTCTAAATCAGCGCCTTCTTTTGCCACCACAAAGCACTCGCGAATATGTTTTTCTCTTGTGGTGAGTTCTGGGCTTTTACCTTCACGCACAGCTTGTAACGCACTATCTTTAGGTATGGTGTATTGCTTGCCATCTGCCACACCTTCCACACGTCTAATAGCATCAGAGTGACCTTGGCTTACACCCTTGCCCCAAAAAGTGTAATCTGTTCCTTGTGGTAAAATAGCACCGGCATATAAGCGATTTATGGAAAATAGACCTGGGTCCCAGCCCACTGAAATGATAGCTGTTTTATTGGCTGTTTTAGCAGCTTCTTCAACCTTTGCAAAGTAGCTTGGAATGTCTGCATGGGTATCAAAACTATCTACAATATTGAAATGCTGTGCGAGTTCAGGTCCTTGTACTGGTAAGTCTGTTGCAGACCCGCCACAAAGAATAAGCACGTCTATTTCATCTTTTTTCGAAAGAAGGCTATCCATATCTAATACAGGAACATCTGCGTTAATAGGCTTAATAGTTGATGGATTTCTTCTGGTAAAAATTCCTACAAGCTTCATATCAGGGTTTTGAGCCATGGCAAGCTCTGTACCGCGTCCAAGGTTTCCGTAACCAACAATACCAATGCGGATTGGGTTTTGTGCTGAATTCATAACGTCTCCAAATATTTTATTTATTGCATAGCGTAAATGTACTTTATAAGCTCTTTACGGCAGGCAGTCTATACCACTTAGCAAGATAGATAAAGCTACAAAAAATAAAAAACAAAGTCGAAATAAATTTAATAATAATTTGTAGTTATGTATTGATATAGCGGATGTCATTTAAGTTGGTGCTGCTGTAACATGCATAAATTTAAGTATTTAACTCAAGGTCGTTTTTAGTTACTCTTTTATGCAATTAATGAAATCATTCAATGTTTTGTTTGTTACATCAATGTTTTTTATTAATAACTCTTGCGAATACCAAGGTATAGTAGTATTTAAAAGTTGTTAAGTTCGAATTATGTAGCTAACTTTTTGTAGCTTAAACTTCCTCGAAGGTTAAACATGAAAACAACAAGGAGTTCATTTTGCCAGAAGATCGTGAAAATAAAATAAGTTGCAGCAATTTTACCAATGAAATGGAAGTTGCTCTTGAGGTTATTTCTGGAAAGTGGAAGTCCACTATTATATGGAATCTTCACCTTGCAGAAAAAATTAGATTTAATGAATTTTTTAAGATTATTCCAGGTATTACACAAAAAATGCTTACGCAGCAATTGCGCAAACTTGAAGATAATAAGCTTGTAAATCGTGTGGTGTATCCATCAACACCGCCCACCGTGGAATACTCTTTAACACCTTTAGCTAAGGATGTTATCCCCATTTTGGAAAGTTTAAACTTATGGGGAAAAAAAGTTATCAAGTCTTATCAGCAGTAATATCTATTTTTCATTTCTGTAATCCATTAATATTTCACGCATTCATTAGACACCAAAAAGTTCCTACCTCACCTTTTAGTTTTTAGCACACAATAAAGTGCCTTCTTGTGCAAGTTTTTTTCCATGTATATATAGCCCCCACACGCACTTTTTGCGAAAACTTTTTTAAGAGGATTTAGAATGAAAAGATTTACAATTCCAAGAGATGTTTATTTTGGTGAAAATGCAATTGAGCATTTAAAAAGCCTTACAGGCAAAAAAGCCATAATAGTTATTGGCTCAGAAAGAATGATTAAAGATAATACCACTGCCCTTATTCAGGCTAATCTTAAAGAAGCTGGCATTGAGAGCACAATTTTTTGTGGCATAGAAGCAGATCCTAGTGTTGCAACTGTTATGCGCGGCGTTGCAGCTATGAACGAATACCAGCCAGATATTATTATCGGTGTTGGTGGTGGTTCACCCATTGATGCGGCTAAAGCCATGTGGATTTTTTATGAAAATCCTGATTTTACCTTTGAAGAAGCTGCAAAACCTTTTAATTTGCCAACGCTACGCAAGAAAGCTTACTTTGTTGCCATTACCACCACTAGTGGCACCGGCACAGAAGTAACTGCATTTTCAATCATCACCGATGAAAAAACAGGCACAAAATACCCTATAGCCGACTACAACATTACTCCAGACGTGGCTATTGTTGATACTAACCTTGTGAAAAGCCTTTCACCCTTGCTAGTTGCAAACACAGGCATGGATGCCATAACTCACTCTTTTGAAGCATATGTTTCTGTTGTTGCTAACCCTATTACTGATGCACTTGCCCTTAAATCAATTGAAATGATAGTTAATAATGTAGTTGATTCTTACAATGGCAAGGATGAAGCTAGACAAGAAATGCACCTTGCTCAGTGTATGGCTGGTATGTCATTTTCTAATGCTATCTTAGGTATTGTTCACTCTATGGCGCATAAAAGTGGAAAGATTTTTGACATACCCCATGGTTGTGCCAATGCCATCTACCTACCATTTGTTGTAAAGTATAATGCAAAAGAAGCTGGTGAACGCTATGCTCAAATTGCAAAATATCTTGGCCTTGCAGGCTCTAATACTGATGAATTGGTAGATGCACTTGTTGCAAAATTAGTAGAGCTTAAAGCTCAGATGAATATGCCAAAGACCATGAAGGAATTTGGGGTGAATGAAGAGTCATTCTTAGCTCAATTAGATGACATTGCAGCTGCGGCAGTTGCTGACCCTTGCACAGGAACTAACCCTAGAACTATTGATGCTAAAACCATGGCAAAACTATTTAAATGCGCTTATTATGGGGAAAAGGTAGACTTTTAACTCTACCAAAAGTTAGCACAAACTCTTAAAAAGGGGTTTGTTTTTAGACTGACTTTTAACTTCTATTAAAATTAGTTTTATTTTTTATTACCCTCAATAATTGATTTTGTTGAGGGTAATTTTTTTTGTAGTGTTGGATTTCTAAACTGCTACTGCTTTTCGTTGACATCATTAATAAATGAATTTAACGAAAATTTATTTCAATAATATTAATTTCGCTACGAGTTCCAAACCTATATGGCATTTGCCAAGGTCCAATAATTTTCCAAAAACCAACTCCAACTCCAGATGTGACAATGGTATGTAAGTCATCAATTTTTTTATAACCATAGGCATTGGGAAATCTTGTTTTCAAAAGCAAGTTATAGGGGAAAAATTGTCCAGCGTGGGTATGGGCAGAAAGTTGAATATCTGCTTTATTCTTTATGCTCTCAGGTATGCTTTGTGGATTGTGGTCTATAACAATAATGGGAACATCGTGTACTACATCATTTTCTTCATACAAAGCTTCTAAGCTTTTTCTTTCGCCCTTAGTGTAATCTCGTCTTACATCATCACGCGCTATAAAATTAATATTATTAATTTTTAATACTTCATCTCGTAATACTTTTATCTTGTTATCTTCCAAGTATTTTATATTTTCTTCGACATCATTGCCATAGTATTCGTGATTTCCTAAAATTGCATAAGTGCCATAAGTAGATTTTAATTTAGAAAATACTTCTTTGTAATCATCTATTATTTTTGTATGGCTATTTTGTATAATATCTCCTCCAAAAATTACTATATCTGGCTTTTGACTGTTAATTATTTCAACCATATCAGTAAATAGATTTTTATTTGACGTGGTTGTTAAATGCAAATCTGCCACAAAAGCTATCTTAATACTTGCTACATGGGCTTTTTTATTAAGTGAAATTTGTGTATTAGTTATAGTTGAATATCTATAGTTATAATACCCTATGCTTCCTATAACCACTAAGGCCAAAGGAATAATAATAAATAAAGCTTTTTTCTGGATGGGAAAGACAAAGTAATGAACCAAGCAAAGAATAACAGACATAATAAGGAGATAGTGTGCAAAAAATATATAATTTCCAAGAAATATTCCGTAAAGCTCATTTTCTGTGATGATATTTTTTCTGGCTTTGGCTAGGGGATAGATGCAAAGCAACAAAGTAAGGCTTGAAAAGAATAATTTAATCATTTTTTTACTTTATAAATTTTCCGTTTAAATTTTAATATTATGTATTTATATTATATGCGACAACTTAACGGGCAGTCCAAATGGCTCGACCATTTTTTAAACCTATACGGCCCAAGGGTAAAATGCCCTTAGAGCTTGCATAATACAAACCGGTTTCGCGACCTGAAATATTGGTTTTGAAGCTTTGCCCCTGTAATAATGCACGTATATCTTGTATGTTATCAAGCACTAATGCTGAATTTGGTGTCGCACTTGGCATAAGTTTAGTCATATGTGGCAATAAACGCACGCCTTGACCTAGCATTTTGCCAAGTGCTGCAGCCTGCCAGCGCAAGGAGTGGCTAATTAATGGTAAGGCGGCATCGGGCACAAAGCGCACGGTATTACCAAAGAGTACTATTTTGCCTGCCGGTAGTAATGTTATGTCGGTGCATGGTCCCTCCAGTAAACTTGGGCAGAGCGTATCGTATGGCATAGAGTTTAATGAAACATCAATGGTAGCTTCACTTGCACGTGGTTTGCGTAATTTTGCAATATAAAAACCTTGCGCCTTGGAGCTTTCTCCATCAACGCGCAATGTGCCATTTGTATGGCTGTGCTCCCATGTAAAACCATCAAATGGGTGCAAAGACTCAAGTTCAAATCCTAATTCATTGATGGCATAGCTGACTTGATGTTCATTTTCGTCTATATTGGTGGTGCAGGTTGAATACACAACACATCCGCCAGGGCGCAATAATTCAAAAGCTTTTTGTAATAATTTGCGCTGTATGTCTATAAGTGGTGCAATTTTTTTGCCCTTCCATAAATCAAGTACTTGTGGATTTTTTGCCACTGTTCCCCAGCCAGAGCAAGGTGGGTCTAATTGTATGTACTGCCATGTATTTTGAATTAAAGGTAAACTTTCTCCAGAGTGGCTGCAAGTTGCCACTTGCAAAAAACCAAGCTGTTGCATATTGGCACGTAGTGTAGCAAGGCGCGATGGATTAGGCTCATTGGCAAGCACTAACCCATGCTTGCCTACAAGCTGCGCTAAAAATCCTGTTTTACTTCCTGGGCTTGCACACATATCAAGCACAGAAATAGCTTCTTGATTGCTTGGAGCGTTTTGCATAAGTGCTAAGGGCGGTAACATGGACGAGCGATCTTGAATGTAAATAAGACCAAAAAAAGCTGCAAGACTAGACCCCAAAGGGCGTGGTTCTTCAGTCAGTAAACGGCACCAATTAGAAAATGGTTCTTCCTCAAACTGAAATCCTTCAGCCTGCAATAAAGCTTCAACAGCTCCTATATGCTCATGGGCACATACTAAGCGAAAAGAACGCGAATGTGTTTTTTTAGTATTATTTTTCATGGTGTGAAATTTTTCATTATATTAAGAATTTCACACAATTTAATGTGCAAAACTCTAACTTTGTAAGTTTAGTATTTTAATGCATTAAGGTCAATAAATACTCGCGTCTTGTAAGAATAAATTCTAAGATTTACAAGCTAAAAGGAGAAAATTTATTAACTTGCAACATGTTGCAAATCAGTGTATAAGCGGTAAGCTTTGGGGCTATTTCCCCATTATGTAAGGAGTTGTTCATGAAATTTATGTTTCGTATCGCCATGATGGCGTTTTTTGGTGTCATGATGACAATGCCGGCCATGGCTGCCACCAAGACTTTTATGGTGATGCCTTTTACTGTCAATGGTCCTCAAGAATACAATTACTTAGGTAAGGCAATCCCTTCGACCTTAGCTAGTCGCCTAGCATGGCCAGGAAGCATTGAAGCATCTACAAAGGCTGCTCCAAGCAAAGCTCCAGCCAGTCAAGATGCTGTACAAAAAGTACAAAGCGCTGCTGGTGTTGACTATGCCATTTGGGGAAGTGTAAATATTGTTAATAATAGTGCAACTATAGATGTTAAAGTACGCGATGCTGGCGGTAAAGAGTGGACTAGAAACACTCAAACACCCATTGGTGACCTTATTGGATCTGTGCAAAACCTTGCCGATGGTTTAAGTCAACAAGTTTTTGGACGTACTAAGAGTGGAAAAAAAGCTGTTAATCAAATGAATCCTGGTATTGTTGTTAATGAAACAGGACAACAAGAGGTTTATTTGAACCCACAAATTCGCTATCAAGGCGCAGGCACTGAAGATGGTTCACGCCTACGCAGTAACCTTTTACCATATGATATGGTAGGCTTTGCCATTGGTGATTTTAGCGGTAATGGTAAAACTCAAGTTGCTGTACTTAGTGACCACAGGTTATACATATATGACTGGAATGGTGGCAAGTTGCAGCAATTGGTAGAGCATACTGTTTCAATGTCTAACCAAGCATTCATTTTGCGTAAAATTCATCTTATGAAGGGTAAGCCCCCGCAATTGCTTGTAACTACCTTTGGTGAGTCAGATAATCAACCTGCATCATTTATCTATACCTTTGAAGGTGGCAATCTACGTGAATATTTGCGTCGTAGCGGCTATTTCTTAAATGCAGTGCGCATGCCTCCGCATTTTCAAGAAACTTTAGTTGCCCAAGGTTGGGATAGTGTGCGTATGTTCCGCCCAGGTGTGCACATTGCTAATATTACTGGTGACAAAATCACCTTAGGATCTAAAATTAAGTTGCCTAAGGGTGCTAATGTATTTAACTTTGGTTATATGCCTGCCAACCCAAAAGATGATGTAGATAAGCTTTTAGTCATTGGTGAGAATGAGCGCATTACGGTTTACACCTTGGATGGCGAATCTATGCATCAGACTATGGATAAATACTCCGGATCAAGTGTAGGTATGGAGCATTATAAATCTATTGATGGTCTTGGTGTTGACAAACGCTATCAACTACCAAGCAATTATTATGCACCTATGGAATTGCTTGTGGCAGATATTGAAGGGCGTCATGAATATGTGTTGTTAATTAATAAGCCTGTATCTACTGCGGCTGAGATTTTTGACCGCTATCGTTTCTATCCACAAGGTGAAATTCACGCTTTGTATTGGGATGGTGTAGGTCTTGGTCTTAAGTGGAAGACTCGCCGCATTCGTGGTTCTGTTGTGGGTGCAGCCTTAGGTGATATTAATGATGATGGAGGTCTTGACTTAGTAGTTGGCTTAAATACACACCCAGGTGCGCTTGGTCTTAACAAGCGTAAGGCTATTATTACAGCTTATCCTTTGGATGTTGGTCAAACAAATCCTAACACTTCACCTGATATGAGTGACTTTGAACCTAATAAGTAAAAGTTGTAGAATTATATAAAAAAAGCCTCTGCACTAGTGCAGAGGCTTTTTCTTGGTGTTTTACCACTGGCAAAATTTGCTTGTGTTGGTGGCACAAACGCCCAGAAGGGTGTTTGTCACCAGTCTGACAAATCGACTCTTTTAACAATTTACTAAGGGTAAAAGCTTATCTAAATATATGCCTTGCGTATTAATGCGCGCTCTATAGGGGTATATCTCAACTCCTGCTTGTACAGCCTCCCAAAATAATTTGGCATATTCCTTATCAATCATATCTGCTGGACCAAAACATTTTCCATCAGGTCTTTGGATGAGATAAAACATGGCTGCGCGTTCTTTTTTTTCTACTATATCTATAAGTTCAAGCAAATGCTTTTGCCCACGTTCTGTGCTTGCATCTGGAAAAAGTGCTACATCATCTTCTACCATAGTAACATTTTTACATTCAATCCAAAGTGGGGGTAAACCATCTCCGGTAAGACATGCATCAAGACGACTTGCGCCGCGTTTGGCTTCACGTTTAATATTGGCGTAACCTTCAGTAAAATCTAAAAGTTTATGCTCAAAAGCTGCTTGTAAAACCTTATTTGGAACAGATGTGTTAACTCCAACCCAAAAATTATTTTGATCTTGAGTATAATACGTAGGGTTTGCTGGGCAAGCTTTAGGTTTGTGCGGTGCCAGCCAAACACATTCTTGAGTAAAAGCAAGTTTTCTTGCAGGATTTGTAGCAGGAGAGAGTAAAATAGGCATGCCTTCACGCATAAGCCCAAGCATAGAACCTGAATTATTACTATGTACCCATACTTCTTTATTTTCTAATTCCACTGCCACGCTAAAGCGCTTATGACGATATAAAAAACGCCCCACAATATAGTTATCTTGAAAGTGATACAAAGGATAATTCATTAAAGCCCACCTTGAGAGATTTACAGTGTGTATGAAATCTGATATAAGCACTTACTTAACATATGAAATACTTTTATGCGAACAACAATGGTATGCATATAGGTTTTTATTGCCGCCTTATTAGGAGTCACAATGAAACTTGCAGATAAATTTTCTCTTGTCAAACCCTCAGCAACTCTTGCCATCAATGCCAAAACTTTAGAGCTTAAAGCTCAGGGTAAGGAAATTATTAGCTTGGCAGTGGGCGAGCCTGATTTTGATACCCCAAAACATATATGTGACGCAGCAAAAGCTGCCATTGACGCAAACTTTACACGTTATACAGCTGTTGCTGGTATTATGGATTTGCGCAAAGCTGTGGCGAACTATTATAACAATGAGTATGGCGGGAATATCTTAGCAGAGCAAGTAGTTATTTCTAATGGTGGCAAGCAGCCACTTTATAATATTATGCAAGCCTTACTTAATCCTGGTGATGAGGTTCTGATTCCTACACCATTTTGGGTAAGCTACCCAGATATGGCAGCCCTTGCATCTGCTGTGCCTGTGGAGATAAAGTCAACTGTTGATTCTGAATTTAAGATTAATCCTGAGTTACTAGCAAAGCATATTGGACCCAAAAGTCGTATGCTCATAATGAATTCTCCCTCAAATCCTACCGGAGCAATTTATACTCAAGAAGAATTTGACGCTATTATGGCTTTTGCCATAAAAAAAGGTCTTTTTGTTATTTCTGATGAAATATATGATCAACTGGTTTATGATGGTACAAAATCTGCTACAGCCGCACATTGGTTTGCTAAATACCCTGAGCAGGTGGCAATTTGCAATGGTTTATCTAAGACCTATGCCATGACTGGTTGGCGTGTGGGGTATAGCATAGCGTGCGTGCCTCTAACTAAGGCCATTGTTAATTTGCAAGGACAAAGCACTTCTAATGTTTGCTCAATTGCCCAAAAAGCTGCTTTGGCCGCACTTGATGGGCCTACAGATTTTATGCAGGAAATGCGCACTGCCTTTACAAGAAGGCGTGATATGGGCTTGAACATTATTCAGGGCTGGACAAAAGCTATCTGCCCAAAACCAGGCGGAGCTTTTTATTTTTTTATAGATGTGCATAAATATTTTGGATCTGATGTTAAAAATGATATCGAACTCTGCAATATCTTGTTGGAAAACGCTCAAGTGGCACTTGTACCTGGTTCTGCATTTGGTGATGAAAAATGCATACGCATATCATACGCTCTAGCAGATTCTGTGCTAGAAGAAGCATTATCTCGCATAGGTAACACGCTTGAAAGTATAAAATAATGCATATTGTAGGGGGTGCAATATGAGCGGTGCAACAGGACCGAGTAAACCTGAGTCTTTAAATCAATTTTTAGCAAGCATTACCAAATGCCCATCCATCACTTCTGGTGATTTAATGGAGGCTGCCAAGTTTATTACAAAAGAAGCTTGTGACGCTTTAGGTACTAGCCGTGTTGGAGTTTGGAAAATTGATTTTGAGAGCGACTCGCTTAAAAGTGTCGTTACTTTTGATAGTGTAAATGGGCAGTACATTGTGCAAGAGGACTTTCCACTTGATTTTCGGGCACATTATATTGAGCAATTAGATACAAATCGTATTATATGTATTAATGACATGTCCAATGCTAATGTTTTAGATGGTTTAGATGGAAGTTATGAAGAAAATATTTGTTCTTTGCTAGATGCTCCGGTGCGTATTGATGGCAAGCTTGCAGGGGTTGTGTGCATTGAACAGCTTTATCACACAAGGCAATGGAGTAATGATGAACAAAATTTTAGTTCATCGCTAGCTGACCTTGTGGCGCTTGCCTTTACCTCGCAAGAAAAAGCTAATGTCATGCTCGAGCTTGAACTTAGCAAGAAGCGCATGGAGACTTTAATGTCTAACTTGCCAGGTATGGTTTATCAATGCTTAAATGATCCGCCTCATTATACATTTACTTTTGTTAGTGAAGGGTGTTTACCCTTAACTGGCTATAGCTCCCATGAATTGCTAAATAATAATGCTCTACAATTCTTTGATATGATTCACCCCGATGACAAAGAGCCACTAGCCTTGTTAAATGAAAAAACTCTCAACTTGGGCCTACCGCTTGAAACCAGTTTTCGCTTACTCATGAAGGATGGCTCTATCAAATGGATTTGGGAGCGTAGTCGCGTGGTGGAGTTTAAATCTAATGGTACTCCACACTTATTGGAAGGATTTTATACTGATATAACAGAGCAACGCCGCCTAGAAGCAGCAGAGCTTGCCAATAGAGCCAAGGGTACATTTCTTGCCAATATGAGCCATGAAATTCGCACTCCCATGAATGCCATCTTAGGCATGGCAGACATTGCCATTCGGCAAGACCCGCCCAAAGAAACATTGGATAATTTAAGAAATATAAAAACAGCAGCTGGAGCTCTTTTAACCATTATTAACGATATTTTGGATTTTTCAAAAATTGAATCTGGTGCATTAGAAATTTTTACAGAGCCTTATTATGTGGAATCATTTATTAATGATATTGTAACTATTATCAATATGCGTATTGGGCATAAGCCCATTGATTTTCTTATTGAAGATTATCACGATATTCCACGTATGTTACTTGGGGACAGTGTGCGTTTAAAACAGGTTTTAATTAATCTTTTAACCAATGCCATTAAATTTACTGATACTGGTTTTATTCGCTTAAGTTTGCGTGCTGTTGCCGTGGGGCATGGTGAAACTGTTATCTTAAAAGGTCAAATTGAAGATACAGGTATTGGTATCAAGAAGGAAGATTTAAATAATCTTTTTGAAAATTTTTCACAATTAGATACCAAGAAAAATAGGAATGTTGAAGGTACTGGTCTTGGGCTTGCTATTACAAAGAAACTCTTGGAGCAAATGGGTGGTTCAATTCATGTTGCTAGTGTATATGGGCAAGGCTCAACATTTACCTTTGAATTGCCTCAACCCGTAAGCGATGCTGCTCCTCTTTTACCCATTGGCGATTATGATAATTTGCATGTGGGCATTTGGCTAAAAAGTGCTGTTAAGGCGCAGTCACTGCACGCTAAATTATTAGATATTGGTGCTAAGGCTGAAATTTTAGACAATACCAGTAAGTTTGGAAATTGCACTCATGTGTTTATGGATCATACTGAATTAAAAAATATTGACGCAGAATCCATACCTAATACTAATGTTATTGCTATTTCACGTAATTATTTTGAAAGTAAAGATGTAAAATCTAATGTAATAGTTGCGTATGCCCCTCTTACAACTATTGTGGTTGCAAGGCTACTTGAAGGCACAAATTATACCAGCAGCGACTCAACCGGCAGTGATATCCAATTTAGTATGACTACCAAGGATGTTCAAGTATTAGTGGTAGATGATAATAGTATTAACTTAATTATTGCCCAAAGTGTGCTTGAAGAATATGGCATAGCTGTTGATACAGCCATTAGTGGAGCAGAAGCCATAGAAATGGTACAAGATAAAAATTATGACATAGTTTTTATGGATCATATGATGCCAGAGATGGATGGTGTTGAAACTACTATTCGCATTCGCAACCTTGGAGAAGATAAATATAGCATCATGCCTATAGTTGCTTTAACTGCCAATGCTGTGGGTGATGTGCGCACTATGTTTTTAGATTCAGGTATGAATGACTTCTTATCTAAACCGCTGGTGATTAAAGAGCTTGAGCGTGTAATGCGCCGTTGGATTTACACAGAAAAGTGGCATAATATTTAGCATGATGCACTTTGATTTACGCGTTTTTTAATGTTTTTTAGAGAAAATTATGCCTGCAACAAAATTTAGCAAAACTTTACTTAATAATCTTGGTATAGAATTTCACCCTCCTTCTAAAGAAATTTGCCTAAATGACCCCCATGCCCAAGGTGTGGACATTGTGGCAACCATGCCTGTGGATGAACGCACCATTCAACCTTTTGGTTTTTTAAGCGGTGGTGCAAGCCTTGCTTTAGCAGAAAGTTTAGCCGGTTATGCATCAAGATTGTATTGCAAGCCAGAATATTATCCACTAGGTATGCAGGTAAGTGCAAATCATTTGGCAAGTGTTGCCTATGATGCTGCAAAACAACAACAAGTTATTGCTAAGGCAAAACCCATACATGTGGGAAGCTCTACCCACGTTTGGGATGTGGAGATAAAAGATGAGCAGGGCAGATGTATTTCTGTTGTGCGCATTACCAACATAATATTACCCATACGCAACTGAGGAATTTTTATGCAAAAAAGATCATGGCAAAGCATTAAAGAATATCAAGAAATCTTATTTGATTATTTTGAAGGTGTGGCAAAAATTACTATTAATAGAGAGCGTTATCGTAATGCCTTTACTCCCACAACCATTATGGAAATTAGCGATGCCTTGGTATATTGCCGCAATAGTGATGATATCGCAGTGGTGGTATTAACGGGTGCTGGAGATGTAGCATTTTGTAGTGGTGGCGATATGAATGTTAAGGGGCATGGGGGCTATGTAGACCAAAATGGAGTAGCTAGACTCAATGTGCTAGATGTGCAAAAGCAAATTCGCTCTTTGCCAAAGCCTGTAATTGCTATGGTCAATGGATTTGCCATCGGCGGGGGACACGTTTTACATGTTATGTGTGATTTAAGTATAGCCTCTGAAAATGCTATCTTTGGGCAAACTGGTCCAAGAGTTGGAAGCTTCGACGCAGGTTTTGGTTCATCATATCTTGCGCGCATAGTGGGGCAGAAAAAAGCTAGAGAAATATGGTTTTTATGCCGTCAGTACTCTGCTAAAGAAGCCTTGGAAATGGGCTTAGTCAATACAGTTGTTCCCCTAGAGCAATTGGAGGATGAAGTCATAGACTGGGCTAATACCATGATGCAACATAGCCCCATGGCTTTGCGTATGATTAAAGCTGGTCTTAATGCAGAACTAGACGGTCAAGCCGGCATACAAGAATTGGCAGGGGATGCTACATTGCTCTATTATCTTACTGAAGAAGCTCAAGAGGGTAGTAAGGCATTCTTAGAAAAGCGCAAACCTGATTTTAAAAAATATCCTAAATTTCCATAAAATGAATGTAATTTGTACACAAAACTATATACTTAACCGTAAAAAACAAGCTCTCCTTTTAGAAGGGGAGCTTTATTCTATTGAGCAAATTAAAGCCAAAGCTAAGCAATATAATACCCAAGGTGCAGCAGGTATTTATTACGATTTATTCATGTTTTTGCAAGAATGGTTCGATGATAATGCCCATATTCATGTAAAAACTTCTGGTTCTACAGGCCAGCCTAAAATAATGGCAGTGGAAAAAGATAAAATGCTTAACAGTGCTGTGATGACTTGCTCTTTTTTTGAATTATATAAAAATGCAAGTACATTACTTTGCATGCCCTTGCAGTATATTGGTGCAAAAATGCTTGTGGTACGCGCTCTTGTGGCAGGTCTTGACCTTTACGTAGTTAATCCATCAACAAATCCATTACAAAATATAGATAACCATTTTGACTTTGTTCCCATGACTCCCCAACAATTACAATGCTCACTAGAATGTCAAGATAGTATAAAAAAAATAAATAATATTCAGCACTTGCTTTTAGGTGGCATGGCAGTTTCTAAAGAACTAGAGCAAAAGTGTGCTAATTTACTCTGTAATGTATGGTCTAGTTATGGCATGACTGAAACTTTGTCACATATTGCACTTAGAAAAATTAATCATGCTCAAAACGGTAAGGTTGCAATATCTAAAAGCATTAATGCCAACACCTTGAATCAAAGCCCATACTTTACACCCTTGGATGGTGTTAGCATAAGTTTATCGGAGCAAGATACATTAATTATTGATGCACCAATGGTCAGTACGCAAAGAGTGTATACCAATGATATAGTAAAGGTTAATCATGACAATACCTTTGCTGTTTTAGGCAGACTAGATAATATTATTAATAGCGGCGGTATAAAAATTCCTCTGGAAGTGTTGGAGGCTCAGCTTGCTAGCTGTTTAGATGTTCCATTGCAAGTCACAGCAATGCCAGATGACAGTCTAGGAGAAAGAGTCGTTTTGCTCTTAGAGAAAGAGTATGTTAATTGGAAGGAGAAATGCCAAATCATAAATAAATACTGGCTACCTAAACAGGTATATATTGTTGATACCTTGCCTTTGACTAAAACGCATAAGCCAGACCGCATGCAGGCTAAGTTATTAGCTTTACAAGCTGCAGAGAAAAACTTTGAGTGAATTTAGATATAACTTAGATTAAATGCTCAAAATCTAAATTTTAAGTGATCCACGCAATTCATCTAAACTTTCAATGCCATATTGAGTACAAATGCTTGGTAGTTCCTCAATCATTTTAAAGCAAATATCAGGCTGTATAAAGTTTGCTGTACCCACTTGCACTGCATGTGCACCGGCTAAAATAAATTCTAAAACATCAACACAAGTATTAATGCCACCAAGACCAATAACTGGTATTTTGACAGCTTGTGCCACTTGCCATACACAGCGCAAAGCCACGGGTTTAATAGCTGGACCGGATAAACCACCGATAATATTAGCAAGTAATGGTTTTCGTGTACTTAGGTCTATGGCCATGCCTGCAAGAGTATTAATGCAAGAAACAGCATGTGCGCCTGCTCCTTCCACCGCTTTTGCAATGCTTGCAATGTCGGTTACGTTGGGTGAAAGTTTAATAATTACATATTTATCTTTTGCTACCTTACAAACAGCCTCTGTTACTAATGCTGCAAGGCGAGCGTCTTGACCAAAAAGAATACCGCCTTCTTTTACATTGGGGCAGGATATATTAACTTCTAATGCTGCCACACCTTCTTCGGCGCATAATATGTTTGCAAGTTCAGCAAATTCTTGAGGTTCAGTTGCATAAATGTTAGCAATAATGGCAGTTTCTTTCCATGGAAGTCGAGGCAACTTATCCTTAATAAATGATTCAACTCCATCATTTTGTAAGCCTACAGCATTGAGCATTCCGGATGTAGTTTCGGCTATGCGCGGGGTCTTATTACCAGCGCGTGCTTTCAGTGAAAGTCCTTTAACTACAATGCCTCCAAGTTTACTAAGGTCACCATATGACGCAAATTCTAAACCATATCCAAATGTGCCCGATGCAGGAATAATAGGATTTTTCAATACTAAGGGCTTTGGACCTTTGAGGGTAATGCTGGTATTCATATAAAAACCCCTACAGTTAATCTAAGACAATGTGATTGGCCCAAAAAATTGGTCCATGGTTGCAAACTTGAATGGGCCAGTTTTGTTTGTCTTTCACCGGCCATTGCTCAGTGGTAGTGCTAACGCAACCAAGACAAGCCCCAACACCACATGCCATGCGTGATTCTAATGAGAGCTGTGTACGCACAGAAAGTTCATTGGCAAATTTTTGTACTGTTTTCAAGAATGGTTGTGGTCCGCAAGCTAAGACTAGACCGTTTTGTTCTGCAAATTCTGCCATGCGCTCTTTTAAGGAGTAGACAAAGTTTTCTATGTCGCCAATGACACTTTCACACAAGCAATCAACTGTAATGCGTTCATTTATATTGTCAAATGGATAACATCCTTTATCACCCCTATGTCCAAAAAGCATGGTTATATTCCATGGCTTGGGGTGTTCATATACATAACCCACAAAGGGTACAATGCCCATACCTCCAGCTAAAAGCAAGGTTGGAGTATCTGGTTCCATAGCAAAACTATTACCCAGTGGACCCCAAACCTGTACTAAGTCATCTGGTTTAAGTTTTGCCATTAGTGCTGTACCCTTACCCACAACTTGAAAAAATATAATCAAATGATCTTCTGTTACTTGGCAAATTCCAAATGGTCTAGCCCAAGGCAAAGCAAGACCAAAAGATTGTGGTCGTAACATGACAAATTGACCAGGCTTCCATGCATCCCACTTGGGGTTTTGTAGGCGCAAGGCAAAAAACTTTTGACCTTCGGCTGCTTCTGGACCAAAAGGCACGACATCAAGTACCCTTAATTGTGAAACTTTTGCTTTTGACATATACATCCTGTGTGGTTAGTTGAAATACTACCTTACTAATATGTTTTATTATGGTCAAGGCTTGAAGCAATGCTTTGCAAAATTATACTCTACATGTATTATATTGCTTCAAGGAGAATTTTATGCAAAATATATATAGCCAAAGAAGAGAAAATTTACGCAAAAAAATGCGCATGTTAGGTCTTGATGCCATATTTATAAGTCATGCGGCCAATCGTTATTATTTATCCGGATTTGAATTGCACGACCCACAATGCAATGAAAGTTCAGGTTATTTATTAATAACAAGTGCTGGGCAGGATTGGCTGTGCACAGATTCTCGTTATTTAGATGCAGCGCGCCGTATTTGGGATGAACAGCGCATATTCATCTATGGTGGCAATAGCGCAAAGCAATTACGAACATTTTTGCGCGAAAAAAGTGGCGGACGCATTGGAATAGAACAAAATAGTCTGAGCCTTGCTTTTTATAATGAGCTTAAGCATGGACTTGCTTTAAGTTCTGCACAAGGTTTGGTGGAATCCATGCGTATTATTAAAGATGCCCATGAAATAGCCTGCATGGAACGCTCTTGTACGCTTAATCATCGTTTGATGGAATGGGTTTACAATGAATTGCATGTGGGGCGCACTGAGGCAGATTTATCTTGGGGCATTGAGGTGTTTTTTCGAGAAAATGGAGCTTCAGAATTAGCCTTTGCTAATATTGTGGCTGTGGGACCAAATGCAGCTTTGCCTCACTATGCACCAGGCGCAACTATCATTAGTGATAACTGCCCTATCTTAATTGATGTGGGAGCAAGACTTGATGATTATTGCTCAGATCAAACACGTAGTTTTTGGGTTGGTGATGATGTTAGTGTTGACTTTATGCTCACTCAACAATTGGTACGTACAGCTCAAGATGCGGCTATTAGGGCCATTGCTCCGGGTAAAAAATGCTCAGAAATCTATGCTGAAGCTTACAATGTTTTTGCAGAAGAAGGTGTTGCTGAGTCGTTTACCCACGGACTTGGGCATGGTGTGGGCTTAGAAACACACGAAGCCCCAAGTTTAAATCCTCGTTGTCACACTATTTTGCAAGCGGGGATGGTAATCACGGTGGAGCCTGGTCTTTATTACCCTGAGTGGGGTGGTGTTAGACGTGAATTTATGGTTCTTGTGGAAGAAGATGGTTATCGCATTTTATAATGCGTTTTGCTTGTAAATTCTTTAAGTTTTGTATGACAGTTATTGGTGAATTTGCAAAAGGAGATTGATATGGTAAAGACTGCTGCCCTTATCCTTGCTGCCGGTAAAGGAACGCGCATGCATTCAGATAAGCCCAAGGTATTGCAAACTCTTTTACATGTGCCTATGCTTGCATATGTTATAGAGAGTCTGCAGCCTTTTTTTGCAGGACATATATGGACAGTTGTTGGGCATAAAGCTGAGCTGATTTATGAAACATTTAAGCACGATCAATGCAAGTTTATAGAACAAACAGAACAGCGCGGTACAGGTCATGCCTTGCAAGTGGCTTTGCCTGCATTAATGCAAGAAGGCTATGAAGCTGTTGTGGTGATTAATGGAGATGTGCCACTTATTGACCAACGCATACTTGAGGATTTTTTGCACCAAGCTCAGGGGCAAGAATTGGCTTTTGCCACATTAAGCCTTAAACAAGCTGGTAGTTATGGGCGAGTGGTTCGTAAAAATGGTCAAGTGCAAGCCATTATAGAAGCAAAAGATTATGATATAAAAATTCATGGTGCGGAAAGTGGTGAAGTAAATTCAGGTCTTTATTATATCAATCTAAAAACTGCGCAAAAATTTTTGCCTCAAATTAATTGTGCTAACAAAAGTTGTGAATATTATATTACTGACCTTGCATGCTTGCTTGTGAAGGCTGGAATTGTGGTTCAAGGTATTCAATGTGGGAGCAATGCCAATTTGCTTGGCGTAAATTCTCCACTTGAACTTGTGGAAGCTGAGGAGAATTTACGCTATTCTATAGTTCAAAAAGCTTTAGAAAATGGTGTTATTATTCATGCTAAAAACCTTGTGAACATAGGACCTCAAGTTCATATTGAACCAGGAGCAGAAATTTTTGGACCATGCGAAATTTATGGTAAAAGTATAATCAAAAGCGGAGCGACAATTTATTCAAATAGCATAATTTTTGATAGCCAGATTGAAACGCTTGCAAAAGTATTTTCTTTTAGCCACTTAGAAAATGCAAGTGTTGGTAAAAATGCTCAGGTAGGTCCATATGCGCGTTTACGCCCAGGCGCACAATTACAAGAGCGTAGTAAGGTAGGAAATTTTGTTGAAGTAAAAAAATCTACACTAGGTGAAGGAGCAAAGGTTAGTCATTTAAGCTATATAGGTGATGCCAATGTGGGGATGGATGTAAATATTGGTGCTGGCACCATAACTTGCAATTATGATGGAATTAATAAGCACAAAACCCATATTGGTAATAATGCCTTTATTGGTAGCAATACCGCGCTAGTAGCACCTATCACCGTGGGTGAAGGCTCTTTAATTGGGGCTGGATCAGTGATAAGCAAGGATGTGCCTGATAATCACTTGGGTATAACTAGAGCTAGTCAAAAGAATTTACGCATGCGCGGTGGAACATCGAAAAATTAAAGGGTTTACTTTTTATAAATAATGCATATTTTTTAGCTATGTACATGCTATTTTAAAAAAATGTATAATTAGCTAAGACTTCTTGCATAAAAGGTAAGGAAATGGTACTTTTGAGTT
>CAYJKC010000032.1:0-23688 GCA_964370675.1 uncultured Desulfovibrionaceae bacterium
TTATGGAAATCTTTAATCAGCTAGAAGAACATGTATTGCGCCTTATAAATGACGCTGAGCACTTAAAGCAAGAGCATAAACTCTTGGTGCAAAATGCTGCTTCGAAAGAATCCGATTTGAAAGCCTTAGAAGAAGAAAATCGCCTTCTTAAAGAAGCTCTAGTACAAGAACAGCAGATAAAGGATAATGTTGTAAAGCGCGTTGATGCGTTGCTAGAACGCCTTAAAGACCTTGAACAATTATAAGGCTAAGTATTATGCATGAATATAACCTTAGTCTTTTAGGTCTTGATATAGCTTTCCGCGCTGAAGTTGAAGCGGAACGTGTACAAAAAGCGCAACAGCTCGTTGAAGAACGCTTTGAAAAGCTAAAAGCTCGAGGGGAGCGAAGTAGTAAGGAGCTCATCCTAACTTTTTTGGTCCTAGGGCTCGCAGATGATTTATTGCAATCAAATAAGCATGTTAGTGATGTGCAAGAGCGCGTAGCTACATTGCTTAAGAAAATAGAAGATTTGACAGATGTTTAAAACTCCCTGGAGGGTTTGTGCTTGATTAGCCGGTGCTAACCTTACAAGTAAAAAATTGGGAGCTAAGAGTGTTTGCCGTGTGCACGCCTGCTTATGGGGCTAGTCCCTATAAGAACTAGGAAGCCTTACGCAAATGCCGAGGCGCCCCCCTAGGAAACTAGGTTCTGCACTGGTTTATACACACGGCGTTCTGGGGATTTTTATATAGTTCTATGTTTTTTTGTTAAACTTATCCTTGCAATACTCATTCTATAAGTCCCCTCAAATATAAGTATTTTTTAATACTAGCTTTAGCTTTATATTAAATTTAGTCAGTAGTTTGGCTTATGCTACGGAAAATGTATACTCTGAACCACGCTGCAATGTTCAAGCTGTACCTGGTGACACTTTGAATATAGCGTATTGCAGACAAATGTTGAAAATTTTTCAGCATGGATAATTGGTATATTTTCCGGTGTTTAATCGGGTAACCCCCGTTTTTATAGGAGGATATAATGGATGCTATGACATGGGGCATTGTGGGTGCTGTCGCGCTCTTTTGTCTATTGGTGGGCATGTTTATGCAACGCATGCTTGTTTCTAAACGACTTGGAGATGCTAATGTGCTTGCCAAGCGTATTGTAGAAGAAGCTCGCAAAGAAGCTCAAGCCCAAAAAAAAGAAATATTACTTCAAGGTCAAGATGACCTTTTTAATCAAAAACGTGAATTAGAAAGTGACTTTAAAGAAAGAGAACACGAAATTAAAGATCGTGAGCGCAAACTTGTTGAAATGGGTGGGCGACTAGAAGAAAAACTTGAAGAAGCAACTACAAGAGAACGTGAGATACTTTCAGTAGAAAAAGAATTAGCGCGCAAAGAGCGTGCGCTTACTGAATCAGAAGAATATCTTAACTTGCGTATTAATGAGCAAGAAGTTCGCTTACAAGAGGTATGTGGACTTACCGCTGATGAAGCCAAGGCAAGGCTTTTTGAAGAAGTTGAAGCTCGCACTCGTCATGAAGCTGCGCGAATGATAAGAGTTATTGAAACAGAAGCTAAGGAAACAGCTGACCGCAAAGCTAAAGAAATTATTTGCAATGCTATTCAACGCTATTCTGGTGATTACGTTGGTGAGCAAACTGTTACTGCTGTAACCTTGCCTAGTGAAGATATGAAGGGGCGTATAATTGGTCGTGAGGGGCGCAATATTCGCGCTTTAGAAGCAGCCACTGGTGTTGATTTAATTATTGATGATACCCCTGAAACGGTTATTTTATCTGCCTATAGTCCTTTACGACGTCAAATTGCACGCATGGCCTTAGAGCGCCTTATTCAAGATGGGCGTATTCATCCTGCGCGTATTGAAGATATTGTACAAAAGTGTGAACAAGAACTTGATGTGCAAATTAGAGAAATTGGAGAACAGGCCACTTTTGATGCCGGTGTGCACGGTATTCATCCAGAAATTGTTCGCTTGCTAGGGCAATTACGCTACCGCACGTCATTTACACAAAATGTGCTTCAACATTCACTAGAAGTGGCAGCACTTTGTGGTATGATGGCTGCTGAGCTTGGTATGGATATTAAAAAAGCAAAACGTGCTGGTTTGTTACATGATATTGGTAAGGCTGTTGACCATGAAGTAGAAGGCCCGCACGCGCTTATTGGTGCGGATCTTGCGAAAAAATATACAGAAAATAAAGATATAATTCACGCCATTGCCGCACACCATGAGGACCAGCGTCCAACAACTGCTTTAGCTGTATTAGTGCAAGCAGCTGACTCGCTTTCTGGTGCAAGACCAGGTGCGCGTAAGGAATTGTTGGAAAATTATGTTAAACGCTTGGAAGATTTAGAGGGCATAGCTACATCATTTGATGGTGTGGCAAAGGCCTATGCTATACAAGCTGGTAGAGAAATCAGGGTGATGGTAAATTCTGAAAATGTTGATGATGATACAACCTATGTTTTATGTAAAGACATAGCTGATAAGATAGAGAAAAACATGACTTATCCAGGGCAAATTAGGGTTACTGTAATTCGAGAACGCCGTGCGGTTGGTTTTGCAAAATAAATAACAAAAGAAGTTGAAAATAAAAAACCCAAGCTTAGCTCTCATGAGCAAAGCTTGGGTTTTTTATAGAGCTGACAAAGTCAGTGAGTCGAAAATCTGGAATAGGCGCAATTTACTTGCGCCGTGAAATGACAGATTTTCGTGCCTTACTGCCAAGACAGCAAAGCTGACTTAGGCGGCACAAACACCCACTAGGGTGTTTGTTATTAGTATGAAACCCAAGCTTAGCTCTCATGGGCAAAGCTTGGGTTTTTAAGTTTTGTAAAAAATAAAGATTAGCCTTCGTATGTGTGGTAAAGCACTTCAAAGTGAGCTTGGGGGTGGGCACAGGCACCACAAAGTTCAGGAGCGCCACTGCTTTGATGTAACCAACCACAGTTAAGACAGTGCCACATGGCGGGGCTTGGTTGGTTAAACATGGATGCTTCTTTAATTTGTTTTGCAAGGCTTAGGAAGCGCTTTTCGTGGAATGCTTCAGCTATAGCAATATTACGCATGGTTACTGCAACTTCGCCAAAGCCTTCTTTGTCAGCAGTGGCTGCAAATTCAGGATACATGATAGTATGCTCATGATTTTCACCAGCAGCAGAGGCAATGAGATTAGTTTCTGTAGATCCAATAATGCCAGCTGGGAATGCTCCAACTATTTCCACTTCACCACCTTCTAAAAATTTAAAAAGGCGTTTTGCATGTTCTTTTTCTTGGCTTGCAGTTTCTGCAAACACTTCTTGAACTAGGCGAAAACCATCACCTTTAGCTTTGCTAGCAAAAAAATCATAGCGATTTCTAGCTTGTGATTCACCAGCAAAAGCAGTGAGGATGTTTTTTTCTGTTTGTGATCCTTTTAATGATTTCATAATTTATTCTCCTTTTATAGCTTTTTTCAGTATACTATATTTTATTGTCGTCATCAAGCCATTGCACAAGGCATTTTTGTAGAATTTGTATATCAAAAGGTTTGCCAATATGTTCTTGCATGCCAGCTTCTCTAGCTTTGATTTTATCTTCCGGTAGGGCGTTGGCAGTCATGGCAATAATGGGCTTATCAAACTTGTTAAAGCGCAATGTTTTAGCAGCTGTTAGACCGTCCATAACGGGCATTTGTATATCCATTAGCACTAAATCAAAATCACCATGCATTGCCATGTCAACACCTTGTTGTCCATCACAAGCAACCGATACATTAAGACCAAGGTTTTCTAAAACTTCTGTTGCAATAAGTTGGTTTATTTCATTGTCTTCTACAAGTAGGATGTTCTTGCCCTTAATACGATCAAGATTTTCTTGATTTTTTTCTTCAGGGGTTTTATCGCTCTCAACAGTGCTTGGTATTTCGGCATGTAAGGTGAAACTAAAGGTTGATCCAACATTTTCTTCACTTTCCACAATAAGTTTTGAGCCCATGGCTTCAATAAGTGAACGTGTAATGGGCAAGCCAAGCCCAGTACCACCATAACGACGAGTAGTAGATGAATCTGCCTGCATGAATGGCTGGAATATACGGCTTACTTGATTTTTTGTCATACCTATCCCAGTATCTTGAATCTTAATTAGTATCTCAGCTTTACTGGTTATTTCTTGGCTTACAATAATACTTAAAGTAACGCCACCTTCTGAAGTAAACTTAACAGCATTGTTGAGTAGATTAAGCATAGTTTGCCTAAATCGTAAAGGGTCACCTAGAATATATTCTGGTAGTTCACCTTGCACATCAAGATTTAAATAGATATTTCTTTCATTGGCCTGTACTTGAAGCATATCAATAGCAAATTGTATGCTTCTCTTAATGCGGAAAGGAATATGTTCAAGATCAATGCGCCCAGCTTCTATTTTGGAAAAATCTAAAATATCGTTAACAATTTTTAAAAGTGTCTTGGCAGATAGATCTATTTTCTCAAGATAACCCCGCAGTTCATCGGATGGATCTCTTTGTTGAGCTAGATGATTTAAGCCAATAATACCATTAAGTGGGGTGCGGATTTCGTGACTCATATTGGCAAGAAAGTCGCTCTTAGCTGTATTGGCAGCCGTGGCTGCTTCTTTAGCATGGCGCAAGGCATCTTCTATGGCAATATGTTCTGAAATATCGCGAGCAATAGTCACAACACCAACGGCGTTACCCAAGTGGTCTTTAAAAGCTACCTTTAACACTTCACATGGAATTGAGTGTCCATCAGCATAACAAAGAGTTATTGTCTTACGAACCATTTCGCCTTTTTCAATAACTATCATGTCATCAGCAAGAAAACCAAAATCTTCCTTGCAAAGGGTAAAAGGTATTGGAATTTCGGTGGTTTTCTTGCCTCGTATAATTGCAACATCCAAGTTTAACAAATCAAGAAATGATTGGTTGCCACCAAGGAAACGCCCTGATGTATCTTTAAAATATATCCAATCTGGTATGCAATTAATTACATTATAAAGCAATGATTTTTCATATAAAATTTGATTGTCGTGCTTTTGAGCTTTCTCATATTGTTCTTGAACAACTTTCTCAAGGCTTAGTTGGTAGACCTTATCTTGCTCCATTTTTAGATGCCATTCATGCACATCAATAAAAACACCTGTGGCACTTTGCACGGAACCGTCCTTATTGTGCTTCACATGACCTTTGAGTTGAAGCCAATGCCAATATCCATCTTCATGCATAAAGCGTAATGTTTTATCAAAAGTAACTTGGTCTAGCTCATTATTTGAATTAGGCAAAATAAATAAACCTTCTTGCAGGTCATCAGGATGAATAAGTTTTTTAATTCCTTCTAAGTCTGCACCCGGTGAATTTGGTTTTTTTCCAAGTAGTATGAGGGCATATTTGTTTAGGTGCAAAATGCCGGGAGCAATATATTCCCACATAGGCATTTGTATAAGGTCAACTGCCTGATGAAGTCGCTTACCTTCATCAGATTGTCTATTTAAGGTAAGCCTTAATAAAAAATAAATTGTAATGCAGCTTAAAATAATGGTTATGCCGATAAGTGCAACAATTTCATGACGTACGTAATCACTAACCTTATCAAGTATGTTTGCGCTTTGATATAACCCTACATAGATGCCTATATTATGTAAGTAGGTAGATGTTATTATTTTTTCATTATTAGGCAAATTAGAGCGCAAAAGGTGCTCAAATGCACTAAGGTTAGTCGCCGTCGACATTAGATTCTGGCTATGATTTGAAATGCTTAAAACAGTGCCCTTGCTATTGCTAACTGCAAGTATGGCATTAGGAGAAATTTGAACTGCATATTTATCAAGTATATCAGAGATGCTTTGCATGTTTATATGAATTTCAATGCTTCCCATAAATGTTTTATCAATATTATAAATGGGTAAGGATAAACAAATTATGTTGCCATTAGGATTTAAAAATAAGGATAACCTTGGTGGGTGTTGGGTTGCGCTTGTATTTGTATAATCATGTAGTGGTGTTTGATTTTTTGTAATATCTTTACTGTTTGAATCCACAAGTAATAATATTTTTTGATCCTTGGAAAAAAGGGCAATGCTTGTTAAATTATTTTGTGAAATCTTAGATTCACTAATTAATCTGGTGATTTCTCGCAATGCTTTATTTTTTTGTTCTTGACTATTAGGGTCTTGCAGTAATTTTTTAACCAGATTATCTTGGACTATGTCTTGCTGTAATGTCTCAGCATTTTGCACAATATCAGCAATTTCATTACTAGCGTCATTAAGTGTGACTAAAATTTTATGATTTGCAATATCGGTAATAGATTTGTTTACCTTGTTGAAAATAGTGAAACTTAGTAAAATTATGGCAAGAGCAATAATCGAAACTGCAGGGGCTATGACAATAAACGCACGATTTTTTTTCATAATTTTATTTTTTTGTTTAAATGCTTTGCAAAAAACAAACAAATTTTACAAGCTATAAGATGTGAATTAATCATGTTTTGTGCTGTCATTATAGCTAAATTTTAAAAAAACTCAATGTAGATTTGCAAATCATAAAATTTTATTCTAGGTTAGTTTTAGCAAGCCACTTTGTTATGGTGAGCTATATAGTATTTTTAAATATTGCCGATATAGTCATCAGAAAACACAAATGACACTATGACAGAAGGAAAAACTATGAGCAATAAGAGTACGTACCATGGGTCAGATGATAGTAGTCTCATCCAATTGGTTACCTTTAAAATTGCCGAAGAAGAATTTGGTGTTGATATTTTAAAGGTTCAGGAAATTATCCGTATGATGCCTATTACCAAGGTTCCTAATGCCCCTGCCTTTGTGGAAGGTGTAATTAACCTACGCGGTAAGGTTATACCCGTTATTGATATGCGTAAACGCTTTGGTATGAAGGCTGCCATTCATGATAGCCAAACCAGAATTAAAGTTATGGATTTATCAGGGCAAATTGTAGGATTTGTAGTTGATGCGGTTTGCGAAGTGCTTCGTATTACTGAATCTACAGTAGAACCTCCACCGGCTGTTGTTGCTGGCATTGGTTCTGAATACATGCGCGGTGTAGGCAAGCTTGAAGATAGATTGTTGATTTTACTTGATCTTGACAAGCTATTGACCGAAACAGAGCTAGAAAGTTTAGCCAGTATGTAATAAAAATCTCTGCATCACTTATTTAAAGATGGTGCAGAGATTTTTTTATTTTAAAGTCAGAGTTGTCAGTTTTAGCTAGATGATGTTAAAATATGCTTAATATAAGTGCTTAAGTTAACTAATTTTAAGTGTCTTGTAAATGTGTGCTAAATCTAAACTTTGTCGCACTGCTTGAGCTAAGGCGTCAAGGCTTGGACCCAAGGTATATGGGCTAATTATACCTCGTGGGGGCATTTTTTTTTGCATACAAATATCATCTAATAAAGAGCGCCTAAACTGGTCATTATCTAAAATTCCATGGATATATGTTCCCAAGATGCGGTTCTTATTATTATTTAATTCCCAACCTAGGATTAGGTTTGGGTTTTTTTTATCTATAATTACTGCCTCTAAAGCCTTGCTATTTTGATTTTGAGTCATGCTTGTTTGCCCATGATGAATTTCATATCCTTCAATATTTAAAGAGTTTTTATAATGTGCTCTACATTGGCGTAAGGTTTTTTGTTCAAATAATTGTGTATGTAATGGTAAAAGTCCCAGTGCCTCGTGTTTGTGTGAGTTTGTGTTTTCCACATGGTCTTGGTCACATATTGACTCACCAAGTATTTGTAATCCTCCACAAATTCCAAGTATACACGAAATATTATTTGCTTGAGTTAAAATTTCTTTTGCAAGCCCGCAATCATAAAGATATTTCAAGTCAGATGCAGTATTTTTAGTGCCGGGAATGATAAGCATATCAGGATTACCTAGCTCTTTAGCACTTCGCACAATACGCAAATGAACATCTGGTTCAACGCGCAAAGCATCAATATCGGTAATATTACTAATATGAGGTAGATCAATAAGGGCTATGTCTAAATATTGATCAGGGTTATCATCTTTTTGTGTGTTGCTTGGAGCATAAAGTTTAAAGCTAACCGAATCTTCTTCAGGTAGATTTAAATTTTTTATCCATGGCACAACACCCACAAAGGGTTTTTGGGTGCGTTTGCTTATTTCCTCAAGGGCCGGGGTTAATAAGCTTGCATCACCACGAAATTTATTTAAAATAAATCCTGTAATGCGCTCTTGTTCCTCTGCATCTAAAAGGGCAAGCGTGCCAACCAAAGCAGCAAATGCCCCGCCACGATCTATATCTGCGCATAATAAAACCTTGGCCTGAGCATATTTTGCCATGGTCATATTAACAATATCATGTGATTTGAGGTTGATTTCTGCTGGTGAGCCTGCACCTTCGATAACCATGATGTCAGCCTGCTTACTCAAATTATCATAGGCATGGGTTACGCTTTGCCAAGCTGTTGTTTTATATTCAATATATTCTTTAACCGGCATGTGCTTAACAGGTTTACCCATGATGATTACTTGTGAACCTATGTCAGAGTTAGGTTTTAATAAAACTGGGTTCATCAAGATATGCGGAGTGCGGTGGCAAGCCACGGCTTGTAGAGCTTGAGCGCGTCCCATTTCAAGACCATCAGCAGTCACAAAAGAATTAAGTGCCATGTTTTGAGACTTAAACGGTGCTGGATTATAACCATCTTGGGCAAAAATCCTGCAAAGTGCAGCTACAAGAAGGCTTTTTCCGGCATTAGAACAAGTGCCTTGAATCATAATGGCAGGCGTACAATTCATTATATTACCACCACTTGGTTGGATAATTTTTTTGCCTTGTGGCATAGCTAAATGCTACACCTATGCTAACTACCAATGATGCGCCAAGTAAACAAGGCGTAACAGCATAGAGATAGCCAAGGTCATGTATTGATTGGTCACCAACTACGGCAAGTAAAGCCGATGCACCACCGGGTGGGTGTAGTGTCTTGGTTAAAGTCATTAGAAAAATGGCTAGGGAAACAGCGGTGCATGCTGCCACAATGGGTGATGAGCTCAAGAAAATTTGGCAACTAACCCCTGCAAGTGCAGAAACAAAATGCCCACCAAGTACATTACGCGGTTGAGCTAGTGGGCTTGCAGGCACACCAAAAACTAACACGGCTGATGCCCCAAATGAAGCCATGAGTAAATCTATGTTATATATTTCAAAAAAATAATGATCTAAAAGAGCTATGCAAGCCATGCAGGTAGAAGAACCAACCCAAGCCCAAAAAGCGTCAATAATTTTTTGGCGTTTTAGTAATTTTACTTTATGTAGCATAATCCCTTCTTTACAAATATAAAAACATTATTTTAATGCAGAGTTTTTAGTCAAAGCTTACAAATTTCGTGTTAGATAATACGACTTTCTGAGTTAGATTTATGCGACGCGGCAGTCCATGCCTTTTCTAACTCAGAAAGTTAAATTTTTGCTCAAAACAATGTGAGTGCAAGAGGATTATGGATTTATAAATTATAAAGTTCAAGCTTTAATCAATATAAATTGTTCAAGTGTGTTATTCCAGTCGTTTATGATGTTGTTAGCAAGCTTGCTCTTGGTAAAGTGTATGTGTTGTTGTAAAAGAAAGTGTAGTGTTCTAATGTCATCATCTTCAACTTGTTTAATTTTTTTACTTTGTTCTGCGATGAAATGCTGTGTCGGGTCAAAAACATATGCTCTGCCGCCCAGCATATTTTCAGCAAAATATTTACCGCATGGTCCAAGCACAATAACAGTGCCATTTTGCATATGCTTGCAAGCAAAGTCGCCCACACCCTCTACCACAGCGCAAGCACCATTATTAGCTACAGCAAAATATTCTCCCGCCATGCCATTAATGTATAATTCACCACTTGATGCTCCATAAAGAGCCACATTTCCAATAATGGTATGGTTGCCTTCTACAAGTGGTGAATCAGGTGCGTGGCTTATGGCTATGGTACCACCGCTTAAACCTTTGCCCACATGGTCATTGGCCTCACCAAATACCCACAATGTAATGCCTTTACTTAAAAATGCTCCAAGACTTTGACCTGCAGAACCCCAAAGCTTAAGATTAAGGTTATGAACTTGCGCAGAAACATTTTTTTTATGAGTATATTTGCTATTATGACGCATCAATGCACCAGAAATGTGTGTGCCAATAGAGCGGTCAGCAATATTAATAGTTCCACAATAATTGTAATTAATATTTTTTTTGTGGCTTTGGCTAAGCATTTTTTCAAAAATTGCACTTTCCAGTGCTGTGCAAGCTAGGGGGGCATAGCTTGGAGTTCCGCTACGTTGGCCAAGCGTGCCAGATGATGCTTGCATTAGCGGATTTAAGCATAAGCTACTGCATTTATGTTCTTTGTGATTTAAGTCCAATAGGTTAGAACGACCAACCACTTGGTCCATATAGGCAAAACCAAGCAGAGATAATTCGCGTCGCACATCGTCGGCAAGGAGGGTTAAAAAATTGCTGATGTTTTGCGCATTACCAAGAAATTTTGTGGGCGTATATGTAGAGCTTTGGACAGTATTTTTCATTAAACCTTTGGGGCATGGCATGTTGCTGCACTTGTAGCATAAATTGCAACCTAAACTAAGTAATGTTGGAGTTGGAAAAGCAAATTCTTCTGCTCCCAGTAAAGTTGCTTTTAGAATGTCTTTACCGGTAAAAAATTGTCCAAGCACTCGTAGGCGCACTTGACGGCGTAAGTTATTGGCAGTGAGGGCATGTTGAAGTTCTGCAAGGCCCATTTCCCAGGGATGAGCTTGAGCTGGCATGGTAAATAATGGGGATGATGTGGGAATATCATCACATCCATAAATAAGTAAGCAGTGCGCTCCGGCTTTAACCAGACCCACTCCCATTTGCCCAATGCCTAAATGAGATGGAATTTTAATGCTAATGCGTGCATGAGGGTGGGCTTTGCGTAAATCATGAATTAACTGTTTTATGTCATTTAGTGATGCAAGGTCATGTTGCATTAATGTAATAGCTTTGTGACTATCTACCATATGGCTGCTCAATGAAATTTGAATTTCCTCACATACTAGTTCATTGATAAGATTTAAGTTTTTAAAGTGTAATTCATAGCTATTTGTTAACTTCCCTGCATTATTGGTGACAGTAGCAGTGCAACCAGCATCATGATAGCCCTGCATTAGACAGTATCTTGCCTGCGCCGAAAGTTTGGGCATAGCTATTAACACAAAGCGTTTTAATATATCACTTATGGGCTCGGCAATTTCCATACTGGGTAAGGTTTTGTTTAATTTTTTTAATTTTAATAAACAGTGTAATGAATGAGGCTTTGTTTTTCCATGACAATGATTAAGATAGGTGCGGAAAATGCGCATATTATTTTTTTGGGTAGCCTGTTGCAATAATATTTTTAACTCATTGTTGTAGCGCTCTTGCTCGATGTTAAGCTTGGTATAGTTTGGCGCATAGCGTAATTTATTGTTTTGGGCTTCTATGGCAATTTGCTCCATATTAAGACCACCCATGCGCGCAACTATATTATGAAAATGCTCATTAATTACCTGTTCACCTATGCCAATAGCTTCAAAATATTGTCCATTTTTTAAAGATAATAATGCGCTAATATTAAGTAAGTGCAGTATTTTTTTTAATCCAATATGTAAATCTTGCACATATTGCATGTATGCTGCGTCATCTTGCTTAAATTCATTGCAGGCTCGCCTTGGGCATATGGCATCGGCACCTGCATTGAGTAATAGTACCATGTGCAAGGGTTTATGTGTATCTTCCATATCAACTATAATTCCACATAGGTGGCGTAATTGTTTTTTTAATAAATATTTATTTAAAGAACTTACTGCTAAAAGTGCCGGTATGGGGATGGATTTTGTAGCAGATTTTGGACTGTGACTAATGCGTAAAATAGTTGCTCCATCTTTTAGGCATTGTGCTGCCTTATGATGCATGTTGTTTAAAGCATTTTGTAAGGATAAACCTAATTTAGTACTAGGTTTAAAGTAGGCATAAATGGTATGCAGACATATATGTTTTTGACTATTTTTTAATAAGTTTTCTAATTCATTAACATGTATGAAGGGTTGAATTAGATAAAGAGTTTTGCAAACTTCTGCATGTGGTTCTAAAAAATTTTGCTTGCGACCTACAAAACTCTCAAGGTTGATTTCTGCGTTATTTTGGATAAATGGTGGAATAACTAAGTTAAAATAGTCAAAAAATGATGTATTTTCTCTAAAAATGGCAAGAGATTTACTATGCTCTTGTTCAGAATGTAATAATGTTTGTTGGCTGTAATTGTCATTTGCGCTGTGTAACTGCTTGGAGTTTTTATCATATATGGTAGTATCATGTACCGTGCTTAAAAAATCTGAAACTAAATGGATGTATTTTTGACCTTGGATGATATTTCCTTTAATTTCTTCATTATATAATATGCGTTTTTCTAATAAATCCAAGGCTATTAATTGCCCAACATGTACTCTACCTTTAGTTTTAATATTTTTTGTAGGCATATCTAAAGCACCTGCTTCAGTTTCTAGCATAAAAAGACCATCAGTGCTTAAACTATACCTACATGGCTGTAGACTTTTATCACCTTGCATGGCACCAATGAAACGATAACCATCACTAAATAGCATGCATGATGCTCCACTTAATGGCGGCAATAAAGCTGCATTAAATTGATGAAAAGCACGCTGTTCTAAGTATTTAGTAGCACTCTTTGCAAGATGCTCGGGGAATAACATCATTAAAATTTGTGGTATGGAGCGACCACAATAAAATAAAAATTCACATAAATTATCTAAGGATGCTGCTGGTGAATATTTATTACGAATAACAGGAAGAAGTTTTTTTAAGTCTTTGCCAAATATAGAGGATTGAAGCATGGGAATGCATAAATCTAAATAACTTATCATACCATGTAGCGATGGTATTTCACCACTGTGTGCTAGCATGCGCATGGGCTGGGCTGCACGCCATGAAGGTAAGCGGTTATTGCTAAAACGCTGATGAAAAATAGCATAAGACGCTAAAAAAGCATCGTGTTGTAAATCTAAGTAAAATTCTCCAAGTTTAGCACTGGTCACAAGGGCCTTATAAACGATGGTTTGACTTGAAAAACTAACCACATGAAACTGGCGTGTGTCATGCCCATGGGTATGTAAAAATGTTTTCACACTGTGTTCAATTATGCACCGTGTTAGAAATAGTTGCCGCTCAAATACATTACCGCTTATGTGTAAATCTTTGTTATCCTTTGGGCAAACTAAAATTTGTGCCATAAATGGCATGGATGAACGTGTGACTTTATTTAATATATGCGGTGCAATAAATACTTCTCGACCATCTAAAAAATGTAAATTGCAAAAATCAATACTTTGTTTGATGATGTTTAATAATTGAGAACGTAATTGTGTATTATGAGGCAAGAAAAACTGACCAACAGCCCAAGGTTTTTCAGAACTACGCTTTAATAATGGCCATTGTTTTAAAAAAAATTCTCGCGGCATGGGTATTAATATGCCACAGCCATCACAAGTGTCATCACCTGATCCATGGCTCATACGTCCAAGAGCGGCAATGCTTTGGGTTATAGTTCGACGTGATTTTTTTCCATCTATGTGGGCAATTAATCCCATACCGGAAGCTTCTTGGTTACGACTTGGGTCAAACAAACTACTCATTAATGTATTCCTTATTATATTTATACCTAAAAAGTATATGTTTAAATAAATTGTATAATAAGTATTATTATATACAGAGGTTTGTGTTAATAGTCAATGTTGCAAGTTTAGCATGTATTTAACAAATTTTATGAATTATGATACACGCGCATAGATCTTTTGTTTGTATATATACAAACAAATATGAATATTTCTTATTTTTTTGAGGAGAGAGATAATTGATAACATAAAATAATACTCAAAATGCCTAGCTTTTTAGTAAAGTTAGGCATTTTGAGTATTAATATATTTAAATATAGTTAATAGGTTTTATTTAGTTCCCATTGCCAAGCCGTTTTTAATATATGTTCAATATCAAGATATTGCGGTGTCCAACCTAAAATATCTATAGCCTTTTTATTATCGGCATAAAGCTTTGCAGGGTCACCAGCGCGGCGTTTTGCAAGCACCACTGGGCATTTTTTTTGAGTAACTTTTTCTGCTGCGGCAATGATTTCTTTGACACTAATGCCAATGCCTGTTCCTAGATTCAGATAGCCGCTATGCTCATTTAATTTTTCAAGAGCCAGCCTATGGGCTTGGGCTAAATCCTCCACATGAATGTAATCCCTTATGCAAGTACCATCCTTGGTGTCATAGTCAGTGCCAAATACATGAATATTTTCGCGTTCACCCTTAATGGCTTTTAAGACCAGTGGTATGAGGTGTGTTTCTGGGTAATGGCTTTCACCCATGCTTGCATCATGGCTACAGCCTGCGGCATTAAAGTAACGCAAGGCAATATATTGTAGCCCATAGGCTTGGTGATAGTCCGCAAAAACTTGCTCAATCATAAGTTTGGTTTTTCCATAAGGATTAATTGGCATTTGAGGGTGATTTTCATCTATAGGTAAATATTGTGGGTCCCCATAGGTTGCGCAAGTGCTAGAAAAAACAATCTTTTTCACCCCAAACTCAAGCATCACATCTAAAAGGTTAATGGTTCCCACAACATTATTTTGGTAATATTTTTGGGGCTGCTCAACACTTTCTCCAACATATGCAAAGGCCGCAAAATGTATAACAGCTTCAATATTATGCTTAGAAAAAATTTCCCTTAAAGAAACTTTATCCATTAAGTCAGCAGTATAAAATAAAGCTCTTGGGTCAACTGCTTTTTTATGTCCATAAATTAAATTATCTGCGACTATGCAGTCATAACCATTTTGTATAAGGTGTTTTGTGGTATGTGAGCCAATGTATCCTGCTCCGCCCATAATTAAAATCATTTTTTAACTCCTTGCTTGACATAAAAAAAACCATTTCGCATAGTGAGTTTGGTTTTGATGCCCAAAAGTTTGTTGTATATTTAAATTTTTCAAAGGCTCATATGTCAAAAGATTTACAATCCACTAAAAAATTAATTCTTGTGCTTGGCATGCATCGTAGTGGCACAAGCCTTGTGTCGCGCTCATTAAAAGTTTTTGGTGCCATGCATGGTGAAAATTTATTAACATCTACCTTTGGTAACGTCAAAGGGCATTGGGAAGATCAAGATTTTTTTCTCTTAAATGAGGAAATGTTAGGCTTTTTAGGCAAAAAATGGGACTTGCCCCTACCTGTTACCATCAACGATGTGAACCTTTTGGTAAAAAATGGTTATATGGAAAAAGCAGAACATCTACTAAAAAGTAGATTTTTAGATATGGACATTTTTGCACTAAAAGAACCTAGAATTACAAAGCTATTACCTTTCTGGCTGAAAGTGTTTGAATCAATATCTATTCAGATTTATTATGTTTTTGCCCTACGCAAACCCATGAGCGTTGCATATTCTTTACATAAACGTAGAAATATTCCCTTAGAGCAGGGATTATTGTTATGGTATAGTTACAATGCTTATGCCATTAAAAATCTTGAGCATAAAAAGGTGCTTTTTATTGATTATGATAGTTTTTTAAATAGTGCACCAATATATTTAGAAAAAATGTCTGCATTTTTAAACTTAGATATATTTGACGAAGAAGCTAAGATTTTTTTAGATAGTTTTTTAGATAAGAATTTGCGTAATTTTGGTAATGATATGGCACATAATAATGTAAAAGAAGAAAAACATTACAATATGGTTTATAAGCAATTGTTAAAAAATATGTCTAAGCAATATGTTACCCCTGAATTTATTGAGCAAATAAGCCAAAATATAATGTTTCAAACACTTGAGCAATTGGTAAAAGTGAAATAGAAAGGTTTTCAGAGGCATAAAGAAGCTTTTTTACGATAAACAACTAAGGAGTTACTATGGACATTAGCATTACTTATTGTGGCATGTGAAATTATGAGCCAAGAGCAGTCAGTTTGGCTGATAAAATTAAAGCAGTTCTTGGGCATGAGGTAAAACTTGTGGCTGGTAGTGGTGGAGTTTTTGATGTGAAGGTAGGGGATGATTTAGCCTATTCAAAACATGCCAGTGGTGATTTCCCTGATGAAGATGTTTTAGTTAAAGAAATGCAAGCGAAGTATAACTAAGTTGATATAATTTTAAAATACAATCTATATTGTTTAATTTTTAGGTCCTTATGTACTAATACATAGGGCCTATTTTTTATGTTTTTATTGAAAAAGTTTTGAGGTTTTAAATATATTTATTATACAAATGTTAAGTAGATATATTTTTAATATATATGTGATTGTAATAAAGTTTTTTGAAAGGGTTTGGGGAAACTTTTGTTCACAAAAGTTTCCCCAAAAAATCGTCACGTGAGACTAGATAAATAGTTATAGTTATTTCGTAACAGGAGTTCCGCCAAGAGCTTTACCTTCAAACTCACCAGTTAGGGTGCGCAAGAAGGCAACAATTTTTACTCTATCAGCAGGCGATACTTCTATTCCTGATAGGTATATACCCATTATGCGCACAGCCTCATCAAGTGTAGTTATTGTGCCGTCATGCATATATGGTGCAGTTAGTTCAATATTACGAAGATTAGGAGTTTTAAACTTGTGTAAATCTTCATCTTTCTTTGTAAACCCTTGAAGGCCTGTATCAGAACCAAGTGGTGTTCCGCGGTCTTTAAAGTAGTCTTTTTTAAGATCCATAAACTCAAAAGACTGCCCACCAAGTGATTTACCTACGTGGCAGCTAGAGCAACGATAGGCTTTGAAGCGCTCATAGCCTTCTTTAGCTTCGCTACTAATGGCGCTGTCGTCACCGGCAAGCCACTTATCAAAAGCACTATTTGGTGTAATAAGGGTTTTTTCGTATTCGGCAATGGCATGAGTAATATTTTCGCCTGTCCAACCAGATGGATATATGGCTTTAAACTCTGCAGTAAGTGCCTCATCTTTAGCAAGTTTTGTTATGATTTCATTCCAATCTTTGCTAGCCATTTCAATGGGGTTAAGTGGTGGTCCACCGGCTTGTTCTTGCAGGTCTTTGGCGCGGCCGTTCCAAAATTGTGCCATGTTGTAAACGGCATTAAAGACTGTGGGGGCATTAATATCACCAAATTGTTTATTTACACCTTCAGAGAAACGCAAATTGTCGGTTCCAGCCTTGGTGAAATCGTGACAAGTGGCACAAGAAATACTATCATCAGTAGAGAGGCGTTTATCATTAAATAGCTTTTTACCAATGTCGGCTTTTTGTGCATCATACTTTACAGGAGTAATCATTTGTATGGGTTCGTTAGCATGTTTTGCTGCCATGCCTTTGGATGCATAGTATTTTGCACGAGTGGTTTTTACCCAGTCTAAAATACTTTTCTTATCCTCTTCGGTGAGAGATGTTCCCCAATGCACTGCAGTAAATTTGGCTGGAGGCATTGTGTTGTTTTTCACAACCCATTCCATTTTAGCTATGGTGCTTTCGCCAACAGGCATATCACTTTTAAGATCTGTTAATTCAACTCTCAAATCCATGGCGCGCAAACCATCCCGATAGTCGCGCTCAATAATGTCTTTAATACCAGGGATTTTAGCATAAAATGGTAGTTCGTAATCCTTGGTATGGCATGCCATACATTTTTCTTTAACAATGACACCAACATTTTGAAAACGCTTAGCAATTTCGCTATCAGCTATGGGGTTTTCAGCTGCAAAAGCTTGTGCACTAAGGGTCAAGCTTAACAGCCCCCCTGCTAAAATAAAGCCTGTTTTTCTCATTTTTTCACTCCTCAATGAAAATGTGTTATTAGTAATAACAACTAATATTGTTTATCTCTATAGCATTCTGAAAATTTAGGCAACAAATTTTATTTTTGAATAATACAAAGCATATTTTTGGAGTAAAATAGTCATGTTTTTCTTACAGTTTAGCTAAAATATTTTGTGAAAAAAATATTTATTGACAAAAAACTTATAAAAACATAGGTTTCTCATTAGCAGTCCTTCGCTACAGTTTTCTATGAATTAATTTATTTTTGGTCTGTGTTGGGGTTTAGCAAGTATTATTTAATTGTCATAAAAAAAATATCATAAAAAATTTTTTTTAATATCCGAAAATTATTAATTTTTTTTCACACAAACAAGTTTTCTACATTTTTGTATTTTTCAAATAACTTTTTAACTAAAGTTAAAATACATTGTAACCAAGGAGAGTATATGTCGCTGAAACGCAAACGCATCTGGATTGGTGCCATTGCGCTTGGTGTAGTCTTGTTGGTGTCAAGTGTGGCAGTTGTGCAAACTTCCACAACAGACTTCTGTATGAGCTGTCATGAAATGAAAGTTTATCAAGAAGAACTCTTGGCATCACCACATGCAAAGGACGCCGAGGGTAAGCCCATTAGTTGCGCGCAATGTCATATTCCTGGTGGAAACATTGTGCGCATGCTCGCAGTAAAGAGCTATCTTGGGGTGCGCGATGTTTGGACCCACTATGTTGGTGAACCATATGACCTTGATCGTGCTCATATGCAAACCATAGCCCGTCGCTTTACTGATGATAGTAATTGTCGTGCATGTCATGAAGATCTTGCTCGCAATGCTAAGAACGACGGTCCTATTTCTGTTGAAGGTCAGCTAGCCCATGATTCGTACTTGGGTAAGAATGGTCAATCGCGCAGTGGATGTGCCGGTTGTCACGTAAACATGGCTCACCTTCCTGTCTTTGATCAACGCATACCCAAAAATGCCAAATTTCTTGCTAAGCTCAAAGAAAATGCAAAGCTTAAGGAGTCACAAGAATGATGTCAAAATTATGTAGACCATGTACTATTATCATTTTAGCCTTATTATTATGTGGTGGTGGCTACTTTGCTTATATAACGTGGGCCTTTCCTGTTGTAAAGTGCGAAGCCGCAAAACATTTAGAACCTAAACAAGGTATGGAAGGCGATTGTTATGGTTGCCACGTAAAAGCCACACCTAAGGTAGCACAAGAATGGTATGAAAGTAAGCACGGTGTAACCCTTGTGCGCTGTCAAACTTGTCACGGACAGCCCGATGGTAAGGGTTCCATACCCTTTGCCCAAAAGCCTGGTGTAGAAGTATGTCAAAGCTGCCACGGCCCAGCCATAGAGCGCATGGAAGCCAAGTTTGGCAAGCGTGATGACTGTGCTACTTGTCACCTTGCACATCAAAGCCCCATTCACGGAAAGGCTTATTTATTCCGTCAAGCTACCACAAAGACGACATTGGATGAGGAGAAATAGTATGAGCAATTTATCATCAAGACGTAATTTTTTACGCGGTTTGGCTCTTTCTACTGCCATGGCGACAATTCCATGCCTTGGTAATGCCACAAAGGCTTTAGCTGCTGCTAAAGACCCTAAAGCTCCAGATAAATGGGTAAAGGGTGTATGTCGTTATTGTGGTACTGGTTGTGGTGTTCTTGTGGGTGTTAAGGATGGTAAAGCCATTAGTATTAAGGGTGATCCTAATAACCACAATGAAGGTTTACTCTGTCTTAAAGGTGCCATGTTAATTCCGGTACTTAATTCTAAAGACCGTGTAACAAGCCCCATGGTGCGTAAAGAAAAGGGTGGTCCGCTAACCCCCATTTCTTGGGATGAAGCCTTAGACCTTATGGCAAAAAAATTCCGTGACTCCATTGATACTAATGGTCCAAATTCTGTGGCTTGGTATGGTTCTGGGCAGTGTCTAACTGAAGAAACATATGTAGCCAATAAAATATTTAAAGCTGGTTTTGGCACTAACAACGTAGACGGTAATCCGCGTTTATGTATGGCTTCTGCGGTGGGTGGTTATGTTTCAACCTTTGGTAAGGATGAGCCCATGGGTACTTACCAAGATATTGATTATGCCACATGCTTTTTCATTATCGGTTCCAATACTTCAGAAGCTCACCCTGTGCTTTTCCGCCGTATTGCGCGCCGTAAGCAGCATGAGCCCAATGTTAAGGTTATCGTTGCTGACCCGCGCCGCACCAATACTTCACGTATAGCTGATTTGCACATAGCCTTTAAGCCAGGTACAGACATAGCACTTATGCATGCCATGGCTTGGGTTATTATCCATGAAGAGCTTGATGACCCACGTTTTATGGATCGCTATGTTAACTTTATGGGACCAGATGGCAAGCCAACTGACTTTGAAGGTTATAAACTTTTCTTAGAAGAAAATTATACTCCAGAAAAAGCAGCCGCCATTTGTGATGTGCCTGTGGAAGATATCTATAAAGCAGGTCGCTTGTTTGCTGAGTCATCTGCCAGTATGTCTATGTGGTGCATGGGTATTAACCAGCGTGTACAAGGTGTTTTTGCTAATAACTGTATTCACAACTTGCATTTACTTACTGGTCAGATTGGTCGCCGTGGTGCAACATCATTCTCATTAACTGGTCAACCCAATGCTTGCGGTGGTGTGCGTGATGGTGGAGCTTTAGCTCACCTTTTACCAGCTGGACGTGCTGTAGCAAATCCAAAGCACCGTGAAGAAATGGAACAGCTTTGGGGTCTTGCCCCTGGCACTATTAGCCCAAAGGTTGGTTATCATACGGTAGCCCTTTTTGAAGCTCTTGGGCGTGGTGATGTTAAATGCTTACTTATTTGTGAAACTAACCCAGCCCACACCTTGCCAAACCTTAACAAAATGCATAAAGCCATGTCTAATCCAGACAGCTTTATTGTGTGTATTGAGGCCTTCCCCGATGCCATTACCTTGGAATATGCCGACCTTGTGTTAGCTCCTGCTTTTTGGTGTGAGCGTGATGGGGTTTATGGCTGTGCTGAGCGGCGTTATTCACTAATTGAGCAGGCAGTTGAGCCACCAGAAGGTTGTCGCCCAACGGTAGAAACTCTTGTGGAATTTGGTAAGCGTGCCGGAGTTGATCCAAAACTATTGCAATTTAAGAATGCCGAAGATGTTTGGAATGAATGGCGTGGTGTTGCCAAGGGTACTACATATGATTTCTCAGGTATGACTCGTGACCGTTTGCGCAAAGAGTCTGGTCTAATTTGGCCTTGCCCTGATGAGAAGCACCCTGGAACATATATGCGTTATGTGCGTGGTGATGACCCATTTGTGCCAAAAGATCATCCGCGTCGTATGCATTTTTATGGTAAGCCTGATGGTAGAGCCGTTATTTGGATGCGCCCACATAAGGGTGCTGCTGAAGAACCAGATGCAGAATATCCATTCTATCTAACCACCATGCGCGTTATTGACCATTGGCACACAGTAACCATGACTGGTAAGGTTCCTGAGTTACAAAAGGCAAACCCCATTGCCTTTGTGGAAATTAACCCAGAAGACGCCAAGGAGCTTGGCATCAAGCATAATGATAATGTTGTGGTGGAAACTCGTCGTGATAGCATGACCTTCCCTGCGCGAGTTAGTGATGTTTGCCGCAAAGGTTTAATTGCATTGCCATTCTTTGACCCAAAACAATTGGTCAATAGATTGTTAACTGATGCAGTTGACCCAGCTTCATTTGAACCAGAATATAAAATCTGCTCTGCAAGAATACGCAAAGCATAACTGTTTACTAAGGCAGGTGGGGGTTTAACCCTGCCTGCCTTGTACGCAATCATACAATTTTATAAAAGTATTTCGCTAAATTTCTTACCATAAGGGGGCTGCTATGGCCATAGCAGGTCTTGTCATTACTATTGAAGCAGGCTCAGATATTAAAAATACAATTTCTAATCAAGAAAATATCGTTGATGTTGAAGCAAGTCATGATCCTAATAAGTTTGTAGCTGTGCTTGAAGTTCGCTCTGATCGTTTATTAAAGGAAATCGAAAGCTTGCAAGAATTAGATGAAGTTCTTGCTGTGGATATAGCTTATATCAACTATGAAGATGACATAGAAAAAGAGGGTGGCATAATTTGCCCAGAACATATTTCTAAGCTTAAGCATTAATAGGGGAGAGTATGATGTTGCGAAAACCCCTTTTGCGACCACCTGGTGCTAAGAGTGAAAAGGAATTTTTGGCATTGTGTATTCAATGTGGCCAATGTATGTCGGTTTGCCCTTATCAATCGTTGCGCTTGCATGATGGATTTGGCATTGATAGACATACTCCCAAGGTTGATCCAAGCTCTGTGCCTTGTTATCTTTGTATGAAATGCCCACCGGTGTGCCCCACAGGCGCTCTTGATCCAAGTTGCACTGAAACCCATAAAGCAAGTATGGGTCAAGCCTATATTATAGAAAAGGATTGTCATAACTTCAATGGTGGCATTATGTGCTCAACTTGTTATGATCGATGTCCATTAAGGGGTGATGCAATTGTGCTTGATATGGGCTTTATTCCTCGGCCCACTGATGCCTGTGTGGGATGTGGGGTTTGCACCTATGTTTGCCCTGTAAAAGCAGTGAAAACAGAACCTCTACCAAATTTTGCACCACAAGAATATGTGGATGTTGCCAACAAAAAACTACCCGCATCACCAATTGGTGCTTTGCCTATTTTGCCAGCGCCTAAAAAGAGGGGTAAATAATGCAAGTATCACCAAGATTTATTAGCCTACGCCCATATATTCAACTATTTATATTATTGATGGTATTGCTATTGCCCATCTTTTATTTTTATGCCTACACAGGTATCCGAGGTAACTTTTACGCTTGGCATATTTTGGGCATACCATTTGCTGACCCACTTAATGCTTTGCAAAGTTTAATGCAAGGTGCCTTTAATGGTTTTTGGCCTTTGTCTACTTTGCTTGTGGGGGCATTATTAAGTCTATTACTAGCATTTTTTTGCGGGCGTATTTTTTGCTCTTGGTTTTGTCCATATGGGTATTTATCTGAATTAGTATGGAAATTAAATTCAAAAAACACTTTTGCTAAAGCAAAAATATCTGCATGGCGCTTAAGAATTATTGTAGTGCTTAGTGCGTTAATACTAGGAGTTATACTTGGTATACCCTTGCTCAATCATATGTCAGCTCCGGGTTTAATCTCGCTTGCACCGCAAGAGTTATGGCGCGTGATTTTGCCAAGTATGGGGCTTGTGCATAGTGGTGCTGAAGGGGCAATTATCCTACCTCCAGCAGTAACGCCCACAGAGTCACCCTTGCCTAATTTGTTTATAATGCTCTTTTGGATGTTAAGTCCTGTTATGATAATATTAATATTAGAGTATGTGCTTAAAAAACGTTTGTGGTGTGCTTATTTTTGTCCGCAAGCTTTATTACTTATGATTGCAGCTCGTTTAGGGCGTAATAAATTAATACCTGCACTTAAAATTCATTGGCAAGCTACAAGGTGCACCTGCAAGGGTGATAATCCATGCGTTAAGGCTTGCTCTTTAGGCATAAATCCACGCGTATTACATAAAAAAGTGCAAGAATATGATGCCTGCATCAATTGTGGGGCTTGCGTTAAAACTTGTGCACAAGTTAGTACTCACCAAGGTCCATGCGCCCTTAGCCTTGATACAAAATAGTCCCCAATATAAAATAAAAAAAGCCCATTGAATAAAATGGGTTACTTAATAGTATGAGTAAAGTTACTCTTGATGTGAATGGAATTGACTAAGTATGGTCTGTCGCATCTTGGAGCGGGAGACGGGATTTGAACCCGCGACTTCAACCTT
>CAYJKC010000033.1:0-14111 GCA_964370675.1 uncultured Desulfovibrionaceae bacterium
CATTTGACTCGTCTTTTTTTTCTTCCCAATTCGCTATTCACTTTTCAAAGAACCAAATACAAAATCGGCACCCCGATTTTGCGCCACTTACGGTAGCAAGCTACTTTTAGCAGCCGAACCTGTCACAAATTTGCAACCGATTCGTCACGTCAAGGTCACTCCCTTGCCGCGGAGAGGGAATATGCATTAACTTGCTCTTTCTGTCAACACAAATTGTAAAAAAAATATAAAAAAAATATTCATCAATAATATTAAAGCAATATAGTGACTCAAACTATGCGTGACACAACTCATTACTTTGTGTATTGTGCGTTCTTCCATGACATATCACTTTTTATAGTGCTAAAAAATAATTCTAAGGAGTAAAAAATGGAACGTACATTTTCAATTATTAAACCAGATGCAGTGGGTCGTAATGTTAGCGGTGAAATTTTAGCTATGATTCAACAATCAGGGCTAAAAATTGTAGCCATGAAAATGATTCATCTTACCAAGGCTCAAGCTGAAGGCTTTTATGCTGTACATAAGGAAAGACCATTTTTTGATAGCCTAGTACAATATATGTGCTCTGGACCAGTAGTATGTTCTGTTCTTGAAGGTGATAATGCTATTGCGCGTTATCGCGAACTTATGGGTGCAACTAACCCTGAAAATGCAGCGGAAGGTACAATTCGTAAAAAATATGCCCTTAATATAGAGGCAAATGCCGTTCATGGATCTGATGCACCAGAAACAGCCGCCGTTGAAATCAGCTATTTCTTCAATGCGCTGGAGATGGTATGCCCATAAAAAAAGATAAGCTTACAGTAGGTTGTATTGGCTGTGGCAATATGGGTGGCGCCATATTGCAAGGTTTATCAAAGTTTACCAAGTACAAATTAGTGGGTTCAGATCCTAATGTAGCTTGCCTTGATGCCATACAGCCTGACGGAGCTATAGTTGCCACGAGTATTCCACAACTAGTTAATAGTTCCGACATTATAATTATAGCTGTTAAGCCAGGTCTTATGAAGACTGTAACTAGCAAAATGCTTCCCGACTTAACTAAAAACAAAGTTGTGGTATCTGTTGCGGCTGGAGTTACTGTCAAAGAATTGCATGAGCTTTTAGAGAGTAAATGTCCTGTTGTGCGGTGCATGCCTAATATTTCTGCCAATGTTGGTGGAGGTGTTTTTGCATTTTGTAGCGATGATGTAAGCTTGCCACAAAAGAAAAAAGAGCTAGTTTTAGACCTTTTTAAAAATATTGGCACTTGCATAGAGTTACCTGAACACAACTTTACTGCCTTTAGTGCGCTTATTGGTGCTGGGCCTGGATATATTCTTCACTTAGTTAATGCGCTTGTACAAGCTGGCGTTACTTTAGGATTTTCTCGGAAAGATGCAAAAATAATGGTTGAAGCTTTATGTGCTGGAACCGTGCGCATGTCACAAGAATCTAACTTTGGACTATTAGAGTTACGCGATCAAGTATGCTCTCCAGGTGGTCTTACCATTCAAGGTATTAATCATATGGAGCGTATGGGGGTTAGTGGGCATATAGTTGATAGTATTTTAGCTGCAGATAAACGTGCCAGAGAAATGGAAAAGAAATAACTACTAATATTTTTACAAATCGATGACAAAGCCCACAAGGAGGGTTGTCATCATAATAATACCTCCCTTTAAGGAGGTATTATTATTTTAAAGCATACAAAAAAATAGTTATAAAAATAGCGTTCTTTCTATTGCAAGGCAGCAATAATATTTTGCGCACTAGGCTCATTCAACAATTTTCCATTAACAACAATAGCAGGAAAAGTCTCTACATCATATTCTTTAGCAGCCATGACAGCTTGAAACATATTTATATTACCCGCATCAAAGGCGTATTTAGTTATATTCATATAATCATTTTGGGGAATTTCAGGCTTAACATGCGTTAAATAGCTATATAGTATAGGATATTCTTTTTTATTAGCAGTGGCATCATATTCGTACACAAAGGGGCGATTAACGCCTCTAGCTTGCAAAGTTTGTTTAACTTCATTCCAACGATGTAAAGAATAATTAAAATAATCCAATGCATAAGCTGCTCTTGCATATGCTATCCAAATGCCTCCGCCCATGAGTTCAGTACCATAAGCCTCACTATTTTTTGCAAAAACAACAATTTTGCAATTTTGCGGGTTTAAAGTTTTGCTTGCAGTAATAACTTGTGACCACAAATTGGCACTTTGCTTATTAGCATAATCAATAAAAACAATTAGTTCATTGATGCTCTTAGCATTGCCAAAAACTATAGGATATACTTCTTGCCTAAAGTATTGCCTGTGACTTGCTTCATCTTGAAGATTAGAGTTTTTGCCTCCAAGAGATTTAGCCATATTTGCGCCATCATTATTAAGGCTTTGTGCTGGCAAGCGATCATGCATATAGGGATTAAATAAGTTGGCTTCACCAGCAATGGCAACAGACGCAAACATAGATAATACAAAACATAAACCCCAAAACATTTTAATAACTATGCTGCGCATACACTTTCCATCTCATTAATAATTAACTCTAAATGCTTCATCCAAATATCAATAAATCCAGCATACTCTGCTGTACCATGTAAAACTGGTATGCACTCATGCCCTGCAGCTTCAATTTGGCTTTTCCAAGAGTTTTTAGATTTACCAGCCATATCTTTTAAGGCGTGCTGACCTATGACTGAGAGCAATGGCATAAGCCATACTTTTTTTTCATTTGTAAGTTTTGGTAAAATGTGTTTAAGAGTAATATCTCCATTCATGGTACCCACGTGCACATTAAGATCATTTGAATAGACGCTTTGCGCAAGATCATCATAGCGTTTTACTGCCTCATGCTTAGCTCCATGTCCCATAAAAACAACAGGCTCGTCAATTTTACGTTCATGAGGCAAGTGATGTAAAATAGCACTAGCTGCCAATTGAATATCATTTGGAGAAGACAATAAAGGTTCACCTACAAAAACATGCATCTTATATTCTTGCTTAATCCACTCCACATCTTGCAATAAAGCTAAATATTCGCTACCAGGAATAGTTTGCAAAGGTTGCACCGCAACATGAGTGTATTTTTCAAAACTCATTTTTTGTAAAGCCTTGCGCACAGAGTCTCGCTTAATACGAGCAGCTGCAAGTCTTTCACGTAAAATCAAGGAAGTAAATGCCCACCTAATGGGCATTTGAAAGCGAGTGCGCACTCTTAAGTCAAAAGCTTTAAGAGTGTTTTCACCTTGTGGATTACTTGAGCCAAATGCAGCCAATAAAATTCCTTGTTTCATATGTTATTTATTACCTAATTAAATTTATCTTAGCAAGCCTTGTATAAGATAATCTAGAAAACCTATACATATTATCTATAAAAAATCAAGGATTTATCACGACAATTACATAAAATAAAAAACATTATTCCATTTAAATAAACATTTTCTTTGTTGACCCACAGCCTAGAGCGATATATATTTAATATGTTAAATGTGATTGATAATTTTGGAGGTAAGATGAAAAAACGAGCTATCGTCTTTGGTGGGCGCACAGGACTTCTTGGTCAATCCTTGATGCGCGTACTTATGTCTAATGGTTGGCATGTCATACCATTAGGTAGAAGTGATGGCGATTTGCTGGATATATCATTCATCGAAAAAGAAATAGATAAGCATCAGCCTCAGTATATTTTTAACACTGTGGCTTGGACTCAAGTGGATGAAGCTGAAGAAGATGAACGCAGTGCTTTTGTATTAAATCGTGCTTTACCAGCAGCTCTTGCTCAAATTGTTAAAGCAAGATCTATGCATCTTATACATTACAGCACGGACTTTGTTTTTTCTGGTAATAGTTCAAAATGCTATACAGAAGACATCCCCACTGACCCCATGTCTGTTTATGGGCTTACTAAGCGTGCTGGTGAAGAAGCCGTTTTAGAGATTGCACCGGACAATAGTTGCGTTTTGCGCACAGCATGGCTTTTTGGACCTGGTCGCAAAAACTTTGTAACTACCATATTAAATGCATGCCATAAAAATGAGCAATTATCCGTAGTTCATGACCAAATTGGCTCTCCTACTTACTCTATGGACCTTGCCTCTTGGAGTATGAAAGCAGCTGAACTATCACTTACTGGTATATATCATGCTGTTAACAGTGGTCGTGCTTCTTGGTGTGAACTTGCTTGTGAAGCAGTATCCATTGCCGAAGCTCCATGTAAGATAGAGCCCATTACCAGCGATCAATGGCCACAAAAAGCAGTGCGTCCACCTTTTTCTGTGCTCAATGCCACTAAACTTTCCGAAGCATTAAATATAAGCTTTCGTCCGTGGCCCCAAGCTTTGCGCGAATTTCTTTACAGTGAATACCTAAACAGGGATAGCATTGGGGCTTAAACAATAATCATACCGATCACACTATGAAAAAAATCATACTTTCTCTTACATTATGTATTAGTTTTGCATTTGTTAGCATTGCTCATAGTATACCACAATCCATAGAAGCACTACAAGCTATCACTCAAAACCTTATTAGCACTTCAGTAACATATGGTAGCATAAGCTCTTTTTATCGTCCAAACTATATGAAAGTTATGGAAGCAGATCTAAAATTTGACAGTTCTGAACCTGTTTTTGTAGTGAGTTTCCCTGACGGTCCGCGCATATATCCTCAAAGTATTATGGTGTGGCATCAAGTTGCTAATGAAATAGTTGCCAATAAAGCATATGCCGTTACCTATTGCCCCATTACCGGTAGTCTTGCGGCTTATCAAACCACTTTAGACAATACACCACTTGTTTTTGATGTAGATGGCAGACTTTATGGTGGTAACTCTGTATTAATTGACAGAAATACCGGAAGCTTATGGCTACAAAGTATGGGTATAGCCTTTGATGGTCCATTGGTGGGTAGAGGGCTTCCCTTGGTGCCAGTTTTTTGGACCACATGGGGTGCAGTAAGAAGAACTTATCCAGAAGCACCTGTTTTATCTACTCCATTAGGTAGCCGCAAGCCTTATGGTCGTGACCCATATGGTAATTACCTAAAACAAGGTACTTATTATGACAATGACACCTTGGCATATCCACTAACATACACTGATACACGTTTGCCATACAAAGCACAGGTCATGGGTCTAGAATATGGTGGTGTGCGCTTGGCGATAGACATTAATTATGTAAAAAAACAAGGTGCTGTAAATTTCTTCGTTGGTGATAACCCACTTCTTGCGGTGCACGATTTAAAGCTTGATGTTGTACGCATATTTAATCGTAAGGTTTGGGATAAACCCTCTCTCTTTGTTATGCAAAATGGTATATTAGTTGATATAGGCACCAAAACAACTTGGAACACAAGCACAGGTCAAGCTGAACAAGGCAATATGGTTGGTGCAACCATGCAACAATATTATGGTGTGTATAGTATGTGGTTTAACTGGTACAATTTGAACCCAGAAACCTATCTTATTCCCGGTCCTGGCGAAGTGCCAAAAGATGTTTTACATCTTGACCCATTAAATAAGTAATATTTGAAGACGAATAAGCATTATTTATGCAAGCATGACTACGCGTGCGCTACCACCAAGGGTGAGTATGTTGGTGCTTGTTGTATAGCCTGCATGACGCAAAAAGCCCTCCAATGCCCCAATTTTCATAAACTCCTTATAGCACCTATAATGTGTGCCACCTACAAGGCGTTCAATGGTATTTGCCAGCAAATAAGATGGGGCATATGCATTGCGCTCAAGCAAGCAATAATCAGCAATAATTACTCGTTTTGCCACTCGCATTAATTCTTCAACACAAGCAAGAGCATCATGTAAGGGTATTGCATGTAAAGCCATACAAACAGAGGCTATATCAAAACTATGGGCATTAAAAGGCAAGCATGTAGCATCTGCACAACAAAAATGAGCTTGAGAAGTATTTTTTTGAGCTTGTTTAAGCATATTACTGCTTAAGTCAATGCCTACATGAGTAAGGTATGTCTCAGACTCTGCTAAGTTTAGCATGCCTCCAGCTCCGCAGCAACAATCTAAATAAGTTTTGCCATGTTCAGCCTTAATTAGCTTTAATACATCCATCCTTAAACTTTTAAGTAATGGACCTATTAATGGTTCATAAAAGCTTGCAAAATGCATCAACTTTCCTTTGCTTGTTGTAATAAATCAAGCAGATATGACTTGGCTTTTTGCACTGGTTCATTCATAGGCAAGTCCTGTAATACCATTTCTAAATAGCCCGACTTAACCAATTGCTTTTTGGTGGGTTTAAAATAAAGCTCATGCAACCATGAACCGAGCAATAATTTAAAATCATTTATATATACTACGTCTTTATATGCAGCAATACGTTGCTCAAATATGGCTTTAATAATATTTTCTGACCAACCTTTTGGGTCGTCCTTTGCATGGAAAACTACTGCACCATCACGCTTATCTTTAGCAAAAAAATGTTCACTCATTACTCGAAAGATATCTAACTTATCCGCATCTCGTAAAGCTAAGGTTACAAGCTTTACATCATTTCCCAAAGATTTGGGAATAACAAAACGATTATGCATAGCAATGGCTGCATAAACCAAGGTACGCACTTGCTTACTTTCGTACTTTAGCCAATCTTGAGCTTTGAGTACCTTAACCCCTAGCGTGCCATGATTGCAAGATAAGCTATCCTTAAATGTGCGATAGCGCGAAAATTGCTCAAAGCGTGCTACATCATGAAATAGAGCAGCTAAAATACAAGCCCTAGCATAGGGCATAAGTTCTTTTTCTTGTATTAATAGACGCATATGTTTAAGCACAGCAAGTGAATGTACTACTTTAAGTTCAAGCATAGATTTTTGCTTATGCTCTGCTGCACAAAATTCTTGTGCATAGCTTAAAAATTGGGCTTCATATTGCGAAATATCTAGGTTCATAACAACATATTATATGACTTTACTTAAAATCACACAAGCTAAAGCCGTACAAGTAAAAACTATTTTTTTATCTATTGATAATTATTTACTTTTATTCAGTTGATGTAAAGCTATTGTCATGCTAAGAAATGTCATGTAGCTTTTCATTACTAGAGCATTAACTATGCAATAAAACTCTGAACACCATACAGAGTAACCATTTACAGTTTAACCATAAATAAATCATATGTCAGAATTTGTACACTTACATTGTCATACAGAATTTAGCCTTTTAGATGGCGCCATTAAACTTAAAGACCTATGCCAACGTGCCAAAGATTACGGTATGCCTGCCGCTGCCATTACTGATCATGGTAACCTTTTTGGAGCAACGCTTTTTTATTCTCAATGCAAGGCAGTGGGTATAAAACCCATTATCGGATGCGAAGTTTATGTATGCAACGACCATACTGACCGTGAATCAGAGCTAGCAAGACGTAGGCACCACCTTATATTGCTAGCGCAAAATAATATAGGGTATCAAAATCTTATTAAACTTGTAACTCATGGTTTTTTAGAGGGTTTTCACTATAAACCACGAGTTGATAAAAAACTTTTGCGTAAATATTCATCAGGTTTAATAGCACTTTCTGCCTGCATTGCTGGTGAAATTCCTCGTGCCATTATAGCAGGGGACATGGATAAAGCAATTAATTTAACTAATGAATACGCTGATATATATCCAGATAGATTTTACCTAGAAATACAATCTAATGGGCTAAAAGAGCAAAGTATTGCCAATGATGGCCTCTTAGCCATTGCAGAAAAAAGCGGCTTACCCTTGGTTGCAACTAATGATTGTCATTATTTAGATGCATCTGATGTAGATGCGCATGACTTACTACTATGTATACAGACCCAAACAACCATTGACGACCCTAAGCGCATGCGCTTTGATGCTCGTGATTTATACTATAAATCTACCGAAGAAATGGAAAAAGATTTTAGCCATGTGCCTGAAGCCTTAGCTAATACCCTACGTATAGCAGAGCAATGCCAAGTAGAAATGACCTTTGGTAAGAGTTTCTTTCCAGTTTATGAAGTGCCTGAAGGCATGACTCCAGCTACAGAATTTTGTCGCTTAGCTAAAGAAGGTTTAGAAAAACGCATTGCCCAACATCCAGACGCCCAAAGTCTTGACCTTAAAATGTATCGTGAGCGTTTAGATTTAGAGTTAAATGTTATTTTAGATATGGGCTTTCCTGATTATTTTCTAATTGTTCAAGACTTTATTAACTGGGCAAAAAATAATAATATTCCAGTTGGTCCTGGGCGTGGCTCTGCTGCTGGATCCTTGGTAGCTTGGGCTTTACGTATTACAAATCTTGATCCCATACCATATAATTTATTGTTTGAGCGTTTCTTAAATACAGAGCGTGTTTCCTTACCTGATATTGACGTGGATTTTTGTGAACGCAGACGCAGCGAAGTAATTAAATATATGGTTGACACCTACGGAGAAAACTCTGTTGCCCAAATTACTACCTTTGGTAAGATGAAGGCTAAGGCCGTGGTGCGTGACGTAGGGCGCGCCTTAGGTATGAGTTTTGCTGAAACTGATCGCATTGCCAAGCTAATACCCGATGATTTAGATATTACTGTGCAAAAAGCCATTGATGCAGAACCAGAATTAAAAAGACTTTATGAAAGTGACGCCCAAATTAAAAAATTATTAGAGACATCACTGCGTCTTGAGGGCTTATCGCGTCATGCATCTACCCATGCTGCAGGATTAGTTGTATCAGATAAGCCCATGACCGACTATTTACCGCTATATAAAGGAAAAAAAGGCGAACTTGTTACTCAATTTGACATGAAAATGGTTGAAAAAGTTGGACTTGTTAAATTTGATTTCTTGGGTCTTAAAACCATGACCCTTATTCAAGATACATTAGATGCCATAGCCCACCAAGGCAAGGATGTTCCAGACCTTGATACTTTAAGCCTTGATGATATTGCTACTTACGAACTATATAGCCGAGGCGAAACCGACGGAATTTTTCAAGTGGAAAGTTCCGGTATGCGCCAATACTTGCGCCAACTTAGGCCATCCTGCTTTGAAGATATTATTGCCATGCTCGCCCTCTATAGACCCGGTCCTCTTGGTTCTGGCATGGTAGAAGAATTTATCCAGCGTAAACACGGATTAATGGATGTGGCATATCCACTGCCCATACTTGAAGAATGCTTAAAAGACACTTATGGCGTCATAGTATATCAAGAGCAAGTTATGCAAATTGGTCAAGTTGTTGCCAATTATAGCCTTGGAGGCGCAGATATATTGCGTCGTGCCATGGGCAAAAAAAATGCCGACGTTATGGCTCAAGAGCGATCTAAGTTTGTAGAAGGAGCTAAAGCCAATGAAATCCCTGAAGATAAAGCCCATGATATATTTAACCTCATGGAAAAATTTGCTAAATATGGCTTTAACAAGTCTCACTCTGCTGCCTATGCATTAATTTCATATCATACTGCATATTTAAAAGTTCACTATAAAGTAGAATTTATGTCTGCCCTACTCACATCAGAAATGGGTAATCAAGAAAAATTACTAAAATATGTCGCTGCCTGTAAGGATATGGATATTGATGTATTACAACCTTCTGTTAATGACAGTTTGCGCGCTTTTTCTGCCAAGGGTAATTCTGTTATTTTTGGTCTTGGTGGTATAAAAAATGTGGGAGATGAAGCCATACGGGAAATTGTGGAGGCTCGTTTAGAAAACGGACCATACGCGTCTTTATTAGACCTTGCCTGCAGAGTTAGTCTGCGCAAAGTAACCAAGCGCGTGTTAGAATCACTCATCAAGGGGGGCGCTTGTGACTGCTTTGGAGTAACACGCGCTGCAATGCTTGCAGTTATTGATTTAGTTGTTGCAAAAGCACAAAAAAAGGCTAAAGAAAAGGCTTCTAATCAAATTTCTCTGCTATCTATGGCTCCTCAAATTGAACAAGAAAAAAGCAGCAATGGTATTGGTTTTGATTGTAAAGAGCTAAATACAGAAGAATTAAACAATGAAGAAAAACTACGTTGTGAAAAAGAAGCCCTAGGTTTTTTTCTCACTAGCCACCCTCTTACTCCATATCGCAAAGAAATAAGACGGTTAGAGTTAAGCAATTTAGAAGATGCTCATGAAAGTTATGCTGGTAGTGAGCTGCGCCTTGGCGTATTGGTTACATCTTGTAAAGAAGTGCTTACCAAAAAAAAGGCAGAGCGCATGGCATTTATTAGTGTTGAAGATTTAACATCACATGCTGAAGTTACTTTTTTCCCAAGTGTTTATGCTGAATATAGAGAACTTATTAAATCAGAGCAACCGCTTTATTTAGAAGCAAAATTAGACAGCCGTAGCTCTGGTGGCAATGGCAGTGATGATACTAATTCAGAAGATAACATGCCACGTGAAATCAAAATGCTTGGGCAAAAAGTTATGCTATTAAAGGATGCATGTGCTAAAAATCAACGTCCTTTGCGCATTACAATTCCTGAAAACATGCTTGATAAAGAAAGCATGTTGGCTCTAAGCAACATACTTGAAAAGCACCAAGGTTCAGTGCCTACAGAAGCTCAATTAGCTCTTGACGGACACTATTGCCTCTTGGAGCTTGGACCAAAATTCAGAGTTCAACCCGGTCAAGAGTTGGAAGCAGATATTTCGCAATGGGTAGCCAGATTTAATGGCGCAGCAAAATAAATTTTAACTATTAATAGGATAAAACATGAAAAAAAAGATTTGGCAATTAAGTGTGCGTTCAGAATTTTGTGCAGGACATGCTCTACGTAATTATGAAGGCAAGTGTGAAAAAATGCATGGGCACAATTTTGAAGTTGAAGTAAAAGTTCAAGGTGAAAAGCTAGATAACAACATAGAATATTTAATAGATTTCAAAATTCTTAAAGTTAAACTTAAAGATATTTTAAATTATTTAGACCATTGCATCTTAAACGAAACAAAACCCTTTGATAATATCAACCCCACCTCTGAAAACCTAGCTCAATATATATACCAACAAATGGATAAAGCTTTACAAAACCACATGGCACAAATGTATAGTGTAACCGTTTCAGAAAAAAGTGCTCAATCTGCCACCTATATGGAAGTATAAAATATAATTTACTTAGCTAGTTTTTCATATAAATGCATGCCCATGCACAAAGCAATAATGCCTAAAATAATTTGCATAAGCCCATTGCTAATAAGTAATAACCAATCTTTACTTCCAACAAATAAATATATTTCAAATACATAACTCGAAAATGTAGTAAAAGACCCCATAAATCCAGTTAATATAATTTTTCTACCTTTAGAAATTTCCCACAGTAAACCAAAGCCAAAACAACCTACTATATTTATTATAAAAGTACTCCACAAAGAGCCAAAGTCAACAGAATACGTTAAGGTTTGCATAATAAAATAGCGCGACCAAGCCCCAAGCGCGCAAGCTAGGGCAAAAAGTAATATATGTTTAAGATGCTGCATAAGCTATTAACACAATAAAATATTTTTATTATTCATTTATTTTCCATATGATATTTTTTTAATATAAATTAATTTTATTGTAAAACAGACTTTTTCATAAATTAATCTTGAACAACTTGTAATAACTCTTGCAGCAGTATAGAAAAATAACATAATTAAGGCAAAAAATCGTTAATGCCAAGCTTTAATATTGACAGTTTACTTTTGAACACTTAAAAGTTAAAATTAAAAATCAATTATGTAGCAAGTTGCTCTTAACATGTTGATTATACCTTAATGTTTCTTTTTTTATAGAGGATTTATAATGCAATTACAACTTTGGGGCATACGTGGATCTACTGCAAGTAGCTGTGTTACTTCAGCACGTTATGGCTGCAATACATCTTGCTATGGTATAGATGCTCCTTTATCACCCCACATTATTTTAGACGCAGGCTCAGGGCTTCGCAAGTTTGGAACTATCATAAAAGAAAGCTCTAAACCAAAAAAGTGTATCATTTTTTTAAGTCATAACCATTGGGATCATGTGTCAGGGATGCCATTTTTTGTGCCCCTTTATAGCCCCAAGTGGACCATTGATATATACGCACCGGAATCCATTGGCGGTATTGGTCCTGACGCATTTATTAAAAGCTTATTTTCCTCTACTTTTTTTCCTGTTAGTTGGGAGCAACTCCCAAGCAAAAGAAGCATATACCCACTACATGATGGACAAAAGATTGAAATAAGTGGAGGTATTACCGTTTCTGCCCATGCAACTAGCCATGGTGGTGAAGAAATCAATGGTCTTTATTCTTGTGCTTATCGTGTGGAGCATGCCGGAAAATCATTCTTTTATAGCGGCGACCACGAGCTTGGACCTAATCCTGAAAGCCTTGACCTCCAAAGTTCTTTTTTCCAAGGTATGCGCGGAGCAGATATTGCTGTTTTAGATTCCCAATATACTTTAGAAAGTTATCCCAAACATCAAGGATGGGGACACTCTGCCATTGAGCAATGGGTACCGCTAGTACGTAAACTTGGTGTAAAATTATTTGTGCCAACACATTATGACCCAAGCTATGACGATGATTTTGTAGACCACATACACAATAAGCTCATTCAAGAAAATCCCGATATGGAAAACTCTTTAATCATGGGTTATGAAGGTTTAGAGCTTGATTGTGACTATAATATTGAAGATAATTGCAAATGCGCTCCATGCATTTCAAATAGTGTTGATACAAAATTTGCTTCAGAGTTATTAGAAATTCCAGATATGAGCTCAGTTTTAGACCAACTGCTTTTGCGTGCAAGGCGCATATCTCGAGCTGATGCAGGAACGATTTATCTAGTTGAAGACAAAAAATTAGTATTTTCATACTCACACAATGACAGTTTATTTACAAGGTCACAATCAGCCAGACAGCAGTATATCAATGCTCGCCTACCCATTACTCCAGCATCTATAGCTGGTTATGTGGCCAGTAAGCGCAAAATATTGAATATTGCCAATGTGCGCAATCTTCCTTCTAACGCACCATATTCTTTTAATGACTCTTTTGATAATGCCACAGGTTATCGCACTGTATCCATATGTGCCATGCCCATTTTTTCAACTCGTGGCAAGTTGCTTGGGGTTATGCAAGTTATTAATTCCATGAAGGACGATCAAGCCGTACCTTTTAGTCTTGCAATTGAGTCTACGTTGCGCAAACTTTGTTTTGTCGGTGCGCAAGGAATTGAACAAGCCATAGCAACACGAGATATGCTTTTACGCCTATTAGAAACAACCCGAATGCGTGACCCTACAGAAACAGGTCCTCACGTCTTTCGTGTTGGTGCTATGGCAGCAGAGTTATACCATCACTGGGCAGAAAAACGTGGTATTGATATGGTAGAAATTGCCGACACTAAAGCACATCTACGACTTGCTTCCATGTTGCATGATGTGGGCAAGGTAGGTATTTCTGACCAAATACTTAAAAAGCCAGGTATTTTTACCCCAGAAGAACGTTCAATTATGCAAAAGCATTGTGCCATTGGTGCATCAATTTTTAAGGACATTTCTAATCCTTTAGATAAATTAGCATCTAGTATTGCTTTGCATCATCATCAGCGCTGGGACGGCAAAGGATATTGTGGTGCTGAAGATGTACCTATATTATCTGGTGAAGATATACCATTTGAAGCGCGCATTACTTCTATCGTAGATGTGTTTGATGCCCTACTTTCACCGCGTTGCTATAAAGACCCTATACCCTTAGATCAGGCATTAGAGATTATTAAAAAAGATTCAGGCACTGCTTTTGATCCACAAATGGTTGAAGATTTCCTAGAAATTTTAGACACAATGTTAGCAATTCAAGAAAAATATCAAGAAGAACCCATTAAGCGTTCATAAAATTTTATTGTCAGGCAGAGTAATAAATCAAGCAAACCACTCTGTCTGACAATAAATATGTTTGCAACCTACTCACACCCAAATAGTTCAAAAAACACTTCTTGGTCTCATGCTTATAAGCACATCAATGACTAAAGCAAAAAAGTAGAATAAAGTGATAATTCATGGCATTGTAATTTTAAACTTTTGCCAGTCGCGCTTCTTCTGGTAAAAATATGTTTGAGGTTGGGGAAGATTTTTTGAGCAATTACGCAAATCGAGAGCAAGGCCCGACCCAACGGGCGGCAAAGCCGTTG
>CAYJKC010000033.1:14211-22784 GCA_964370675.1 uncultured Desulfovibrionaceae bacterium
GCAAAGCCGTTGGCGTTTGCGAGGTACGAGCAATTACGCAAATCGAGAGCAAGGCGGAAGTGCCGAGCCGTGAAAAAAATTTACCGAACCTCAAACAACATTACATGAATTAGTGAAATTATGATGCCGTGAGTGACAATTTAATATATTTAAAAAAAATCTTTACAAAGCAAGCAAATTAGAGTATTTAGACACATCAATTTTTTAAATTATCTGAAGCAAATTGAAGGACAACATGAAACAATCTAAACAACTAAATATATTTATATTTTGTATACTACTATTTTTTTCCTTCTCACCATCTAAAGCCTTATCAAATACTACCACTATTGAAGATACATTAAGATTTGCTTTTTCTTATTCTCCCAATGTCAAAGCAGCCCAAGAGGCAAGACAACAATCAGTTCATAATATACGCGCAGCTGAAGCCGGATATTACCCCACCATAGGTATCTGGGCAGGAGCCGGAGTTGAAGTTAATAATAATATAGTAACACGTGCCAATAATACATACTCTGACGCCACCAGCACTATGAATATGGGCTTACAACTTAGCCAAACTATTTGGCAAGGTGGTAACACATCTGCCAATGTGCGCTTACGTACTGAAGAACTTAATTACCGTGCATGGCAACTTATGGATAGTGCCAATTCTTTAGCTTATTCAGCCATTAGCGCTCATGCTGATGTAATACGCAGGCGTATTTTAGTTAACCTTGCTAAAGATAATGTTAAAGAAAATAAAAGAATTTTAAGCATGTTAGGCATTCGGTTTAATCAAGGTTTATCTAGTCAAGGTGATGTTGACTTAGTTAAAGGTCGCCTTAGTCGTGCAGAGGCAACTCTTAGCCTCTATGAGCAAGCCCTAGAAAGTGCTTTTGCAGCTTACACAAAGGTAACAGGTCAGCCAGTGCCTAAGTTACTTGGTGAAGTTCAACTACCTAAGCGTATTTTTAACACTGTAGATGAAGCAAGAAATACTAGCGTAGATAAAAATATTCGTATTCAAACGGACCTTGCAGCCATTCGAAATGCTCTTGCAGAAAAAGATATTGCCCGCTCAAGCTTTGCACCACGCATCAGTATTGATGCTGGTCCATCCATGAGCGATAACTCTGAAGAAGGTGATACAAGCCAAATTACTTGGTCTGCCATGCTCAATATGCGTTGGGATATTTATAATGGCGGCAGAGATGTAGCCACTGTCAAAAGCATTGCTGCAAAAGTTAGGGAGTTGCGTCAAAGATTGCACGAAACTATGGATTTAGTTAACCAAGAGTTAATGGTCACTTTTTCTTTAACTCATCGTTCAATTGAGCAAAGCAAACTTTATGAAAAATCTGCAAAGTCTGCATCACAAGCCAAAAGAAACTACATGACTCAATTTGAAGTAGGTCAAAAAGACTTATTATCTGTACTTGATGCTGAAGGTGAATATTTCTTTAGCGCCACCGAGCAAGAAGTACGCTCCGTTGATGCATTGCTTGGTCACTATCGCCTCTTAGCTCTCACCGGTGAATTACTATCTGAACTTGGTATAAATACTGAAGAATTAAAAATTGATACCAGCAAAAATGCTCCTGCGTCAGACAGCATGCCTTGGAGCTTTAAGTCTTCCACACTAAATACCAGCGAAGCCTTAGAAGGTACTACACTTACTACAAAATAATGGAACAAACAAATTCTTGGTTTTGGGGAGTACTAAAACGCTACACCCCTTTATACGGTCATGTATTAGTGGCTTCATTGGTTGTGAATCTTTTAAGCCTCTCTATGCCTTTGTTTATTATGAATGTTTATGATCGTATTGTGCCAAACAATGCTTTTGAAAGCCTATGGGTTCTAGCCATAGGCATGTTTATTGCTGCAGGTCTTGATTTTTCTTTACGTATTGCACGCATTCACTTTGTTGATGCAGCGGGGCGCAATGCAGACATAAGACTACAAGGCATGTTTATGCAAAGCCTCATGAATACACGTCTTGATGTTCTATATGCACAAAAAGAAACCAGCTCTGTTGGTGCTATTATTGCTCGTGTACGAGAGCTTGAATATGTGCGCGACTTTTTAGGCTCATCTACCATTCTAGCATTAACTGATTTACCATTTATTATATTATTCATCATGCTTATGTTTTTTATTGGTGGTACTATTGGAATAATCCCTCTTATTGCCATTCCCATACTATTTGCTTTTTCACTACTCATTCAGAAAAGTATTGAACGAAATTCCACAGCACAAATGAATAGCAGCGCTCAAAAACAATCTTTCTTATCTGAGATTGTAAGTAGCTTAGAAACAATACGTGTAACACGCATGGAAAATACCATTGCAAAGCAATGGGATAATGCTGTTGCTCTTAGTGCAGATGACACAATTCAATCTCGTTTTCATTCAAGCTTAACTTCCAATTGCATGGTTATCTTTAATATGTTTCTAAGCATTACACTTGTTATTTTGGGTGTATATCGAATTTCTGAAGGCCTTATGACCACAGGTGCACTTATTGCCTGTGTTATATTATTTGGAAGATGCGCAAGCCCCATTAATGCCTTAGTAAATATTTTATCTAATTACCAAAAAACGCGTCTGGCGTTAAACCAATTAAATACTCTTTTAAATCTTCCCTCAGAAAATCCCAAAAGTTTAGAACATGAAATCCCCCAAAATTCACTTGCTGTTCCTCTTATTTTTGAACGAGTTTCATTTAATTACCCCGGAAAAGAAATTCAAAGCACTGCCTTAAAAGATATTAGTATGACTGTTCCACCAATGGCTAAAGTAGGTTTTTTAGGTGCATCAGGATCAGGAAAGTCAACTTTAGCACGTCTTTGCGCTGGTTTATACACCCCTACAGAAGGTAGAGTATTACTAGGTCCATTGGATATGTGCAATGCGCCTTTGCGCCCATATCGCAATAAATTAGGCTTTTTGCCCCAAGAAATACGTATTTTCCGCGGTACATTACGCCACAATATAGCCATGGCATGGCCCTATGAAGGAGATTGTGATGAAGAAAATCTCATGCAAGCTGCAACTATAGCTGGAGTAATGGACTTTGCATCTGAACACCCTCTCGGACTAGACATGCCCATTGGCGAAAATGGTACTGGTTTATCTGGCGGTCAAGCTCAAAGCGTTGCCCTAGCAAGGGCATTGCTTGGTGACCCACACACTATTATTCTTGATGAGCCTTCAGCCCAAATGGATATTGCCTCAGAAATGCGGCTTGTAACAAGGCTTAAACCATATTTGCAAAATAAAACTGTTATTATATTTACCCATAAAGTTGCTATGCTTAACTTAGTCGATAGAGTGGTTTCACTTAAAAAAGGTGCAATTCATTGGGAAGGTCCTGCCAAAGAAGCCATCAAACAACTTACAGATCATCATGAAAGTTTGACCCAAAAATGCGTACTAAAGGCAGGGCAAAATGCAAAAGCTTAAAAGTTTTTTTAGCAATTTTAGCTTTGCTGCGCAGGGCTTAGACAAAAATGTTTCTAAAAATTCTGTGCGCTTGGTGTGGTATAGTGCCGCTTGTGTTTTAATATTATTAATTTGGGCAGCTTTTGCAGAAATTGATAAAACAGCTCGTGGTATTGGGCAAGTAGTACCCTCGCAGCGTGTTCAGCTTATTCAAAACCTTGAAGGTGGTATTATTCAAGAAGTACCCGTACGTGAAGGTCAAATTATTGATAAAGATAGCATTGTTATGCGTATTGAGAATGAAAGTGCTGGCAGTCAATATCGAGAAGCCTTGGTGCGTATTTTAGAGCATGAAGCAACAATAGCTCGCTTAGAAGCATTAATAGCTGATAAAGAAGTTCAATATCCAGCGTCAGTTATGGCAGAGCCTAAGCTTATAACTCGGCAAAATGCTTTATTAAGAGCCGACCGTACCCAACGTAATGCAGAATTAGACGTTTTGGCATTACAAGTAGAAGCCAAAAAACGTGAGCTAGCAGAAAAAAAAGAGATGAAAACCCAATCACTTGCTAGTCTTGCCCTCATGCAAAAGCAAGTGGATCTTGCCCTACCGGCCTTAAAGACCAAGGCTTATTCTGAGTTGCAATTTCTTGACCTTCAGCAAAGATTACAAACAATTAAATCAGACTTAGCCGCCCTTGAGCACTCCATACCTCGCCTTGAAGCTGAAACCAAGGAGGCAGAAGAGCGCCTGCGCTTGCGCAAAGCTGAGCTTGAGTCAGAATATCAATTAGAACTAAATGAAATACAAATTAAACTTCTTTCTTTACGTGAACTTATAACCGCAGGTGATGATAAGGTACGCCGCACAGAAATGCGCTCGCCTGTGCGTGGTGTGGTTAAGGCAATTTATGCCAGCACTGTGGGTGGAGTTGTAGCACCTGGTGCAACAGTTATGGAAATTGTACCTCTTGGTGATTCATTAATTATTGAGGCAAAATTTAGCCCTGCAGACATAGCCTTTCTTTACCCAGGTCAAGAGTCACAAGTTCGCCTAACAGCCTATGATTTTTCTATTTATGGTGGATTAAAAGCTAAAGTAGAAACCATAAGTGCAGATACACTTGAAAATCAGCAAGGTGATACATTTTATAAAGTAAAAGTACGCACTACTGATGCACATTTAGCTCATGGGGATGAAAACCTGCCTATTATGGCAGGCATGATGGCAGAGGTTGATATTTTAACTGGCAAGCAAACCATCCTAAATTACTTATTAAAACCACTCATTAAAGCTCAGCAGCGTGCCTTTAGGGAGAGATAGTGGCAAAGCAAAAACAATCATTTCGTATTCTGCGTGAAAACCTAACCCGCTTTATCATGGGTATTATAATTTGCGTAGTGATGATTGTGCTTTATATTTGGCAACCAGCTATACTTCAACAAGCTGACAGACAAATATATGATACATTTTTGCGCGCAACTGGCGGTGGTGAACCCTCACCAACTCCAGCCCTTTTAGACCTAGATGAAAAAAGCCTTGAAGAATTTGGTCAGTGGCCATGGCCAAGACATTTAGTGGCAAAGCTTGTAGCTACCTTAACTGAATACGGTGCAGCCGCCATAGGGCTTGATATAATTTTAGCAGAACCAGATAACTCCTCAGTTATTAATTTACAAAAATCTTTTGAAAAGCATTTTGACATTGATATTCCACTAGATAACATACCAAAAAATTTACATGACAATGATTTAATTTTAGCTAGTATTGTTGCACAAACTCCAACTGTACTTGGTGTTTATAGCCGCTTTAGCGGAGAAACCATAGCTCTACCTAAAGATTTACCCCGCAATGAAGGCATTGTGGAGCGCATTATGCCAGATGGCATTTCACCGCGCACCCATTTAATGACCGGAAAAGGTGCCACTCTTCCCCTTCCAGAGCTACGTGCCGTAGCACCTATTGGTAGCTTAAATGTTGCCCCAGACCCCGATGGAATTATTCGCTCTGTGCCGCTTATTGCTCAAATTGATGGGCGTATAATTATTTCATTATCTTTGCGTTCACTCATGCGCGGTTTAGGTCAAAGCACAATCATGTTAGTGGGCGGACCAGACGGCTTAGAAGCTGTGCGCGTAGGTAAGTACACCATACCTGTAACACCAGATGGTCGTTTTATTGTGCCATTTCGCGGACCACGGGGCTACTATCCTACATTTCGCGCTGCCGATGTGCTAAATAAAAAAGTAAAACCAGAAGATATAGCAGGTCGCGTTTTTATTGTGGGAACTTCTGCGCCGGGGTTATTAGATATTCGCGCCACTCCCTTTGACTCTGTTTATCCAGGTGCCGAGGTGCACACCACTGTTATTGATGCCATATTAAGCAATCGCTCCATAAAAATGCCAGCATGGATACCAGGAGCCCAAATTACTGCCACAAGCTTTGTGGGCATACTTAGCACCTTAATATTTAGCTTAGCGCCTGCCATCATTTACTTACCCATACTAATTGTCTTAATGGTTAGCCCAGTTTGGACCAGTTGGAGCATTTTTCAAACTGGAGTATATATTTCACCCCTTTATACCATACTAACCGTTGCAGCCTTAGCCCTCTCTCTCTTGGCCGTACGCTTTTGGCAAGAAGCACGCCAAAAACGAACTTTGCGCAATGCCTTTAGCCGTTATATCGCTCCGGATATGGTAGCACGCATTGTAGAAAGGGGCGAAGCCGTTCTTGCCGGTGAAGAAAGAACCGTAACCCTTATGTTTACAGATATTCGTGGCTTTACTACCATGTCTGAAGGCTTAACACCGGATCAAGTGGTTGGCGCATTAAACCGTTATTTCACCCCCATGACTGCCATTATTCGTGGTAGCAATGGTACAGTTGATAAATTTATTGGTGATGCCATTATGGCTTTTTGGAATGCCCCTCTTGATGTGCCAAGGCATGAACTACACGCCATTAAAAGTGCTATGCAAATGCAAATAGCACTAACAGAATTAAATAAAGAATTGCAAGAAGATTTGGGAATTAGCCTACGCATGGGCGTTGGCGTACATACTGGTAAGGTATATGGGGGCAATATGGGCAGCGCTGAATTATTAGATTATACATGCATTGGTGATACAGTAAACCTAACTTCACGCCTTGAAGGTATGTGTCCGGTTTATGGAGTTGGGGTAATAACAAGTGTTGAAACAGCTACGTTATGCAAAGCTTTTACCCAAGGTGAAAATGCATTAGCAGAAGAAGAAATACCCTACTTTTTGCCCTTAGATGCCATACGGGTTAAAGGAAAATTAGAGCCTGTAGAAATTTGCACCCCCATGTGGTATGATGAAAAAATTACCCGAGAACAAGAAATTAAAAACTTTATCATAGCCCGCCAACATTATATTGAAGGAAACTTTAGTAAATCGTTAGAAATTTTTACTAAATTATCTAGTGAATTTCCAGATGCTGTGCTCTACAAGCTTTATACTGAGCGTACTGACGAGTTAAGCCAAAATCCACCCGAACATTGGGATGGAGTTTGGACTTTCACCAAAAAATAAAGCAAGCTCATCTCTGCCATTTATGAGGGTCGACCTAGGTGATTCCGATTTGCAATTTTCAATTTTATGTATATACAGGGCAATAGGTAAGTTTTTTTCAGCGCGGTCTTACGGCTTTTCACGCGGGGTGTTTTAAACTACTCTTTGTTTTTGAGTTCGCATTGCAATTACTATTTTGTATTCAATCCGAAACTACTTATATCTTATTAATATACTGAAAAAATTATTAATAATAATGATTCATACAATCGGAATGACTTATCTGTAATTTGCACGTGATTCCAATTTAGAAAATATTACTGCTTGCAGAACTCTTTGCCGAGGCAATGTGTGAGGTTCGGTAAGGTTTTTTGAGCAATTAGCCGGCGGTTAAGCATAAGCGAAAGTGCCGAGCCGCGAAAAAAACCTTACCGAACCTCACACATTCAGCTAAAAATAGCTAAATCGGAATCACGTAAATAAAATATTACCTTTATTATTTAATACCTTGACTTAAAGTGAAAAAAAAGCTAATTATATACAAAAGTTTTTAGACAGACGCATATTTTATTAACTTTGTGCAAAAGGAGGAGTTGAGATGCAAATGAAAAAACTATCTAAACGCAAGGCTTTATGCGCTTGTTTGCTTATGTTGGGCTTGGGGGTTAGTCCTGCCCTCGCTGCAGATAATAAAGCGGGCATAGAGATACCCGGCATGGACGCCACAGCTCTAAATGCTTCCGTGTTAAATAACTATGGTAGCATTATTGGAGGGGTTCTTATTGGTGGAACTTTTTTTGGCATGTATGGGAATAGCCCTGAAAATTACACATTTACTAACCAATCATCAGGCAATATAACTATTTCTGGTAAAAATTTAGCTGTTGGCATGGGTGTAATACCTAATGGAAATCACAAATTTAGTAATCTTGGAAACATGAATATAACTGCCACTAACAATACTCCTGGTAGCAGTGCAGATGCCTTTGGCATGCAAGCAAATGCTATTGGAAACTATAGCTTTAGCAATGCAGGCACCATGAATGTCACTGCCACTAACTATACTCCTGAGGGTAGCAACGCTGTAGGCATGTCAAATGACACCTTTTTCACGGGAGAGGGTAACGGTAATTTTTTCAATAGTGGTACCATGAATGTAATTTCCAATAGCTTTGTTACTGTTTCCCCAGGTTTTAGTGGTTCCAATATTAGTGCCACGGGTGCAGAAACATATAGTATAGGTAATCACAACTTTCGTAATACTGGAACCATGAATGTAATTGTCAATGGCTCTATTGTTGGCGCTAGTAGCCCAATTCCCACCAGCACTTCTGCTACTGGAGTGGTATTAACTTCTAGGTTCACTGAGAAGGGTAGCAATAATTTTAGTAATAGTGGTATTTTCTCCGTTACTAGTAATAGCAACAGAACTTTCACTGACTTCAGTAATCAATCCTCTACCAATGGATCTACTTCTATTGGGGTACACTTAATGTCTTCAGAAGGTAGCCATAATTTTAGTAATAGTGGTGTGTTCTCGGTTACTAGTACTAATACCCAAAATGGTGGAAGCAGTTCAACTGTTGCTTCTGGCGCTTTCTTAAGTG
>CAYJKC010000034.1:0-21846 GCA_964370675.1 uncultured Desulfovibrionaceae bacterium
AACATGATTATGCAAACGGCTTTCTTTAAGCTTGCCAATGTGCTTGATTTCAAAAAAGCGGTGTCTTTATTAAAAGATTCTATTAAAGAAGCCTATGGTTCCAAAGGCGATAAAATTGTAAACATGAACATTGATGCTGTGGATAAAGCTTTGGACGCCCTTGTAGAAGTGCCCTATCCAGCTTCGTGGGCCAAAGCCACTTCCACTTGCTGCACAGGCAAAGCGCATAGCGGTGCTTGTTCTTGCCATGGCGCCGATGAACCAGAATACATCACCAATGTGGTAAAGCCCATACTTGCGCAACAAGGCGACAAACTACCTGTTTCGTCCATGGACCCTGCAGGCCTTATGCCTCTTGGCACGGCTGCTTTTGAAAAGCGCGCCGTGGCCATTGCTGTGCCTGAATGGCAAGTAGATAAGTGCATACAATGCTTCCAATGCTCTTTTGTGTGCCCGCACGCCACCATTCGCCCAATACTTGCCACCGATGAAGAATTACAAGGCGCACCCAAGAGCTTTGCCACCAAGGATGCCAATGGCAAAGAATTAAAAGGCCTTAAATTCCGCATGCAAGTGTATGCCGAAGACTGCCTTGGTTGTGGTTCTTGCGCTGATGTTTGCCCTGCCAAAGAAAAAGCGCTCATCATGAAGCCTTTGGAAACACAGCTTGAAGAGCAAAAGGCCAACCTTGATTTTGCCGACGCCAACATTGAGCTTAAAGACGATATTATGTCTCGCGACAGCCTTAAGGGTTCGCAATTACAACAGCCTTTGCATGAATTTTCCGGTGCTTGTGCCGGTTGTGGCGAAACCCCTTATGTGAAGCTTTTAACCCAAATGTTTGGCGATCGCATGATTATTGCCAATGCCACAGGTTGTTCTTCCATTTGGGGTGCATCATCTCCCACAACTCCATATACCACCAATAAGGATGGTTATGGTCCAGCTTGGGGTAACTCCTTATTTGAAGATGCTGCAGAATTTGGCTTTGGTATTGAAATGGCATATCAGCAGCGCCGCGATTACTTAGCTAATTGTGTTAAAACCTTGCTTGAACAAGAAGGGCTAAGCAAAGAATTAAGTGCTGCTTGTAAAGGCTGGCTTGAAAATATGAATGATGCCAATGCTTCCCAACAATATGGCTTAGAAATTCTTGGCAACTTAAACGGTGTTGACCACCCCGTTGCTCATGAAATTTGGAGCATGGATGATTTATTCACCAAGAAAAGCATCTGGGTATTTGGTGGTGATGGCTGGGCATATGACATTGGTTATGGTGGTCTTGACCACGTTATTGCCTCTGGCGAAGACATTAATATTTTAGTAATGGATACAGAAGTTTATTCTAATACAGGTGGACAAGCATCTAAAGCAACTCCACTTGGTTCCATTGCAAAATTTGCTGCCGCCGGTAAAAGAATTGGTAAAAAAGACCTTGGCGCCATGGCCATGAGTTATGGTTATGTTTATGTGGCCTCTGTATCTATGGGTGCAGATAAGCAACAAGTATTAAAAGCCTTCCGCGAAGCAGAAGCTTATAAAGGTCCATCACTTATTATTGCTTATTCACCTTGTATTAACCAAGGTATACGCAAAGGTATGGGCAAAACCATGGAAGAAGGTAAACTAGCTGTTACTTCTGGCTACTGGCCACTATATCGCTATAATCCTGACTTAGCTGCAGAAGGTAAAAACCCATTCCTTCTTGAATCCAAAGAGCCTGATGGCAAAATTCAAGAATTCCTCATGGGTGAAACTCGTTATGCAGCCCTTGACAAAATTGACCCTAAAGCCTCTCCTGAACTCAAGGCAGGCTTAGAAACACAATATCTTAATCGCTACAAACACTATAAGCTATTGGCTGGTTTACCAGGTCTTGGCGAAGTATAGTTAAGCAATAAAAATCAAGCCTTGTGCCTAGTTTAATCTAGGTGCAAGGTTTGACTATCTCAAAGAGCCTCACAATTAAGCCCCAATATTTAAAGACCCATAATATCGGTATGGAGACAGCATGTATAAAAGCCTTTATATAACAGCCACAGAGCCTCGTTCTGGTAAATCCGCCATAGTTCTTGGGATGATGCAATTAATGACTCGTAATATGCGCAAAGTTGCATTTTTTAGGCCTATTATCAACGAACCCATGTTTGATGATAAAGATCATGATATACATCTCATGCTTAGCCATTTTAAGCTAGATTTATCCTACACCGATGCCTTTGCCTACACGTTAGATGAAGCAAGGCATTTAATTAACAATGGGCAACGCAACCAATTAATTGCAAATATTTTGCAAAAATTTCACTCTCTTATGGAAACACATGACTTTGTTGTGTGTGAAGGGACAGACTTTCTAGGCACCGATGCATCATTTGAATTTGAGTTAAATGCTGATATTGCAGCAAACCTTGGTTGTACTGTCACTGTTATAGCCAACGGAGCGCAGAAAAATGTTGATGATATTATTAACAGTACGCAATTAGTTATTGACCAGTTGGAAGAAAAAAATATTGATATTTTATCCATTGTGGTCAATAGAGCCAATTTATCCATTACTGAACGAGATGACCTCATTGCAGGCGTGAATCTTAAGCTCTCTGATAAAAAGCCACTTATTTACACTGTTCCCGATGAACCTGCCCTTGGTAAACCCACCATGGCTGATGTGGCAAAATGGTTAAATGCCAAGGTACTTTATGGTTCTCATCGCATGGATGCCCTTGTGGGGGACTACTTAATTGCTGCCATGCAAGTACATAACTTTCTAGACTATATTTGTGATGACAATTTAATAATTACCCCAGGAGACAGAACAGATATTGTGCTTGCCTCCTTAGCATCCAGAGTGTCATCAGCCTATCATAATATTTCGGGTGTGCTTTTAACAGGTGGTATTGATTTACCAAGAAATGTACAGTTACTTTTAGAAGGTTGGACTGGTGTTCCAGTGCCAGTTTTATTAACAGCCGACCATACCTATAAAACTGTTCAAATGCTTTCTCAACTATACGGGCGCATAGAGCCTGAAAACTCACAAAAAATCAATACTGCACTAGGTCTTTTTGAGCGTAATATTAATGCTAAAGAAATTGCCAAGCGCATTGTTACGCAAAAACCTACTCGCATCACCCCCATGATGTTTGAATTTGATTTAATTGAGCGCGCAAGACAAAATAAAATGCGTATTGTACTGGCAGAAGGACAAGAAGAACGCATTTTACGCGCCACAGACATTTTATTACGTCGCGATGTGGCAGAAATTATATTGCTTGGTAATGCCGACCGCATTGGAACTAAGATTGCCGAACTTGGACTTGACCTTGATGGCGCAACCATTATTCAGCCTGATTTATCACCAAACTTTGAAGACTATATCAACACTTATTACGAACTTCGCAAAGCTAAGGGTATGAGCCTTGAGCAAGCGCGCGACCGTATGGCAGATTGCACTTATTTTGCAACCATGATGGTTCATAAAAATCATGCCGATGGCATGGTATCAGGTGCCATTAACACCACTGCTCATACCATAAGACCAGCTTTTGAATTTATTAAAACCAAGCCAAGTTGCTCAATAGTTTCGTCCATCTTCTTAATGTGCTTAAAAGACAGAGTTTTAGCATTTGGTGACTGCGCTGTGAATCCTAATCCCACAGCACAACAGCTAGCAGAAATTGCCGTGGCATCAGCCCACACAGCTTCTGTTTTTGGCATAACCCCGCGTGTTGCCATGCTTTCTTATTCTACTGGTACATCCGGCAAGGGTGCAGATGTGGATATCGTAGTTGAAGCTACTAAAATTGCACAAGAAATCGCACCGGATTTATTATTAGAAGGACCAATTCAATATGATGCAGCCATTGATAAAGAAGTGGCTCGCACCAAATTACCAGATAGCCAAGTGGCAGGGCAAGCGACAGTATTTATTTTCCCAGACCTTAACACTGGCAACAACACTTATAAGGCTGTACAACGTGCCGCCGGTGCTATTGCCATTGGACCAGTTTTACAAGGGTTAAATAAGCCTGTGAATGATCTTTCCAGAGGTTGCACAGTGCCAGATATTGTAAACACCGTAGCCATTACTGCAGTACAAGCTGCAGCTGAAAAATAAAACCTGCTTAATATTTAAGGATAAACTATGAATATTTTAGTAATAAATGCTGGTTCTTCTTCTTGTAAATATCAACTCATTTCCATGGGTAACAAAGTTGTGCTTTGTGCTGGAGTGGTAGAACGTATTGGTGATAATTTAGGAAAATTAACTCATAAAATTGCTCCGGACACTGATAAAGAAGAGAAAGTCATTATTGAAAAAGCCTTTCCAACGCACGTAGAAGCCATGGAAGAAGTAATAGCTCTGCTTAGTCATGCAGAAAAAGGTGTTATTAAAAGCAAGGATGAGATTTATGCCGTGGGTCATCGTGTAGTGCATGGAGGAGAAGATATTACTCGCCCTATGCTTTTTGACGAAAAAGTTAAAGATATTGTGCGTAAATACTACTCCTTAAGCCCACTGCACAACCCTGCCAACTTAATGGGTGTAGAAGTTGTAGAAAAACTTTTGCCAGGTGTACCCAATGTAGGTGTTTTTGATACTGAGTTTGGGGCAAGCATGCTACCGCCTGCCTATATTTACCCCTTGCCATACGAATTATATGAAAATTTACATATTCGTCGCTATGGTTTTCATGGTACTTCGCATAAATATATTGCCAAAAAAACAGCAGAATTTCTTAAGAAACCTCTTAATGAACTAAACTCCATCACCATGCATCTTGGCAATGGTTCATCCATGACTGCTGTAAAAAATGGTATCTGTGTAGATACCTCCATGGGGCTAACTCCCCTAGAAGGTTTAATGATGGGCACACGCTCAGGCACCATTGACCCAGCAATCATTCCATATATCATGGAAAAAATGAATTTATCTGCCCAAGATGTAGATACCATGCTCAATAAAAAATCTGGTTTGCTTGGTATTAGTGGCACTAATGATATGCGTGACTTACATGCCATGCGCGAAAAAGGTGATGAAAAAGCAGAACTTGCATTTCAAATGCTAACACGCGGCATTAAAAAACTTTTGGGGTCTTATTTCTTCCTCTTAGGTCGGGTAGATTCCATAGTGTTTACTGCCGGCATTGGTGAAAATGACGATTTAGTACGCGCTGCTGTTTGTGAAGGTTTAGAGCCACTTGGCATTGTGCTTGACCTTGAAGAAAATGCTACTCGAAAATCACAGGCAAGAACCATTAGTAAGGCTGAGTCAAAAATTCCTGTGCTTATAATACCAACCAATGAAGAATTGCAAATTGCCGAGGCAACATTAGAAGTATTGCAATAGCTATTATACCGCACAAAAAACTTTACCAAGTTTCACTGCAAACGACTAAAGTTTTAATTATAAAGGGATTATTATGTCAGTAACATTTTCTTTAAGCCTAGAAGAACAAGAAAGTTTGGGGCAAATCGCATGCTCTGCCATAACGAACACCCTAGCCGGCAAAACAATTGAATTACCCAAGGTTTCCAGCCAAGTTTTAAATGAGCATTTGGGTAGTTTTGTAACCATTAATATAAACGGTCGTCTGCGTGGTTGCATTGGCACTATGATCGGGCATGAGCCGCTTTATCATAATGTAGCACGCATGGCACATGCTGCGGCATTTCAAGATACACGTTTTAAACCACTTACCTTGGCAGAATGGGACCATGCACAGCTATCCATATCAGTACTTGGTCCTTTGAGTCCTTGCACGAATATTGAACACATAAAAATAGGGCAACATGGTCTTATGCTAAAACTTGGCAATAAAAGCGGTGTCTTTCTGCCCAAAGTTCCTGTGGAGCAAGGCTGGGACCTTGATGCTTACTTGCTTAATTTATGTCATAAGGCAGGACTTGCTCCCAATAGCTGGCAAAATCCTGATGCACAACTTTTATGGTATGAAGCATTAGTTTTTGATGTTGAAAGAATAAGTGGAGTATAATGCTAATACATTTAGCATGATTTAAAAATTAACACGCGAATACTGTAACCATTTGCAAGCTTTGAGGGGTAATTTTTGACACAAAGAAAATTACCCCTCAAAAAATTTATTATTTCACTCTTATAAGTTCATAGCCTGCACCTTGCTTTTTAAGCATGGCAGCTCCGCCTTGAAGGTGCATTCCTACAACTTTAAGCTTGTTTTTTTCAATATAATCAAGCATTTTAATTCTAGTAGCAATGGCCATTTCACTATCTACGTCAAAAACCACAGCGGTTTTGGGCATAGGCATTTGAATGCTCTCCACATGCACAAGGTCAGCCCAAATGAGTATAGAGTCAGCGCCCTCACCTACTGAGATAGCTGTATGCCCTGGAGTATGCCCAAAGGCAGCGATGACTTGTATACCATCCATGAGCATGGTCTTGCCACTATCTAATTTTTTTGGCTCAAAAGTACGCACTTTATCAGCATAAGCTGCTAAGATTTTTTGACCATTAATAAAGCCTTGCTGTTTTTCCTTGGGCAAGGAGTTTTGTATTTTGGTATCAGTCCAATAACTTTTTTCTTGCTTAGCAAGCCAAAGGGTTGCTTTAGGGAATGCAACTTTGCCATCTTTTAATAAACCACCCACATGGTCACCATGCATATGTGTAAGTAAAATCGTATCAATATCTTCAGGAGCAATTTTTAAATTTTCTAGGTGTGTAAAAAGCTTATTTCCAAATCCGGCATCAACTAAGATAGTATGCTTTGGTCCTTTGATAAGCATTGTATTAAGATACATGGTGAAGTTTTTTTCACTAAAATATTTATTAATATCTTGTTCACTAACTCCTTTAAGTATGCCCGTATTGCCGGTCATATTATTTTCTGGGAGCACATAAACTGTATACTCTCCCACAGTATACTGACTAATATCTTGCGCGTTTACAATGCTCACACTCCAAAACACACTTAAACATGCAAGTAATAAAACAAACCTCATACTATCTCCTTACGATTTAAATAATTTCAATAATAAGCATAAAAACACATTAATTATTTCTAATACAAAAAAACCCCCCTTTATGCAAGGAGGGTTGTTAAATCATATGTAATCCGCATTTAGAATGGCCACATATTATCCATAAATCTAGTAAACCAACCTGGCTTTTGCTTATCTGCGATTACACCCTTACCATAATATTGAATATTAGCATTGGCAACTTGCGTAGACATAATAGAATTATCCGCTGATACATCGCGTGCGCGTATGGTACCAGTAATAACCATATATTGAGTTTCTTCATTAACGCGTGTTTGGCGCACACCCTCTATTTGTAAAAGCCCACCTGGCATTACTCTAATAACCCTAGCTGCTAGCGAAGCTGTAACCTTATTTTCGCGAGAGGTTTCACCAGAGCCTTCAAAATCACTGCTGGAGTAAGTTTTAAGCGCACTTGTACCTTCGCCAATGGGCGAGTCAAGATTTTTTACGCCACCTGGTATATATGGAAACATATTCATGCTTGTTTGCCCAAAAGCTGCTGTAATGCCATAATCATTATTGGTTTCTTTTTCAGACGATGTATCAGCAGAATTTGATGCGGTACTATTTTCTAAAATATTTACCACTACAATATCACCCACACGTCTTGCTCTGCTATCAGAAAATAATGGATCAATATCGCTTTCTGCAAAGAGGGAGCCTGGGTTATTCACTCGTGTGCCTTCATTAAAAACTGGAGTATGCGCTACCGGAGCTACCACTTCTGGAGCTTGCTTTGCGCTTTGACAACCAAGACATAGTAATGCCATGGCAACCACAAGACCTTTGTTCATTAATGTAAATTTTCTCATAATATTTCCCTCACTTCTCCCCTATGGTTTATTGTGCGATAACGGTTTTATTATCCCGTATTGTTGCATACACTTGTTTTTTACTTTGCAAATTCCGCACCGGAATTGTTGCGCCAGGTTCACCATCGGCCAAACTTTCAGCTTGCACTTCCATAAGTACATTACCTTTTTCATAAATTAGACGGACAATAGAACCTTTGCGAATCATAGCAAGACCAAGTAGGTCGTCTTGAAAAATTGGTTGCCCTGTGCTTATAGAGCGCACTACTTGCCATGGTCCACCACGTCCATCCCAAGGCATGCCGCGTAAATGTGAAGCATTAATGCGAATGAATGTTATATCTTGAACATTTAGCGCGTCACCCTTATTAAGTGGGCGCGATGCAGAAGGAACCTCCACCCATAGATTTACAAAAGCGGTGCCAGCGGCTCGGCGTAATACTGTTCCATCAGCCTCTTGTACTATAAATCGAAAACTAATGCGCCCTGGAGCAACCTTACCCACTTCTAAATCAACTTTTTGTTGCCCATGAGCTAAGAAAATATATGGTGGCAGGCGAAATTCTTCCACATCAGCCGTACCGGGCATGGCTTGTAATTGCGGAGTCAAATATCTGACGACATAGTTACGTAAGTCATTTTCTTGCAATACAAGCCCACCACGTTGTATGGCAAGCGATGCTGGCAAAATGCATCTTGGTGCATAATCTTTTAAGGCTTCATTTAAAGCTTTAGAAAGACGTGTTCTATTAATTTGTAATGGCTTACCTGCACTTGGGGGGGCTGGCCACAAGGTTTGTTTGCTTAATTGTTCCCAAATTTCGCGAGGAACCGGACCTAGAGGCTCTGCAATTTCTCCAAGTAGCACCATTTCACCATTAGTAACCGCTGCTTCGCGAATTTTAATGCGCCAGTCAGTAGATTCCTGTATTTGCAATGACTTGGGCGTAAATTCTGGTTTCATCATATTATTACGCACTTGTGGGCTTCTAATCATTTGTTGTTCAGGGCTTAAAGGTAAACCAGCCCCATTTGCATCAACCGCACACAAAGCTAGTAGTACCAATAAGGCTACTAAGCATATAAAAAATGATTGTGCACGGTAAAAAGCTAACATGACTATGACCTCTTTAATTGCACTGCAATACCGAGCATGGAATCGGAGGTTTGAATGGATTTGGAGTTTACCTCATAAGCACGTTGCCCAACGATCATATTAACCATTTCGTCAACAACTTCCACGTTAGACATTTCTAAAAAGCCCTGTGCAAATGTGCCCACATTATCTGTGCCTGGTTCACCTTCTAATTCATCACCAGAAGCATCATTGGGGGTGTATAAGTTACGCCCACGCGCATCAAGACCCGCTGGGTTAATAAATGTATAAAGCGGTATATCTGCACCGGCAATTTCGTCACCAGCAGCATCAAGGGCTGCAATATGTCCTTGGGGTGATATAGCAATATTTTTTGTTTCTGGTGGTACAGCAAATTCTGGTTGCAAAATATAACCATTAGCAGTCACAATAGTACCATCTTGATTTAGCTTAAAAGAACCTGCTCTGGTGTACATAAGCTCACCATTCACTTCCACTTGGAAAAATCCATCACCTTCAATAGCTATATCAAGAGCATTACCTGTGTTTTGAAAATCACCCTGTGAAAAGAATTTATGCACAGCCGTTGGTCTAACACCCATACCTACTTGAATGCCTACAGGCAGCATATTGTCACCTTCAGTAATAGAACCTGCAATCTTCATGGTTTGATACATAAGATCTTCAAATTCTGCGCGGCTCTTTTTAAAACCTGTAGTATTTACGTTGGCAAGGTTATTAGAAATAACATCAATATTTAATTGTTGGGCCATCATACCTGTGGCGCCTGTCCAAAGGGAACGCATCATAACTTTTTCTCCTTATCGCTTAGCTAATTAGCTAATTCTTCCAACTTTTTGAATTGCAGTACTATCTACAGAGTCAGAGGTTTGAATAACTTTTTGATAAGCCTCAAACTGCCGCTGTACTTCAATCATATTAACCATCTCTGACACAACTTCCACATTGGCTGTCTCCACAAATCCTTGTGAAAGACGCGCACCATTGGCCAATGGATCAACCTCTGCTACGGGTACATTAGGTCTTGGTCGATAAAGATTTTGACCCTGTTTTTCTAAATTTTGTAAGTTATCTACAGTTACAAAATTTATATTATTAACAAGTGCCCCATCAGCAAAAACCTGTCCATCACCAGAAATATTCACATCACGCGTACCTGCCGGAATGGTAATGGGACCGTCTGTGCCTTGCAAAGGCCAACCTTGGGGGGTAACCACTGTACCTTCAGATGAAAGAACAAAGTGACCATTGCGAGTATATAATTCTCCTTGTGGAGAGTTTACCTTAAAAAATCCTTCGCCATTGATAGCTACATCAAGTGGGTCGCCAGTAAAATGCATCGCACCTTGACCAAAATCCGTTTTAGAAACAGCAATACGAGGACGCGCCATATTCATAGGGTCAGGAAAAAGAGGTTTTGAACGCACTGTAGCAAGAGGCTCGCGAATTTCATCATGCGCAAAACTAGCCATGGTATCTTTAAATGCCAACATGTCACGCTTGTAACCGTTGGTATTAACATTTGCCAAATTATTGGCAATAAAATTCATGCGGTGTTCTGTGCTCAAAGCACCAAAAACAGCACTAAACATAGTCTCTTGCATGAAAAATCCTCCTGTATGCCTTTTGAGCAATTATATTTATTTTATTGCTCTTGGTTATACACAAAGGGGTATTGCAAATAGTGGACCAATTATATTTTTGTAGAAAATTAAGATATGCTAGGCATGGCAAGTCACTACCACGCATCCCCTAATGGTCATGCTTTGGCATAAATACCACGCATCCCCTAATGGTCATGCTCTGACATTAAAGTCTTGGCATACAACACCGTAAAATCTTTCTTTGCACTCCCCTCATCAAAAGCTTTCTAATACTTAGAGCAGTCTTTGATACACACGGAATGACCATTTGTGCTATGCCGCATGGGTAGACCGTAAGCGAAGCGTAGGCTACCCATGCCCCGCAGTGGATCATTTGCGAAGCAAATAGCCACGAAGGGATAGGCCATAGCCGAATGCAAGACAGGGGGGAGGGGGATTGCAAAAGGGGAACGGGGGGAGCACAACGCCCCCCCATCCCCTTTGCCCTCTGCGGAGCAGACCCAATTCAATATTAAAGACATACTACCTAAAACAAGATGGATATAATACAAAAAACTTATATTTTATAATAATAAATTTTGTTAAATTAGAATAGCGTGACTTGTTAGGCTAATTTAATATTTAAAACTTGACGTTAACGCCCATGCCATATATACGACTTTTGGAAGTCAAACGGCGTAAGCACCGTCAACTCCGTCAGGTCCGAAAGGAAGCAGCGGCAGCGGGTTAGCTACGGGTGTTTGGCTTCCTTTTTTTATTACGAAGAAAAAAGCCCCAAACCATAGCCGTAGTTGCTAAGGTGTGGGGCTATAAAACTATCTACAAAAACAAACTACATTTTTTTCAGTTCAGCATACCACGCCAAGGATTGCTCCATAAGTTTATTAGTGCGGCTTGCTATGGCATGAGGATCCTTAATATATCCATCAAGCAACAAACTTGTATCATATAAACCTTCAATCATTTCATTAAGCAAGGTATCACCAGCATCTGCTTTATGTATGCGTAGCAAGGTTCGCAACATGGGATGGTCTTGATTAACTTCAAGAACTTTTTGCGGTACAGAGTCATCCTTGTTCATAACGCGCATAAGTTTTTCCATAGATGAAGTCATGCCACCATCAGGAGCAACCAAACAAGCAGGGCTTCCTTCTAGGCGATGAGAAATGCGAACTTCTTTCACTTTATCACCCAAAACACTTTGCATATGTTTTAGCAGAGCATCAAAATTTTGAACATCTTCTTCGGCTAAGGGTGCAGCTTTAGGCTTTTCATCTGCTGTGCTTTCAAAGTCTTTTAGGCTATCATCGCTGGCATGCTCTATGGCCTTAAAATCCCATTCCTTATATTGCCCAAGACCTTCCATTACAAATTCATCTATGGGTTCAGTTAAGTAAAATACTTCAAGCCCCTTTTTAACAAATACTTCAATATGCGGGTTTAGGCGCACAGCTTCACGGCTTGGACCAGATACATACCAAAAAGTTTTTTGTCCTGCTTTGGCGCGTCCCATATAGTCATCTAAAGAGCTTAGCCCTTGAGCATCCTCATGGAAGGATGAATTAAAACGCAACAAGGATGATACTTTTTCTTTATTAATAAAATCATGATAACCAAGCTTAAAAACACGCCCATGAGAATGCCAAAATTTAGCGTAGGCTTCTTTATCAGCAGATAATTTTTCTAAATGGCTTAAACTTTGCTTAACAATAGTTTGCTGAATTTTTCTAAGCACCACATTCTCTTGTAATGTTTCGCGCGAAATATTTAGTGGCAAATCTTCTGTATCTACTACACCCTTAAAAAATGATAAATATTCTGGTAATAGCTCTTTATTTTCGCGCATAATGAGTACACGCCTTGCATAAAGATCAAGACCCCAATTTTCACGCCCACTACCAAAGAAGTCATGTTTTTGCTCAGGAACAAAAAGCAGAGCATTAAATTGCACCGGTGCATCCACTGAAAGATGCATGGTATCTAATGGATCTTGGCTATCATAAGTTAAAAATTTATAAAATTCAGCATATTGTTCTTTGGTGATAGAAAACTTAGGTTCACGCCATAGGGCTTGAGTTGTATTAACATGTTCACCATCAACACTAATATTAAATGGAATAAAGGCTGAATGTTTACGAATAATGGATTCAATACGATATTTTTCTAAAAACTCTGCAGCATCATCTTTGATATATGCCACAATACGTGTTCCGCGCTCTGGAGCGTCTTCGGCAGTATTCACAGTAAATGTACCACTACCATCACTGGTCCAAACATGGCCGATATCTTCACCATATGCTTGGCGCGAAGTAACCTCTACTTTATTAGCCACCATAAAAACGGCATAAAATCCAACACCAAAACGACCAATTATATTAGCCGCATCATCTTTATTTTCGCCTTGGTCCTTACTGTTAAGATCTGCCAAAAATTCTTCAGAACCAGATTTTGCTATGGTACCAAGGTTATTCATAAGCTCGCTTTCGCTCATACCAATACCACTATCGGTTATGGTCAAGGTTTTGGCGTCTTTGTCTATGTGGATATTGATGGTAAGGGCAGTGTCTGGATTTATAGGAGTTTGCCCTCTATTTTGTTGAAAGCGTAACTTATCAAGAGCATCAGATGCATTTGAAATAAGCTCACGCAAAAAGATTTCACGGTTAGTGTAAAGTGAATGCGTTATAATATCAAGGACTTTACGCACTTCTGCTTTAAACTCATGTTTTTTTGTAGTACTCATAACAACCTCCAAAAATAATAATGCTATCTATAAATAAAATGTCTTGGGCTATCGTCAAGGGTATAAATAAAAAAATTTTTCTACTGGGCATTTTTTGCTTGGAATATAATTTGCATAGATTTTATAAGTCAAAAATTTGGTTAAGGACTGCATCAAATTCCTTAATGTCATTTTTTGTAAAAATACCCGTCAGGAGTTAATTATGGAAATTTCAGGTAACAATATTGGTAATTTAAGTAATATCGCTGCGCTATGGGAAAAAGGTCACCGTCAGACTCCCCTAGGTCAAGATGAAGCTATCAAGCAAGAAGATAGTGTGCGCATTAGCAACTTTCCACAAAGTGCCACACTTTTAAGTGACGAAGAAGCTGATGTAGTATTACAAGAAACTACTGATAGCATTCAAAACGACCCCTATAACGCCATGCTCGCGCATAGTGGGCTTGATGCTTCTCGTGTGGCTGCACTTTTAGCTTAAAAATCAAACTTTAGTGCTCTAGCACTATCAATTTCTGTGAGCATGTTTTGCGCAAAGCTTTTTTCATCAAATCGCGAAGCATGCTCACGTATTGTATGCGCATCAAAATTAGATTCTATATTTTCAAATTCTTCAATGGCAGCACATAAGGCGGCTGTGTTTTGCTCATGAAAAAAAAGACCTGTCTTTTCATGGATGACAGTTTCTGTGGCTCCACCACAACCATAGGCAATAACAGGAGCACCAGTTGCCATGGCTTCTACTGGCACCAAACCAAAATCTTCTTCACCAGGAAAAAGTAAAGCCTTGCATCTTGTATAAAGATTTATAATATCAGGGGTTGAAATTCGCCCTAAAAAATTGACTTGCGGTCCGGCAAGGGCTTGCCATTTTTTTCTAGCCTCACCATCACCCACTACAAAAAGTTTACGTTTAAGCTTTGTGCATGCTTTAATGGCAATATCTACTCTTTTATAGTCTACAAGTTGCCCCACATAGAGATAAAAATCTTCGCGCGGTTTGGTGCATAGTGCATAATCATTTATATTAATAGGAGGATGCACCACTTTTGCATCACGCCGCCAATGTTTTTGAATGCGCCTTGCAACGGTTTTGGAATTGGCTACAAAATGGTCTACACGATTGGCAGAAATAACATCAAAAGCGCGTAAACGCGAAAATAGTACACGCATAGCTAAGCGCATGGGTGCTGAAGCTGCAGCTAAGTACTGCGGATACATATCCCATAAATAACGCATAGGAGAGTGACAATAACAAACGTGGGTGCTCTCACTGCGCGTCAAAACACCCTTGGCTGGACCAGACTCACTAGAAATAATCAAGTCATAATCACTTAGATCCAACTGTTCTAATGCTAAAGGCATAAGTGGTAAATATTTTTGATAATGCTTTTTTGCAAAGGGAAGTTTTTGAATAAAAGAAGTATGAATAGTGCGCTCTTGTAGAAATGGTGACAGCCCTTCTTTGTTCAGCACATGGGTAAAAATATGCGCATCAGGATACATGCGACATAGTGATTCCAAAACCTTCTCTCCACCGCGCATGCTAACAAGCCAATAGTGCACCAAGGCAACCTTACGCGGCGCAGCTATTGTATTATTCATATTTTGCATTACATTTTTCCTTAATCCCAACGTATGCATTGTGGCATGGCGGTGGTTTCAATTACTTTAACAATATCTTGAACCCCAACACATGCAACTCCCACATGCTCAAGCACAAGCCCTGCCGCATAAGTTGCAAGCATGGAACAAATTAGCATATCAAGACCAGCTGCACGTCCAAGAGCAAGGGTAGAGATGACAGTATCACCAGCACCGGTCACATCAAATACAGCCTTGGCACTGGGTGCAATGTTCCACACCGCACCATCCTTGCTAAATAATGCCATGCCCTCAGCACCAAGAGTAATAAGCAATTCCGTGCAAGCATAGGCATCCATGATGCGCCGCCCAGCAAGCATAATGTCATCCTTGGTATTGAGCGACATATGCGCCATTAGCGAAGCTTCTTTTCTATTGGGGGTCATAAGTGAACTATGTGTATAACATACAGCATTGTCTGGTTTTGGATCTACCAACAGTTGAGCAGGATTGGGCATAGATTTTATAACAGCTTGTATGCACTCTCGAATATCAAGGTTAACAAGACCCTTGGCATAGTCTGATAAAATTATAACGCTATGCTCTGGAATAAGGGATTGTAATGCTTTATAAATATAATCTAATTCAGCATCATCTAAGTTTTTGCAATCTTCTTTATCAAAGCGCAGCATTTGCTGACCTTGTGCCATAATGCGTGTTTTTACAATGGTATTGCGCCTAGCACTTTGTAGCACATAGCTATCAATAGAAGATTGTTCTAAAAGCCTTTTTAAGGTCTGACCGTCGCTACCGTCACCACAAACCCCAATTAATGTTGGTAAACCGCCAAGGCTAAAAATATTTCGAGCAACGTTGGCAGCACCACCAAGCATATGTTTTTGCTCGGCAATACTTACCACAGGCACAGGAGCTTCTGGCGAAATTCTTTGAGCATCACCTTGTAAGTAAACGTCAAGCATAATATCACCCAAAATAAGAACCTTTTTATCTTGCAGGCTAAGAGCACTTGCACATAATTGTTCTTGGTCTATTTTGAGCTTATGCATAAGAATAACCTATCTATCGCTAAGAGCTGCAGTAATGGTACCTTCGGCTGCCAGTTGACCATCTACAAAGGCACGCACTTCTACTTTGCACAGCTTCATCTTCCAGCGCGGATTGATGCATTCAAGATCAAGCCTATCACCTGGTCGCACTTGACGACGAAACTTAACTTTTTCAATACCTGTAAAAAGCAAAAGTTTATCCTTAGGATAGTCTAACTCTGCTAAACCTAATAAACAAGCAGCTTGAGCCAAGGCTTCAATAATGAGCACACCTGGCATTATAGGCAAATTTGGAAAATGACCTTGAAAAAAAGGCTCATTAACACTCACATTTTTATATGCCTTTATATGCGACTTAGGTACACATTCCACTACTCTATCTACCAATAAAAATGGATAACGGTGGGGTAAGATAGAACAAATTTCATCTATTCCCATAATACTAGTTTGAGTCATAATATCTCCTAGCTACTATAATAAGTCAGCTTTAAGCACCATATGAAGGGTCTAAAAATACAGAGAAACCCCGAACTCTCTAACAAGAGAGCCGGGGATCAAAGCACAGTATATAAAATAAATTAATTATTTTTTCTTATAATCGCCAGACTTCCAAAGCTTATTAACTTCTGCCAATACATCTTTTGTTAAATCCATGCTTTGCTGAGCATACAACACGCCACCGGCTGTTACATCCACTACAAAATCAAAGCCTTTGCGCTTTGCAACTTCATAAGCTGCACGAAAAACTAGAGTTACCATATCTTGGCGAATTTTTACTTCATCTTCTTCTACTTTACGAGCAAAAGTGCGTGTTTTTTCGTCAAATTCACGGCGCAGGCGAATAAATTCCACTTGCTTTTCTTCAGTAGCATTTTTTTGCAAGGCTTCGGCTTTCTTTTGTAAATCGGCAGATTGCTTTTCAATTTGCTTTCTTTCAGTGCCGTACTTAGAATCCATCTTTTTCTTAGCGTCTTTAGCTGGTTCGCTATTGGTAGCAATTTCTTGCATGTCTACAACGCCAATCTTAAGCTCAGCAGCTATGGCAGCACTTGATAACATAATAAGAGTAGCCATAGTTAAAATAAGAATTTTACGCATTTAATTCTCCTTTGCGTGAATATACATATTAATAGCAATATTAATAACTTGAAAAGCTGTTTACAATAAATACAAACAACAATCAAAATTAAATTTGCACTGTCAGCCTGCTAAACATCTGTTTATTATGTATTGTAATAAAGAATGCCTTGCTACTTAAAGACACACGAAGCTCAAAACTGAGACTTCAATTAGCCTAAAAGGTACTAACATAACTTGTGTTACATAGCATCATCATCATTATTCGTCAAGGCAAAGTGTGAATCACGCCCCTTTTCAAGACGATTTTTATACTTCATAACACCATGAGCTATGCCCATCGCCAAAATATCACGATATTTAGACTGCTTAAGCCTCGCAGCTTCAGATTTATTGCTGCAATAACCTACTTCCACTAATATGGCAGGCATATGCGTATCAATAAGTACATGGAAGGGAGCAGAGCGTGTGCCTGCATTTTTAGTATTGAAGCCATTCTTTTTCAAATTTTGCAAGGTAGCATTTAGCACATCTTCTGCAAGGCCGCTGGATTCAGAAGTGCGCACATTTAACATAACATTGGCTAATAAATTCTGTATATCACCAAGCTTACGATCACTAGTGGCATTTTCTAAAGCTGCAGTTTGGGCAGCATGTGCATTTTTTGCAAAATTTAAATAATAGGTTTCGAAACCATGCACACGAGTATCCTTATTGGCATTTACATGAATAGATATAAAAAGATCAGATTGGGCAGCATTGGCTTGTACCGGACGAGCACTTAAAGGCACACTTACATCTTTTGTACGACTATAAACTACATTTAAGCCATAAGATTTTAATATTTTACCCAAACGCAAACCCACATCCAGCACAATGTCACGCTCCACTATGCCATTACCGATGGCCCCAGGATCTCTCCCCCCATGCCCAATATCTATAAAAACACTTTGCACACTAAGCCCTAACTGCAAAGCCATATTTTTAGTATTAGACTTTTGCACCCGCTTAGAAAGTTCTCTTTTGGTTGGAACTACATTAGCTTTAGCAACCAAATTAGGCTTAGCATCAGGCTCAACTTTTGCCTCATCTTTTTTCGGCGGCTTTTGGCTTACAGCACGCTTGACTTCAGTTTTGGCATTGCTTTTCACAGCTACTTGTTTATTGACTGCTTTTTTAGGTGCAGCTTTAACTTTTTCTACCGATTTTGCAGCAGCTTTTTTCTGAGGTGCCACAACCTTAGATTGCGCATTTTGAGTGCTTATTTCACTTTTTTTAACCTTATGTTTTTCTATTTGTGCAACCAATGGGGCTGAAGTAGGTGTATTTTTATCCAGCTTTGGAGCTGTTTTGGCCGTAGCGGTCAAAATAATTCTAAAAGGATTTTGCAGAACCTTAGTTTGATAATTATAAAGTTGTGCAAAATCTAACATTAAATCTGTGCTGCCACGTTTTTGTTTAATTATTGCCAATTGCGTTAGCATGCTATTTTTTATCCTAGCACCTTGCTTAATGCCTTTAACGGGGCTTGTATCATCCATAATTAATAAAATTTGTTGCCCCTTACCCTTAGCTACACGCCATGTTATACTTTGATCTAAAGCCACAGTAATTTCCACTGTATTCTCATTCAAAGTTACCCATGAAACCTGAGTTAAGGCAGCATTAGAGTTTTCTTGCTCAAGGGCTTGATCTAATTCAAGACGTTTTTTTGACACAGCTTGGTTAGTATTTGCAGCAAGTTTTTTTTCTAAAGCCAAAGCTTTTTTATACATATCACCCTTAGGTAGGTTTGTACGAATATATTCTAAAAGTTGCAATGATTTATCAAAATGATCGAGCTTAATACCTTGAATAATAGCCGCTTGCAATAAAGCGTCATCGGCTAAAAGACTATTTTTAAACTCTGTGGCAAGCTTAATATAACGCTCAATAGCAAGGTCATAGTCAGAATTTTCTTCTGCCATAAGCTCAAGCACCATGGCATTACGAAAAAGGGCTGCTGGACGATTTGGCCAAGTGGGATACTCTTCATAAATGGCAAAGAATTCTTGTGCCAAGCTATGCCATTGTTTTTGCGTAATATTATCTTTTTGTTTAAATTGTTCAAAGACTTTTTTGGCAACGGTGTAGCGAGCCTTGGCAGTTGAAGGAATATTGGTAGTCATAGTTGGATTTGGTTTTTTAATCTCTTCACCATAAAAAAAGGCTACAAGCAGGAGTAGCCCGCCCATAAAAGTTAATGCGGGCCATAATCTGCGCCAAATAGATGTTGATTTTGTAGCTTTTTCTTTTGCCATAAGACTATCCAACTTTTGTTTAACTTAAAACAATATATTACTGCCAATAAATAAAGTAAAGTATAACATGCATTTTATGTGCCAAGAATTGCAGCTTAACTTGTAAAATTGCCATGAACCTTGTGCACAAGAGCTATTATCCTCTTGCCTTTTGACACATGGGGATATATATAGTGGTATAACATTTGACATGCCAATTTAGGCATAATCATTATACGGAGGTCATTATGGAAACAAGTCGTACTGTTGCCAGTCAGGGCGTCAGTGTTGCTTCAATTTTTTTACGTCAAGTATATCAATGGATGACTGTTGGTCTTGGCACAACAGCTGTTCTTGCTTGGGTAGTAGCAAACTCAGAAGCAGCCCGCCAAGTTATCTTTGGCAATAGTTTTGTATTAATTGCACTTGTTATTGCGCAATTTGGTTTGGTCCTTGGTCTGTCAGCCGCTGTGCATCGTATGTCTGCTACTACAGCGACAGGACTATTTTTACTTTACTCTGGCTTAACTGGCGTTACACTATCTAGCATTTTTATAGTGTATCCAATGGGTTCCATTGTTAATGCTTTTGTGGTTACTGCAGGTACATTTTTTGCCATGAGCGTTTATGGCCTTGTTACAAAACGTGATCTAACCAGCATGGGCAGCTTTTTAATGATGGGGCTTTTTGGCTTAATCATTGCTATGATTGTAAATATATTTTTACAAAGTGCCATGATGGATTTTATCATTAGCGCTATTGGTGTATTAATTTTCACCGGTCTTACTGCATATGACACACAAAAAATTAAAGAATTTGGCGCTAATGCACCTCTATCCGACGCGACTGCTGTACGCCGTGGCGTTATACTAGGAGCTTTAACATTATATCTTGATTTTATTAATTTATTTGTCATGATGCTACGCTTCTTTGGTGGCAACAGAGATTAATTGACATAATAGTTATTATGTAAGGCTTTTCTTTTATGTTTTCATAATTGAAAAGCCTTATTTTTTTTGAATAGCATAAAAAAGGCTTAAACGTGGCACAAAAACGCAAAAAACGGCTTTCTTCAAGTCATGCTCAATTACCCACCTCAGAACATACTATTTCTAGCAATATGTTATTGGAGCTCTTAAGCATGGGTAACAAACCCATGCGCATTGATCAAATTTTACGTGTGGGTAATATAGCACGAAAAGAAAAAAAACTGGTTGAAGATTTATTATTTAAACTTGTTAAACAAGGTCATATTTTGCGTTTACATGGTGGGCAATGGGTTTCTAATAAGCAAATCCGCACTATTACAGGCAAGTACAGCGTGCAACGCTCTGGAGCACAATTTGTAGATATTATTAAATTAGCATCTAATACGAAGGGTGAACAAAGCAAATTTAGCTCCATATTTATACATCCTTCTCAAGCTGGTGAAGCTTGGCATGGTGATATTGTTCGCGTTGCCATATTGCCTGGTAAGCGCACACGCTCTGCCCATAGCAAACCGGAAGGGCGCATTGTTGAAGTTGTGGAGCGTAGTGTACAAGAAATTACGGTACGAGTTTTACAGCATAAAAAGGAACGGTCGCAATTACAAAACTTTATACTATGCAAACCTGCAGATACAAGGTTCCCATTTCTCCTACGCCTTGATGCACAAGGTTTAGAACAAATTCCAAAGCATGGAGAGCTAATTCTAGTTAAACCCACAAAGCAACTAGCATCAGATCTTTGGGAAGCGAAGTTTATCAACTTTATTGGCTATGAAGAAGATGTGCGCGTTCAAGAAAATTTAGTAAAATTAAATCATAATGCTCCGGCTGAATTTTCATCTGCAGTATTGGCACAGGCCAATAGCTTTGGCAATACGCCGAGTGAAAATGACTTTGAAGGACGCGAAAACCTCTGTCACTTGCCTTTTGTAACCATTGACGGTGAAAGTGCGCGTGATTTTGATGATGCTATTCATGTGGAAAGCCTTGGTCAAAATCAAGGTTGGATTTTGCGTGTTGGCATTGCAGATGTTACCCATTATTTACGCTCACATTCTGCGCTGGATAAAGAAGCTCAGCTTAGGGGCAACTCTTGGTATTTTCCTTGCTCAGTAGAACCCATGCTCCCTGCCGTTCTTTCCAGTGGTTTATGCAGCTTAAACCCTCACGAAAAACGTTTAATTATGCTTGCGGAGCTTAACTTTGCGTCTGATGGAACCGTGCTAAAAAGCCGTTTTGCTAGTGCATATATATGCTCTGCCGCGCGCCTTAGCTATAATCAAGTAAAGTCTCTCATATTGGATAAAGACCAAGTGAATCGTCAAGAATTTAGCAAGGATAAAGATGGTTCTGTTATATTACATATGCTTGAAGAAGCTGAAAAATTAGCCCATGCCTTAGCAAAAATGCGCCAAGAAAGAGGTAGCCTCGATTTTCATATGCCAGAACCAGAATATATTTTTGATGAACAAGGTCGCATAACGCACATCAAACGCAAGCAAAATCATTTTGCCCATCAAATTATTGAAGAATTTATGATTGCTGCCAATGAAG
>CAYJKC010000034.1:21856-22694 GCA_964370675.1 uncultured Desulfovibrionaceae bacterium
ATGATATACCCCTACTCTACCGGACACACCCTGAACCAGAAAGTACACATTTAGAAGGGCTTTTTCGCACCCTTGCCACCACAAGTCTTGCAGATAGCATACCTAAACGCCCCAATGCTGCAAGCTTGCAAAACATTTTACATGCAGCGAAGACAAACCCTCAAGAGTTTTTAATAAGCCGCTTAACATTGCGAACCATGCCACAAGCTAGGTATTATCCTGAAAATATTGGTCACTTTGGGCTTGCATCTACCAACTATTGCCACTTTACCTCGCCCATACGCCGCTATGCTGATGTAGTTGTGCATAGGGCATTAAAATATGCTCTAGGAATTGATTCTGGTCCTATACCCACACACTCAAAGTTACTCATACTTGGCGATAAGTTAAACCATGCTGAGCGAGCTGCTATTGATGCAGAGCGTGAAATGGCTAAACGCCTAGCTGTATTAGTACTACAAGACCGCATTGGTGAAGGTTTTGATGGCATTATTTGTGGTTTATCAGATTTTGGCATTTTTGTAGAACTTGACGAAATGCCCATTGAAGGCATGATACGCATTAAAGACCTTGGGGATGATTATTTTGAATATGATCCAGAAAGACAAGAGCTAACAGGTGTTATGCGTGGAGCTTGTTATAAATTGGGTCAGAACATACGCACTAGACTTATAGACGTAAACCTCGGACGTTTAGAAATTACACTTGGACCTGTACAAAGTAAAAAAACTAAAAATAATAAATTAACATACCCCAAACAAAGAAAACATCGCTTCCACAAATACTAAACTATAATGCTTGGTAGTCATATTGTCGTTTACAGTAAAGCTTACGCCAA
>CAYJKC010000035.1:0-21743 GCA_964370675.1 uncultured Desulfovibrionaceae bacterium
GCGCCTCGACCTGCAACTTTGGCTTCCACATCCCCGTCGAAACCAATGCGCCCCCAATAAGTAAAGGGATAAATAATTTAATCACTTTGTTAAAAAAGGCAAGAGTTATTATTCAGTAATAATATTAGATTCTTGTTTGTGTTTTTTATACTTAGCATAAATCCAATAACCAAGGCAGAGTGAAATAAGATAAAGCATTGCACTATAAATAGAATTGCTAGAGTTGTTTAACTGTAATCCACTGCCCATCATGGCAAAAATGAAATTTTGAGCAGTAAATCCAATAATTGACCCCCCAAGAAAGGATTTAGCCGGAATAGCGCTAATGCCTGCTAAAAAATTAGTTATGAAATTACTTCCTAAGGGAACAATACGCAAAACAAGACTTAGCAAGAAAGGTGATTGACAAATAAAGTCGTTAAACCCTGCAAGTTTATGACCGTATTTATTATGTATCCACGCTTGACCCATAAAGCGCGCATAGCTAAAGCAAAGGATACAAGCAAATGCTGTGCCTATGGTAGCAAATAATGTTCCTTGCCACAAACCAAATACATATCCGCCAGCAAAACTACAAATTTGACGCGGAACGCCCATAGCAATAAATACTGTGATGACAGTTATATAAATCAATATACCTTCTATGCCTTTATGTCGTACATGTTCATTAACCCATTGTTCCATGGATGCTTGATCAAAATCAAATATAATCCATATAAAAATGGCAAAAACCATGTAAAACATAATGGACAAAAGACGAAAAACATGTTTTATATTCATTGCTTAGATTTATGTATCCAAAGTAGTGGTAAAATGAGCAATTCACCTAAGAACAAAAAAATATCACTATCCACATACGCCACAATACACAAACAACATGCACCCAAAATAGGTATGAAAAATGAAGAGGCTGGGCGAATATAAAAATAGGCTTGAAAAAGTATACCCATTATAAGTAATAATGGTCCCATATAAAGATTCCAGTGCAAATACGAAAGCATAAATTTATCATAATCTACATATATAGGCATTGCAAATTGCAAAATGAGGCTTATATTGAGAAGATAATTTTAGTATCTATTATATTACATCTTTTTATAATAAATTTCATAGAGATATGATTTTTTGTATTTTATAAAATAAATTTTGGAGAGAATATGATTACCCTAACTCCTCGTGAAGTAGTAGCTGAACTTGATAAATACATTGTAGGGCAAGAACAGGCTAAAAAAATGGTGGCTGTAGCTGTGCGTAATAGATGGCGCAGAAGCATGTTAGCTCCAGAGCTTCGAGATGAAGTTGCCCCCAAAAATATTATTATGATGGGTCCAACCGGTGTTGGTAAAACAGAAATTGCCCGCAGATTAGCTAAGTTATGCGGTGTTCCATTTGTGAAAGTTGAGGCTACAAAATTTACGGAAGTGGGCTATGTCGGGCGTGATGTAGAATCCATGGTGCGTGACCTCATGGAAATTAGTATTAATATTGTACGCGAAGAAGAAAATACACGTGTAAAAGAAGCTGCTGAAGCTGCAGCAGAATCACGTTTGATAGATTTATTGTTGCCGGCATCATTTGGCACAGATGGCAGCAGAGATAGCACACGTGAAAAATTACGCCAACAATTACGCCAAGGTTTTTTAGATGATCGTGAAGTAGAAATGGAAGTTTTAGAACAAACCGGTCCTAGCATTGATATTTTTGCAATTCCCGGCATGGAAGGAATGGGAACACAAGTAAAAGATATGTTTGGTAAAGCTTTTCCACCAAAGCCCAAAAAACGCAAAATGAAAATTGGGCAAGCCTTTCATGTGCTTGTGCAAGAAGAATCTAATAAGCTTGTAGATGAAGACTCTTTGATGGATAGAGCGCGTGAGCGGGTCGAGCAAGGTGGCATTATCTTTATAGATGAGATTGACAAAATTGCTAGTACTTCTTCAGCGCGATCTTCTGACATTTCTCGCGAAGGTGTGCAGCGTGACTTATTACCCATTGTGGAGGGTAGCGCTGTTAATACCAAGTACGGTATGATTAAAACTGATCATATTTTATTTATTGCAGCAGGTGCTTTTCATTTTAGTAAGCCATCTGACTTAATACCTGAATTACAAGGTCGCTTCCCACTGCGAGTGGAATTGCAAGCCCTTGGTCGAGCAGAATTTTTGCGCATTTTGACTGAACCTGATAATGCTTTAACTCGTCAATACATGGCATTACTTGAAACAGAAGGCGTAAAAATTACCTATACTGACGATGGTTTAGAAGAAATAGCCAGCTTTGCTGAAGAAACGAATACTCAAACAGAAAATATTGGTGCTAGGCGTTTATATACTATTATGGAGAAAATATTAGCAGATATTTCATTTGAAGCGCCAGAAAAAGCAGGCTCTGAATTGGTTGTTGATAAAGCCTATGTTGAAGCACATTTAGAAGATGTAAGAGTTGATAAAGATCTAACCCGTTATATTTTATAAATAAAAAAGTTAACGCATTGCTTTAATAGTGTGGATTTGACTTTTATGTTAATTCTATGTTTAGTATAAATTAAAGAATTATAAGCATGAAAAATACCATTAAAGCGTGGATATGCGCCATGCGTCCACGCACTTTGCCACTTTCATTATCAGTCATTTTTTTGGGATCTGGCCTTGCGGCAACGCAAGGTATGTTTTCTTGGTCTATTTTAATTTTTACTGTTATAATAGGTGTTTTACTACAAACACTTTCTGATTTTGCCAATGATTATGGTGATGCCAAAAATAATTTAGATGGGGCAGATAGGGTTGGTCCAACACGTACAGTGTCATCTGGTGCCATTCGTCCTAAGCATATGCTTTATGGCATTTACTTAGTTATTGGCTTAATTATTATTAATGGATTTTTATTGTTCAAACTTAGCTTTGCAGATAATGCATTAAAGTGGTTGATTTTTTCTGCATTACTTTGCTTTGCCATATGGGCTGCCATATCTTATACTATGGGTAAAAAACCATATGGATATAGAGCTAGGGGAGATTATTATGTATTTATTTTCTTTGGACTTGTATCGGTTTTAGGCTCTTATTATCTTTACACTGGTTCTTTTATAAATGCTCCTTTTCTACCTGCCATTGCTGCTGGTTTATGGGCGACTGCTGTACTTAATATTAATAATACTAGAGATATGGTAGGAGATGAAAAAAATGGCAAATATACCATAGCAATAAGGCTTGGAGCTAAAGGAGCTAGGCTTTATCAAGTTGCTTTAGTTAGTGGTGGGGCTTTGCTTTGGATAACTTACTTAATGGATAACTTTAAGCTTTATGCATTACTCTTAATGCTTTTTAGCATACCTCTGATTAAGAGTACACATACAGTTTTTAGTAACTACGATTCAAGTGTATTAGATAAACAGTTAAAAATTACTGCCTTGAGCATCTCACTTTTTCATATAATTATGGCTATATGCTTGCCACAAATTGTATAAAAATTATTTTTTATTAATCCAATAATCAAGCGTAGCGTATAAAATATTAGGCACAATAGGTTTGGTTATGTGGTCATTCATGCCACTTTTTAGGCTTTTTTCTTTATCTCCAGTCATAGCATGAGCAGACATGGCAACAATGGGAATATGCTCAAACTTACTATTCTGACGTATAGCTTGTGTGGCAGTAAGACCATCCATGATTGGCATTTGAATATCCATAAGGACTAAATCATAGGAAGAATTATTTAGCATATCAATAGCTTCTTGCCCATTGTTAGCAATATCTAATGTATAACCTACACTTTGTAAAAGTTCTTCTGCTATAATTTGATTAATTTGATTATCTTCAACTAAGAGTAAGTGGCCGGAATAAGACTTGCTTTCGTCAAGTTGCGAAATATCTATTGGTGAAGTATTTTCACTTTCTTCATCTGCAACCTCAAACTTTGCATTAAAGCAAAATGTAGAACCTTGACCCACTTCACTTTCAACCCAAATTTGACCTTGCATCATTTCCACAATATTTTTTGATATGGCAAGCCCAAGTCCGGTACCGCCATATTTTCTGGTAACAGATGTATCTGCTTGCATAAATGCTGTAAAGAGATGTTGTGTTTGTTCTTCACTAAGTCCAATACCAGTATCTACTACTTTAAAACTACAATTTAACTTACTTTCGTCTTCTCTTGTGCATTGCATATGAACTTTGACACTACCTTGGCTTGTAAATTTAATAGCATTACTTACAAGGTTAAGTAAGACTTGCTTTAAGCGCAATGGATCACCGAGTAGAGTAGTATTAGATAAATCACACTGCTCAATTGTATATTCAATGCCTTTTTCTTCAGCTACGTGCCTTAAAAGACTTTCAAGCTCTAAACAAATATCATATAAGGTAAAAGATGTTACCTCCATTTCTAGTTTGCCAGCTTCAATTTTAGAAAAATCTAGAATATCATTGATGATACGCAATAATTCTTTAGTAGAAAACAAAGCTTTGTGCAGATAGTTTGCTTGAACTGCATCAAGCTTGGTGGCAGATAATATGTGCAATAAGCCCAATATGCCATTCATGGGAGTACGTATTTCGTGGCTCATATTGGCTAAAAACTCACTCTTAGCCATGGCACTTTTTTCTGCAGCAACCTTAGACATTTCAACTTCACTAAGTAACTTTTTTGTTTCGCGTAAATCAAACACATAACCAATGTAAATTTCTTCATATTCTGTATTTGCACGAACTACTGTAAGGTCAGTTGGTAAGGCTTCATTATCAGCAGTGAAAATCACTAACTCAAAGTTGCTGTACCCATGCTGTTTAGCTGCGGTCATTTTTTCTGCAACTAAAAGAGCGGTTTCTTGCCCATTTGGTTGATATTCAGGAAGATATTGGGACAGTGTTTCAATATATTCTTGCTTTATGGGAATATTCATAAGTTCAAGAGCTTTGTCATTACAATCAATTAGTTTGAAATCTGCATCAAGTAGGTGAATACCCATGGGTATACCATTTAATATAGCTTCAGCACGTTTTTCTGCAATTTTAGCCCTTTGAACATTTTCCTCTATCTTTCTCATGTCCGTTAAATAACCAATAGCAACAAATTCACCATTATGCATGGTACGAATGCCTTGAATTTGGGTAGGCAGTGGCTTACCTTCAATGCATTTGCCCATCCAAGAACATTGAGTAGAGCCTTCTAAAAATGTTTTTTGAATTTCCTTTTGCATTTTTTCAATGGAAGGTACTCCATCAGGTTGAAATTCCGGCACTAACTTATGAAAATTTTCAATAAATTCATGGCTTTCATTCAAGCCATAAGTTATAGCTAGGGCCTTATTGCAGTGGACAAGATTACCGCGCTGATCCCAAATAAGAGTACCTAAAGGACTTTGATCAAGCATAATTTGTGAATATTCCGTTGATTGACGTAATTTTTCTACACTTTGATGCAATTCTCGTTGGTCCTTTAAGAAAGAAAGTATAACTAATTCACCATATAAAGTGCAACGCACAAGGGTTATTTCTAATTGAATTTCCTGACCATTGGCATCGAGCTGAACCCAAGGCTTGCGTAAATAACCTTTTTCAAAAGTTTCAGATAAATATCTCATACCTAAGTCAACAGATTTTTCACCATTTGGTTGATACTCAGGATGACACTTAGTAAAATTATCAATAAAATCTTGTGGTTTTTCAAAACCAAAAATACGTGCAGTTTCTAAATTTGCATCTATTAGAACTTTGTCCTTAGACCATAATTGAATGGGCATAGGTACATTATCCATCGTAACTTGTAAGCGTTCATTACAAAATTTAAGATCTTCCTTGGTGTTTTGTAATTCTTCTTTAATATAGGAAAGTTTTGATTCAAGAAGGGCAATAGTATTGCTTTTTTGCTCAAGCTCAGCTTTGAGCAAATTATATTCTTCAAATGATACAGTAGACATTGGTGACTCAGAAATATTTTTCTTCATATTATTCAAAATTATTAATAATTATATGGTGTTTAACCAATCTGGTGAGTATATACATCTTACTCTTATAAAAGTCTACATCTACACAGCCAAATCTCACATTTTAGTAGTTATTAAAGATTGAATTTCAGCATTATTTAGTTCGCGCACATCCCCAGCCTTTAAATCACCTAATAATACAGGTCCTTGAGCTATGCGGATAAGCTTAAATATAGTTAAACCTAAATCACGACACATACGCCTAATTTGCCTATTAATACCCTGACTTAGAGTCATTTCTAAAAGAGTTGTGCTGGTATTTTGATTAGGGGGGCGCACAACACTAACATCAACAGGTGCAAGTTCTTCGCCTTCCTTTAAGGTCATACCACTTTGCATCGTTTTAAGCATTTCTAAGCTTACTTCTTCACGTACAAGCACTCGGTATGTTTTAGTAAGGTGATTGCTTGGGTGCGCTAATTTTTGAGCAAATTCACCATCATCTGTTAAAATTAATAGCCCCTCAGAAAAGTAATCTAAACGACCCACACTAAAGAGACGTTTATTTTTCCATTTTTCAGGTAAAATATCAAAAATCGTACTGCGTCCTTCAGGGTCATAAGCGGTGCACATGGTTTGCACTGGTTTATGCAACATTAAATAATAACGCTTGGCATTGCGTACAATTTCTTGCTCATTAACCTTAAGATTATCATTAGGTAAGACTTTATACGCTAAGTCTGTTATTAGATTTCCATTAACATAAACCTTGCCGGCAATAATTAATTCTTCAGCTTTGCGCCTTGAGCAAATGCCAGCATCTGCCAAGGCCTTGTTAATGCGCACAGATGTAGTAGTTGTTGTATTTATGGATTGATTTTTATCCTGTGTCACTATGGACTTTTTTGAGGGCATTTTAAGCTCCTAAATATTTTTTTAGATATTACACGTCATATTTTTGTAATTACAAGCTGGTGCTAAGCGTAATCACATCAAGAATAAGTAAAATTATAATATGCAATGGACAAAAACAAAAGCGGCAATATGTCTATAAAAAATGTTCATGTTGTATTGTGCATAATCACTTAAGATAAAAAGAAATCATCTTTATAAAAGTTTACATAATTATCATTATGGGACAAAAAGATTTAATATTATATAATTGTGTAACAATCATATTGACCCTGCTATGCTCTTTTTAAGCCATTTAAAATGAATTTATGTGTCTTATTATATTTTGCTAAAATATCTTCATGTCCACGCTTGCCATGAGTTCAAGCACAACGTATAAACATCAAATCAAGTTTAATGTTAAATATGATTTTAGCTATCTCATAAAGGAGTTTGCATGGGATTTTTAAGTGCGTCGTGTAGTTTTACACGTTTTCGTATTATTGATGATATTCCACAAGATTTGTGGTCACAAATACCAGATAAATTAAAGCAATTTGCTTTTCAAGACATAGATGATATGCCTATAGAGCGTGCGCATGGCTGGACTTGTTTTGAAGATATGCTTGATATGCAATGGCAAACTGCTCCACCACAAAAAGGCGCATACATAGTGTTTTCATTGCGTTTAGATACAAGACGCATACCTGCTGGAGTTATCAAAAAACATTTTGCTCTAGCTATGCGTGATGAAAAACAAAGTCTGCATGAACAAAATAAAAAATTTATTAGTCGTGAGCGCAAAAAAGAACTTAAAGAGCAAGTAATCATACGCTTGCGAAGTCGTTTTTTGCCTGTACCAGCAGAATTTAATGTAATTTGGGCAACCGATAGCAACTATATTTGGTTTGCTTCAACTCAAGGTAAGATGATTGATATGTTTACAGAATATTTTACTCAGACTTTTGATTTACACCTTGAACAAATGATACCTTACAACCTTGCCATGAGTATGTTAGATGAGGCTTCTTTAAGCCATCTTGACCGCCTTGAGCCTACCCACTTTGCTACGGAGTAAATTATGAACACATCTTATCTTGGTGAAAGTACAGATATTATCTTAGGTCAAGAGTTTTTAACTTGGCTATGGTATAAAAGTGATACCACACCTAATGCCTTTATAGATAAAAAAGGTGTACCATTTTCAGTATCTATGGAGCAGCGTATTGTGGTACAAGGTGGTGAAGGTGATAATTTAGAAACGGCATCTGTTTCTGGTTCTCTTTCACCTTTGCGCGAAGCACGTCTTGGTCTTGTTACTGGAAAAAAAGTAACCAGAGCCATTGTGCGCTTTGAACAAAATGACTTAGACTGGCAAGTATCTTTAAAAGCAGAGGATTTATCTTGTAACAGCTTACGCACACCAAAAATTGAAAAAGAATCAGACGATGATGACCCTGATGCATTTTTATTAGAAAAAATTTATCTTATGGAATTGTGCCTCGGGTTAATTGATGCTCTTTATGCTCAATTTTTACAATTAAGACTTTCTGATAATTGGGCAAAGGAAGTGCGTGACTTGCAAGGCTGGATGAGCCCCAATTAAAGTTTTACATTAATAAATTTTCGCAATACTGTTTTAATGGAAAAATAATGGCAGATATACAGTTAACTACTAAACATAATAAATTTTCAATGCTTAGCTTGCGTATTGTGCGCAAGCTCGTATGGATGCTTATTGTGTTTTGGGGAATTACTGTCATTAGCTTTGCTGTTATTCACTTAGCACCTGGGTCGCCCACCGATATGGAAACAACCTTAAACCCATTGGCTGGTGAGGCGGCACGCCAACGCCTAGAAGCATTGTATGGACTTGATAAACCACTATATGAACAATATGCCAACTGGTTATGGCGACTTGCTCATTTAGATTTTGGGAACTCCATGTCCTCTGACCCAAGACCGGTGCTAGATAAAATTATGGAGCGTCTACCCTTAACCGTAGGCATGAACATAACTGCCCTACTTCTAACCCTTGGCATAGCAATACCCATTGGAGTTTTATCTGCATGGAAGCAAAATTCATGGTTAGATAAGGGAATCACCATTGCTGTATTTTTAGCCTTTGCTATGCCTGGGTTTTGGTTGGCTCTTTTGCTGATGTTATTTTTTGGCATAGAACACAATTTATTACCAATTTCAGGTTTAACATCCTTAAACTATGAACATCTTTCAACACCAGCAAAAGTATGGGACATTATATCACATTTAATTTTGCCCATTATAGTTTATACCATAGGTGGTATTGCGGGCATGTCACGCTTTACGCGTTCATCCATGCTAGAAGTTTTAAGGCAAGATTATATTTTAACAGCAAAAGCTAAAGGTTTACCCACCAAAAAAATAATTTTTAGGCATGCCCTACGCAATGCATTATTGCCCGTTATCACCCTACTTGGCTTATCAATCCCTGGTCTTATAGGTGGTAGCGTTATCATAGAATCAATCTTTGGCTTGCCTGGACTTGGACAACTTTTCTATGCAGCAGTTATGGCGCGTGATTATACTATGATTATGGGTAATTTAGTGCTTGGCGCTGTGCTAACTCTACTTGGTAATGTGCTTGCAGATATTGCTTATGGATTTGCCGACCCGCGTATTCGTACCAGCAAGGAGTCAAGCTAATGCCCCCCATATACTTAGGTAGAAAGTTAAAGAAGCACATGATGTTTACTTTGGGTTTTGGGCTTGTGGGTTTTATGTCTGTGGCTGCTATTTTAGCCCCGTGGCTTGCTCCATATGATCCAACAACACTACACCTTGACTCCATTCTCTTACCTCCTTGTGACGCTTTTCCATTAGGCACAGATCAACTGGGTCGAGATGTGCTCTCTCGTCTACTTTATGGTGGGCGTATATCACTTTGGGTGGGATTTGTAGCTGTTGGTATTTCAGTTAGTATAGGTCTTGTTTTAGGTCTTATTTCTGGATATTTTGGCGGACTTGTCGATGAATGCGTCATGCGTGGTGTTGACATTATGCTTTGTTTTCCATCATTTTTTCTTATTCTTGCCATTATAGCTTTTTTAGAGCCAAGCTTAAGTAATATTATGATTGTTATTGGTTTTACTTCCTGGATGGGAGTAGCACGCCTTGTTAGAGCAGAAACTTTAAGCTTGCGCGAACGTGATTTTGTTTCGGCAGCAAGACTTTGCGGAGCAAGCAACAAGCGTATTATGCTAGTGCATATTTTACCAAATGCTTTAAGTCCTATACTTGTATCTGCCACTTTAGGCATTGCTGGCGCAATTCTTGTTGAGTCTTCTTTAAGCTTTCTTGGGCTTGGGGTTCAACCTCCAATAGCTAGTTGGGGTAATATGCTTTTAGAAGGAAAAAATGTTTTAGAAATAGCACCTTGGATGTCTTTATATCCTGGTATTGCCATTTTAATTACTGTACTTGGCTATAATTTATTAGGCGAAAGTCTACGTGACATGTTAGACCCAAGATTACGCCGCTAATAAAAGGTATATTATGCTTGAATTTTTAAGAATACAAAACCTTGCCCTTATAGAAAATATGGAACTTGAATTTGTTTCCGGCATCAATGCTCTTACCGGTGAAACTGGTGCTGGCAAAAGCTTCATACTTAAAGCCATAAATTTTTTATTGGGTGAAAAAATGCCTGCAAATATGGTGCGCCAAGGTTATGAAAAGGCGCAAGTGGAAGCCATATTTATTCATCATGGCGAGGAGTTATTCTTACGTCGAGAGCTCATGGCAGAATCAGGTCGAAGCAGGTTATATATTAATGATGTTTTAAGCTCTCAAGAATCTGTACGAGAACTTCGCCCAAGCCTTATTGTGCATACCAGTCAACATGGTCAACAAAAGCTTTTGCAACCAAGCTATCAAGCAAAACTCATTGATGACGCCCTACCGCATAATGACATATTTGAACAAAGAGATAATATTCTCCACGCCTTACAAAAGATAAATCAAGAGCGCACCATGATGCAAGAAAAGTATAACAACCTTGCAGAAAGACGTGAGCTTTTAGAAATGCAACAAATGGAAATAGATAAAGTTGCTCCAAAACCTCAAGAGGAAGATCAACTTGAAGCTCAGCGTATGGAAGCCAAACAAAACTCAGAGCAGGCACAAAATTTTGAAAATGCATTGAGTATATTACATGGCGAAGATGGTGCTGGGCTTATAGAGATATTAAACCAATTTGAAAGACAAATAGAAAATATTATTAGCTATGACAATAGCTTTACAGAAGATTTTGTGGCTATTTCTGCCTTGCGTGAACTTTTACCGCATATGGAAGCGCGCTTGCGCAAATTCTCCATCTCGTCAGAAGTGGATATGGATGCACTAGAGTCACGCCTATATGCTCTTGCTCAATTAAAAAGAAAATTGCGTCGCTCCCTAGATGAAATTTTAAAGCTTCATACAGAAATCACTGAAAATATATCATTTTTAGATTCATGTGCTCTTGATCTTAAAAATTTAGAACGTGAAGAAGCAGAACTTGTAGAAAAACTTAAAGCTGTACTTGATAAATTGATACCTTTGAGGCGCAATGCTGCCAAAGATTTTAGCAAAAAATTAGAACAAGCTTTGGCAGGGCTAGGTTTTTCAAAAGATGTTCAAGTGATTGTTGATTTTTCTCCCGTAACTATTTGGGCAGGGCTTGATGATGAAAAAGCCCGTATTCTTTGGGCACCAAACCCTGGACAAGCCCCACAACCATTAGATAAAATTGCTTCAGGTGGTGAGCTTTCACGCTTTTTACTTGCCCTTGTGGGTATTCAAACGAACCATGAGCATGCCACATATATATTTGATGAAGTAGATGCCGGTATTGGTGGTATGACCTTACATAAGGTAGCAGAACGCTTACAAGACCTTGCTAAGCAACGCCAAATGCTACTTATTACGCATTGGCCACAACTGGCAAGTCAGGCTAGTAAACATTTTTATGTATCTAAATTAGAACGAGGTGGCAGTACATTTACCCTGTGTCAGGCTCTTAATGCTGAAGATAAACAAATAGAATTAAAGCGCATGACAGGCGAATCATAAGCTTATTATACTGAGGTTATTATGCAATTTGATCCATATTATTATCCTTACCCATCAAGACGCAATGTTATTTTTTCTTCCCAAGGTATGGTTGCAACTTCACAACCTCTTGCAGCTCAAGCAGGTTTATATATCCTTCGCTTAGGGGGCAATGCCGTTGATGCAGCCATTGCTACAGCAGCAAGCCTCACTGTGCTTGAACCTACCAGCAATGGTATTGGCGGTGATGCTTTTGCGCAAGTATGGGTTAAAGATAAGCTATACGGGTTAAATGCCAGTGGACCTTCCCCTGCCCTACTTAATCTAAAATCCGTGCATGATGGTGGTTATACAGAAATTCCACAACAAGGACTTTTGCCCATTACTGTACCAGGAGTTCCGGCAGCGTGGGCAGCTCTAAATAAGCGATTTGGTAAACTTTCTTTGCAAGAATGCCTTAGTCCTGCCATAGAGTACGCCGAAAAAGGCTTTCCCATTGCACCAATTACTGCAAAGCTTTGGCAAGATGCTTATGATGTTTATTCAGCTTACTATGAAAAAACTAAGGATAAAAGCCTTAAACCTTGGTTTGACACCTTTACTATAAATGGTCATGCCCCAAGAGCTGGGCAACTTTGGCGCATACCTAGTCAAGCACATACCTTAAATCTTATTGCACAAAGCAATGCAAAGGCTTTTTATAGTGGTAAATTAGCACAAAACATTGATAAGTTTATGCAAGAGATGGGTGGTTTTTTAAGGGGTGAAGATTTACAAGACTATGCACCTCAGTGGGTTGAGCCTATATGTATAGAATACCGCGGGCATAAAGTTTTTGAACTACCACCCAATGGACAAGGAATTATTTGCTTAATGGCTTTGAATATTTTGAAAAATATTGATTTAAGCGCTAGCCATGAACCAGAAAGCATACATAGAGTTATTGAGGCGACCAAATTAGCCTTTGTGGACGGTCTGCATCATATTGCCGATCCTGCGCATATGCAAATAAATATTCATGATTTACTAAGCCCTGATTATGGCAAAAAGCGTTCTTTAGAAATCCAAAACACTGCCCTTCTACCTAAGCCTCTTGAACAATTAAGGGGGGGAACAGTTTATCTTGCCGCAGCCGATGCTGAAGGCAATATGGTATCATATATTCAAAGCAATTATACTGGCTTTGGATCTGGAGTTGTGGTTCCAAATACTGGAATTGCTTTACAAAATAGAGGTGCTTGCTTTAATACTAATGAAAAGCACCCCAATTGCGTTGCCCCGAAAAAACTACCATATCATACCATTATACCAGGGTTTATCATGCCAAATAAAGCACAAAAGCTAAACTATAATCCTAATAGTGATGATTCGTTTGGTTCTTTTGGCCCTTTTGGCCCTTTTGGAATGATGGGCGGATTTATTCAGCCCCAAGGGCACATAATGCTCATGCACCGCATTTTAGATAATTATTTAAACCCTCAAGCAGCCCTAGACGCCCCACGCTTTAGATGGATAAATGGGCGCACTGTGCATGTTGAAAGCAGTTTTCCACATGCTCTAGCTCAAGCATTAAAGCGCAAAGGACATGATATACGCTATGGTCAAGTGGATGATACTGATTTTGGGCGTGGTCAAATTATATGGCAACATAAGGATGCACACAATAATATATCATACACGGGCGGCACAGAGCCCCGCACCGATGGACAAATTGCTGCATTTTAAATTTTTTTATTACTTAATTTTTATATATTAATTTATTAAGTTGCAGTTTTAAAGTTTCATACTTAAGACTAAAATATAATAATTTATTAATATTTTTCATAGCTTATGTTAATATTGTTTATATTTTTTTGTTTTAAACCTTCACATATTCTGCTTTAAATCTTATATATAATGAGCGTACGAAATACCAATACGCTATTTTGCATTGCTTTATAGATTGTACAAAAATAGGCCGAGATAAATGCAATGCTTTACAAGGAGAATTTATGACAAAATTACGCAAACTTACAGCATGCTTTACACTCTGTATCATCTTTATTGCCACCACAGTTAAAGCCTCTGAGTTGCCAAACTTCACACAATTAGCAGAAAAAGGCGGTGCCGCTGTTGTAAACATTGGTACTGAAAAAAAAGCTACAGTCGGTCCTCAAAATAAATTTAATGACTTCTTTCGTAATGTTCCCCCTGGTTTTGAAAAATTCTTTGAGCAATTTGAACAATTCCATGATAATCAACCTCAGCGCCAAAAACGCTCATTAGGATCTGGCTTTATTGTATCTGAAGATGGATATATTGTTACCAACTATCACGTTGTAGAAGGTGCTGACATTATTAATGTTAATTTGCAAGGTGCCATAGGTAAGGAAGAATCAATTGAAGCTACCTTAGTTGGCTCTGACGAAGAAACTGACATAGCCCTATTAAAAGTTGATGTTAAAGAAAAACTTCCCTTCCTAACCTTTGCTGACTCAGACAAAGCAAAAGTTGGTGAATGGGTGCTTGCCATTGGTAATCCTTTTGGTCTTGAACATACTGTAACGGCAGGTATTTTATCCGCTAAAGGACGTAATATTAACGCTGGTCCTTTTGACAACTTCTTGCAAACTGATGCTTCCATTAACCCTGGTAATAGTGGTGGTCCACTACTTAACATGCAGGGCGAAGTGGTTGGCATAAACACAGCAATTATTGCCAGCGGGCAAGGCATTGGCTTTGCTATTCCACGCTCCATGGCAGCAAAAATTACTGAACAATTAAAATCAGGTAAAAAAGTTAGTCGCGGCTGGATAGGTGTAACCATACAAGATATTGATGAAAATTCTGCTAAAGCTCTTGGTCTTGGAAAAACCATGGGTGCCCTTATTGGCAGCGTTATGCCAGGCGAGCCAGCCGATAAAGGCGGCATGAAAGCAGGTGACGTGGTAATTTCTGTTAATGGCAAAGAAGTGGCAGACTCTGCAGAGCTTCTACGTGCCATTGCTGATCAAAAGCCTGGTAGTAAAACAAAAATTGTAGTTTTACGTAATGGTGCAAAGAAGGAATTAACCATCACCCTAGGCGAACGCACCCAAGACCAGCTTAATGCTCAACGCGGTGGCACAAATAAGCCTGCTAAAGAGCATGAAGCAGCAGGGCTTGGTATTGCTGTGCGCCCTCTAACTGCAGATGAAGCACGTCAACTTGAAATACCCAAAGGGCAAGGCTTACTTATTGTTGATGTAGAACAAAATAAATCTGCTGCGGAAGCTGGTTTGAAAGTTGGTGATGTAATTCTTGCTGCCAACATGACCCCTGTAAAAAACACACAAGAACTTGCTAAAATTATCAAAGATGTAACTAAACGTGGTGCGGTTATGTTGCAAATTAATCGTCGCGGTGAAACATTTTTACGTGCTGTACCACTTGGTAAAAATGCAAAAAAAGATAAAGATACCAAAGAAAAACAGTAAGTAATAAATAATAAAATATAATGTAAAAGCCCCCTTGTGGGGCTTTTACTATAAGTTAAGGAGTTTTTATGGCAGTACATCCGCATGCAGGCAAGTTGCCTACCCCTGAAATGCTTTGCAATATACCAGTGCTTATGGCTTCTTATTATACACAGTATCCATCAATACATAATAGTGAGGAGCGTGTTAGCTTTGGCACATCAGGTCATAGAGGTACATCATTAAAATGTAGTTTTAACGAAGAACATATCTATGCCATAGCCCAAGCTGTTTGTGATTATCGTAAGCAAAAAAATATCACTGGTCCCTTATTTCTAGGGTTAGATTCGCACGCCCTTTCGCAAGCGGCATATGGTTCTGCTTTAGAAGTTCTTGTGGCAAACAATGTACAAGTATTTATTGCAAAAGACGGCGATTTTACGCCAACTCCCGTAATTTCGCATGCCATTTTAACTTGGAATAGCCAAAATCCTAACAATCTCGCAGATGGTATAGTCATTACACCATCACACAATCCTCCACAAGATGGAGGATTTAAATACAACCCTCCTCATGGCGGTCCTGCAGAAAGCTCCATTACCACTAGTATAGAAGATCGTGCTAATGAGCTTTTAGCAAAAGATAATAAAGATGTGCATTTAATAGACTTTAACACAGCTAAAAAATCTGCATTAGTTAATGAATATGATATGATGACAAACTACATTAATGATCTTGAAAATGTAGTTGATATGCAAGCCATTGCTAATTCAGGTATTAAGCTAGGTGTCGACCCGCTAGGTGGAGCAAGTCTTGGTTTTTGGGAACCTATTGCAAAAAAATATAATTTGAATTTAAGTCTGGTAAACAAAGAATATGACCCAACTTTTCGCTTTGTTCCCTGCGATAAAGATGGGAAAATTCGCATGGATTGCTCCTCACGCTATGCCATGAATAGCTTATTAAATCTTAAAAATAATTACGATTTAGCTTTTGGTTGTGATCCAGATGCCGATAGACATGGCATAGTCACGCCAAGCGGTCTTATGAACCCTAATCATTATCTTGCAGCAGTTACCGCTTATATTTTTAATGCTCGCCCTCAATGGCAAAAGCATGTAGGCATTGGAAAAACCCTTGTGACTTCAGCTATGCTTGACCGAGTTGGTGCATCACTTGGTCGTAATACTATAGAAGTGCCTGTTGGATTTAAGTGGTTTGTGCCTTATTTAAGTGAAGGTAGTTGCGGTATTGGTTGTGAAGAAAGTGCTGGTGCTTCAATTTTACGTATGAATGGTCAAGCTTGGACTACAGATAAAGACGGCATTATGCTTTGCCTACTAGCGGCAGAAATGGCAGCTAAAGACTGCTCACCTCAAAAAATGTATGATCAACTTGTAGAAAAACATGGCGAAGCATTTTATGAACGCCTTGATGCACCTGCCAATGAGCGTACACGCAATGCCCTGCTCAGCATTAATCAAGAAAAAATTGCAATCAAATCTGCAGGAGATGAACCCATTATCCAAGTGTTAACCACAGCCCCAGGTAATGATGCAAATATTGGTGGGGTGAAAATTGTAACAGCAAATGGTTGGTTTGCTATTCGCCCTTCTGGTACTGAAAATATTTGTAAGGTTTATGCAGAAAGTTTTAAGAGCAAGGAGCATTTGGCAGCCATACAACAAGATGCTATTGAATTACTTGAGGTACTTGTAAAATAAGACTATTGCACAATTTATTAATAACAGTTGATAAATATTTTTTAAAAACAGCGGTCAAGATTTTAACCGCTGTTTTTTTTGAGCAAAATTATTATATGCGTAGTAAGTAAACCGATAATAATACCAATATGAGTTGAGTAAAATACACCGGTAATATGAAAATGATATCCGGCCATGCTTGAAACAAGGTTTAAGCCCAAGTTAAAGATAACAAAACACAAAGTAGCAAAAACCATGGCAACCAATGTATTATGTAATTTATTTCTAAGCTTATAATAAGCAAAACCCAAAAATGCATTAAATAAAATTAAAAGATGAAAAATTTTGATACGCAGGCTTTTAACAACATCAAGCCCATCAATCCATAGTGAAGGAGTTAACATGGTGCTTGTAAATAAACGCAAATAAAAATATGCCTTATGCACCACAAAGTCAGATATAGATGTCATGGGTCTTGATTGCCATTTTTCATAAATGTCTGGATAAATAGTATGCATAAAGTTTTTATCAGATCGAGAACTGATAATACTTAAAGTATCAGGACCATAAATAGCAATCATTTGTTTGATTTCTATATATGAAATAATTATCAATGGAATAACACTTACAAAAATCACCATTAAGGTACGTATAATGCTACTATATAAATGCTTTATCCAAGCTTGGTTTTTATTTATATACACATTATATAATTCAATAAAAAATAAAGTTGCAATGGCAGGAGCCCAATTATATAGCATATAATAAAGTGAACCAAAAATATTTTGAACTGCACTTAATAAGGTAAAACCAAGAATAAACAACATAAAATTTTTAAGCTTAAAATTCTTAATTAATCTTGGGTAAAAATACACTACAAAGGATAAATTAAAAAATGGCATCATTACAGTCTTAAAAAGGCTACCCACCACAAAGAATAAACTAGGGTTGAGTGCAAAAACCACAGCAAAAGACCAAGCATAATATGCACCAAGCCTTTTATATAGTACCATAAAAAAGCATAGCATGCTAAATAATTGTATATATGCTAAAGCATAACGAAATTTTGTTACTATTTTAGCAACTTCTTGTTCCTGCTCTATGCTGGTAATATGGCGCAATTTTGTAGGAATAAAAGCATATAATATCTCAGTAATATTATTCCAAGTAGATGGATAAAGTGATTTATAATCAAAGATATTAGAGCTTGAAATATCCTTTTTAGAACCACCTTCATTATCCCCTGCTTCATTATATCCCATTTCATTTAATGGCTTACCAGTTTTAAGGGCGCGATATAATGGCATTAATAGATGATTATCGCTATAATACACCATTCTTGAGGTATAATAATCTCTTTCTTTATTTAAGAATTCACCACGCATAGCGAACTCATTAAGCGGATTAGAATATGGAATACTTAAAGATTCTGCAGGTAAGTAGTGTTTTTGATTAGAAATTTTTAAGGCTGTAGGAAAAGCCCTAAGAAGTATAATATTGCCAAGTATAAAAAAAATGACAATGCTTAGTATAAATGCACTATTCTTACCTTGGAACATTGAACAATAAATTCCGTTTTTATAACAAATATTTTGTTAGGTGAAAATTTTAAATAAAGTCTATGTGAGCAGTTTAATTTTTTATAAAATAAATTTGGATGAAAACCCTTTACACAAAGAGTTTTCATCCAAAAAATCAATAACTAAGTTAAAACAACCTACATGAATTAAACTAATATTTAACTTTACCAGTTTTGCTTACGATAAGCTTCAAGAGCTTTCATTTGCTCAGTAAAGTCTTTAAATCCTGCTTGGTTAAGGGCATCATTTACAGTAGTGTTCCAATCCCAAGTAGCATAGATAGTAGGTTTATGATATTTGCTGCGGAATCTTTGCAATTCATCACGATAGAAGTTTTCCTTTGGTGTATCAAGATGTTCTCTTAATTTTTCATGACGGCGTTGTAATTCGCCTTCATACCACTCACTAATTTCATCTGGCTTGGTATATTTTTTCAAAATATGCCCATAACCTTCTTTTTCCATAAGGGTTTCAAGTTTATGGTGATGTTGCTTAATGAGCCAAGCACCAAGTTGGTCAGTAGTGATATTTTCTGCTTCAATGGCTGCAATATCTTTTACAGTTTGATAATAAGTATCTGGCACAACTGAAGCGGATGCAATGCCTGCAATAGCCACAAGACCGCGTAAAATAAGGCTGTTTGACACACCTTGACCGCAGAAGCCAACCTTTTTACCATATTTTTGACCGGTGAAAATTGTTACCAATATGGCCCAAATAACCGCAGGATCTTCTTCATCATAAATATGCCCAAGGCTTGCATTATCTCTATCGGTAGCAAGAACCATTTGAGTCATATCATTAGAGCCAATGGAGAATCCGTCAACTTCTTCAATAAATTCCTTAGCTAACACAGCATTAGAAGGAATTTCTGACATAAGAATAATTTTTAGCCCATCAACTCCAGAGCGCACCTTATGAACTTGGTCTAAGTAGCGACGCATGGAGCGTGCTTCTTCTAAGGTACGCACAAATGGCAACATCATTTGTAGGTTAGTGCCACCATATACTCCACGGGCAAGTTTAAATGCTTCAATTTCCCAGTCATGAATATTACGCGAAACACCACGATAACCAAGCATTGGGTTATCTTCAATGGCTTCAAAAAGATTACCGCCAAGTAGGTTACGATATTCATTACTCTTAAAGTCTGTTGTACGATATACAATAGTACGACCATAAAAAGCCATGGCAAAAAGTGCTAAATTTTGTGCAAGAGTCTGCACATAGTGTTCCTTACCAGTGCGGAATCCACGCGATTTAATAATAGCGCGCATTCTATCAATAAGGTTATGCATTTCATCCATTTCTTTTTTAAGACCAATGCGCAAGCCCACTTCTTCACGCAATTTTTGAATATTTTCCATGACTTTTATGACAAAGGGCAATTCTTTTATTTTGTCTGTATAACTTTCAATGGCATGTTCAATTTCTGCACGACGCTTTATGTCTTCGGGGTCCATGGGTGAAAGCAAGGCAAGTTCATCATCAAAGCCCATAATAATACGCACATGCTCACTTAAATCTGGGCTAGTTTTAATAATATCAATACGTCTTGTGGCCATTTCTAAATGTTCATCAAGTTTATGATCTAAATCGCGCATTTTACGATGTGTAAGTAAAACTTGCTCAGGATTAGCACTATCATCTTGCGCACCAAGAACTTCAATTTCTTTGGTAAGTCCTGTTATTTCACCAACATACTCTCTAATTTTTAAGTCAGAAACTACAAGCCCAGCAGCAATTTGTTCACGCATAACTTTTGATAAACGAGCTTCCATGCCCTTAATATGCTTTTGCACAGCACCTTCAAGTGTTCCATTATCAAAAGCTTCTAAGGCAGCAGGATGTATGCTGATATTTCCTAACATAAATTCTGCGCGTAGTAAGCCAACTTCAAAGGCTTCTAAATCGCGCAAACGTGATAGAAATAAGGATTGTCCTACGTCAGCTAGTACAAGCCCAACCTTGGTATTGGTTTTGGGCAATTTAGAAATATCCATTTCGCCACCCACTTCATGCAAGGGCAGCAAACCACGATATACTTTACCAGTAGTACCATCAACAGTTACATCAGTTCCATCTAAAGCGCGGATTTTATCAAGGCGCTGAATACCAATAACAGCAGCAATACCAAGTTCACGTGAGGTAATGGCAGCGTGGCTTGTATCACCACCAACATCAGCTAAAATTGCAGAAGCTACACGCATTCCAGGAACCATATCAGGATCTGTGCGTTCAGCAGCCAAAATATCACCTTGAGAAATCTTATTAAGCTCAAGAGCGGATCGCAAATACTTAACAGTACCTTGCCCTGCTCCACGTGATGCGCCATTACCTTCTAAAATAAGTTCTGCTTCAGCTGCTGCCTTAGCATCAACTTCATGGCGGCGCATAAAAATGGTATGAGGATAGTTTTCTAATTCTTCATTCCAACGAGTTTCTGGGCGAGCTTGCACAAACCACAATTTATCCTTGGCATCAATACAAAACTCTGTATCCATAATCATGTCATCATAAGCTGCACTTACAGCACGCACACCTTTTGCGACTTGTTCAGCTTGACTAAGAGAAAGAGCCCAGCGCAAGGCTTCCATTTCTGGAACCTCAACTTCTTTAGTTCCGCCCTTTTCATCATAGATAATTTTCATATCCTTGCAGCCCATCTGGCGAATTACCACCTCTGAGCCGTCATCGCGTTGGAAAACGTAGAGTTTATCTGGTGTAACCTTACCGCCAACCACAGCCTCACCAAGACCATAACTGGCGTCAATACTTACTAAATCTTTACGAGATGTGCCTCGACAACCTGTGGCTGTGTCAGCAGAAAAGGCAGTACCAGAAACAACAGGGTTAATCATTTGCATCATACATACAGAAAGTGAAGTATGCTCAATAGCCCATTCTTTCTTAGCATTTTCTGCAATGCTTTGATCGCCTACTTCTTCTGCCTTTGCAATGGCATCAAGTATAGCCTCACGACGATATGTCATGGAGCGCAAATTATAAGCAGAAGCACAATCCCAATGATACGCAGTGGTAACTTTTTCATCACCAACCATATTTAGGTAGGTGTCTTGCAACCCAGCAAAAGCTTTTTTGCGTGAATCTTCACCTGCTGCAGAAGAACGTACAGCAA
>CAYJKC010000036.1:0-19490 GCA_964370675.1 uncultured Desulfovibrionaceae bacterium
TTCTTGCAATTTGCTGAATGGTATATGGTGGTCTTGCCTGTTGCCCATCACGAAAGGTTGTGTCTGTAATAATAGGTCGCTCCACTGTATTTGGGGCAAGTAGTACTCCATCAAATGGAGTGCGACAAATAGATGAATAAGGAAAAAGTTCACGATATAACTGTGGTTTTTCAGGATTTTCCAAAGTTAAAGGGCGAGTAAGATTTTTGGGATATAACAAAGTCATTGTGTTTTCCTCATAAAAATGTGGTATACAAAATACAAATTAACAAAGAGCCACTTCTAGCAAAAATTTCTTCAAAGGTCTACAAATTAAAAAGCTCTAGTCCATGATTTTAAACTATTTTTTTACCTCAACTATATTTTGTCAATGTCACTTATATTTGTTATATATAAGTCATGCGGAGCAAAATTATGCAATATGTTGATTTACACACGCACACCTGTGCTTCAGATGGTAGCGATACCCCCATAGAGCTTGTAAAAAAAGCTGCTGCCCTTAATCTCTTGGCTATTGCCATTACTGACCATGATACACTTGGTGGGCTTGATGAAGCCGTCGCGCAAAGTAAAATCAGTAACATTGAAGTCATTAGGGGTTGTGAGTTATCGGTACATTCTGAATGTGGAGAGTTGCATATACTTGGTTTATGGATTAAAAATCAAGCAAGCGAACTTGAACAAGCTCTTGAAATGTTGCGTGAATATCGCACAGAGCGAAATCGTATTATGGTGCACAGATTACAAAAAATGGGTGTAAACATTAGCTATGATTATGTAACTAGCCTTGCTGGCGGTGACACTATAGGTCGTCCACATATAGCTGCAGCTCTTATGCAAAAAGGTTATGTATCATCCATTCGCGAAGCTTTTAACAACTATCTCGGTTCCAAGGGCAAGGCCTATGAGGCAAAAAAAGTTTTAAGCATTGATGAAGCTATGCACTTACTAAAGATTTCTAATGCAAGCATTTGTCTTGCCCATCCTGGTTTAGTTGACTGCTCAGAAAAGTGGCTAGACCACTTACTGCTTTATTTAAAAGGACTTGGTTTATCTGCCATTGAGGCTTATCACAGCTCACACACATCTGCCACAGAAGCTATGTGTGTAAGATTAGCACATAAACATGACCTAGACCTTAGCGGCGGAAGTGATTATCATGGACTAACCAAACCTGAAATTCATCTAGGTGTGGGCAAAGGCAATTTGCGCATTACTTCGCATATATTACAAAAACTAAAACAAAGACGCATACAAAACGGTCTTTCATCATAATTTATTAACATGACAAATTTAAATAAGCATAACATTCCAGAATTACTTGCACCAGCTGGCAGTATGGAGCAAGTTGAATCTGCCATACTTTATGGAGCAAACGCCATATACCTTGGCGGAACTGCATCCCTTAGAGCATCTAGGGTCTTTGGTGGTGATACATTAATAAAAGCCAGAGAGCTTACACGCAAAGCCAATGTGCAATTATATTTTTGTTGCAATGCATTTCCACGTCAAGGGCAATGGCATAAGGCTATGGAAAATTTAGAAGAAGGTGCAAGGGCAGAAGTAGATGCTTTTATTATTGCCGACCCTGGAGTTTTTAATTTAGCAAGAAAACATTTTGCACATATTCCCATACATGTGTCCACCCAAGCCAACACTTGCAATGAAGGCAGTGTGCAATTCTGGCAAGATCAAGGTGCTAGTCGTGTAAATATGGCACGCGAATTAAGGCACACTGAAATTCGCTCTATCAAAAAAGCCTGTCCTGATATGGAGCTCGAGTGCTTTGTGCATGGCGCGCAATGCCTTGCTATATCAGGTCAATGCCTACTATCTGCTTGGTTAAATGAACGCCCTGCCAATGAGGGGCAATGCACTCAACCTTGTCGCTTTCAATATAGACCCATGCCAGAACAAAGCATTATACTTGAAGAATCTATGCGCCCCGGGCATGATTTATGGCAAGTTACTCAAGGAGAAGAAGGATTTTCTGCTGTGTGGTCACCAGAAGATTTATGCTTACTTTACTTTGTGCCATGGTATGTACGCCAAAATATTAGTGCGCTCAAAATAGAAGGGCGCATGCGTAGCGGAGGTTATGTGGCCCATGCTGTAAATGTTTACAGAAGAGCTTTAGACTTATGTGCACAAGGTATTGATAGAAGCTCTTGGCGTATTGCCTACACACAAATGCTGGATGAACTTGCCCTTGGCGCTGTTCGCGCGCTTGGATCTGGTTTTTTCATGTCCAAGCATCAAATTTTTGTTCCAAAACCTATACGTGGAGCAAAATCTTCAGTTTTAGCTCGCCTTGAACAAGAAGAAAGCCCTGGGATTTGGCGTGTTAGTGTGCGTAGCAAGTGGGAAAGTAAATTACCCATTCGCCTCATGCTACCCCATGCTAAACGCTTAGAGATAGATGCTAAAGATTACAAGATAGAAAATCACAAAAAAATATTGGTAGACACAGTGCATTCTGGCACTGAAGCAAGGTTTTTTTGCGAAGCTCAAAATTTACAGCCCGGCATCTATATTGAGAGCAAAATTATTTAATTATATTATATAATTATTCAAATAATAATCCTCTATTGCTTTTTATTGCACATTGTCATAGGGTGCAATCTTATTTGCTTAAATTTAACCCTGTAATGTCAGCTAGTCATTTAAAAAAGCACAAAAAATTTTCAAGCAATTGATGTTTTCACGCTAAATGACTTGACACAAAAAACATTATTAAAGGGATGAATTTATATATTAAGCCTTTGCATGTGCACAATTGCAATCAGCATGGCAACAAGGAGAATGTTGGTGGAATCTCGGGAGCAACAATCAAAGCAAAAGCCCATTAAAATTGCGAGTAAGTCGCCCCATGTGGCGTATTTTACTCCCATGTTGGAAAGTTTTGCCGCGCGCGATGACCTCAATGAGGTAGTTAAAAATCGTGTGGTAAAGTCTTGCGACCTTTTAGATAAGGAGGTTCCCCTATTTCCCAACGACTATAAAAAAGAACATAATGTGGCTGATATCCTTCATAAATATGAAGGCTTAGACGCTCAAGATATTGAAAAAATGGAAAATGTTAAATTTGCCATTGCCGGACGCATTATGGCATTGCGCTCCTTTGGCAAAGCCACATTTTTTCATCTTATGGATCAAAGTGGTCGCATGCAATGTTACGCTGTAAAAGCAGACCTTGGCGAAGATTATGCCACCTTTAAGAAGTTTGATATTGGTGATATTGTAGGTGTTAAGGGTCGCTTGTTTATTACGCAAACTGGTGAACTCACACTATATTGCGAATCTGTGCGTTTACTTGCGCGTTCCATGCGTCCTTTACCTGAAAAATATCATGGTTTAAAGGATATGGAAACTCGCTATCGCCAACGCTATGTAGATTTAATTGTTACCCCAAGGGCAAGGGATATTTTTCAAAAGCGTAGCCAAATCGTAAAAGAGTTTCGTCATTTTATGGAGGACAGAGGGTTTTTAGAAGTGGAAACCCCCATGATGCAACCCATAGCTGGTGGCGCCACAGCAAGACCATTCATTACGCATCACAATGCACTTGATATGCAGCTTTATATGCGCATAGCTCCAGAATTATATTTAAAACGCCTTTTAGTGGGTGGTTTAGAAAAAGTTTTTGAAATCAATCGCAACTTCCGTAACGAAGGTATTTCAACGCGCCATAATCCAGAGTTTACCATGTGTGAATTTTACTGGGCATATGCCACCTATGAACAGCTAATGGATTTAACGGAAGAACTTTATGGTTATTTAGCTGAGAAAGTTTGTGGTAGTACACATATTACTTATCAAGAACAAGAAATCAATTTAACTCCTGGCACTTGGAAGCGATGTTCATTCTATGATTCTTTAGAAAGTATTGGTGGGCATAGTCCTGACTTTTATAATGATATAGCAAGAGTTACCAAGTATCTGCGTGACCGAGGCGAAAAGTTACATCAAGGTGAAAGCCTTGTTAAGTTGCAAACGCGCTTATTTGATTTAGATGTGGAACCAAAGTTAATCCAACCGCACTTTATTTATCATTACCCTACAGAAATTTCACCTCTATCACGTCGCAACGATGAAAATCCTGACGTAACAGACCGCTTTGAACTTTTCATTAGCGGACGTGAAATGGCTAATGCTTTTTCTGAGCTTAATGATCCTATGGATCAACGTGCACGCTTTGAAGCCCAAGTGCGCGAAAAAGAAGCAGGGGATGAAGAAGCTTGTTCCATGGATGAAGATTATTTGCGGGCTTTAGAATATGCCATGCCTCCTGCTGCTGGTGAAGGTATTGGCATTGACAGATTGGTTATGCTCTTAACGGATTGTCATTCTATCCGCGAAGTTATATTATTCCCGCTGCTAAAGCCTGAAGCATAACACTAACAATATATATGAAATGGAAATTTTAGCCTTCATATTAATGATAAATTAATGAGGTTAAAATTTTCCCATTTCTTAATTTAGTATTCAATAAAATATAATGACAAAAACAAAATCACCCTTAGCCTTTGAGCTCTTTATTGCTCTGCGCTATCTTTTTTCTAAGCGTAGGCAAACTTTTATCTACATCATATCCATAATGTCTATACTTGGCGTTGCTTTAGGGGTTGGCGCATTGGTTGTTGTACTTGGTGTATATAATGGCTTTACCACCGATATTCGTGATAAAATTCTTGGTGCCAATGCCCATGCTATTGTCATGTCGTATATACCAGGAACATTAGAAAATTCGCCTAAAGTCATGCAAAGCATTTTAGACACGCCCGGTGTTATTGGCGCAACACCATTTTTATATACTGAAGTTATGCTCTCCTCTCCCAATGGGGTTAAGGGGCTAATTTTACGTGGTATAGATACAAAAAGTGCGCCTCAAGTACTCTCAATTCTAAAAAATATGCAAGTGGGCTCTGTGGAAGGACTTAATCAAGATCCAAACTCCAAGGCTGGCAAAATTCCTGGTATTATTATAGGCGCTGAACTTGCCAAACGCCTGCACCTAACCCTTGATAGCAGGGTTAACTTACTTTCTGCCTCAGGTCAAAAAACTACCGCTGGCTTTGCACCAGCCGTAAAACCATATAAAGTTGTTGGCATATTTAAGACTGGCATGTTTGAATATGATGCTTCACTAGGTTTTGTTTCGCTAGATGCAGCGCGAACTGTGCTTGGACTACCTCCAAAGCGTATTTCCGGCATTGAAATTGCCGTAGATGATCTTTATACAGCTGATAAAACAGCAAAACAAGTAGAAGAAAACCTAGGCTCACCTTACTATGTAAGAAATTGGATGGAAATGAACGCCAACCTTTTTGCAGCCCTAGAACTTGAAAAAATAGGTATGTTCATACTACTTGCCATGGTTGTACTTATTGGTTCTTTTTCCATTGTGACAACCTTGGTTATGTTAGTCATGGAAAAAACTCGCGATATTGCAATTCTTATGTCAATGGGTGCCACGCGCAACATGATCAAGCACATATTTATGCTCCAAGGAACCATCATAGGTATTGTGGGCACTGCTCTTGGATATGTTCTTGGTATAAGTCTAGCACTTTTGTTAAAACGCTATCAATTTATTAAACTACCCAAGGGCGTATACACCATTGACCACCTCCCAGTATTGCTTACTTGGTCTGACACAATACTAGTTGGGGTATGCGCTATGGTTTTATGTTTTTTGGCAACCATTTATCCAGCACGCCAAGCAGCCAAATTAGAACCAGCGGAGGCTTTGCGCTATGAGTAGTGAAAACTCACTTTATGAATTTCAAAGTGTGCATAAAAACTATATTACCAGTCATGATTCCATTGAAATATTAAATAATATTAATTTATTAATCCATGCTGGCGAATCGCTTTCCATTGTAGGTGCCTCTGGTTCTGGTAAATCTACGCTTTTACATCTCATGGGTGCTTTAGATATTCCAAGCAAGGGAAAAATTTTTTTTAATGGTGCAGATTTGGGAGAAATGTCTCCCGATGAAAAAGCTCATTTTCGCAATAAATTCGTAGGCTTTGTATTTCAATTTCACCATCTTTTGCCTGAGTTTTCTACCCTTGAAAACGTGGCAATGCAGGCAATTATTAGCGGAATGCCGCATAAGAAGGCTATACAAAAGTCTCAAGAAATGTTAGAAAGGGTTGGTCTAGCTAATAGAATGGATCATAAGGTAACCACTTTGTCAGGTGGGGAGAGGCAACGCGCTGCTATTGCACGCGCAATCCTTATGCAACCACGTGTATTATTAGCAGATGAACCTACGGGTAATCTTGATACTCAATCTGGAACAAAAGTTGGTGAATTGCTTTTGGACTTAAATCGTGAGTTAAACATGACCTTGGTAGTGGTAACACACAATAATGAACTGGCAGTCAGTATGGGGCGGAGCTTGGAACTTCGTTCGGGAGTTTTGTATGATAAAACATCTGTTTAAGTTTGCATCTATTCTTTGTCTTTTAATCCTCGTAACTAGTGTAGCCCATGCAGCACAAGATACTAGCCCACAGGTACTCATCGTGCCATATCAAGTCAATGCAGGCGATGATATGGCTTATTTACGCGATGATGTGCCAAAGCTCTTGTTGGAAAGGCTGCAAAATCAGGGTATACGCGTTGTACCCATGGCTAGAGCACGCAGCATTCTTGACCAGCAAAATGTAGAAACATTAGACCTACAAACTGCAAGGCGCATGGGTGTTACATCCAATGTTTCCGCTGTAATTTATGGCGTGTTCAACCAACTAGGCAGCGGGTTCACACTAGATTCACGCATTGTGCCTATTACTAGTAATCAAATACCAGATGTTGTTACATTACAAAAAGGCAGCATTATCGAACTTGCTTCTGCAGTTGATACTTTGAGCTCTCGCGTTTCAAAAATTGTTAATCAAAGTCCGGTTGCTGTGGGCGTTACTCCAGCAGTTGCCATTGGTGCTCCACTGGCTAAAGGTGCCATTAGCGATATTCAAGTTAACGGTTTGCGCGTTATGGACCCTGACGCTGTGCTTATGCGCTTGTCTATACGCAAGGGTGATACCCCTGATGCAGCTGCCATTAACGAAGAAGTTAAGCGCGTTTGGGACATGGGTTATTTTAGTGACGTTAATGCCACTATTGAATCTGGCAACGTTTTAGTATTTAACGTTGTGGAAAAACCACGCATTGATAGCATACAAGTGCAAGGCTCTGATGAAATTGACCAAGAAGATATCATTGCTGCCATGAGCACTAAAAGTGGCGCTGTCCTTAACGAAAAACTACTTGCAGATGATGTGCAAAAAGTTACTGAACTTTATCGTAAAGAAGGTTTTTATCTAGCTTCAGTGAAACCTGATGTTATAAGTCGAGATGGTGGCGCAGGTGCAAGGCTTGTGCTAACTGTTGATGAAGGCAATAAATTATACATTCAAGAAGTTAGAATTGAAGGTCTAAGCGAACTAGACCAAGATGATATTTCTGATTACATGGCCCTACAACCACGTAGCTTGCTTTCATGGTTTACAGGTACAGGCGTGCTTGAAGAAGAATATCTTGAGCGCGATTCCAATGCCATTGCAGCCTTTGGTCTAAACGAAGGATTTGTTGACATACAAGTTTCTGCTCCTGAAGTAGAATATAAAACAGATGGTATTTATATAACCTTCCAAGTAAACGAAGGACCTCGCTATACAATTAACAAAATTCAATTTGGTGGCGACCTTATTGACACTGAAGAACGCCTTTTACATGTTGTACAAATGGATGAACAAAAGGCAGAAAATGAGTATTTCTCACTTACAGTTATGCAAGAAGATGCTAAACGTCTTAGTAATTTCTACGGCGATTATGGTTATGCCTTTGCAGAAGTAGATACAAAAATACTTAAAGATGAATCCGGTGCTCCGACCCTTAGCATTGGTTATTTAGTTAATAAAAAACAAAAAGTTTACATTCGTCGTGCCGTAGTTGAAGGCAACTCCAGAACACGTGACAATGTAATTTTACGCGAATTGCGTCTTGCTGACGGTGACATTTATGAAGGTGCTAAAATGCGCCGCTCCACTGAACGTCTTAACCGTTTAGGTTATTTTGAAACAGTAGACACCGAACTTGTGCCTACTGGCTCACCAGAAGAGGTTGACCTTAAAATTAAAGTAAAAGAAACTAACACTGGTGCCATTATGGCAGGTATTGGTTATTCTACCTATTATGATGTTGGTGTTTCTGGTTCTGTTACTGAGCGAAACCTCTTTGGACGTGGCTACTGGTTGCAGTTACAAGGCTTCTTGTCTTGGCGCCGTACTTCTGGTATCTTCTCTTTTACCAACCCACGCCTGTATGACACAGACCTATTAATCGGTAATGACCTTTACTATACTCATGATTATTGGGATGACTTTACTAAGGATACATTGGGCGACACCATACGTTTAGCCTATCCTATTGGTGAATATACTACCATTGGTGGCGGTTACCGTCTTGAGCGTTATGAATTATATGATATTGAAGATAGTTCCTCACCAACCATTATCGACTACGAAGGTGTTAACTGGACCAGTGCTATCAATGCTCGTATTGTTCGTGATACAACCAATAGCCGCTCCAATCCTACTGAAGGCACAATTACTCGTATTTGGGCTGAATATGGTGGTGGTGGTCTAGGCGGTACAGACAACTTCATTAAAGCTATGTTTGACTGGCAAGGTTTTTATGGTCTAGCTGACAACCATGTAATACACGTTCGCGGACGTGTAGGTGGTGTATTTGAAAACCAATCGGGTAGCGTTGTACCTGTATTTGAACGCTTCTACATTGGTGGTATTGATACCATTCGTGGTTACGATTACACAGCACTTTCTCCACGCGACGAAAAATATAATGATAGAATCGGTGGGGACAGAATGGGTATTGTAAACCTTGAATATATCTGGACCTTCCAAGAAGACCTAGGACTTGCAATCGTTCCATTCTTTGATGCAGGCTTTAACATTGACTCAAGCTATATGGATATTAACAGCCACATAGTAGCATCTGCTGGTCTTGAATTACGCTGGCGTTCACCCATGGGTGACTTACGTGTTGCTTATGGTATCCCACTTTCAGACGACTATGATGGCAATAGACCAACAGGTCGATTTGAATTCACCATGGGTCAATTCTTCTAAAATAAACTAACAACTATAATATGCCCCAGAACAAAATTTGTTTTGGGGCTTTTTTTATTTTTAAATGCACTGTATCACATTTGCATTTAAAAAAAAAATGTTATATAGGAATGATTACTAAAACAAGACGAGGTTAGTATGGGACAGTTTTTATTATTAATTTTTTGTATAGCGGTAGTTTATGCTCTTGGAAGACTAATAAAACATTATAATATTGCTGTGTTGCCTTGTGGTTGAGGATCTCGCGCAGTGCCTCGTGAGGTACTACCAAAGCAAGAAGATGAAGATACGCTACGTTTATAGTTCTTCGTTTATAAATTCATACTCATTCATAACATTTGTTATGGTAATTTTATATGCAGCAAAAAGGGCTTTACGCCCTTCTTGCTGACAAAGCACATGTTCTATGTGTTCACGCCATGCCTGTACTGATTCTAAATTTTCCCACTCACTTAAAGATAATAACTTTCCTTCATACTTTAAGCTTTTAAAGCGTTCAGCACGAATAAAGCCTGGCATTTCTTGCACCAAGGCAAACATCTTTGCACCCAATTCCAAATATCTTTGCAAACCCTGCTCAGTTGGGCTTACTTCAAACAATACATAAACACTCATGCTAACTCACTCTTGATTAACTGTACTTTTAATCCTGCACACTCCACAAATTTCCATTGATGTGGGATAGCCGCATTTAATACAAGGAGCTAGTTCTTGACCTGCCTCTGCTTCTTGGCGAGCAAATACTGGACGACCGCGCTGTAAAAAACCTTGGTAAAAGTCAAGTTTACGCCCTGGCATTGCTTCTTCTAGCTGTTGCCACAGATGTTTATGATAGGTAAAGCTAGCCCCAGCGCTATATGGACATGGGGCATAATGATGCTCAATATCCATCAAAAAACCATAATTTGCCGTTTCAAACTCTGTCAAACGCCATAATGGTTTCACTTTACGCGCAAAGCCATCCTCAGCTTCTAAGACTGGTCCTTGGTCAGAAAGATAGGCAGTATCCCATCGTATGGTATTGCTAAAAAGCCTCGCTACTTCATCATCAAGATTGTGACCTGTAGCTAAAGCAGTAAAACCATAATCCATAGCAGTTTTATTAAAGTAATAGCGCTTTATTTTACCACAAGCTGAACAAATAGGGCGTTTAAGTTTTGCTTTAACCAATGGTATAGCTAAACCCTCGCTTGCCATTTCCTTAACAATAAGCGCAAAGCCATGCCTATCACAAAAATTTTCTACCACCTTACGAGTCACATCAGATGATCCCGGTATGGATAAGTCAATGTGTAGACCTGTTACATTATAGCCTTGTTGAGATAAGGCTAACATAAGGGCTAGCGAATCTTTGCCTCCTGAAATGGCAACTAAGATATTGTCATCATGTGTAAATAGTTTAGGTCCGCTTATGCCGCGTTCTACTTGCCTATTAAAAAATTGCAAAAAACATGCTGCGCAAAAACCGGCATGATGACTACGCAAGCTCACTACTGCAACTTCTTTACATACTTTACATTTCATAATAGACCTTTTCTAGCTAGTTGATTTTGTGGAGTTCACTACCCATCCAAAACGCGAAATACAATCTTGATAAATTTTAACATATTGCTTTTGTAGACGTGTCATTTGAGCATATGAACGCATATTAGCACTGTTTCTAGCAAAATGTTCCATACGTTCTGGACGACACATAAGTTCAATCATAGCTGCAGCTAAGCGTTGAGGGTCTGCCTCTGGTATTAATAAAGCATTATTTGTATTAGCAATTTCCATATGAGCATTAACCATGGTGCAAATAAGTGGTATACCACAACTCCAAGCACTCATAAGCGCGCTCATATTGCCTTGACCTTCAACAAAGGGACTAATTAAAGCATTAGCATGTTGTAATACTTCAGCAGGATCTTGTTTTCCAAGTAACGCCAAGCGTGACTCCACACCTAATGACCTAGCTTCATTTAATAATTGCTCAAAAAATTGTCCTTCTCCAACAATACGCACCTCCCAGTCTAATAAGTATGGGTGCTGCCATAATGCTGACATAGCTTTGAGCAAAAAATCAATGCCTGCACTGTGCTCTAATCTTTCAACAGCCACGAAAACCCAGCGTTTATTTTTTTGCTCTGCATATGAACTGATTTTTTGACTGGCAGTGTGCACAACTTCCACTTGAGCAGCATTAATACCTAATTTCACCCATTCATTGGCAATAAACTTACTAGGATAAATTATTTTTTTGGGTAATGACCAATACTTAGCTAGAGATTTAGAGCTTGTAGGCAGCTTAAAACAGGAGTGTAAAATAAGGGTGGTATTTTCTTTACGAAAGTTTGCAAGCCGTGCAGCAAGAGGCAGGCAATTTTCTGCAAAAGTATGTATGCATAAAGGAATATTTCTTTTTTGCATCCAAAAAGAGCGCCACAAACCAGAAAAACTTGGTTTACCGTTATGCGAAATGGATACAGCAGCAAGCCCATGCGCCTTAGCTTTTTGCATAAGCTCACTTGTTGCAGGGCAGAAAATATATGGATTAAAACCTAGCTCTTGCAAACGCAGAGCTAGGCTTAACAATTCTTCTTGGGGGGGGAGTAATTCTATAGAGCTATCTAAAAGAAAAACCATCATTTTAGCCTGAGGGTTTAATTTTTGAGATGTCATTGGCTGCAAAGTGCTACATTGTTCACCACCATGCTCATCTTCTTGAGTTGGCACTGAGTTATTTGACAAAACATTGTTTTCAATGCTTTGTGTTTTGTCTAACTTAGCTTCAGACATGCTTTGGGCTTCATGGGTACTCATAATTAAAATGGTATTCCTTCTGCTAATATGCGCTCTAAAAGTCCTTGCCTTAACTTATGTGCCAGTGGTCCCACCTGCCCATTGCCAATAGGCATATTATCAAAATGAGTAATGCCAACACAAAGAGGAGTTGAACCAAATAATAAAACTTCCTTAGCGTGCAAAATATCTTCTCTAGTTATATTGGCAAACTTAGTTGGCATAAATTCTTTTGCATATTCGATGGCTTCGCATAAAGTTGTCCCAGGCAAAACTTGTTCAAAAAATGGTGACACCAATTCATTTTGCTTGGTAACAAGGGCGACATTGGCAACTGCGGCCTCTGCAAGATAGCCTTGTTCATTGAATGAAACCGTTACATCCACTTGCAATTGACGCGCTTCAGCATCCATAAGTACATTGGGTAAATAATTAGTATTTTTTAACTTTGCTAAATAACCTTGCTTAGCTGGAATTTTAGAAGCACATGCTGTTAAGCCTTTATCATACCATGTTTGCGTAGGAATTTTACTTTTGATGGCTACCACATAAAGGCTTGTAGTTGGGCACTCAGAGGCAGATATACCAAAGCCTCCCGGACCTCGACCAAGTAGTATGCGCATAGAACCATGGCTCTGTCCACCAGCCTTTGCTACTTGCATAATAATCTGGCGTATGTCATCCCACGCACAGGGTGGAGTCATTTTAAGACCTGCCGCGGAGCTTTGCATGCGTTTTAAATGTGCATCTAGCTGCAATAATTTATTATCACGATATGAAATACTTTCAAAAGCCCCATCGCCACGGTGGCAAAGATGATCATCAAGTGGAATAAGCAATAAGGAAACATCCTTACATATGGCCCCCACTCTATGTTCATAAAAAGCAAGAATTTTTTCTTGTCCTGGGCGTGGTGCAGCTAGCATGCGCTCAAGATAGGATTTAGCATCTAAAACTTGCATTTAATATTATCCACCTAATTAATTCATCTTAAAATAACATTTTTTTACTACTTCTACTACTAGGCAAGCAAATTATGCAAAAATGCTTTTATAGTAGTAGAGGATGATGTATCATTTTTAATTCAAAAACACTTTTTTATCTTTCACACCTAAAAGATCATGTTCGAGTAAAGATTCACAAATTTGCACTGCATTAAGTGCAGCACCCTTTAGAATATTATCTGCCACAACCCACATATTAAGACCATTATCAATACTTTCATCTTCACGAATACGCCCCACAAAGGTGGGATATTCTCCTGCAGCATCAATGGGCATAGGATACATTTTTTCACTTGGGTTATCATACACTTGCACACCAGGAGCTTGAGCTAAAATGGCTCTTGCTTCCTTGGCACTTAATTTCTTTTCTGTTTCAATGTTAACAGATTCTGAATGCCCATAAAATACAGGAACACGCACACAAGTTGCTGTAACTTTAACTGATTCATCACCAAGTATTTTAACAGTTTCATGCACCATCTTCATCTCTTCCTTGGTGTAGTCATTGTCAAGAAATACATCAATATGAGGTAGGCAGTTAAATGCAATACGATGTGGATAAACTTCTACATCAGGCTCTTGCATATTAAAAATTTGGCGCACCTGCTTTTCTAGTTCTTCAATGGCCTTTTGACCTGTACCGGAAACAGCTTGATAGGTAGATACAACTATACGTTTAATTTGCGCAGCATCATGTAAGGGTTTTATGGCAACCATCATTTGAATGGTTGAACAATTAGGATTAGCAATAATTCCTTGATGATTTTCAAGGTCCTTGGCATTGACCTCTGGTACTACTAGAGGACAACGCTCGTCCATGCGCCATGCAGAGGAATTATCCACCACCACACAACCAGCCGCTGCAGCATGGGGTGCAAAACGCTCCGAAGTGCCTCCTCCGGCAGAAAAAATTGCAATGTCAAAGCCAATAAAAACGTCTTCTTTTAATTCACGCACCACCAATTCATCTTCGCCAAATGTTACTGTAGAGCCAGCAGAACGCGCTGACGCAAAGGGTACAACTTCCGTAGCAGGAAATTTACGATCATATAAAGTTTTAAGCATTTCGCGGCCCACTGCCCCTGTGGCCCCAACTACAGCCACGCGCAAATTTTTAGACATTTTTTTCTCCTTAAAAGTGTATACTTATATGAAAATTATAAAAAACAACTCAGATGTGTTTTTCAAAAATTACATGCAACATAAACCAGTGATTTTGTGCAGGCAGTTTATACTTACTTTATAAAAAAGTATACTTTATAGTATGGCATTACCTTATGCGAACCATGTTATTCCGATATACAACTATAACTAAGAAAATTTTGTTTTTATACGTATGCAAAGCAAAATCACCTGTTATGCTAGCTAGGTAATGTCAGATTTGTCTGCAAGCTCTGCTTCAATTTGTGCCATTCTCTCCATAAGCTGTTCGGTAATATTTTGTAATTCATTAAAGCGTTTAAGCAAGAGCGTTGATTGTTCACCATTGGCATAAATTTCAGGGTCAGCTAAATTTTGTTCAATGTCAGACATCTCCTGGAGCCACTTTTCAAGCTCTAATTCTTTAGCAGCATATTCATTTTGCAAAGGTTTTATTTCTTTATATAAAGCATTACGCCTTTGAGCCTGCTCTCGCTTTAGCTGTTTTTGTTCTTCACGGGATAAATTAAGAGTTGGACTATCTTTTTCTGGGGTTGGGTTAACATTTTTTAATGCCAATTGTCTTCTTACCGCATCATACTCAGCAAAACCGCCTTCATATATGGTAATACCTTCTTCAGAAATGGCCCAAGCCTCATCGGCAAGGGCTGAGAGTAGCCAACGATCGTGTGCCACCAGTAATACAGTACCCTCAAAAGATTCAAGGGCTGTAATTAATGCTTCACGACTTTCTAAGTCTAGGTGGTTGGTAGGTTCATCTAATATCAAAAAATTGCTGCGTGACAAAAAAAGTGTAGCTAAAATAAGACGGCTTTTTTCTCCACCGGATAAGTTCTCTACTTTGCGTTCAAAGTAAGCCTGACCCAATAAAAAAAGCCCCAGAACACTCATGAGTTCTTCTTCTGTGGTACGCGGATCTGATAACCTGCGTATCTCACTAAGTACTGTTCCAGATGAGCGTAATATTTCTAACTGATGCTGGCTAAAATAGCCCATTTGCACCAATGGTCCCATGGCTACAGTACCACTATTTTTTTCAAGATTACCGGCAAGAATTTTTAATAGGGTAGATTTGCCACAACCATTGGGGCCCACAAGAGCTATGCGCTGACCACGATAAAGCGTAAAAGAAAGTGGCGGCCAAAGACTTTTACCATTATCAGCAAAGGCAAATGCAACATCCACAGCACTAAGGACGGTTTTTTCTGTGCGGCTAGGCTTTGGCCAGCTAAAGGACAAATTGCGCCTTTTTTGCTCTGGCTGATGATTTGCCAATTCTTTTTCAAGTTTTTTAGCCATTTTTTGCTGTGAACCAGCTTGCCTTGCCTTACTGGCCTTAGCTCTAAAGCGTTCAACAAAGGCCATTTTACGCGATATTTCATCTTGCAAAGCCTTAGCTTCACGCTGGCGTTGCATTTCTAAATCTTCTTGATAAGCCAAGAATTGTGTAAAATTGGTCTTACGCACAAAGGGACGCGACATACCAAGATAAAGCACGTGTGTACCTACATTATCCATAAACACACGATCATGAGCTACAAAAACCAGCACGCCTTTAAAGCTTAGCAAGAAAGCCTCAAGCCATTCTACAGCTTCAATATCAAGATGGTTGGTAGGTTCATCAAGTAGCAATATATCTGCCCCAGCCGTAAGAACACGCGCAAGTTTTGCCCGCTCTCGCCATCCACCAGAAAGTTGAGCTAGGGTTAAATCTAATTTACGTTCAGAAAAACCCAAACCAGAAAGCACGGTTTTTGCTCTATTTTCAGGATTATAGCCATAAAGCACTTCCAACTCATGCTGTTTGGCCATAAGCTGTGTAAGCTTTGCTTCATCGTTTTGAGCAAGGGCTTGCTCCCATTCCACCCAGAAATCTTGCCAATCTGGCAAGGCTTCTTGCACATATTGCAATAAATTTTTTTGCAGCATCTTGGGTTCAAATTCTTGTTCGACATAGCCTAATCGGCAGTTTTTTGCCAAAATAACTTGACCGGCATCGGTGGACTCTACTCCAGCAATAATACGTAATAGCGTAGATTTACCAGTGCCGTTGGGACCGCATACGCAAAGCCTTGTACCTGGTTCAATATCAAGGGAAAAGTTTTCAAAAATGGAGCGCGCCCCATAATATTTTGAAATATCTTGTAAAGTTATTTTCATAAAATATTTTTAGACTTGGTTAAAATCCATCCCAAAGCGATTGCATGGTGGCATCAAGACAAGCTCCAGCTAAATTATCCTTAATGCACATACGCAATTCATCTTCAGCAAGAGTACGTAGACCTTCACCCAAAGCCTTACGCACTAACGATGGAAAGATAATAGTCGCTTGCTTATGTTCAAGCCCTATGCCCACAAATAATGTACCTGCGGAAAATTTTGGAACTTGTAACTCCCCTAAACTTAACTGCAAATAAACTGGTATACCCCATTTTTCCTCAAAAGCATCTCGCCAATTATATAGGGTTTTAAGCTCGGCTTTGGACATGGTATCGCCTTCATTCACCACAGCATACACTCCTTCTGGCGGTGCTATAATGCTCATGCGCTTTTCAAAATGCCACCAAAAGGCGGCAAACGTCATGGCAAAAATACCCATCAAGATGAGTAAACGTAATGTAGGATGTGAGCAATTAGACGAAATCAGTGGGCCTGAACTCTTGCGGCGTATTAGCATATTTTTCTCATTAATTTTTTTGGCAAGCTAAATTATTTTACTACATAAGGCAAGAAATTAGAATTGATAAGAAGACTATGAGCCATCATTACATACTTAAAAAAACTATCAATACAGCCTATTACAACATATAGCTTATCTAAGGTGTAATTTACATTGTCTTTGTAAAACATTGGCGCAAGTTTTGCAATAAAATAGCATACTGTCATTTCAACGACGGAAGGGAAAATGTCATTTAAGTTTAACATGCAAAAAATACTTGATTATCGTGAACAGATGGAAGAAGAAGCCAAGATCAAATTGGCTGAAGCAAAACGCATGCTATTGCACGAAGAAAGTCGCATGCAAGAACTTAAAGAACTACTTGCAGAAAAAGAAAGCGATTTGTATAAAGGACTTGATGCCGACTCTGCTACGCGCTGGTTATTAGAAAACTACATTAAAGGACTTAGAGAAGACATTGCAAAAACAGCTACAAACATTAGTCACTTAATTACATTAGTTGAGCAATGCCGTACCCTTGTTGTTATGCGCGCAAAAGACAGTAAAATTTTGGAAAAGCTTAAAGAAAAGCAGCAGGAGCGTTATTATGCAGCTGAAAAAGAACATGAAAGAAAAATTAACGACGAAACAGCAACCCTCCGCCACGGGTTCACAGCTTTCTAAAGTTTTTCATTTACTTATATGCTTTGGCGTCATAAAAGTTGCCTTGCTTATAGCTTTAGCTTCTGGTTATTCTTTGCCAGATTTTGAATTATTTATGCCAACCCAAGATACACCAATAGCGGTTAATAAAGAATCTATACAAGCCCCTGCACAATTACCACAAGAAACACAAGTTGTGGCCACAACGGAGCAAAACATTACACAACCTGTTACTACAACTGAAGTTCCGCAAGGTTCTGATGCTGTGCGTGCTGCCAAGCAATATAATAAACCAACTGCATCGACCACAAACTATCTTCCAGAAACAGCTAAAGCTACCACACTCCCTATAATGCCTAAAAAACCAACGGAAGAAAAGCCGCTATGGTGGAATAATATTACTGCTCTAACATCATTACCATTTCCACGCCTTGGTCTTGATCAAGTGGCATATGCAGCTACCTTAGACTCACCTCCACCACCTACAATTCCAAACTCTGCTGCACCTTCCCCTTTTACACCACCACAACAAAACGCTGCTGCACAAAATGCACCAGCACCAACTATTTTACCGGCAGGAACTGCAGGACCGCAAGTAGGTGTAGTACAACCTAACCCCTTAATACCAAACCCTACCCCCCCTGCCCCTAATGTTAATGCCTATGTAGCACCGGAAGATCCTTTGCAAAAACAACAAGATATTGCTAGACGTGAGCAAGAATTACTTATGCTTAAAAAACAAACTGAACAACGCCTAAAAGAATTGCAAGCCGCTGAGAAAAAAGTTCAAGACATGCTTAAAGAAGCTAAAAGCGTTGAAGGTGGTAAGGTTGATGCCCTAACTAGCATGTATGTAAATATGAAAGCTAAACAAGCGGCAAAAGCCATTGAAACCATGGATGAAGCCATTGCAGTCAAAATTTTGTCAAGCATGAAACCAAAGCAAGCTGGTGAAATATTAAGTTATACCAATCCAGCTAAAACTGCCAAGTTGACTGAACTTATAAGCCGCATGAAGCTTGGCAGATAAAAATTGCACACAATTAACTGCGTCCTAATTAATGAAATGAAAATAAAAAAAGTTTTTTGCTTAATGATGCTTGCCAGCGCTATTTAAGTAATATAGGGTCAAATCTATGCAAACCATCCGCCTTTTAGTATTTATCTTAGCATTAAGTTTTTTAAGCGTGTCAACTTCCTTTGCTATTGATAATACAGACAATACCACTAAGCCTACGCCTAAAAAGAGCATGTCCAATATTAAAGCCAGTGTAAAACCTGCCAAAGACTGGTATCCTAGTGGTGCACCGCTAAGCGGTAAGGGTGAACTTTGGGAACAAGGTGAATCTATACAGGAACTCGCTCGCAAGCGCACACCTGCTAAGCCTATTGTTGTACCAACAAATAAGCCCAACACCAATGAAAGCAAAGATAGCCAAGTGAAAAGTATTGCAGATTATGAACGTAATCTCGATAATAAACCCATAGCCATCGGCAAGACAAAAATTCATAGTGATAGCAGTGTAGAGGGTGAAGCAACATGGCGACCATCCTTTACTGAACCAGTTAAAATTGATGAAACTGTTTTAAATTCTCAACGCGAAGTAGTTGGCGCATATGCAACTATGGTTGAAGAAGACAATTTTACAGTATCTGCAGGACCCGAACTACATTTACAAGAGCATCTTGACTCCCCATTAGATAGTGATGGACCATCTCAAAACTCTGAAGTAGGTATGGGCATGAAGTTTAAATGGGGTTTTTAGATAGTGTCTACATAAGTGCCTTTTTGTGTATCTTTGGATTAGATTTCACAAGCTTTTATCATTGCTAAATGTGTAGGGCACAAATCTTGCGCCGCATAAAAAAGCTCCGAGCAAGGAGCTTTTTTATAAAATAGTTTTTCAGCGGATTAACAACATTAAGCCACTTGTCTTATAATAATCCGCTCAAAAATAGCAAGATACAAGGAAGCGAAAAAAGCCAAGATGCGCAGTGTATTGGACATACATAAGCAGTTTGGCTTTTTATCGCTGACGCAGTAGATTGCTGTTTTTCAG